>NZ_CP081964.1:1318310-1977465 GCF_019844075.1 Curtobacterium sp. TC1
TGCCCCGGCATCCGCCGCGACGGGCACGCCGGCATCGGCGCCCTCCGTGCCGGTGACCTCCGTGCCTTCTGCCGGGGTGTCGCCGTTCCCGCCGGCCTCCGCGACCGAGATCGTCCCCGGCAGCGGTGGTCTGACCCGCCGCCAGATCCGCCAGCAGCGTGCCGCCGAGAACCAGGCGGTCCTGCCGGTACCGCTGCAGAACCCGACGCCGCAGTCCTCCGACCGCACCGTCGAGGACGTCCTCGGCTCGGTCGACACCATCGAGCCGACCTCGGCCCCGCGTGCGACGGACGAGCCGTCCGGCGCCGACGGCCCCACCGTTCTCGACCAGGCTGCGGTCGCCCAGGCCACCGAGGCCGACGGGTCGCCCGACGCCCTCGAGCCGCTCGACGAAGCCGCTGCGCACGCCGAGGAGCCCCGGCGCCACCGGTCGACCTGGTCACCGCCCGCCGACGACGCTTCCGACGCACAGCCCGCAGCCGGGTCCACGGACGAGGTCGCCGCAGGGACGCCGGGCGACCAGTCGCACACCGACCGGACGGGCACCGACCAGACGGGCGCCGACGAGACGGGCGCCGACGGGGCGCAGAGCGACGCGGAGACACCGGCCGACGTCGCCGCGCTCGAGCACCCCTCGGCCACGCCGCTCCCGGGGATCCCGGACGGCGCGCCGTCGACCCCGGCGGTGTTCCCGCTGTCCCTCGATCCCGAGGACGACGACACCAACGAGGTCCCGATCCCGGAACCCGCTCGGACCGAGCCCCCGAAGGTCCCCGCGTCCTTCCAGCGGCCGTCCGAGCCGAAGCCGATGACGACGGCCTTCGAGCCGCCCGTCGGGCACTGGTCGCAGCAGGCGCACGGCTCGAACGACGCCGAGGTGCTCGACGACTCGACCGGCACCCGCCGCATCGCGGTCACCGACACGAACGCGATCATCCTGCCGAACTCGGCCCTCGCCGACCCGACCGGTGCGCTGAACGCGACGGGCGAGGTGATCCTCACCGGATCGATCGACCTGCCTGCGTCGCTGTCGTCGACGGGGTCGCACCGGCCGATCGACGGCGCCGAGGTCGATCGTCTGCTCGAGCAGCACGACGAGCAGCCGGAGACCGACGCCAGCCCGGTGCGCGCCAGCCGTGCCGTGTCCAGCCACACCTCGACCCGCCAGGTCGTCCTCGCCGCCGCGAAGCCGAAGGAGTCGCGCACGCCGCTCATCCTCGGCGTCACGGTGGGTGCGGTCGGACTGGCAGCGGCCGGTGTCATCATCACCGCCCTCCTCACCACCCACATGGGCGGCTGACCGCTGCCGTCCCCGACGTCCGTCGTGCCCCACCCCGTCGCCCTGGCCTGGCCGCTGTCGGCGGGGTGGCTTATGATCGTGACCCACCAAGCGATCCGGCTCCCTGCCGGGTCGACGACCGGAAGGAATCCGTGACCGCCTCCACTCGCGCACTGGAACTCGTGCAGGCCGCTGCTCTCGCGGCCGACGCCAAGCAGGCCGAGGACCTCGTCGCGCTCGATGTGACCGGGCCGTTGCAGCTCACGGACGTGTTCCTGCTCGCAACCGGTCGGAACGAGCGCAACGTGCAGTCCATCGCCGATGCGGTCGAGGAGCGCCTCCTCGAGCTCGGCGCCAAGACCCTCCGCCGCGAAGGCCGGAGCGAGGGCCGCTGGGTCCTCATCGACGTCGGCGACATCGTGGTGCACGTCTTCCACGACGAAGACCGTCAGTACTACTCGCTCGAGCGTCTCTGGGCCGACTGCCCGACCATCCCGCTCGAGCTCCCGGTGGACCACACCGCCTGATCAGCGACGCGCCCGGGTGACGGCTTCGATTTCGTTGCCCGGCGTTCGCATGGTGTACGCTTCTATGGTGCCTCCGGGGAACCGGATGGCACGAAAGCAAGACATCTGGGTCTGTGGCGCAGCTGGTAGCGCACCTGCATGGCATGCAGGGGGTCAGGGGTTCGAGTCCCCTCAGATCCACCCTCAACCCCCGTCGTTCCCCGGAACGGCGGGGGTTTCCTCGTGGTGCATGTGGGCGCACGCGCCCGATACGCTGAGCGCATGAGCAACGATGCGCCGCTGTCCGGGACCCCGCTGACGATCTCCGCCGCCGGGTACACGGCCGACATCGCCACGGTCGGAGCGACGCTGCGGACGTTCCGCCACGAGGGCCGCGACCTGGTCGTGCCGTTCGACGCCGACGAGGTCCGCCCGGCCTTCCGCGGTGCGGTCCTCGCACCGTGGCCGAACCGCGTCGTCGACGGCGAGTACACCTTCGGGGGTGTCGACCACGAGCTCGCGCTCACCGAGCCGGCACGGCACCACGCCCTGCACGGACTGGTCGCCTGGACCGACTTCCGGGTCGAGGCCCAGGAGCCCGACCGCGTCGTGCTCAGCACCACCGTGCAGGCTCAGGCGGGCTACCCGTACCGCGTCGAGGTCCTGGTCGAGTACCGACTCGACGCCACCGGGCTGCACACGACGATCACCGGCACGAACTCCGGTGCCGACGACGCCCCGTGGGGGACCGGCCCGCACCCGTACCTGGCGGCGGGCTCCGGCACGGTCGACGACTGGACCCTCACCCTGCCCGCGGCCGAGGTGCTCGAGGTCACCCCGGACCGGCTGATCCCGACCGACCTGGTCCCCGTGCACGACGAGTTCGACCTGCGCACGCCCACCCTCATCGGCGACCGGTTCATCGACCACGCCTTCACGGGCTTCGACCGCGACGCCGACGGGACCGCGACCATCACGCTGACCGCCGCGGACGGCCGTGGTGTCCGCGTGGCCTTCGGGCCGGAGTGCCCGTGGGTGCAGGTGCACACGGCCGACCACGTGGTCCCCGAGTACCACCGCGCCGGGCTGGCGGTCGAGCCGATGACGTGCGCGCCCGACGCGTTCAACGACGGGGTCGACCGTGGTCTCGTGGTGCTCGCCCCGGGTGCGTCCCACGCCGCCGCATGGACGATCTCCGCGATCTGACCGGTCCGTCGGCCGACGCCCGCATCGAGGTCCGCCGGCTCGACCCGGCCCCCGACCTCGGTGCGTTGGCCGCCCAGGCCCGGGGCGACGTGGTGTGGCTCGACTCCGCGTTGCCGGACGGCGCGCCGGAAACCGCTCGACCACGCGCGCGGTGGTCGGTCCTGGCATGGGCGGACGGGCCGTTCCGAGCCCGGTTCCGCCACCAGGACCGGCAGGCCTCCGTCGACGTCGCCGCGCCCGCTGCCGGGTGGTTCGGTCCGTCGTCCACCGACGACCGCCCGGCCTTCGCCGTGCTGGCGGAGCTGCTGGACCGGACGCCGCACCTGCCTGAGCCGATCGTCGGCTGCGGCTTCGCGCTCGGCTGGGTCGGGTTCCTCGGGTACGAGCTCGGGCGCGAGTCCGGCGGCCCGGACCGCACCGCCGACGGCCACGCCGACGCCGACCTGCGGTTCGTGGACCGCGCCGTGGTCGTCGACCACACCGGAGGCGCCTGGGCGCTGACGCTCGTCGCCGACGCCGAACCGGCGGCCAGCGCGCGGAACCGGGCGTGGCTCGAGACGGTGACCGGGGCTCCGTCGCAGGCCGCCGTGGCGGACGCGGCCACGGGCCTCCCGGCCGGGGTGTCGTCAGCGGTCGGACGCGTGTCGCGTGCCGACCACGAACGCGCGGTCGACGCGTGCCGCGCCGAGATCCGCGAGGGCAACGCGTTCCAGGTCTGCCTCACCACCTCCTTCTCCGTGCCCGTCGCGGACCGGGAGGCCCGGGTCGACCCCGGTGCGGATCCGCACCCGGACGACCCGCACCTGGCCGACTACGTGCGGATGCGGGTGTCGGACCCGGTCCCGTTCGGTGCGTACCTGCGGCTCGGCTCGCTGCGCGTGGCGAGCCGGTCGCCGGAACGGTTCCTGCGGATCGACGCGGACGGTGCCGTGCTGGCAGAACCGATCAAGGGCACGCGGCGGCGCGTCGCCGACGCTGCCGCCGACGCTGTCGTGCGGGACGACCTCGCAGCGAGTGCCAAGGACCGTGCCGAGAACGTGATGATCGTCGACCTGCTGCGGAACGACCTGCTGCGGACGGCGACGCCCGGGTCGGTGCACGTCGACCGGCTGTGCGCGGTCGAGACCTACGCGAGCGTGCACCAGATGGTGTCGACGATCGGTGCGCAGCTGCCGGCGGCGACGTCGCGGGCGGACGTGGTGCGGGCGGCCTTCCCGCCGGGGTCGATGACCGGTGCGCCCAAGATCAGTGCGATGGCGATCGCCGACCGGCTCGAGCGTGCACCGCGCGGGGTCTACTCCGGGGCGATCGGGTACTTCTCGGCGAGCGGGGCGGTCGACCTGTCGGTGGTGATCCGGACGCTGGTGACGGTGGTGGATGCCGCAGGTCAGGTCCGCTCGCGGACACTCGGGGCCGGGGGAGCGGTGACGTGGTCGTCGGTCGCGGCGGACGAGGCGGAGGAGGTCGTGACGAAGACACGGTCGGTGCTGGGCGCGGTCGGAGCGACGGCATCATGGAACGTCAATATGTAACATACCGTGCGTTACGATGTGGTCGCCGCGTCTGCGGTCCCCCCACATCAAGGAGTTCCCTTTGGCAATCCCACGCACAGCACGCCTGACGGCCCTCGGGGTCGTCGTCGCCGTCGGCCTCGGGTGCACGATCAGTGCAACCGGTGCCGTCGCCGCGACGGCTTCGTCCGCTTCGACGCCTGGCGGATCCGTCGCGACGGCGTCGACCGTCGTCCCCGCACCCGTCGTCCAGAACATCGAGACCGAGCCGAACGGCACCCAGCGCATGCTCGGCTCGGCCGGCACCGACCGTGTCGAGGTCCTCGACGGGGACACCGTCGTCAGCGCCTGGCCGGGCGGCGGTGGACTCTTCATGATCGCAGTACCGGACGGGTACAAGGACACACCGCTGACCATGGTCGCCTCCCGCGTCGTCGACGGCGCGGTCGTGCGCTCGGTGCCGGTCCCACTCCCGCGTACCCTGCAGATCGACGGCATCTCGTCGACGACAGCGTTCGCTCCCGGAACGGTCGATTTCGCGGGCACTGCGACTGCCGGCGCGACGATCACGGCCACCGATGCCGACGGCTCGGAGGTCTTCCGCGAGCAGGTGCCGTCGTCGCGCTCGGCGGCGGCCGCGTGGTCGGCGTCGGCCGACCTGACGGACGCGACCCACGTCCTGACCTTCACGCAGACCGCACCGAGCGGGATCACCACGACGCTGGAGGGCATCCGGTTCGTGCCGGACACATCCGACGACCTGGACGCGCCCGTCGTCGACGACGTCGACCGTGGTGTGGACGGCCGGTTCTTCGTGCAGGGGTCGAGCGTCGGCGAGGCGAGCACCGCTGTGGTCGCCGTCGGCGGGGAGGAGTTCACCGACGAGACGGGTGCCGACGGCCGCTTCCGGGTCGAGGTGCCCGAGCGGTTCGTGGGTCAGACGGCCTCGGTGTCAGTCCGCTCGGACGACTCGGAGTCGGCCGCGGTCGACGTGCTCCTGCCGGTCGCGGAACAGGATCCGAACATCGCCGCGCCGACGGTCCGCGACGTCTTCAACCTGCCCGATGGTCGGATCATGGTGACCGGCGACGCGCATGCGCCCGGAGTGACCTGGTTCATGCACGGTGATCGGGTCGTGGCCGGGACCACCACGGACAGCGGGATCTCGTACACGATCCCCGAGGAGTTCACCGGTCAACAGGTCGACATGGTGACGATGCAGTTCGGCAAGGTCTCCGAGCGGGTCGCACTGCCCCGCCTGCTCTCGGTCGACGGCGTCACCGACGGCGACAACGTGTTCGAGCCGGGGATCAACGCGTTCTCCGGGTCGGCCGAAGCCGGTGCGACGATCGTCGCACGCGACGCCGACGGCACCGAGCTCTTCTCGACGGAGGCCTCCGGCGCGAAGGCCGGCGTCGGGACCTGGTCGGCGGACGCCGACCTGCCGAAGGGTGCGCTCGAGGTCACGTTCACGCAGACCACCCAGGACGGCCGGACCTCGACGATGCAGGACGTCTCGTTCACGTCGGACGACGGCACGCCGGTCGCCCCGGTGGTCGTCACCTCGCCCGCCGAGGGGGCGACGGTGACGTCGAAGCGTCCGGTGTTCGAGGGCACCGGTGACGAGGGCGCCACGATCGTGGTGCGGGGTTCGAGCCGTCAGGTCGCGACGACCACGGTGGTCGACGGCAAGTGGGCGGTACCGGCGGACTTCGACCTCGGGAACGGTGACTACCGCCTGCTGGTGGTGCAGGAGCCCACTCGCGGTGCTCCGACGGACCCGGTCGTCATCACGTTCACGGTGCGGCACGCGGTCGCACCGGTGGTGCCGGTGGTCGTGACCGGGCCGGCCGAGGGGGCGACGGTGACGTCGAAGCGTCCGGTGTTCGAGGGCACCGGTGACGAGGGCGCCACGATCGTGGTGCGGGGTTCGAGCCGTCAGGTCGCGACGACCACGGTGGTCGACGGCAAGTGGGCGGTACCTGCGGACTTCGACCTCGGGAACGGTGACTACCGCCTGCTGGTGGTGCAGGAGCCCACTCGCGGTGCTCCGACGGACCCGGTCGTCATCACGTTCACCGTGCGGCATGCCGCCGCCGCGCCGGTCGTGGTGACCGCGCCGACCGAGGGGTCGACGGTCACGTCGAAGCGTCCGGTGTTCGAGGGCACCGGTGCGGAGGGTGCTCGGATCGAGGTCAAGGGGTCGAGCCGCACGGTGGCGACGACCACGGTCGAGGACGGAACCTGGTCGGTCCCGGCCGACTTCGACCTGGGGAACGGCGCGTACCGCCTGTGGGTCACGCAGACCCCGACCGGGGGAGGGGCTCCGACCACGGTCGAGGTGACGTTCCGGGTCGCCGCGAACTGACGCTGACACCGTCTGCCTGACGCGCCGGGCATCCTCGTCACGAGGGTGCCCGGCGCTGTCGTGCTCGGGTCCGTGTCGGCCGTCCGCTGCAGGATGGGTGCATCCCGGTGGGCTCCCGCGCGTCGAACGCACGTTCGAACTGCTCTGTCCGCGGATGTCGGACGCGGTTGACATCATCGAACACATGTTCGAATATGAGGGCATGCAGACGGCGGCGGCACTCCGGTCGCCCGGCCCGGACCGGGTCGGGCGGAGTGGTGCTGCACGTGGGGGTGACGGTCCCGCGCGCGGGAACGGCGCGGGCGGTGCGCGTGGGGGCAGCGCCGACCACCTCGGCGATGCCCGGGCGGCGCTCGACCGCATCACGTCCCTGCGGTCCCGGGTCACCGACATGGAGTCCACCCGCGTGGACACCGCGGGGCTCCCGACCGCTCCCGCCCTCGAGCCCCTGTTGCCCGGTGGGGCGATCCGGGTCGGCGGCACCTACGCCGTCCCCGAGTCGGTGCTGCTCGTGATCACCATGCTGCAGGCTGCCTCGGCGTCCGGTGCGTGGTGCGCGGTCATCGGGGTGCCGTCCTTCGGGATCGAGGCCGCCGCCGCCGCGGGCATCGACCTCGAGCGGCTCGTGCTCGTCCCCGACCCGGGCGACCAGTGGCTCGCGGTGACCGCGGCGATGGCCGACGTCGCCCAGATCGTCCTCACCCGGCCGCTCGGCCGGGTCGTGCCGGGTGACGTCGCCCGGCTGTCGGCACGGCTCCGGCAACGCGGTGGCGCCCTCGTCGCGCTCGGCTCCTGGCCGGGCGCGGACGTTACGCTGCGGATCACGTCGTCGGTGTGGAGCGGCATCGGACAGGGCCACGGGCACCTGACCGAGCGTCGCGCCACCGTCACGGCGACCGGTCGTGCGGGTGCGGTGCGCCCCACGAGCACCGAGCTGCTGCTGCCGGCGGCCGACGGCTCGGTCCGGGCAGCCGCCCCGGTGCCGACGGTGGGCTCCGGCGACACCCGGGTGCTGCGCCCCGTGGCGGTGGCGTCGTGATCGCGCCGGGGCGTGTCCGGGCCGACGCGATCGCCCGCGGCGGTGCGCTGCCCGAGCCGCCACCGACCCGCACCATCGTGCTCTGGTGCCCGGACTGGCCGGTGATCGCGGCAGCCCGCGCGGCCGGTGCGCCGCCGGAGCAGCCCTTCGCCGTGGTCGCGAAGGGCCTGGTGTTCGCGAGCTCCGCGTCCGCACGGCAGCACGGTGTCGTCCGGGGCCTCCGGGTGCGCGAGGCGCAGGCGCGCTGTCCGGAGCTCGTCGTGCAGCCCTACGACGACGCGCTCGACCACCGTGCGTTCGAACCCGTCATCCGCGCGGTCGAGGCGGCCGTCCCCGGGGTCGAGGTGCTCCGGCCCGGCACCCTCGCCCTGCGTGCCCGGGGGCCGGCGCGGTACTACGGCGGCGAGCGGGCGGCCGCGGCGACCCTGGCGGGGATCGCGGCCGACCACGGTGCCCCGGCGGTGCGGGCCGGTGTGGCGGACACCCCGTTCGCGGCGGAGCAGGCAGCACGGGCCCGGCCGGTGCGTCCCGGCGAACGGGTGCGGATCGTGCCGGTCTCCGGCTCGTCGGACTTCCTGGCGGACCTGCCCCTCGGTGTGCTCGGCGACCCCGAGCTCGCGACCGTCCTCGACCGGCTCGGCATCACCACGCTGGGCGCGTTCGCATCGCTCAGCGACGAGCAGGTCCGCGACCGGTTCGGGGTCGCCGGGGCGTTCCTGCACCGGCTGGCGGGCGGACGCGACCCGCGGGAGATCTCGGCGCGCGCGATCCCGCCCGAACTCCGGATCGAGGCCGCCTTCGAGCCCCCGCTCGACCGCGCCGACCAGATCGCGTTCGCGTTCCGGCGCTCCGCCGACGACTTCGCCGCACGCCTCCGCGCTGCTGGGCTGGTGGCGACGACCATCCGGGTGGGGATCGTCGACGAGCGGGACATCCTGCTCGAACGCACGTGGGCGCACCCCCGCTGGTTCGACGCCGCCGACGTCGTCGACCGGGTGCGGTGGCAGCTCGCCGGCGGGGTCGACCCGACCGGGCTCGAAGCCCCGGTCACGTCGGTCGTGCTCGAACCGGTCGCCGTCGACGACATGGCGAACCACGAGCGCGGGCTCTGGGGCTCCGGGCCGGACGAGCGCGTGCACCACGGGCTGGCGCGGATCCAGGGCATGGTCGGACACGACGGTGTGGTGAGCCCGCGCGTCGGTGGCGGTCGGACCCTGTCCGAGCGGGTGGTGCTCGTGCCATGGGGCGACGCCCCGCCCGGCGGCGAGCGTGCCCTGGCCACCGTGCGCGACCGACCGTGGCCCGGCAAGCTGCCCGGGCCGCCGCCCGCCACCGTCCTCGAGCGTCCCCGTCCGGTCGACGTGGTCTCCGGCGACGGCGCGAGCGTCGACGTCGACGACCGCGGCGTGCTGTCCGGCGCACCCGAAGGCTTCCGCGCCGAGGGGGACCGGGGCGGCGGGTTCGCGCCCGTCACCGCCTGGGCCGGTCCGTGGCCGCTCGTCGTGCGGTGGTGGGAGTCCGGCGGTCGACGACTGCACCGGCTGCAGCTCGTCGACGCCGAGGGCCGTGCCTGGTACCTGGTGCTGGCCGACCACCGGTGGTGGGCGGAGGCGATCGCCACGTGAACCGATCCAGGAGCAGGACCTGATGGGCTACAGCAACCCACCCGTCCCGTGGTCGCAGTTCGAGCGCGCCCTGTCGGACAAGCGGAGCCCCGGATCGGGGAACGCGGGCGACGGCGGGGACAGCCCGGCGTGGTCGCGGAAGCGCGAGCGCTACGTGCCGACGGCCCTGGACACCGACGGCGCTCCGGTCGTGCCGTACGCCGAGCTGCACGCGCATTCGGCCTTCAGCTTCCTCGACGGTGCGAGCCAGCCCGAGCAGCTGTTCGAGGAAGCCGCACGGCTGCGCCTGCACGCCCTCGCCCTCACCGACCACGACGGCTTCTACGGTGCTGCCCGGATGGCCGAGGTGGCCGAGGCGTACCCGCAGGTCGGGACCGTATACGGCACCGAGCTCTCGCTGGGACTCACCGAACCCCAGAACGGCGTCCCCGACCCCGAGGGCTCCCACCTGCTCCTGCTCGCCGACGGGCAGGACGGCTACCACCGGCTCGCGGGCGCGGTGACGAGCGCGCACCTCGCGGCCGGGTCCGAGAAGGGCAGCCCGCGCTACGACCTCGACGAGCTCGCGGCGCGGGCCGACGGACACTGGCGGGTGCTCACCGGGTGCCGGAAGGGCACCGTCCGACAGGCGCTCGAACAGGGTGGGGAGTCCGCGGCGGAGACCGCCCTGCGCGTGCTGCTCGACCGCTTCGGCCGCGGCAACGTCGTGGTGGAGCTCCTCGACCACGGCGATCCGCTCGACAGCGCACGGAACGACGTGCTCGCGACCCTCGCCGAGCGGTACGCGCTGCCCCTGGTCGCGACCGGCAACGTCCACTACGCCACCCCGGACCGGTTCCCGGTGGCGACGGCACTGGCCGCGGTCCGGGCCCGGCGCAGTCTCGACGAGATCGACGGGTGGCTGCCGGCCGCCGACACCGCGCACCTGCGTTCCGGTGTCGAGATGACACGGCGGTTCGGGCGCTACTCCGGGGCGATCGAGAACACCGTCACGCTGGCCGACGAACTCGGGTTCCGGCTGCGCACGGTCAAGCCCGGGCTGCCGGACCTCGACGTGCCGGACGGGCACACCGCGATGTCCTGGTTGCGGGAACTCACCTGGACCGGAGCCCGTCGGCTCTACCCGGGCAGCGCCGACGGGGTGGACTCGCAGAAGCGCGAGCGCATCGAACGCGAGCTGGCGGTGATCGAGGACAAGAACTTCCCCGGCTACTTCCTGATCGTGCGCGACATGGTGCAGTACGCCCGTGGTCGGGGGATCCTCTGCCAGGGGCGGGGCTCCGCCGCGAACTCCGCGGTCTGCTACCTGCTCGAGATCACCGCGGTGGACTCGATCCGCTACGGTCTGCCGTTCGAGCGGTTCCTGTCGGCGATGCGTGACGAGGAACCCGACATCGACGTCGACTTCGACTCGGACCGCCGCGAAGAGGTGATCCAGTACGTCTACGAGAAGTACGGCCGGTACAACGCCGCCCAGGTCGCGAACGTCATCACGTACCGGCCGAAGGGCGCCGTCCGCGACATGGCGAAGGCCCTCGGCCACAGCCCGGGGCAGCAGGACGCCTGGTCGAAGCAGGTCGAACGGTGGGGCTCGGTGACCGAGAGCCAGGACCACGACATCCCGCCGGCGGTCGTCGGGTTGGCGAGCGACGTCCTGGGGTTCCCGCGCCACCTCGGGATCCACTCGGGTGGCATGGTGCTCACCGACCGGCCGGTGGGCGAGGTCGTGCCGATCGAGCACGCGCGGATGGACGGCCGCACGGTGCTGCAGTGGGACAAGGACGACTGCGCCTTCATGGGGCTCGTGAAGTTCGACATGCTCGGCCTCGGCATGCTCGCGGCGCTGCAGTACTCGTTCGACCTGGCGGCGGAGCACTGCGGGGAGCGCTGGGAGATGCACTCCATGCCGAAGGAGGAACAGGGCGTCTACGACCAGCTCTGCCGTGCGGACACGATCGGGGTGTTCCAGGTGGAGTCCCGCGCGCAGATGGGCACGCTGCCCCGGCTGCTCCCTCGGCGCTTCTACGACCTGGTGATCGAGGTCGCCCTCGTCCGCCCCGGTCCGATCCAGGGCGGCGCCGTGCACCCGTACATCCGGCGGCGCACCGGCGAGGAACCGATCACGTACATCCACCCGTCACTCGAGCCGGTGCTCGAACGGACCCTCGGGGTGCCGCTGTTCCAGGAGCAGCTCATGCAGATGGCGATCGCGGTCGGCAACTGCTCGGGCGACGACGCCGACCTGCTGCGGCGGGCGATGGGCTCGAAGCGCGGCCACGAGAAGATCGACCGGCTGCGCGACAAGCTCTACGCCGGCATGTCCGACAACGGCATCCACGGCGAGGACGCCGACGCGATCTACGCGAAGATCCAGGCGTTCGCGAACTTCGGCTTCGCGGAGAGCCACTCGATCAGCTTCGCCCTGATCGTCTACGCGAGTGCCTGGATGCGGCTGCACTACCCAGGGGCGTTCCTGGCCGCGCTGCTCCGGGCACAGCCGATGGGGTTCTACTCGCCGCAGACCCTGGTCGCCGACGCCCGGCGGCACGGCGTCCAGGTGCTCCGGCCGGACATCCTGCGGTCGGGCGTCGACGCGACGCTCGAGCCGCTCGGCGACGACCAGGTGCCGCCACCGTGCGGCGACGACGCCTGCCTGGTCACGGAGCAGCCGCCGGTACTGCCCTTCGACAAGGCACTGCCCGACGACACCGCCAGGCACCGCCGCGACGGCGCCTTCGCGGTCCGGCTCGGGCTGGCCGAGGTCGCCTCGCTCAGTCGGAAGAGCGCCGAGAAGATCGTCGCCGAGCGCGACGCGAACGGCCCGTTCACCGACATGTCCGACCTCGCCCGCCGGGTGGGCCTGACGACGGCGCAGCTCGAGGCGCTCGCCGCGGCCGACGCCTTCGCCCCGTTCGACATCGACCGCCGCGGCGCGATGTGGTCGGCGGCTCAGGCTGCGGCGGAGCGCGCCGACCAGTTGCCGGACACGCAGGTCGTCGTCCAGCCGCCGCTGTTCGGGCAGATGACGAGCGGCGACGTCCTGATCGCCGACATGTGGTCGACGGGGATGACGACCGACGACCACCCCGTGCGGCACGTGCGCGACCGGCTCGCCGCCCGCCGGGTGCTCAGCGTGCAGGACACCGCGACCGCCGAGACGGGGCGGCGGGTCGAGGTCGGCGGGATCGTCACGCACCGGCAGCGTCCGGCGACGGCGTCGGGGATCACGTTCCTGAACGTCGAGGACGAGACCGGGCTGGTCAACGTGATCTGCAGCGTCGGCGTCTGGGGACGCTACCGGCGGGTCGCCCGCGAGTCCCCGGCGGTGATCGTCCGGGGCATCCTCGAGCGGTCGCCCGACGGCGTGGTCAACCTGGTGGCGGACCGGATCGAGCACCTGTCGCTGTCCGTGCGCACGCGGTCACGGGACTTCCAGTGAGTGGTCGCAGGTGACGGGCGCGGGACGGGCGCGGCTACTCGACCTCGGGCAGTCGCACCGTGACCTCGAGCCCACCGGAGCGCACGTTCCGCAGCGACGCCGTGCCACCGGCGCGCTCGGCCACCGCGCGCACGATCGCGAGCCCGAGTCCGGACCCGCCGGGCAGCGCGATGGCGCCGGTGGCCGGATCGGGGCTCGGGCGGGACTTGCGGGCTTCGTCCGGTCGGGTGAACCGGTCGAACGCGACCGGGATGAACGACTCGGGGACGCCGGGGCCGTCGTCGGTGATCTGCAGGACGCCCTCGCCCCCGGTGCTGCGCCAGGACACGAAGATGCCGCCACCGCGGGGGAGCGCCGACACCGCGTTGCCCGCGATGTTCGTCACGAGCTGCGCCATGCCGCCCGTGTCCAACCGGTAGCGAGGCTCGTGGGTCCCGCCGCCGATGCCCGGCCCGGAGCCGCCGACGGCCACGGGGGCCTCGAGGTCGAAGTCGACGGTGATGTCCTTCGCCGACGCGATGAGTCGCACCCGGTCGACGGCGGCCATGACCTCGTCGCCCAGGTCCGACCACGCGGTCTCCGGCCGCTGGTCGCCGTCCTGCTCCCGCCGCTCGGACTCCTCGATCCGCGACAGCGCCAGCAGGTCGTTCGCCAGCCGCGAGAGGCGGGCGACGCTGTGCTTGGCGCGCTCGATGTGGGCGGCCAGCGCAGCGGCATCGTCACCGTCGAGCGATGCCAGGTCGAGCTGCGTGGTGAGGATGGCGAGCGGGGTGCGGAGCTCGTGACTGGCGTCCGACACCATCTGCCGCTCTCGCTCGGTGGCCTGCCGCGTGCGGGCGAGGAACGCGTTGAGGGTCGTGGCGAGGGACGCGAGTTCGTCCTGGGCGGGGCCGACGGGCAGCTCGGCGCGTTCGGGCGCGACGGACAGCCGCTCGGCTTCACGGCGCATCCGGTTGACGGGGCGGAGCGCCGCGGTCGCCAGGATCCAGGACGCGATCCCGAACGCCAGCAGGATCGCGACGCCCGTGAGCGACAGCGTCGAGGTGAGGTCGTCGACCACGATCGCCTCGGCCTGCGAGTTCCGGGCGGCGACCACCGTCCACCGTCCGGCCTGGTTCACGGGGTGTTCGACGACCACGCGGTACTCGGACCCCGACACCCGGATGATCGAGGTGCCGGCAGCGGTCGAGGTCAGGCTGCCGAGCGCGCTCTCCACCCGGGTGGGCATCGTCGAGAGCACGATGTCGCCGGACGGGGAGACCACGGCGACGAGCTGGGCGTTGCCCGGTGGGGACAGGTCGGGGTCGCTGTCGACCTCGAGCGTGGCGACGTACGGGTCGGCGTCGGCGTCGAGCAGGGTCCGGGTCGCACTGGCGACGACGCTCACCACCTGGAACCGCATCACCAGCACGAGCAGCACGATCACGACCGCCGCGATCGCCGTCGAACCGATCGTGATCCGTGCTCGCAGGGACAGCAGGCGCAGGGGCCGGACCAGACCGCGTCGTGGGCGGTCCGGCTCCGGGCGAGCGGACGCCCTGCTCACGCCCCGAGCAGATCCAGGCGGTACCCGCGGCCGCGGACGGTGGCGATCGCCACGGTGGCCTCGTGCGAGGTCAGCTTCTTGCGGAGGTACGAGATGTACTGCTCGACGACGTTCGGGTCGACGTGCTGCGAGCCGTCCCAGACCTCCTCGAGGATCTTCGGACGGTCCACCACGCTGCCGGCGGAGCGTGCCAGCAGTCGGAGCAGCGCGAACTCGGTCGGGCTGACGGCGACGCGCTGGCCCTTGATCGAGATGCGTCGGGCCTCGGAGTCGATCGAGACGTCGCCGACCTCGATCGTGCGCGGCGCGCCGGCGGACTCGCGGCGACCGAGGGCGCGGAGCCGGGCGGTGAGCTCGGCGAAGGCGAACGGCTTGGTGAGGTAGTCGTCGGCGCCGGCATCGAGGCCGAACACGCGGTCGTCCACGGCGTCGCGCGCGGTGACGAGCAGGATCCGCACGGGGTCCTCGCGTTCGCGGATCCGGCGTGCGAGCTCGAACCCGGACATGCCGGGCATCATGACGTCCACGACGGCCAGGTCGAACGCCTGCTCGCCGAGGGCGATGAGCGCCTCGACCCCGTTCTCGACCGCCGTCACGCGGTACCCCTCGGCAGCGAGACCGCGCTCCATCAGGGCACGCATCTCGTCGTCGTCCTCGACCACCAACAGCCGCATAGTGGACCTCCTCGGACCCATCGTGGCATCGAACCGGCGCCGAGGGCCGATGTCGGGGCCGAACTCACTGAATCTCGTCACAGGAGCGGCTACCGTTGCTGCCAGCCCACTGTGCAGAACGGTCTGTCCCGCGTTCTAGGGACATGAGGACTTCTTGCGTCGTTGCTAGGCTCCCGGAGCGGACAGCGCTTACCCGAAGCGCGGTCCGTTGCACCAGGGGGCACCATGAACGACCCGTCCGACCACCCGTCTGTCGACCATCCGGCCATCGTCCGTCTCCGCGCGGAGCTCGACGCCGCGTGGAAGGGCATCGGCGCCCTCGGCCAGTTGGAGGGCGTCCGCCGCGACCGCGTGGTCGCCGAGCTGCGGACGGCCGTGCCCGACGTGGCGAGCCGTGCGGCGCGCGAGGTCGGCACCGAGGCCGTCGTGGCGGAGATCGACCGGTTCGCCGACGCCGGTGCGCCCGGGACGGACCCCGCCGTGCCGGCCGCGGGGATCTGGGAGGACGTCGTGCAGACCGCCGCGGAAGCGGCCCGCGCCACGCGCTGACCCGAGCCCCCGCGTCAGTCGTCCTCGCCGAGCAGCTCCTCGCGCACACGCCGGACGTCCTCGAGCAGGGCGCCGATGAGCACCCAGTGCCGTGAGTTCGGTCGGACGATCTCCATCGGCGCGGTCAGTGCGGGTTCGGCGGTCGACGGCGCTTCGTCGTCGCCACCCGTACTTGCGGTGGGCGACGGGTCCAGCCGCGTCGACTCGACCCGGGCGCTCAGGGCACGGACGTCCGCGCCGATCCGGGCCACCTCCGTCGCGATGCCGCCGACCACGGGGTCGGCGCGCAGGTCGGGCGCGGTGTTGTCGCGGATCGCCCGGGTCATGCCGGTCACGCGCGTGACCAGGACGCGCAGGTGCTCGGTGATGGCGTCGTCGCGGTCGAGGATCGTGCGGTGCCGTCCGCCGCGCGGGTTCATCGTCAGGGACTCGCGGGCCGCGTTGAGGGACGCTTCGGTCTTCGCGTGCTGCGCGCGGAGTGCGCGGGCGCGGACCAGGGCGTCCTGCCAGCGGTCGCGGTCCCACCCCTCGGTCAGGCCGATCGCGACCCGTTCGAACGCCACGGCGGTGTCGCGGGCGAGTCGGGCGACGGCCAGGTGCGCCGGCTCGAGCAGGACCGGCGGGATGATCAGCGCGTTCACGACGAGGGCGACGACCGCTCCGATCACCGTCTCGAGGATGCGGTCGGCCGAGTAGTTCGGCGTGACGACCCCGGCGGTGAGCACGAGCATGCCGCTGATGCTGACCTGGGTGGCCGAGGTCGGGGTCAGCCGGAGCGCCCAGGCGATGAGGATCGCGAGGACGACCACGAGCAGCACGACCCACACGGAGTCGCCGAGCAGCAGGTGGAACCCGGTGGCCAGCAGCACCCCGAGCACGACGCCGGCACTCCGTTCGAGGCCCTTCACGAACGACTGGTTGATGCTCGGCTGCACGACGAGCAGCGCGGCGATCGCGGCGAAGGTCGGGAACGGTCCCTGGATGAGCAGCCGGCACAGCAGCACCGCCGCCACGACCGCGACCGCGGTCTTGACGACCTGCAGGAACGGCGTGCGACTCGAGCTGCGGAGGCGCGCGACCGGGTTCACGCCGACCACGCTAGCCATCGCCCGCACGCCGAGCCGTGCACGAAGGCGACGAAAACGCCCGGACACGGTTGACTGATGTCGTGTGGCCCAACCATGAGCGCGTCATCCCGCAGGCCTTCGCCGGCTCCGGGACCTCCGTCGTGGCCGCACGGGCACACTCCGTCGAGCCCTCGGGCAACGGCTACCTGTACGGCTACGAGGTCGACACGGTCGACACGGTCGACCGGAACGGCCAGCGCGCCACCGTCCTGACCTACGTCGACACCGGCGGCACGCACGACCAGAACAGTGCGATCGTCACCGATCCCGCGACCGGCGAGCCGGTCTCGGTGTGGGCGTACCCGAACGACCCCGGCCTGCCGGTGCTGCCGCAGGTGACCTACCGCGATGCGGTCGCCGAGCTCCTGACGACGCTCGGCATGCCCGTCACCGACCCGGTGCTCACGGTCGCCGCCTACCGACCCGGAAAACGTGCGGTCGTGCGCGTGGACGCCCCGGAGCGCACCCTGTTCCTGAAGATCGTCCGCCCGCACCGGGTCGCGCCGATCGTGCAGTCTCACGAGCAGTTCGTGGCTGCGGGCCTGCCGGTGCCCCGGGTGCTGTCCAGCCGCGGCGACGGGCTCCTCGTGCTCGAGCGGATCCGCGGGGTGCCGGCCGGCAGCCGCATCCTCGACATCGCCGACGACCCTCGGTTCGTCGCGTCGCTGGCCGCCCTGAGCGGTCGGGTCGCCACCGTGCCGATGACCCAGCAGGCCCGTGCCGACGCGATGGACCACGCCGACTGGCACCGGCGCACACTCGTCGCCGCGCTGCCTCAGGACGCCGAGGAGATCGACCGCCTGTACGACGCCATCGGCCGCCGGTCGATCGGGTGGACGAGCGCGACGAAGCAGGTCGTGCACGGCGACCTGCACCTCGAGCAGGTCTTCGTCGACGAGGACGAGCCGTGGCGGATCTCCGGGCTCCTGGACATCGACACCGCTGGTTGGGGCTTCCCGGTCCGCGACATCGGCGCAGTCGTCGCGCACCTGGTCGTGACCGGTCTCTGGCACCGATCGCGCGGCGACGCCGAGCGCGGTGCGGCGGCCGAGCGCCTCGCGGACGGGATCGCCCGCGACTGGGTCGCCCGCAACCCCGGCGAGGCCGACCGCATCGGACCCGCCATCGGCGCCCAGCTGCTGGCGCACGCCGGTGGCCAGGCGACCACCGGCTCCGCGAACGGGATCCAGACCGCCGAGCAGCTCCTCGCGGCGACGCGGGCCGCGCTGGCGGACGCCGCACCGGTCCTGCCGGTGGCCGGCCTGGTCCGCCCGCGGTCCGCACCCCGCGTCTGACGGCTTGCGTCCCCGGCCGCGAAAGCGACAGATCTGCGCGGAAGGTCGGCGGGGATCTGTCGCTTTCGCGGGGTGGACGCGCCCGGCGTCGGACGGGAGGCGCGTGGCGGGCCCGCACCGTGCCTCCCGGCCGTCCTGCAGCACGATCCAGGGCACGCGACGCGCGCGGGCGACGCGGAGTCGCCGCTGTCGGGGGTCGGGGAGTAAACTGACCCTGCACGCACCGCGTTCCCGCGTGCCGCGTCGATTCCGGACGCAGCCGTCGATCACTTGATCGACGCGGGAACCGGGCCGTGACCGCCCCGCGGGGGCGTCATGTGCGTGTGACGACGCCGGATCCCGGCGCGGACCGTCGCACCCGGCGCCGAGCAGGCGCTCGTGGTGGAACGGACCGCGGGACTCCACCGGACGTCCCGAAGCGGGGACCGGCGATGCGGTGGGCCACGGTGGCCCGCAGCCGAACCGGAGCCGTGTCAGGACCCGGTGCAGGACTTCCGCCCCACGGGCGGCTCGCCCCGATGCGTGGGCGGAACAGGAGGAGCGTTGGCTCGATCAGGCACCCGGCGAGCTGCCGGCGGGACGCGGACCGCGTCACGTCGCACGAGGCCGCTGGACAACGACGGCGTGATCCCCGTCCTCGCTCGCGCAGTGCGCGAGGTCGAGGCGGCGGCGCAGCGTGGACCGCTCAAGGCGACGAACCGGACGAAGTTCCAGGCCGTCGCACTGCTCATGCGCGAAGAGCGCGCACGGGTGAAGGGCGACACCGACCTCACCGACTCGCAGCGCGCCGAGCAGCTCAAACGGCTCGACGGCGTCGCGACGATCCTGGCGAAGACGGCGGCGCGCGACACCAGCGTGATCCAGCTGCTCGCCGAAGAGGTCCAGGTCTCCGAGGCGACCCGAGCCGTCAAGCGCGACATGATGATCGCCGGCGGCATGGAGCTGCAGCCGGAGGACCTCGTCATCGCGACGGAACCCGCCCCGGTCGCCGAGACCCCGGTGCGCGCGGTCACCCCGCAGGCGGTCGTGCAGCGCCAGCTCGCGAACCCGTTCCTGCCGCCGGACTTCGCGCTCGCCGACCAGCCCGTCGCGCACCCGCGCCGCCTGGCGAACTGGGAGCTCTTCGGCCCGCTGTTCAAGTCGTTCGAGTACGGCGCAGGCGGGGGAGCGGCGACGATGCCGTTGCCCGAGCCCACGTCGCTGCACTCCCGCTCCGGCACCACCCTGATGAAGCACCAGGCCGAACTGGTCGCCGCCGCGTCGCAGGGGCACCGCACGTTCCTGCTCGCCGACGAGCCGGGTCTGGGCAAGACGGCGCAGTCGCTCCTCGCAGCCGACGCCGCGAACGCGTTCCCGCTGCTCGTGGTCGTGCCGAACGTCGTCAAGACGAACTGGGCACGCGAAGCCGAGCGCTGGGTGCCGAACCACCGCGCCACCGTGATCCACGGCGACGGCAACGACCTCGACGGGTTCGCCGACATCGTCATCGTGAACTACGAGATCCTCGACCGGCACGCCGGCTGGCTCGGCGGCTTCGGCTTCAAGGGCATGGTCGTCGACGAGGCGCACTTCATCAAGAACAAGGACTCGCAGCGCGCCCGGTTCGTGCTGCAGATCGCCGACCGCATCCGGCAGCGCACCGCAGCGCCGCTGCTCATGGCGCTGACGGGCACCCCGCTGATCAACTCGGTCGAGGACTTCCGCACCATCTGGGAGTACCTCGGCTGGATCGACGACAAGAAGCCCCGCGCGAAGCTCATGAACGAGCTCGAGGAGATCGGACTGACCCCGGCCGACCAGGGCTTCTTCGTCGAGGCCCGTCGTGCCGTCATCGACCAGGGCATCGTCCGACGCCGCAAGGTCGACGTCGCCGCGGACATCCCGGCCCGCCGGATCGCCGACATCCCCGTCGAGCTCGACGGCGACGAGGGCCGCTCCATCCGCGACGCCGAGCGCGAGCTCACCGCGAAGCTGGTGCGCCGGTACCACCAGGCGCTCGACGCCCGCACCGGGCAGGACCCGGTCGTCGGCATCGACCACAAGCTCGTCCGGCAGGTCGCCCGCTGGGAACTCGAGGACCAGGACGCCTCGTCGACCGGCGAGAACGTGTTCTCGATGGTCCGCCGCATCGGTCGCGCCAAGGCCCAGCTCGCCGCGGACTACGCCGCGCAGCTCGCGTCGAACGTCGGCAAGGTCGTGTTCTTCGCCAAGCACCTCGACGTCATGGACCAGGCGGAAGAGGTCTTCGCGCGTCGGGGCCTGCGCACCGCCACGATCCGCGGCGACCAGACGGCCACGCAGCGCACGGCGCAGATCGACTCGTTCGTGAACGACCCCGACGTCGCCGTGATCGTCTGCTCGCTCACCGCGGCCGGCGTCGGCCTGAACCTGCAGGTCGCGTCCAACGTCGTGCTCGCCGAGCTGTCGTGGACGAGCGCCGAGCAGACCCAGGCGATCGACCGCGTGCACCGCATCGGCCAGGAAGAGCCCGTCACCGCGTGGCGCATCATCGCCGCACAGACGATCGACACGAAGATCGCCGAGCTCATCGACTCGAAGGCGTCCCTGGCCGCTCGCGCGCTCGACGGGTCGGACGAGGAACTCGTCGACTCCGGCGACATCCAGCTCGACGCGATGGCCGCACTGCTGACCGAGGCGCTCGGCGGCTAGCGACCGGGTCCTGCGGCGCGAGTCGCGGCGCGAGTTCGTCTCGCACAACCAAAGTCCGTCCGAACCACGCGATCACGCGGTTCGGACGGACTTTGGTTGTGCGAGGCTTCGCGCCGGGGGCGCCGGAGCGCCGGGGTGCCGCTGCTCAGATGCGGGACTGCACCTCGGCCAGGGACGGGTTCGTCGCCGTGCTGCCGTCGGAGAACACCAGCGTCGGCACGGTCTGGTTGCCGCCGTTGACCTCGGCGACGAGTTCCGCCGTACCCGGGGTCTGCTCGATGTCGACCTCGGTGAAGGGCACACCGGCCTTTGTCATCTGGTTCTTCAGGCGGGCGCAGTAGCCGCACCACGTGGTCGTGAACATCGTGACGCCGCCGGCTCCGGGGGTGAACTGCTCGCGCGTGATCGTGTCGCTCATGGCGCCAGGCTAACCCCGCTTTCTGGACGCCCTTGACGCACTTATTCTATATAGCTAGGTTAAGCCGCATGGATCCGATCCAACGCATCACCGCCCCGACGCTCGACGTGCTCGACGCACTGCTGACCGTCGACGGCCCGGCATGGGGGCTGCTCGTCATCAAGGCCACCGGGCGCCAGGCTGGCACCGTCTACCCGATCCTCGAACGACTCGAGCGGCAGGGGTGGATCACGTCGTCGTGGGACGACGAGACCGACCGCCCCGGGCCGCGTCGTCGGCTCTACGAGTTCACGTCCGACGGGGTCGACGCCGCACGCGACCTCGTCGCCGCCCGTCCGTCCGCCGCACCGCCCGCCCGTCCGTCCGCCGCGACGCCCGCGCGTCCGGCTCGCTCGGCCCGGCCGGTGACCTCGTGAGCGCAGTCGACCGGGTGCTCGTCGGGGTCGCTGTCGCGGTCTCACCCGCTGCACACCGCGCCGCCCGCCGCGAGCAGTGGCTCGCCGACGTCCGCGATGCCCACGAACTCGACCTCTCGCCGACCGCACTCGCGTTCGGCGCGTTCACCACGGCGCTGTTCCACCGACGCGCCGGCCACCGTTCCACCTGGGGGGACACCATGACCGCACTGCCGACACCCGTCCGTTCTGCACCGCACACCATCCGTACGATCCCGGTGCTCGTCGCGTTCGCGGTGCTGTCCTTCGTTGTCTCGGTGGGCGTCCTCGCGCTCCTGCAGCGGTACAACGGCCTGCCGGAGGCGCTTCCCGTCTTCGACCTGGTGGGGATCGGGCTCGCGGTGGTGCCGGGCGTCGCTGTCGCGACGAGCGTCCTGCTGGTGTCGGACGTCGCGCGCCGCCGCCGGGTCCTCGGCGCTGTCGCCGTGTCCGCCGTCGCCGCCGTGTGGTGGGCGATCACGAACGGTTCGCTCAACGTCCCCGTGTACGCCCCGGTCCAGGTCGGCGTCATCGCGGCTGGGCTGCTCGCGGTCTGGCTCGTGGTGCTCCACCGTCCGGGATGGACGTACTCGCTCCTCGTCCTGCCCGTCGTCGCTGCCGTGCTGGTGTTCCCGCTCGCGGAAGCAGCGAACGGCACGGGCATCCCGTACTCCGTCATGACGCTGGTGTCGTGGGCCGGGCAGCTCGTCCCGTTCCTGGTCGCCGTCGTCGGAGCCGTGGTGGCGTCACGGTTCTCCACAGATGCACCCGCGGTGGTCGAGGCGCACGGCGAAGCCCTGGTAGACAAGACCCCGTGAGCGACACCCACCTCGAGATCGAGCGCACCTACGACCTGCCAGAGGGCGGTGCCCTGCCCGACCTCGTCGGCGCCGGTGGCATCCTCCGCACCGAGCACCAGGAGCCGTTCGAGCTCGATGCGACGTACTGGGACACCGAACGGTACGACCTGGTGGCGGCGCGGGTCACGGTCCGCCGCCGCACCGGCGGCCCCGACGCCGGGTGGCACATCAAGCGCTCCGAGTCGGACACCGTCCGCCACGAGCAGCACTTCCCGCTGACCGACGACGCCGACGCGGTGCCGACCGAGGTCCTCGCCGCGCTCTTCACCGAGCGCCGCGGCCGCGGCCTGCGACCCGTGGTCCGCATCACCACCACCCGCACCGTCACCCGCCTGCTCGACGAGGACGGCGACCAGGTCGCCGAGCTCGCCGACGACCAGGTCACCGCCCAGCGCCTCGACGACGACGCACCGGAGACGCCACGCACCTGGCGCGAGGTCGAGGTCGAGGCCGTCGCGGGTGTCGACCCGCAGGTCGCACACGAACTCTTCACCACCCTCGACGGGCGCTTCGCGGCCGTCGGCGCCGGCCCCGCCGCCGTCGCGTCCAAGCTGGCACGCGGGCTGGCAGGAGCACCGGCACCGCGCCTCCAGACCGAGGAGAAGCCGGACAAGGGCACGACCGCCCGCGTCCTGGCGAAGCGGCTGCGGAAGCTGCGCGCTGCGCTGCTCGGCCAGGAATCGCGCCTCCGCTCCGGCGATGCGGCCGACCTGCGTCAGACGGCCGAGACCGCCCTCGAGGTCGCTGCGATCTTGAGCGCCTACCGGCTGGCGTTCCCCACCGGCGACGCCGTCGACCGCGCCGCCGAGGCAGCGGACGGGCTGGCCGCCGTCACGGCGCGCGCCGCCCTGAACGAGTACCTGATCGACCGGCTGCCGCGCGCGTCGACCCCGGCGCAGGACGACCTGGTCGACTCGATGACCCGCGAACGCATCCTGGCCTCGACCCGTGAGCGTCGCGACCAGTCGGTGCGGGACGTCGTCGCGTTCGTGCACGGCGAGCCGTTCCTCGAGCTGCTCGACGCGCTCGACGACGCGGTCGAGCGGCCGGCCCCGACCGAGTGGTCGCTCCGTTCACCGAAGAAGGTCGCACAGGACGTCGGGGCGGTCGTGAAGCCGCACATCCGGGAGCTCGTCCGGGCCGCGGTCGCCGACGACACCTCCGACACCGCCGCCGAGCGCGAGGCCGCCGACCGCGCGACCACCGAAGCCGCGTGGCAGGCCACGATGCGGGCGCGGATGGCGATGGACGTCCTCGGCGACGACGCGTTCCCGCACGCCCTCTGGAAGCGCATCGGCAGCGCGGCCGACGTCCTGACCGAGCGGGTCAGGTCGCTGCACGCCCTCGACGCACTGCGGACAAACGCGGCGATCGCCGAGCGCGGTGGCGAGGGGACGTTCGGGTACGGCGTGCTCGCGGGGGACCGGGTGCGGCTGGCCGAGGAGTCCTACGACGAGGCGGTGCACGCGCTCAACCGCGTGTGAGCCGATGCGCTTCGCCGCGGGCGTTCGCGGCGGATCGCTTGGTGAGCAGAAATGGTCGGGTGCCCACGGGCAACCCGACCATTCCTGCTCACGAAGTGGTCAGGACGCGGCAGGTGCCTCGTCCGCCAGACCCAGAACGTCCAGCAGCCAGGCCAGCTCGAACGCCCGCTCCTTCCACGAGGCGTACCGACCGCTCACACCGCCGTGGCCCGCGGACATCTCGGTCTTCAGCAGCACCGGCGCCCCGACCTCGCGCAGCTTCGCGGTCCACTTCGCCGGCTCGACGTACAGCACACGGGTGTCGTTGAGCGACGTCACGGCGAGGATCCGGGGGTACTGCACGTCGTCGCGGACGTTCTCGTACGGGGTGTACTCGCTCATGTAGCGGTAGACCTCCGCGTCGTGCAGCGGGTCGCCCCACTCGTCCCACTCGATGACGGTCAGCGGCAGGTCGGGGTCGAGGATGCTCGTGAGCGCGTCGACGAACGGCACCGCGGCGACGATCCCGGCGAACCGGTCCGGCGCGATGTTCGCCACGGCACCCATCAGCAGCCCGCCGGCGCTGCCGCCCTCGGCCACGAGCCGGTCCGCGGTGGTGCGACCGGACGCGATCAGGTGGTCGGCGACCGCGACGAAGTCGGTGAAGGTGTTCTTCTTCGTCAGGGTCTTGCCGTTCTCGTACCAGTGCCGACCCATCTCGCCCCCACCGCGCACGTGGGCGACCGCGAAGACGACACCGCGGTCGAGCATCGACAGGCGCATGACGCTGAAGCCCGGGTCGATCGAGTGCTCGTACGAGCCGTAGCCGTACAGGTGGAGCGGCGAGGGGGTGTCCGCGTCGACGGCGTCGCGGCGCCACACGAGCGAGATCGGCACGCGGGTGCCGTCCGAGGTGGTGGCCCAGTCGCGCTCCTGCGCGTAGTCGGCGGGGTCGTAGCCGCCGAGCACCGGCTGGCGCTTGAGGACCGTCACCTGGCCGGTCGCCAGGTCGAGGTCGCTGACCTCGGACGGGGTGACGAAGGACGTGAACCCGATGCGGAGCGTCGGCTGGTCCCACTCGGGGTTGCCGCCGAGCCCGGCCGAGAACAGTGCTTCGTCGAACGGGACCTCGTGCGCGTCGCCGTACCCGTCCCCCTCGATGGGGATGATCGCGATGCGGGGGAGCGCCTCGGAACGGTACTCGAGCGCGAGGTGCCCGGCGAAGGCGTCGACGGACTCGATGCGGCGCTCGCTGTCGTGCGCCACGACCACGCGGCGGTCACGTTCGGACGTGGGGTCGTCGGCGGGGACGTCCACGAGCTCGAAGTTCTCGGCGCCGTCGTTGTGCAGCACGAGGAACCGGTCGCTGCCGCCGACGATGGCGTGCTCGATCTCGTACTCGACACCGTCGCGCCGCGGCCAGACGACCTGGAACTCGCCGGTGGGGTCGGCTGCGTCGAGCACCAGGGCCTCCGAGGTGATCTTCGACCCGAGCTCGATGACGATGTACTGCGACGATCGGGTCACGCCGACGCCGACCCAGTAGCGGTCGTCCGGTTCCTCGAACACCAGGACGTCGTCGGACGCAGCCGCGCCGACCGCGTGGCGCCAGATCTTGTCCGGGCGCCACGACTCGTCGACCGTGGGGTAGAAGACGTACCGGCCGGCGGGGTCGAAGGTGGCGCCGGCCCCGGTGTTCGGGATGGCGTCGCCGAGGTCGGTGCCGGTCGTCAGGTCGCGGACGTGCAGGGTGTACCGCTCGTCGCCCTCGACGTCGATGCCGTACACCAGGCGGGTGCCGTCGTCGCTGATGTCGTAGGTGCCGAGCGAGAAGAAGTCGTGGCCGTCGGCCAGGGCGTTGCCGTCGAGCACGACCTGCTCGCCGGGCAGGGTGGACTCACCCTCGACGACGGCCGGCGGGGTCCAGTCGTCCGGACCGGCGATCGGCGCGCGGCAGTGCACGCCGTACTGGCTGCCCTCGGCCGTGCGGGTGAAGTACCACCAGTCGCCCATGCGCACCGGCACCGAGAGGTCGGTCTCCTGGACGCGGCTCTTGACCTCGGCGAAGACACGGTCGCGCAGCGGCGCGAGGTGCTCGGTCGCGGCGTCGGTGTACGCGTTCTCGGCCTCGAGGTAGGCCAGGGTGTCCGGCGACTCCTTGTCTCTCAGCCACTCGTAGTCGTCGACGAAGTCGATGCCGTGGTGGGTCCGCGTCACGGGCCGCTTGGCGGCGGTGGGAGGGGTGGCCTGGGAGTGCTCGGTGCTCACCGTCCCACCCTATTCGCACCGCCCCGCGGCGAGCCGGGCGTCATGCCACCGCACGGACCGGGTTCGATCGCCCGGTGACGGCAGCCTGCACGCGCTGCTCGAAGGCCTCGAGCTCGTCGACCACCGCCGGCGCCACCCAGGCCCGGTCGCGCTGCCGCTCGGTGACCGGACGCAGCACCCCGGTCCGCACGAGGTCCGCGGCGACGGCATCAGCGGCCCCGGCCGGGACGAGCTCCTGCAGCCGGGTCTCCGTCAGGACCGGATCGTCGGAGAGCGCCCGGCCGACGACCGCGTGCAGCCCGTCGGCGCACGGCCCTGCAGCCCGGTCGGCCGCGTGTTCGTCGAGGAGCAGGGCGGTCACGGTCGCCTCGTCGCACACGGTGCCGATGGCGATCGCGACGTCTGCCACGAGGGCGTCCACGACCCCGTCGCGGTACCGCTCGAGGTGCCGGAAGTACCGGCCCCGATCCGCTGCGAGCGCCGTGGCGATCGGTGCGGTCACCGTCGTCGTGACGCCCCGGCGTCGCAGCACGGCGCTGATCAACGCACGTCCGATCCGGCCGTTGCCGTCGGTGAACGGGTGGATCGACTCGAACTGGGCGTGCCCGATCGCAGCCTGGGCGATCGGGTGCAGGTCCGTCCGGTGCAGGAACGCGAAGAGGTCGGTCATGAGCGGCGCGACGAGCTCCGGCGGAGGCGGGACGTACGTCGCCAGCCGCGGGGTGTCACCGCCACCGATCCAGTTCTGGACGCTGCGGTACCGCCCGGCGTACCGTCCGTCGACCGGGTCGTCCCGCATGAGCAGCCGGTGCGCCTCGAGCAGCGCGGCCTCGGTGATCACGCCCGTGTCCGCTGCTGCGACCAACCCCTCGATCGCACCGGCGGCGCGGACGACGACGGTCGCAGTCGGGTTCGCGCGGATGCCCACGAGTGCTCGGGCGCAGTCGTCGAGCGACGCGGACTCGTCCTCGATCCGTGAGGACGCCGCCGCTTCGGTCCGGCCGATCACCGAGCCGAGCGGCGCGAGTCGGGAACCGTGGTGGACGTCGAGTGCGCGGAGCGCGGCCGCGGCGCGGTCGAGGAGCGCCACGGTGGCATCGCCGGGCACCCACCGGACCCGGGCGATCCGCGGCGGCAGCGACACCCGCACGGACGTCGTCATGCGGTCCTCGCGGGAGCCCCGACGGGAACTGCGCCACGGACGCTCCGCACTGCGGTGCACGGGCCAGCTGCCGGGTGCGGTCGACGTGCCGAGGTGGTCCGCGGGCTCGATCCGATGTGCCATGCCGCGAGCGTAGGGACCGCCGGACGCCCGACGCCAGGAATCCGTATTTCGCCGGCCCGCGTAGCGTTGGTGGCATGCGCAACTCCTTCGCGATCACCGGTGCCCACGTCGTCCCCGTCTCCGCCCCCGCCTTCGACGGCGGCGCGGTCGTCGTCGAGGACGGCCGCATCACGGCGATCGGCCCGGACGTCACGCCGCCCCCGGGGATCGCGGTCGTGGACGCCGCCGGAGCGTGGCTGGTCCCCGGGTTCGTCGAGTCGCACGGCCACGTCGGCATCCACGAGGAGGCGAACGGCGAGGCCGGCAACGACACGAACGAGATGACCGGCCCCAACATGGCCGGGGTCCGTGCGATCGACGCGATCGACATCGACGACGAGGGCTTCCGCGATGCGCTCGCCGGCGGCATCACGAGCATCGTCGTGAAGCCCGGCTCGGGCAACCCGATCGGCGGCCAGACCGTCGCCATCAAGACCTGGGGCGGCCGGACCGTCGACGAGCAGCTCATCTCGGACTCGGTGAGCATCAAGAGCGCCCTCGGCGAGAACCCGAAGCGCGTGTACGGCGGCAAGGGCCAGACGCCGTCGACGCGCCTGGGCGTCGCGAAGATCATCCGTGACGCCTTCGTCGAGGCCGAGAACTACCGTGCCGCCCGCGACGCCGCCGCGGCCAAGGGGGAGCCGTTCGCGCGGGACCTGTCCAAGGAGGCCCTGGTCCGGGTCCTCGACGGCGAGCTCGTCTGGGACCAGCACACGCACCGCCACGACGACATCGCCACCGCGATCCGGCTGTCCGAGGAGTTCGGGTACCGCCTCGTGG
Organism: Curtobacterium sp. TC1; assembly: GCF_019844075.1. Lineage (NCBI taxonomy): Bacteria > Bacillati > Actinomycetota > Actinomycetes > Micrococcales > Microbacteriaceae > Curtobacterium > Curtobacterium sp. TC1. Next base: position 1,346,692 of record NZ_CP081964.1, read on the forward strand.
TGAACCACGGCACCGAGGCACACAAGATCGCGAGCCTGCTCGCCGAGAAGGACATCCCGGTCATCTACGGCCCGCTCTTCACGAGCCGTTCGAAGGTGGAACTCCGGGACCGCGGCATCCCGAACCTCGCCACGATCGCTGCCGCCGGCGTCCGGGTCGCGATCACCACCGATGCCCCGGTCGTGCCGATCGGCATGCTCGTCGACCAGGCGACGGCCGCCGTGAAGGAGGGCCTGCCCGCACAGACCGCGCTCGAGGCGCTCACCGTCAACCCGGCCGAGTTCCTCGGCTTCGGGGACCGTGTCGGTCGACTGGCCGTGGGCTACGACGCCGACCTCGTGCTCTGGGACGGTGACCCGCTGGACGCGACCAGTCGCGCGACGCGCGTCTGGATCGACGGTGAGCCCGTCTTCGAGTGGGCGGACGGCGTCGGCGTCACCACCCCGCGCTGGTAGCGGGGGAGAGCCGGGAGGCGCGGATCGCGACGTGCCCGGACGTCGCGATCCGGGCCTCCCGTCCGTGGCGCCGGGGCGCTGGGTGGTGACGGTCGGCGGACCCGGCCGGGTCAGACCTCGCGCGCCAGCAGGAACTCGTTGATGCGGTCCGTCAGGTCCGCGTCGATCGCCCGGGTGTCGCCGTTCACCGAGCGGATCGGCGCCGCCTGACGGACGCTCGACACGAGCCAGAGCGCGTCGGCGGCCTGCAGGTCGGCGAGGGTGACGAGCTCGTAGGCGGTCTCGATGCCGGCCTGCTCGGCGAAGCGGAAGACGTCGGCCTGCGTGGTGCCGGCGAGGATCCCGATGTCGGTGCGCGGCGTCACGAGCCGCTCGCCGACCTTCATGATCAGGTTGGCGCGCGTGCCCTCGAGCACGTAGCCGTCGCTCGACACGAACAGGGCGTCGTCGGCCCCGCGGCGGGCGGCCTCGCGCAGGGCGGCCATGTTGACGGCGTACGAGAGCGTCTTCGCGCCCTGCAGCAGCCACGGCGAGGTGCGCTCGACGTCGTGCCGGTACCCGCGGTCCAGGACCACGACGGAGATGCCCTCGGTGCGCGCCGCGGTGGAGTCGACGGACGGCGCGGCGTACACCCACCCGGTGGGGCGGTCGGTGCCCTCGACACCACGGGTCAGGACGGTCTTCGCGAAGGCCTCGCGGACCGGGTCGAGCCGGGCGCAGACGGCCTCGATCGCCTGCCGCCACGCGTCGGGGTCCGGCGCGGGCAGGTCGAGCATCGCAGCGGAGCGGCCGAACCGGGCCAGGTGCGCCTCGAGCGCCTGGGGGCGACCGTCGACCACCGTGATGGTCTCGAACACGCCGTCGCCCCGGGTGATGCCGAGGTCCTGGACCTGCAGGTGCTCCTCGAGCGGCTTCGCCCAGGTGAAGGCGTCCGCTGCGGGGTCGTGCGGCGCGGCGTCGCGGGAGGGCTGGTTGAGGATCGCGAGCACGGTTTCGGTCATGCACCCATCCAACCGCAGCTCAGCCCGCTTCGGGCAGCGCGCCCAGCAGCTTCCACACCGCTGGCGTCAGCTCGGGGTGCTGCAGCGCGATCCGGCGCAACCGGTGGTACTCCTCGCCCAGCCTGGTGCCCTGCCCGGACGCCGGGTGGCTCGACCACTGCGCGTTCCGCTTGCCGATCGCCTCGTCCAGATCGACCGCGTCGGCCCGGAGGATCAGCACGACCTGCTCGTCCACCGTGGGGAGCGTGGGCATGAACTCCCACGGGTCCTCGCCCTGTCGGCTCCGGTGCTCGACGAGCATCGAGATCTCCTCGGCCGCCTCGGCGCGCAGCACTTCGAGGCTGCGCCCGGTCCTGCGGGGCTCAGCCACGGTGCCCCCGCAGCACGCCTGCCATGGGAAGAGCGTACGACACATCTTCGGCCAGACTGGACGGGTGACCCCGCGCGACGAGAGCAAGTCCCAGCACCCCCGGGTGGTCGTCGTCTACCTGCTCCGCGACGGTGCGGACGGCCCCGAGGTGCTGCTGGGCGAGAAGCGCCGCGGCCTCGGCACGGGCCGACTGGTCGGCCCCGGCGGCAAGCGCGAGCCCGGCGAGACGGCGGTCGAGACCGCCGTGCGCGAGGTGCGTGAAGAGGTCGGCCTGCGGCTCGACGCGGTCGACCTGGAGGCCCGTGGCACGTTGGACTACCGGTTCCCGTACCGACCGTCCTGGTCCCAGGTCTCGGACGTCTTCGTGTGCCGCCGATGGCAGGGCAGCCCGTCGGGCTCCGACGAGCTCGAACCGCGGTGGATCCCCGTCGCCGACGTCCCCTACGGGGCGATGTGGGACGACGCGAAGTACTGGCTGCCGAGGGTGCTGCGTGGGGGTTCGGTGCGTGCACGCTTCACGTTCGCCGACGACGACGCGACGGTCGCGGGCTTCACCGGGACGGGCGTCGAGACACCCGCGTAGTCCGCGTCAGCGGGTCTGCTGCTGGGTGCGGGTGCTGCCGGTGCGTGCCTCTTCGGCAGCGGCGATGACCTCGGCGTCGCCGCTCCGACCACCGAGGGGCCGGACGAAGAAGTCGATGATCCCGAACACGATCGCGCCGACCATGGCGAACATCGCCCAACCGACGAAGAGCCCGGCGGTGTTCCGGCCGTCGGCGGGGGCGAGCACGATGCTCGCGACGTAGAAGCCGACCGTCAGCACGAGGAGCACGACGACGACGGTGACGAGGACGCGGTGCCAGGTGATGCGGGGGTTCATGCGACCCAGGATACCCGGCCGCCGTGGCTCACCGGTCGGCGTGCCGGCCGTGCGGCTGCTCGTCCGTGGCCTCGACGCGAGCCGACGTCTCGGACCGGACCGGGGCTCTGGAACCCTCGGTGCGTGGGACGGGACGGGTGCGTGGTCCGGTCCCCGCGCCTCCCCCCACGTGCTCGGCCGTCACGTCGCTCCGCAGGCTCCGCGACGCGCCGGTACCGGCCCGCGTGGACCCAGGCCGCTGCACCGGGATGCGGCCGGTGGGGGTGGTCTCGGTCTCGAGGCCGTCGCGACCGCCCGTGAAGACGTCGCCGCCGACGCGGGCGTCCTCCCAGTCGTCGTCGCTCAGGACGCTCAGGGTGCCCGTCTCGGTCGACTCGAGGCCGTGGCGCTCGAGCTCGGCGTCGCGCTCCTTGCCGAGGAACTCGCGGTTCGCGGTGTTGGCGTCCTGGAACATCGTGGTCCGGCCGGTGACGATGGCGCGGATGCGGCGCCGCTCCCACCACTTCTTGCCGAAGTACATGAGCACCAGGCCGGCCGCGGCGTAGCAACCCATCGTGATCAGGCCGCGCGCCGGACCCGGGCCGACGCCGTAGATCTGGTGCTTGATCATGTCGACCATGCTCGACCCGACGACGACGTTGTTGAGCCAGGCGAACGGCTCCGGCATGAACCACTTCGGGTACGCGCCCCCGGACGACGGCATCGACAGGAACACGAAGCAGATCATGGCGGGGGCGGCGATGAACCGGCCCACGAAGTAGCTCAGCCCGTTGACGGCGAGCCCGATCGCGACGATCCACCCCCACGCGATGAGCACGAGCTGGATCCAGTGCCCGTGGATCGCACCGACCACCGGTCCGGCGAGCGTGTTCGTGATGAGGGAGATGACGAGGCCACCGACGACGATGACGGCCATGCGGGTGCGGTGCCGGAGCGGACCGCCCATGATCCCGATGAACATCGCGACCATGTAGCCGCCGATGCACCAGGCGAGCATGACGTACATCGGCACGGTGCCGTACTCGTCCCACGCGGGCAGGGGAGCGAGCTCGGTGACCGTCGGACTCGCGACCCCGATGCCGGTCAGGACCGCGGTCAGCGTCGCCGGGACGAGGCTCGCCACCTGGAACTGGTGTGCGCTCGCCTTGAAGAACTCGTTCGTCGCGGGGTCGTACGCGACCGCCATCGAGCCGGCGAGGACGTCACGCTTCGCCGCGGCCAACGAGTCGTACGTGTGGAAGACGAACTCGCCCGGCAACGCCTTCTGCACGGCGGCGACGAGCGTCGGGTCGCTGCCGACCAGTGCGATCGGCACGTCGTGCGGGTGCGGTGCGTGGAAGGCGAAGACGTAGCAGAGGCAGAAGCCGACGATGAAGAAGAGCGGCATCCAGAGCTGCAGGCCGATGAGCTGGAGCGACGGGTGCAGGGTGGCGTACCAGCGGCGGTAGGCGCCGTGCTGCTGCGGCTCCGGGACGGGCGCCTGACGACGCGGGGCCGGGCGGGATGACCCGGCGACCTTCGCACCGCGACGGGGCTTGGTCCCGCGGGCCGAGGGCCGGGTGCTGCGTGGCTTCGGTGCCGACGTCGGTCGGGACGCTCCGGGACGTTCCGGGGTGTCGTCGTTCCTGGGGACGTCGTTCCGCGGCGTGCTCACGTTCGCGCTGTGCTCCTGTTCTCGTAACGGAGCGCCAGGATACGCCGGGGCCCTCAGGAGCGGCTGCGTGAGGCCTGCGCCGAGTCCATCGCGAGCTCTTCGGCGTCGAGGGTCACGAGCACGCGGCGCATGACCTCCTCGTCGAGGTTGCCCTTCTCGCGCTCCTCGAGCACGATCTCGCGTCGGCGGTCGAGCAGCTCACGCCGGATGTCCTGGATCTGCGAGCCGCGCAGCCGCATCGGGGCGTTCCGCTCCTCGTCCTCTTCCTCGAGCGCGTCCTGGCGGAAGGTCTCGACCTGCCGCTCGAGCCGGGCCTTCAGCCGGTTCACCACGGAGTCGACGGCGACGGCGCCGTACTGCTTCGACCAGTCCGGGCGGCGCTTCTCGAGCAGCTCGATCGCCGCCTCGGTCGTGCGCTGGTTCAGGCGCATCTCGCTGCGGACGTCCTCCTCGCCCTCGGCCGGGTCCTGCACCTTGAGGGCGCGGATGACGAACGGCAGGGTCAGGCCCTGCAGCAGCAGGGTGCCGACGGTGACGAAGAACGCGATGATGAAGATCGTGTCCTGTGCGGGGATCTGCGTCGGGCTCGCGACCACCGACACCGCGGCGGCGAGCGTCACCACGCCGCGCATGCCGGTCCACGAGATCACGGTCAGCTCGCGCCAGTTGAGCTTCGGTTCGGCCGTCCCGCGCATCCACCGCAGGGACGGGTGCCCGCGGGACAGTTTGATGCGCAGTGGACGGAGCCACCGCCCGTTGAAGCGGTTGCGCACGTACGACTCGAAGATGAAGAGGGGCCGCACCAGGATCACGACGCCGAGCACCACGGCCGCGGCGGTGAGGGTCTGTCCGAGGCTCCGCTCGCTCTCGACCAGGTCCTGCACCACCGTGTTCAGCTGCAGACCGATCAGGGCGAAGACGAAGCCCTCGAGGATGACGTCGATGCTGGTCCACAGCGGGCGCTCCTGCAGCCGGGTGGCGTAGCCCTCCTTCGGCGAGTTGTAGCCGATGTACAGGCCGGCCGTGACGACCGCGATGACGCCGGAGCCGGAGAGGTCCTCGGCCAGGATGTACGCGACGAAGGGCAGCAGGATGCTCATGATCGTCTCGACCACGGGGTCGTTGAGACGCATCCGGATCCAGTGCACGACGACGCCGAGCACGATGCCGACGGCGAGCCCGACGCCGATCGCCAGGCCGAAGATGCCGAGGTCCTGCCAGATCGTCAGTGACGTGCCCGCGATGATCAGCGTGAACACGCGCACCAGGGTCAGGGACGCGGCGTCGTTGATCAGGCTCTCGCCGGACAGCACCGTCATCACCCGGCGGGGGAGCCCGAGCTTGCGGCCGATCGCGGCGGCCGACACGGCGTCCGGCGGGGCCACGATCGCACCGAGCAGGATCGCCGCCGGCAGGGTCATGTCCGGGATGAGGAAGTACGCCACCGCGCCGACCACGAGTGCCGTGACGATGACCAGGAAGATGCCGAGACGCCGGATCTGCTTGATCGACGTGCGGAAGCTCTGCCACGACACGTCGAGGGCCGCCGAGTAGAGCAGCGGCGGCAGGATCACCGTCAGGATCACCTCGGAGTCGATCTCCATCGCGGGGAGCCCCGGCAGGAACGACGCTGCGAGCGCGACCGCCGTCACGAGCAGGGGAGCGGGGAGTCCCTTCGCCCGTGCGAACCCGGTCACCGCGAGCGATCCGACCAACAGGATGAGGAGCTCGACGGTGTCCATGGGACTCATTCTCGCATCGGCATGGTTCCGAATCTGAACGAGTCTGAAGCTCCGGTGAACAACGGGTTGCCGATCAGGTTTGCTCCGGAGGCCGTCGATGGGGAACACTGGCCCGCGGTGGACATCACACTCATAGTCGTCCTGGTCATCGCGTTGGCCCTCTTCTTCGACTTCACAAACGGTTTTCACGACACCGCCAACGCGATGGCGACTCCGATCGCGACCGGGGCCATGAAGCCCAAGGTCGCGGTCACGGTCGCCGCGGTGCTCAACCTCGTCGGTGCGTTCCTCAGCACCGCGGTGGCGACCTCGATCTCGCACGGCCTCATCAACGAGGGCCCGGGCGGCGTCGCGATCTCACCGGAGATGATCTTCGCGGGGCTCATCGGAGCGGTCGTGTGGAACATGATCACGTGGCTCCGCGGGCTGCCCTCGTCGTCGTCGCACGCGCTGTTCGGCGGACTGATCGGAGCCGCGATCGTCGGCGCCGGGTTCCAGTCCGTGAACTACGTCGCGCTGCTGACGGTGGTGATCATCCCCGCCTTCGCGTCCCCGGTGATCGCGTCGCTCGTGTCGTTCCTGTCGACGCGCATCGCGTACCGGATCACGAAGCGCCCGGTGTTCCCGAACGAGCGCGGTGGCTTCCGCGTCGGGCAGGTCTTCACCTCGTCGATGGTGTCGCTCGCGCACGGCACGAACGACGCCCAGAAGACGATGGGTGTCATCACGCTGACGCTGATCGCCTCGGGGGCGCAGTCGTCGAACCAGGGCGTGCAGTTCTGGGTCGTCGTGGCCTGTGCCCTGGCGATCGCCCTCGGTACCTACACGGGCGGGTGGCGCATCATCCGCACCCTCGGGTCCGGCATCACCGAGATCCGTGCGACCCAGGGCTTCGCTGCCGAGGCGTCGACCGCCGCGACCATCCTGGCGTCCAGCCACCTCGGCTTCGCGCTCTCGACCACGCAGGTGTCCTCAGGCTCGATCATCGGTGCCGGGCTCGGCCGCCGCGGCTCGAAGATCCAGTGGTCCACCGCCGGCAAGATCGTGATCGCCTGGTTCATCACCCTGCCCGCCGCCGCAGCCGTGGGCGCCGTGGCGTCGGGCATCGCACGCCTCGGCGTCGTCGGGCTCGTCATCGACGCGGTCGTCGGTGCCGCCGTGATCCTCGGCCTGTACCTGTGGTCGCTCCGGAAGCCGCACGAGCAGGCATCGGCCATCGAGGTCGACGTCGCCGCGAACGCCGTGTACACCCGCAAGGAACTGCGCGACCTGCAGCGCAAGAAGCGTGCGGACGCCGTCGCCGACCGTCGCGCCGCACTGAGCCGCGAGCGCACGCTCCGCCGCATGGCCGCACGCAAGGGAGGCCGTCGCTGATGGGCATCGACTGGTTTGCATTCCTCACCGTGGCGCTCGTCGCCGTGGTCTCGTCCTGCTTCGTCGTCGCCGTCTACTCGGTCGGCCTCCGCTTCTGGAGCGCCGCGGACACCCGCGCCGGCAAGTTCACCGTGAAGGACGACGGCACGATCGGTCCGGCGACCGCCGGGTTCCCGAACCCCGCCGGAGCGACGACCGCGGTGCGTGCCTTCCGGGCGCTCGCGATCCTCTGCTACGCGGTCTGCGGCGCCGTCGTCCTGTACGGCATCTACCTCATCGTGCCCCAGTTCCACTGACGCGGGGCGCGCGCGACGCGCGCATCGTGAGCAGCAATGGTCGGGTGCCTTCCGGCGACCCGACCGTTCCTGCTCACCATGTGCGCGCTCCGGCGCGGGCCCGCACACACCCCGAGCTCGTCCCGGACCGGCCGGACGGACTGGGCTAGCCTCGACGTGTGACCGGCAACGAAGCAGCACAGGCCCCCGCAGGGGCGCAGACCCGTACCGAGAGCGACTCGCTGGGGTCGCGCGAGGTCCCGATCGACGCCTACTGGGGCATCAACACCCTGCGCGCGCTGGAGAACTTCCCGATCACGTCGGTGCCGATCTCGGTGTACCCGGACCTCATCGAGGCCCTCGCCACGGTGAAGCAGGCGGCGGCGCGGGCGAACCGGGCGATCGGGGTCCTCGACGAGGAGCGCGCCGACGCCATCGACCGTGCTGCGCAGGAGGTGCGTGACGGTGCCCTGCGCGAGCAGTTCGTCGTCGACGTCGTGCAGGGCGGCGCCGGCACGAGCACGAATATGAACACGAACGAGGTCCTGGCGAACCGGGCCCTCGAGCTCCTCGGCCGCGAGCGGGGCGACTACGGGTACCTGCACCCGATCGACCACGTGAACCGCAGCCAGTCGACGAACGACACGTACCCGACGAGCATCAAGATCGCGATGATCTTCTCCGCCCGGCGGCTCATCGAGCAGCTCGAGCAGCTCTCCGCGGCGTTCGCCGAGCGGGGGAACGCCTTCGCCGACGTGCTCAAGGTCGGCAGGACACAGCTGCAGGACGCCGTGCCGATGACCCTCGGGCAGGAGTTCACCGGGTTCTCGCACACCATCCAGGAGGACGCCGACCTGCTCCGCAAGGTCCTGCCGCTGTTGGCCGAGATGAACCTCGGCGCGACGGCGATCGGCACCGGGATCACCGCGGACCCGCTCTACCGCGACGAGGTCCGCCGGCAGCTGCAGGACGCCAGCGGCATCGACGTCGTGACGGCGCCGGACCTGATCGAGGCGACGAGCGACGCCGGCGCCTTCATGACGCTGTCCGGCACGGTGAAGCGCAGTGCCGCGAAGCTCTCGAAGATCTGCAACGACCTGCGGCTGCTCGCGTCGGGGCCGCAGGCGGGGCTCGGCGAGATCACCCTGCCGGCGCGCCAGGCGGGCTCGTCGATCATGCCGGGCAAGGTGAACCCGGTGATCCCCGAGGTCGTGAACCAGATCGCGTTCGCCGTGGTCGGCGCCGACACCACGGTGACGATGGCAGCCGAGGGTGGCCAGCTGCAGCTCAACGCGTTCGAGCCGATCATCGCGCACTCGATCCTCCAGTCGCTGCAGTGGATGTCGCGGGGCTGTGCCACGTTGCGCGAGCACTGCGTGACCGGCATCGAGGCGAACGAGGCGAAGCTCGCGGCGCAGGTCGACACGAACGTCGGGGTGGTCACGGCGCTCACCCCGTACATCGGCTACGCGGCGGCGGCGTCGATCGCGCACACGGCACTGACGACGTCGACGCCGATCTCGACGCTCGTCGTCGCGGCCGGCCTGATGGACGAGGACCAGGTGCAGCGTGTGCTGAGCCCGGCGCGGCTGTCCGGCATCGAGCTCGCGACCGGCGCGATCCCGGTGGTCACCGAGGAGATGCTGGACCAAGCGGCGCGTGAGCGCTGACGCGCGAGCACGGGCGGCGCAACCGCCTCACGGCATCGGTGCCTCGCCGACGCGCACCTGCTGCGCGACGTCGCGCAGGTGCTCCTGCGCCGGGGTCGGCTCGACGTCCTCGTCGGCAGCGACCTGCGCCGCGACGCTCCGGACGTGCCGAGCAGCCGCGATGTCGGCGTCGCGCCAGCGGGCCAGCGTGAAGTTCCGCGTCACGTCGCGCAGCGGCAACCGGATCGACTCGTCGGCCTCGATGCCGGCCAGGAGCTGCCGCATCCGGATCACCTCGGAGTCGAGTTCGCCGCCGACCACGAGCACGAAGTTCGAGATGTACAGGTAGACGAGCAGCAGGATCCCGCCGCCGAGCCACCCGTACGCACGGTTGCCGCCGCCGATCGTCTCGACGTAGACGGCGAAGCCGAGGGTCGCGAGCGCCCAGGTGACGATGGCGAACGCGGCACCGGCGGACACCCACCGCAGCTGCGGCGTCTTCACGTTCGGGGTCGCGTAGTACAGGACCGCGACCATCACGACCAGGTCGGCGGCGAGCACGGGCCACTTCACGACGTTCCACACGTCGTCGATCCACGGCGCCCAACCGAACGACGCGACGATCGCCGCCGAGATCGTCGGGGTGCCGAGCAGGATGACGATCGCGATCGCCCCGCCCACCATCACGAGCAGCGTGACGAGCAGCATCATGCTGCGGAACTTCCAGATCCGCCGCCCCTCCTCGACCTCGTACGAGGTGTTCATGGCGCGCCCGAACGCCGTCGCGTACCCGGACAGCGACCACAGCGTCAGCACGACACCGATCGCGAAGCCGAGCCACGGGTTGTCGAGGGTCAGCAGCTGCCGCAGCGGGGTCTCGAGGTGCTCCGCCGTCTCCGGTCGCAGGATGAACCCGAGTACGCCGATGATGTCGGACAGGCTGTCGCCCTCGCGGTCCACGATCGACAGCGCGGACACCACCGTCAGCGCCGTCGGGAACACGGTCAGCAGCGCGAAGAACGTCAGCGACGCGGCCGCGTCGACGACGCGGTGCCGGATGACCGAGTGGTAGGTGCGCCGGACGACGGCGCGGACTCCCGTCCGCTGGAGATCGCGCGATGCGCTGTCCGGCATGCGTTGTACGGTACCCGACACGTGGCGGACGGGAGGCCCGTGGCGGCCCCGCCACGGGCCTCCCGTCCGGCCCTTGGTCGCGTCCGGCGGCCGCTGTCGAGTCTCGGGCTGAACGACAGATCACGCGCTCCCCGGCCCGAGGACCGTCGCTGGGGCCGAGTCTCGGCGCAGCGAGCCCGAATCTCGGGCGTCAGTTGGCGTGGGGGTGCAGGGCGTCGTAGCGGCGGAACGACGGGACCAGGCGGAGGAGCAGCGCGACGAGCGCGACGATGAGCACCCCGCCGATGATCGGCGGGTACGCGATGCCGGCCGCGACGACCAGACCCGCGTAGAGGTCACCGAGCCGAGGGCCTCCGGTGACGACCACGATGAAGATGCCCTGCAGCCGCCCGCGCATGCCGTCCGGCGACGCCGCCTGCAGGATCGTGTTCCGGAACACCGAGCTGACGTTGTCCGCACCGCCGGCCATCGCCAGGAACAGCGCCGCGAGCCCGAGCGCCGGCAGGATCTCGACACCGAACGCTTCGCCTGAGCGCCCGCCGAGCACGTGCGCCAGCGCGATGACCACACCGAACGCGGCGATCGCGCCGCCGTACGCCGTGATGGCCCAGCCGACGGCCTCGCCCTGGCGGCGCACGTGCCCGAGCGGGCCGGAGAAGACGCTCGACAGCAGCGCACCGATCGCGTACGCGGCCGTGAGCGTGCCGACGGTGATCGATCCGCCGCCGATCACCAGCGCCCCGATCGCGGGGAACAGGACGCGGGGCTGCCCGAACGTCATCGCGACGATGTCGAGCACGAACGTCATGGTGATGTTGCGCGACCGCCGCAGGAACTTCGCACCCTCGATGAGCGAGCTGAGCCCCGGGCGGAGCGCACCGTGGTCGGCGGCCATGCGCGGCAGCGTGAACACCCCGAGGAACGCGAACGTGAACAGGACGACGTCGATCGTGTAGGTCGGCGCGAACCCGACGCTCGCGATCAGCACACCGGCGACCGCCGGACCCACCGTGACCTGGAAGCCCGAGGCGATCCCGCCCAGGGCGCTCGCCGCGGGCAGCAGGTCCGTGCCGACCAGTCGCGGGACGATCGCCGAGCGCGAGGCGTTGCTCACGGTCGCGGCGACGGCGTTCACGGTCGCCAGGACGTAGAGCAGGGCGACGCTGTGCAGCCCGAGCCACGAGTGGGTGGCGATCAGGGCGACGGCGACCCAAGCGATGATCGACGACACGAGCGCGACCGTGCGGCGGTCGAAGGCGTCGGCGAGCATGCCGCCGTACAGGCCCGCGACCACCATCGGCAGCAGGGCGATGACCCCCACGAGCGCCACCGCGAAGGTGGAGTGCGTGATCTCGTACACCTCGAGCCCGACCGCCACCGTGGTCATCTGCGTGCCGATCCCGGCGATGGCGGTGCCCGCCCAGAGCCGGGCGAAGGCGGGGGATCGGCGGAGCGGGGTGAGGTCGGCGAGCAGGCGGCGGTGCGGCGGTGCGGGAGTGGGTCGTGTCACGGTGGAACCATTCTGCGGCCTGGACGGTCGTTGCGTCTGCCGTTGCCGCGCTCTGGTTGACTGGATCGCATGACTGACCTCAACAGCAAGCCCGAGTTCGACGCGCCCGAGGGCCCGGCCCCCACCGATCTCGTCGTCACCGACATCGTCGAGGGTGACGGCGACGTCGCGAGCGCCGGGTCGACCGTGAAGGTGCACTACGCCGGCGTCGAGTACGAGACCGGCGAGGAGTTCGACAGCTCGTGGAACCGCGGTGAGCCCATCGACTTCCCGCTCGCGGCGCTCGTGCGCGGTTGGCAGGAGGGCATCCCCGGCATGAAGGTCGGCGGTCGCCGCAAGCTCGTCGTCCCGCCGGAGCTCGCCTACGGTCCCGCCGGTGGCGGCCACTTCCTGTCCGGCAAGACCCTGATCTTCGTGATCGACCTGCTCGGGGTGCGCTGATGCAGGTCGGTGCCCCGACCATCGAGCTGAACGACGGCCACCGGTTCCCGGAGCTCGGCCTCGGCACCTACGGGCTGAACGGCGACGAGGGTGCGGCCGCGGTCGGCACCGCGATCGCGAGCGGCTACCGGCTGCTCGACACCGCACTGAACTACGGCAACGAGGACGCCGTCGGTCGCGCCGTCCGCGAGTCCGAGGTGGCGCGCGAGGACCTCGTCGTCACGTCGAAGCTCCCCGGCCGGCACCACGGCTACGACGAGGCGCACCGCTCGATCGACGAGACCCTGGGCAACCTCGGGCTCGACCACGTCGACCTGTACCTGATCCACTGGCCGAACCCGTCGGTGGACAGGTTCGTCGACACCTGGAAGGCCTTCGTCGACCTGCGCGACAGCGGCAAGGTCCGCTCGATCGGCGTCTCGAACTTCACGCCGGAGCACCTGCGTCGCATCATCGACGCGACCGGCGTCGCACCGGCGGTGAACCAGGTCGAGCTGCACCCGTACTTCCCGCAGGCGGCACTGCGGAAGGTGCACCAGGAGCTCGGCATCGTCACCGAGAGCTGGAGCCCGCTCGCGGTCCGCTCGGAGCTCCTCACCGAGCAGCCGATCACCGACGCCGCAGCGGCCCACGGTGTGACCCCCGGCCAGGTCGTGCTGCGGTGGCACGTCCAGCTCGGCGCCGTGCCGGTGCCGAAGTCGGCCGACGCCACCCGGCAGCGCGAGAACCTCGACGTGTTCGGCTTCGAGCTGACCGACGCCGAGGTGCAGGCCATCTCCGGCCTCGAGCGCGGCCGGCTCTGGGACGCCGACCCGGACACGCACGAAGAGATGTGAGCGACGACCCTTCGGGAACTGCGGGGCTCCAGCGGGCAGTACACTGGATTCCCCTCTTCCCGAAGGGTTGCGTGTGTCCGAACCGACCGAGATCGACCGCGAGCGCGGCTACGTGGACGGCCTCTTCCGCCGTCTCGACGAGCTGACCGCCGAGGCCGAACAGCGTCTCGCCGAGACCCGTCGTCAGGCGGTCGGCGGGAACCACCAGAGCCGCAGCGAGCGCGATGCGTACGCCCGGCTCTACGAAGACACCGTGGCGACGCTCGAGCGTGTGGGGGACCGTCTGGTCTTCGGACGGCTCGAGGTCTCCGAACCCGACAGCGCCGAGGACGCCTTCCGGTACATCGGCCGCGTGGGGCTCCGCGACGCCGACCACCGCCCGCTGCTGCTCGACTGGCGCGTGCCCGGTGCCAGCGCCTTCTACCAGGCCACCGCGGCGCACCCGATGGGGATGCGCTCGCGCCGCCACCTGTCACTCGAGGGCCGTCGGGTCGTCGGTGTCGAGGACGAGGTGTTCGACGCCGCGCTCTACGACGACGAACGCACCCACCTGCAGGGCGAGGGGGCGCTGCTCGCCGCGGTGACCGCGGAACGCACCGGCCGGATGACCGACATCGTCGCCACGATCCAGGGCGAGCAGGACCGGATCATCCGCTCCCCGCTCGAGGGCGTCCTGATCGTGCAGGGCGGCCCCGGCACCGGCAAGACCGCCGTGGCGCTGCACCGTGCCGCGTACCTGCTGTACTCGTACCGCGAGCGGCTGCGGGGCTCCGGGGTCCTGATGGTCGGTCCGTCGCCGGCGTTCCTGACGTACATCGAACAGGTCCTGCCGTCGCTCGGCGAGACCGGCGTCGTGATGGCCTCGCTCGGGTCGCTCTACCCGGGTGTGCACGCGACGACGCACGACGCCCGCGACGTCGCCGCCGTGAAGGGCTCCGCGCAGACGGCCGCACTCCTGCGCCGCGCGGTGCGCTCCCGTCAGGTGGTGCCGACCGAGTCGGTGACGCTCGACGTCGAGGGCGAGCGGCTCGTCGTGCCGCCGCAGCTCGTGGCCGACGCGATGAAGCGCGCACAGGACCGCGGCAAGCCCCACAACGCCGCGCGCGTGACGTTCAACAAGCTCGCGCTCGACGCGATGACCCGGCTGCTCGCCGACCAGCTGCGCGAGCGTGGGACGACGGTCGACGAGGCCGACGAGAAGGTCCTGCGCGAGGACATCCGGAGCTCGTACGACGCCCGGGTGCTGCTCAACACCGCGTGGTTGCCGCTGCCGCCGGAGAAGTTCCTCGAGGACCTGTACGCCCGCCCGAACTGGCTCGCGTCGCTGACCCCCGACTGGACCCCGGAGCGCCGCGCCCTGCTGCACCGGGCCCGTGGTGCGGCGTGGACGGTCGAGGACGTCCCCCTGCTCGACGAGGCCGCCGAACTGCTCGGCCCGTTCGACCCGACCGGCGGCGCCGCCAAGCGCGCGGCGAAGGCCAGCCGCAACCGTGACATCGAGAACGCCCGCCAGGCGATCGAGAACATGGGTGTCGAGGGCATCGTCACCGCCGAACAGGTGGCCGGCTCGTTCGCCGAGGGCGGCGACCCCCGGTCGACGGCCGAACGCGCGGCCGACGACCGCGAGTGGACCTACGGGCACATCGTGGTCGACGAGGCGCAGGAGCTGTCGCCGATGCAGTGGCGCGTGCTCGCCCGCCGCAACCCGCTGCGGTCCTTCACGATCGTGGGCGACATGGCGCAGGGCTCCTCGCCGGGGGCCGCGCGCACCTGGGACGACGTGCTCGGCGCGCTGGCCCGTCGTCGCCGTGGCCGGGCGCCGCTCGTGCCGCTCGACCACCGCATCGAACAGCTCACCGTGAACTACCGCACCCCGCGGTCGATCGTCGAGGCCGCCGGCGTCTTCGCCGACGGTGCCGGCCTCACCGTCACCCGGAACGAGGCCGTGCGCGACGGCGACCCCGTCGAGCGCGTCCGCGTCGCCCGCGCCGACCTGCTCGACACCGTCGTGTCGGTCGCCGACGCCGAACGGTCGCGGATCGGTGCCGGCACCATCGGCGTGATCGTCCCCGAGTCCGAGGTCGACGCCGTCCGGCAGCGCCTCGCCCGCACGGAGGCCGACGTGCGCGGGCTCGCCGCGCCGCACGCCGGGTCGCTCACGGTGCTCACCGGGGCCGACGCCAAGGGCCTCGAGTTCGACGGCGTGCTGCTCGTCGACCCCGACCGTGTCGGGGGCGACGCCGCGCGCCCCGCCGCCGCGGTCTACGTCGCGATGACCCGCCCGACACGGCGCCTGACGGTCATCGACGTCGCCTGACGGTCATCGACGTGGCCTGAGCCGGGAGGCCCGTGGCGAGCCCGTCCTGTGCCTGCTGGCTCAGGACGGGTCGCCTGCAGATCGGACGCGCGCGACGAGGTCGGCCCACGGTCCGTCCAGGCGTCGGCCCGGGAACGTCACGGTCGTGCGCTCGACGGTGATCGTCCACGTGAAGTCGTCGGGGACCGGTGGCCCGGACGGCGACGGCGTCGCGGCGGTGCGGGGGAGCGCGTCGAGGACCTCGGACCACGCCGCGGGGTCACCGCTCGTGTCGGTGTCGACCCGCCAGCGCCGCGTGGTGCCGGCGAAGCCCCCGGAACGACGGACCTCGATGCGCATGCTCCCGACCGTACGCGCCGGTGGCGTGCTCAGGCGAGCACGCCCACTGTCCGCCAGGCGCCCTGCACGGCGGCGTGCTCCGCTGCCCCGTCGCCGAACCGGGTGGCGGCGGCGTCGATCGTGACGGCGGCGAACCCGGCGAAGTCGATCGAGGCGGTGACGGCGTCCGAGGTCAGGGCGTCCCACCACACGGCACCGGCACCCTGCCAGGCGTACCCGCCGATCGCCGTCGCCGCCAGGAAGAACGCGTGGTTCGGGATGCCGGAGTTGGTGTGCACCCCGCCGGCGTCGTCGGTCGTCACGACGAAGTCGGCCATCGTCGCGGGCTGCGGGTCCTTGCCGAGCACCGGGTCGTCGTAGGCGGTACCGGGTGCCCGCATCGACCGCAGGGCGTCGCCGTGGACGGCATCGGTGAAGAGCCCCTCGCCGATGAGCCAGCTCGCTTGTTCGGCGGTCTGCCCTGCCGCGTACTGGGCCACGAGGGAGCCGAACACGTCGCTGACGGACTCGTTCAGCGCCCCGGACTGCCCCTGGTAGGTGAGGTCGGCCGTGTACTGCGTGACGCCGTGCGCCAGCTCGTGACCGATGACGTCGAGGGCGATCGTGAACCGCCGGAAGACCTCGTCGTCGCCGTCACCGAACACCATCCGGCTGCCGTCCCAGTAGGCGTTGTCGTAGTCCTGCCCGAAGTGGACCGTGGCGTCGAGGGGGAGCCCGGCGCCGTCGATCGACACCCGACCGAAGACGTCGAGCCAGAAGGCGTGGGTCGCACCGAGTCCGGCGTACGCCTCGTCGACGGCCGCGTCACCGGTCTCGAGGTCGCCCTCGTTCCGGACGACCGTGCCGGGCAGGGTCGTCGTGCCGCGGGCGTCGGCGATCGTGCGCCGGGGCGACCGGTCGACCGTGCCGCTGCCGTCGACGCCGACACTGACGCCGCGCGGGGCGACCAGGTGCTGGTGCTTCGGGCTCTGCACGAGCTCGAGCGACGCCAGTGCGGTGCGCGCGGCCGATGCCGCGCGGGGGAACTCAGCCGCCTGGGCCACGGCGTGGAGCAGGTAGGGCGGGACGACGGAGCGCCGGCTGTCGGTCGGGGTCATGCGCTCATGCAACCACCGGGCACCGACACCCCGGCCACGGGTCAGTCGCGCTTGCGGTTCTCGACCAGACCGAGCGCGTAGGACTCCCACCACTGCCCGGCGGCCGGTCCGCCGTTGCACGTGCCGTCGCTGAGTCCCGGCGTCTTGACCCACAGCAGGGCGTCGAGTCGGCTCGATCCACCGGTGACGTGCGGGGCCTGGCCGAGCCCCGCGCCCTCGGGGTTGCACCAGGTCCCGCGCCAGCCCTGCCCGTTGCGGGAGACGTCGATGACGAAGTGCGGATCACCACCGATCGCGTCGGCGAGCTCGTCGGCGTAGGCGCGTTCCTGGTCGACGCGGTAGAAGTTCGACACGTTCGTGAAGAAGCCCTGCACCTGATCGACACCCGCCTGCCGCAGCCAGTCGGCCATCGTCGCGGTCGGGACGCGGTTCTCGTTGCCGCCGTCGAGGTACACCGTCAGCCCGTGCCCGGTCAGCGCGTCCACGGCCTTCCGGAGCAGGGGGAGCCGGGAGTCGCGCAGGCGCTGGCAGTTCTGGATCTGCGCGATCGCGTCCGGCTCGACGAGCACGACGGCCCCGGACCCGGCCATCGCCCGCACGGCGGACCGGACCCACGGCAGGTACGCGTCGTCGGCGGTGCCGCCCTTCGAGTAGCTGCCACAGTCGCGGTCCGGCACGGTGTACAGCACGAACTCCGGGGTGGCCCGCTGCTGCTCGGCGTTCCGGACGACCGCGCGGATGGTCGCGCGCGTCTCGGACCGCGAGGAGTTCGTGAGCCAGGTCGCGATCGGCTGGTCGGCGATGCGGGCGATCTGCGCCGCGGTGTCGTCGTGTCCGGCGGCTCGTGCCTGGCGCTCGCGGATGCCCGGCTGGTTCACCGCCGACGGCTGGTGCGCGAGTCCGCCGGGGAACGCCTGCTCCGCGGTCTTCCGCGTCACGACGTCACGTCCGCTCTTCGGCGGGTCGGCATCCGGCCCGCTGCCGTGCGGCACGACCACGACGAGCGTCGTGACCACCGCGGCGACGGCGACGACCGCGGCCGCGATCCACAGCCACTGCCGGTGCGCCGACCTGCGCATCCCCTGGTCCTCCGGCATCCGGCGGTCCTCCCTGTTCGCTCCCCATGCTGACAGGTGCGGGGGAGTCCTGACCAGGCCACGGGGGCGTTCGTCCAGGTCCGCCGACGGCCTCTGCCAGGAGTGCTCCAGCGACCGCGCAGGGCGGTGTTGCACAATACCGGGATGTTCCGTCGACTCCTCCTCCTCGCCGTGACCGCGGCGTACGCCTGGGTGATCTGGCGGATGACGCTGACCCCGCAGGTGTTCACATCGGCACAGAACTCGTTCGTGCTGCACGCGATCGCCTGGGTCCAGCAGCTGCCGCACGGTGCCTGGTTCACGTACGAGCGCACCGAGTTCCTCGCCAACATCGCGATGTTCGTGCCGGTCGGCATGCTCGCCGCGCTCTGGTTGCCACGGCGCTGGTGGATCCTCGGGGCCCTGGTCGCGGTCGCCCTGTCGACCGGCATCGAGTTCGCGCAGGCCACCTACCTGCCCTACCGCGTCGCCGACCCCCGCGACGTGCTGTCGAACGGCCTCGGCGGACTGCTCGGCGCGACGCTCGTCGGGCTCGTCCGCAGCCTGCTGCCCGCGCCGCGTCGTCGTCGCCTGCGCGCCAGGACGGTCTAGGACTCTGCTAGTCTTGCGCGGTTGCCGTCGAACGGCCGCGGACAAAGAGCGCTCGTGCATCAGGCACGGGCACCGCGCAACGGACTGAAAGGGGATCTACGCATGGCACTTGACGCGAAGGTCAAGCAGGAGATCATCGAAGAGTACGCGACCCACCCGGGCGACACCGGTTCCCCCGAGGTCCAGGTCGCCGTTCTGACGCGTCGTATCAACGACCTGAACGAGCACCTCAAGGAGCACAAGCACGACCACCACTCGCGTCGTGGTCTGCTGCTCATGGTCGGTCAGCGTCGCCGTCTCCTCGGTTACCTCTCCGACGTCGACATCGCCCGCTACCGTGCGCTCATCGAGCGCCTCGGCCTGCGCCGCTAGTCGACGCCCCACGGCTTGACCGAACGCCCCGGTCCTCCTCGAGAGGACCGGGGCGTTCTCCGTTCTGCGGGAATGGTTGCGCGTGTCGAACGGTTCGGTACGATGTTCATGCAAACGCATCGAAAGTCGGGAACCACCATGACCACCATCGCCGTCGTCTCCGCCGGACTCTCCGAGCCCAGCTCCACCCGCCTGCTCGCCGACCGCCTGGGAGAGGCCGCCGTGGCCGCGCTGGTCGCCGCGGGCACGCCAGCACACGTCCTGCACGTCGAGCTCCGGCCGCTCGCCCACGAGATCACCGACGCGATGCTCACCGGGTTCGCCGCGCCCGCGCTGTCCACCGCCATGGCCGCCGTGGTCGAGGCCGACGCGGTCGTCTTCGTCACGCCGATCTTCACGGCCGGCGTGAGCGGTCTCGCGAAGTCGTTCCTGGACATCCTCGACAAGGACTCGCTCGCCGACCTGCCCGTCCTCCTCGGCGCCACCGGCGGGACCTCGCGGCACTCGCTCGCCATCGACCACGCCCTGCGCCCGGTGTTCGCGTACCTCCGCGCAGCGGTGGTGCCGACCGGTGTCTTCGCCGCGACCGACGACTGGGGGAGCGACGGTGACGCCGCGGCCCTGGACGGACGCATCCGTCGGGCCGGAGTCGACCTGGCCTGGGCGATCCGGGCCTCCCGTCGGGCCCCGCAGGAAGCCGACGCGCTCCCCGCGACCGCGGACTTCGCGAGCCTGCTCGGTGGCCTCGGCCACTGACCCGGACCGCTGACCCCGCGGCCCGCTCTTAGGCGGACCACAGGGTTCGTGGGGTCGGAGTGGGGCCGGCTGGCGGCTCGCTCATCGGTGGCCTCGGGAACCTCGTCATGACGACGAGGAGGACCGATGGACACCAGAGGCACCGGCAGGCGGTCCGCACGGATCACGAGTGCGCTCGTGAGCCTGGGCGGACTCGCGGTCGCGACGGTCACGGGCGCCGGGCTGTGGTTCGGGCACGAGCAGGCCGGCACGACGACGACCGACACGTCCACGACCACGAGCACGACGACGGATTCCGGTTCGGGTACCGGGACGTCGAGTGATGCCGCCACCGACTCCGGGTCCTCGTCCTCGTCGTCGTCGACCGACACGTCGACCGACACCGGGGTCTCGCAGGGCACCACCGGTGGGTCGTCGGACACGACGACGACGGGTTCCTGACCGTGCGCGCCGCCGCCGAGTGGGACCTCTGGACCACCACCGCCCGGGTCGTCCTGGACCACCGCGACCGCCGCCACCTCGCCGCCGCCGAGTCGTGCGTCCGCGAGGTCACGGCCGCCGTCGACGCCGCGTGCAGTCGGTTCCGCGACGACTCCGAGCTCCTCGCCCGCGCCGACGACCTGGTGCGCGGCACCGAGGTCTCGCCGCTGCTGGCGACCCTCGTGCACCAGGCCGTCGACGCCGCGCGACTGTCGGACGGGGACGTCGACCCGACGCTCGGCCGGCGGATGGCGTCCCTCGGGTACGACGCCGCGTTCGCCGACGCGCCCCCGGTCCCGTCGCCCGACACCGTCGCCCGAGCGCTCGACGGTCGACCCGCCTGGCAGCGGATCCTGCTCTCCGGCACGTTCCTGCGGGTCCCCGAGGGCGTCACGCTCGACCTCGGTGCCACGGCGAAGGCCGCCGCGGCGGACATGGCTGCCGCGAGCATCACCGCGCGGCTCGGCGTCGGCGCCCTCGTCTCGCTCGGTGGGGACGTCGCCACGGCCGGCCCGGACCCCTCCGGCGGCTGGCAGGTGCGCGTGCAGGACCAGGCGGACGACCCCGTCGACCACGTCCGCATCGCTTCCGGGTGGTCCGTCGCGACCTCGAGCACGCAGAAGCGCCGCTGGGAGCAGGACGGGACCGCGCGGCACCACATCCTCGACCCGCGGTGGGGCCTGCCCGCCGACCCGGTGTGGCGGTCAGTGACGGTCGTCGCCCCCTCGTGCACCACCGCCAACACGATGACGACCGCCGCGGTGGTCCGGGGGCACGGCGCCGTGGAGTGGCTCCGGCAGAGCGGCCGCGCGGCCCGACTCGTCGCGGCCGACGGGTCGGTGCTGCGGCTCGGCGGCTGGCCGGAGGACCAGGCTGCCGACGGTTCCCTCAGCGTCGACGGGGCGGACGCCGCCTGATGGACACCGCGCTCTGGGTGGTCGGCCGCGGCACGGGCGTCGCCGCCGTCGTGCTCCTGACCCTGACGGTCCTGCTCGGCATCGTGACCCGCGGCGGACGACCGCTCCCCGGCCTGCCACGGTTCGGCGTGCAGCTCGTGCACCGGGACGTCGCCCTGGCATCCACCGTGTTCGTGGGCGTGCACGTGGTGACGCTGCTGCTCGACACCGAGGCGGAACTCCGCCTGCTCGACGCCCTCGTGCCGTTCGCCGGTGCGTACCGCTGGTTCTGGCTCGGGCTCGGCACCCTGGCGGTGGACCTGCTCGTGGTGCTCGTCGTCACGGGGATGCTCCGCCGGGTGATCGGACCACGCGTGTTCCGCGCCGTGCACTGGGCCGCCTACGCCATGTGGCCGATCGCGATGGCGCACGCGATCGGTACCGGGACCGACGGCACGTCGGCCTGGTTCCTGGTGATCGCCGGGGTCTGCGCCGCCGCCGTCCTCGGTGCCGTCGCCTGGCGCTGCACCGCTGGCGTCACCGCGTTCCGTCCGACCCCGAGGGAGGCCCTCCGATGACCCTGACCCACCCGCTCACCGTCCCGCCACCGACCGGCACGCAACGCCTCCTCGCCGCCCCCGGCCCCGGCCTCGACACCCACCACCGCACGCACGGGACGCTCCCGCACGTGGGACCCGGGATCATCGACGAGATCGGTCTCGCCGGGGTCGACGGCCGCGGCGGAGCCGGGTTCCCGCTCGCCCGCAAGCTCGACGCCGTGGCGGGCCGGACCCGGCGCGGCAGCCGCGGTGCCCCGATCGTCATCGCGAACGGCGCCGAGGGCGAACCCGCCAGCCGCAAGGACGCCGTCCTGCTCGGACGAGCACCGCACCTGGTGCTCGACGGCATCGTGGTCGCGGCGCTGGCGATCGGTGCGACCGAGGCCGTGGTCGCCACGAGCGAGCGGCTCGCCGACCGGGTCCGGCAGGCCCTGGCCGAACGCACCGACGCCCGGTCCGGCACCGACCCGGTCACGATCGCGGTCCGCGCCCTGCCGCACAGCACCTTCGTCGCCGGGCAGGCCACGGCGCTCGCCTCCGCCGTCGCCGGTGGCCGAGGTCTGCCGGAGGACCGCACCGTCCGGCTGGCCGAGCGTGGACCGGGCGGACGACCGACCCTGGTGTCGAACGTCGAGACGCTCGCGCAGGCGGCGCTCGTCGCACGGTACGGGGCGGCGTGGGCGCGGAGCGTGGGCAGCGCGAGCGCTCCCGGCACCCGCCTCGTGACCGTCAGCGACGTGACGGACCCGCCCGGTGCCGTGGTGCTGGAGACCGCCGGGGGTGCGCCGCTCGGGCAGCTGCTGGGCGCCTCCCGGCTCCCGGCGGCCGATCCGGGACGGACGCGAGCCGTGCTGGTCGGCGGGTGGGGCGGCACCTGGGTGCCGGCCGCGGCGCTCGACGCGCCCTTCGACGTCGACGGACTGGCACCGTGGGGTGCGGCGCCCGGGGCCGGCGTGCTGGCCGTGCTCGACGACCGGACCTGCCCGGTCGGGGTCACCGCGGGACTCGCCGCGGCGCTCGCCGGAGCGTCCGCCGGGCGCTGCGGGCCGTGCGTGAACGGGTTGCCGCGGATCGCCGAGGTGGTCGCCGACCTTGCCTCCGGGCACCGGGCGGGCGACCTGGCCGGCGAGGTCCGGCGGATCGCTGGCCTCGTCGACGGACGCGGGGCCTGCCACCACCCGGACGGCGTCGCACGGATGGTGCGGAGCGCGCTCGACGTGTTCCACGACGACGTGCAGGCGCACCTGCGGGGCACGTGCCTGGTCGGGGGACGACCGTGAGCGGCGCGCCGGGCGGTGCCACCGCCGCTGGTCCCGTCGCGCTGCACGTCGACTGGACCCGCTGTCGGGGACGCGGCCTGTGCACCGAGCTGTTCGCCGAGCGGCTGGCGCGCGACGAGTGGGGCTACCCGGTCGCGCGGGACGGCGGCGGCACCCGCGACGTGCCGGTGCGGCCGGACGAACGCGCCGCCGCTGCGGACGCGGTGACGCTGTGCCCGCTGCAGGCGCTGCGGCTGGTGGGGCGGTGAGCGCGGGAGCTCAGTACCAGTGCGGGTTGACGCTCATCTCGTGCCCCCACGCACCGCACGGCGACCCGTACGCGCTCTTGATGTAGGCGAGCCCCCAGTTGATCTGCGTGTTCGCGTTCGTCCGCCAGTCCGCTCCGGCCGCCGACATCTTCTCGGCCGGCAGCGACTGCGGGATGCCGTAGGCGCCGCTCGAGGCGTTCAGTGCGTTCGCCCGCCAGCCGGACTCCTGCGTCCAGAGCGACACCAGACACGAGAACTGGTCGTCGCCCCAGCCGTAGGAACCCAGGGCGCTCCGGGCGTAGGCCTGCGCGGCAGCGGGGTCCACGACGACCCCGCCGGTGCTCGGGTAGCTCGTGCCCGAGCCGCCGCTGGCGCTGGTGCTCCCGCCGCCGGTGTCGGCGCTCGCCGAGGCTGCTGCCGCCGCCTGCGCTGCAGCCGCCGCCGCGCGCTTGCGCTGCTGTTCGGCCTTCTGCGCCGCGACCTTCTGCCCGAGCTCGTACCCGGCGGCCTGCTCGGCGGTGGTGTCCCGGAGCGACGCCAGCTGCGCGTACAGCTCGTCGCTGTGCTGCTCGGTCGACTCGACGGCGGCGTTCGCCACGGCCTCGGCCGACTTCGCCGCCGCGGAGCGTTCCTCGGCTGCCTGCGCACGTGTCGCCCGCTCGGCCTCGGCGCGTTCGGCCTGTTCGTGCAGCGACGACGCCGTGCCGGCCGCGACGGACGCCTCGTCCATCACGCCGGACCAGGTGGACGACAGCTGGTCGAGGGCGCCCAGCTGGTAGAGCAGCTGGTCCGGGTTGCCGGCGGTCGCGATCCGGGTGGTCATCTGGTTCGTGCTGCCGTCGCGGTACAGGTTCGCCGCCAGCTGACCGGCGCGCGTCTGCGCGCGTTCGGCCGTCTCCGACGCGCGTTGCGCCTGGGCCTGGAGGCTCGTGGCGGCCTGGGTGGCCTCCGCCAGCTCCGCCTCGGCCGCGTCCGCCTTCGACGAGGCCGTCAGCGCGGCCTGCGACTTCGCTGCGGCCTCGTCCTGCGCCGACTGCAGCGCGGCCTGGACCTTGGTCACCTCGGCACGCTTGGCGGTCTCGTTGCCCTTGGCCCGCTGCACGTCCTGCCAGGTCGGGTACTCCGTCGCGGTCGCCGGGACAACGGTGAGGACCGGGGCGACGAGCGCGCCGACGACCACGGCGGCCGCGACGAGCACGCCCCGCGAGGGGGTGAGACGCATGGCAGCAGGCTACCGAGGCTCGCCCGGGTGTCCGCGAGCCGCGCCGCCGATTCCCTGTGGACTGGTAAAGTCCATCGTGTCCGGGGACCGTTTCCCCGGACGCACGAAAAAACACTGCGCAGGCCGGGCACGGAGCTGGTCATCGGTGGTGGCTCGCGGGCCGGAACGGTTTCCCGAGTGCTTCTACTGCTGGCCAGACATGCGTCCGGAACGATCGGCGCGCACGCACCATCGAGTGCCGTCGCCAAGGCCTGCCGAACACACTTCAAGGAGGCACCCTTTTGGAGGGTCCCGAGATCAAGTTCGCCGAAGCCGTCATCGACAACGGCAAGTACGGCAAGCGCACCGTCCGGTTCGAGACCGGTCGGCTCGCACAGCAGGCGCAGGGCGCGGTCGCCGCGTACCTCGACGAGGAAACGATGCTCCTCTCGGCCACCAGCGCCGGCAAGCACCCGCGTGAAGGATTCGACTTCTTCCCGCTGACCGTCGACGTCGAGGAGCGCTCCTACGCCGCCGGCAAGATCCCCGGCTCGTTCTTCCGCCGCGAAGGCCGCCCGTCGACCGAGGCCATCCTGGTCTGCCGTCTGATCGACCGGCCGCTGCGCCCGTCCTTCGTCGACGGCCTGCGCAACGAGGTCCAGATCGTCATCACCGTCCTGAGCATCGCTCCGGACGAGTTCTACGACGCGCTGGCCATCAACGCCGCGTCCGCCTCGACGCAGATCTCCGGTCTGCCGTTCTCCGGCCCGATCGCCGGTGTGCGCCTCGCGCTCATCGGTGACCAGTGGGTCGCGTTCCCGAAGGCGTCGCAGCTCGCTGACGCCGTCTTCGACCTCACCGTCGCCGGCCGTGTCGTCACGGACGAGGCGGGCAACGAGGACGTCGCCATCATGATGGTCGAGGCCGAGGCCACCGAGCACAGCTGGGAGCTCATCCAGGGCGGCGCCACCAAGCCCGACGAGGCAATCGTCGCGCAGGGGCTCGAGGCGGCCAAGCCGTTCCTCAAGTCGCTTGTCGACGCCCAGGCCAAGCTCGCCGCGCAGTCGGCGAAGGAGATCCAGGACTACCCGGTCTTCCCGCCGTACGCGCCCGAGGTCTACTCGGCCGTCGAGGCCCTCGCGCTCTCCGAGCTCGGTGACGTCTACAAGATCGCCGCCAAGACGGAGCGTCAGGACGCCGACGACGCGCTCAAGTCGCGCGTCAAGGCCGCCATCGCGGAGCAGGTCACCGCGGGCGAGCTGCCCGAGGTCGCCAACTCGCAGGTCAGCGCCGCGTACAAGTCGGTCACGAAGAAGGTCGTCCGCGGCCGCATCCTGACCGAGCAGATCCGCATGGACGGCCGCGGCCTCGCCGACATCCGTCCGCTCGACGCCGAGGTCGCCGTGATCCCGCGCGTCCACGGTTCGGCGATCTTCCAGCGCGGCGAGACGCAGATCCTCGGCGTCACCACGCTGAACATGCTCAAGATGGAGCAGCAGATCGACTCGCTGTCGCCCGTCACGAAGAAGCGCTACCTGCACCACTACAACTTCCCGCCCTACTCGACCGGTGAGACCGGCCGTGTGGGTTCGCCGAAGCGTCGCGAGATCGGGCACGGCTTCCTCGCCGAGCGCGCCCTCGTGCCGGTGCTGCCGACGCGTGAAGAGTTCCCGTACGCCATCCGTCAGGTCTCCGAGGCGCTCAGCTCCAACGGCTCGACCTCGATGGGCTCCGTCTGCGCCTCGACCCTCTCGCTGCTCAACGCCGGTGTGCCCCTCAAGGCCCCGGTCGCCGGCATCGCGATGGGCCTGGTGTCCGACACCGTCGACGGTCAGACCCGCTACGCGGCGCTGACCGACATCCTCGGTGCGGAGGACGCCCTCGGCGACATGGACTTCAAGGTCGCCGGTACCTCGGAGTTCGTCACCGCGATCCAGCTCGACACCAAGCTCGACGGCATCCCGTCGACGGTGCTCGACGCGGCGCTGAAGCAGGCCAAGGAGGCCCGCTCGGCCATCCTGGGTGTGCTCAACGAGGCGATCGACGCTCCCGACGAGATGGCGGACACCGCTCCTCGCGTCATCTCGGTGCAGATCCCCGTCGACAAGATCGGCGAGCTGATCGGCCCGAAGGGCAAGACGATCAACGGCATCCAGGACGAGACCGGTGCCGACATCTCGATCGAGGACAACGGCACCGTCTACATCGGTGCCGTCGACGGACCGTCGGCCGAGGCCGCTCGTGCGTCGGTCAACGCGATCGCGAACCCGACCAACCCGGAGATCGGGGACCAGTTCCTCGGCACCGTCGTGAAGATCGCCACGTTCGGCGCCTTCGTGTCGCTGCTCCCGGGCCGTGACGGTCTGCTCCACGTCTCCGAGGTGCGCAAGCTCGCCGGTGGCAAGCGTGTGGAGAACGTCGAGGACGTCCTGGGCGTCGGCCAGAAGGTCCTGGTCGAGGTCACCAAGGTGGACGACCGCGGCAAGCTGTCGCTCGCGCCGGTCGTCGCCGAGGAGTCGGACACCGACTCCAGCGGCGCCCGCGAGGAGTCGACGGACGCCACCGTCTGATCCTCCCCTGGCACACGAACGGCCGTCGTCCCTCGCAGGACGGCGGCCGTTCGTCGTTGCGGGATCGTTCTACGCGGCGGGGGTCTCCTGCGTGCCGACGAGCTGTGCGCGGCCGAGCAGGTGCTCGCGCAGCACGAACCCGACGACCGCGGGGGTCGCGTCGGCCGGCGCCTCGAGCAGCGGCACGTCGAGGGCGCTCAGCGTGAAGAAGTAGCGGTGCACGCCGTGGCCCGCGGGCGGGGCGGCGCCGAGGAACGTGTCGGTGCCGAACTCGTTGCGCCGGCGGAGTGCCTCGGCGGGCAGCAGGGCGTCGTCGGTGCCGGCGCCGGCGGGCAGCGAGGTCGCGGAGCCCGGGATGTCCGTCAGGCTCCAGTGCCAGAAGCCCGAGCCGGTCGGGGCGTCGGGGTCGTACACGGTGAGGACGAAGCTCTTCGTGCCCTCCGGTGCGCCGGACCACTCGAGTGCGGGGGAGCGGTCCTCACCACCGGCGTCGGTGCCGCGCGCCGAGGTCGGCAGCTCGCCGCCGTCGGTGAAGTCGGGGCTGGTCAGGGTGAACGAGGGGACCTCGGGGAGGTTCCAGTTGGGGTCGTTGGCCATGCCCCCAGCCAACACCCGCAGCCTCGGTGGGTGCCCGAAGCCCGATGCGCGGTGCTCGTTTCGTCAGCTGGTGTGGCGTTGGTGGGTGGGTGCGGTGGTGTAGGCGCGCACGGAGCGGGGAAGCTCGCACGGAGCGGGGAAGCTCGCACGGGGCGCAGAAGTGCGCGCGGTGCGGACGGGAGGCGCGGTGCGGTCTCGTCACGTTCCTCCCGTCTGCACGGTGCCGCCTTCTCAGGCTGGTGTGGCGTTGGTGGGTGGGTGCGGGGTTGTAGGCGCGCACGGAGCGGGGAAGCTCGCACGGGGTGCGGGAGTGCGCACGGTGCGGACGGGAGGCGCGGTGCGGCCCCGTCACGTTCCTCCCGTCTGCACGGTGCCGCCTTCTCGGGCTGGTGCGGCCTTGGTGGGTGGGTGCGGGGTTGTAGGCGCGCACGGAGCGGGGAAGCTCGCACGGGGTGCGGGAGTGCGCACGGTGCGGACGGGAGGCGCATGCGCATGCGCGCGGCGCGCGGACCAGCCGGACGTCAGTCGGCGAGGACGCGGTCGACGACGCGACCGAGGGCGGCCGTCGCGGCGATCGCGTCACCGGCGTAGGCGCCGGCCATCGCGCCGTCGCGCGCGAGCATGAGCTCGTCGGCGCCGTCGCCCGGCAGCTTGTGGCCGGACTCCTGCAGCAGGGTGGCGAGCCGGTCGGTGTACCAGTCGCGGTGGGTGGCGACCACCTCGCGCACGGGGTCACGGGGGTCGTGGTACTCGGCGGCGGCGTTCAGGAAGGCGCACCCGCGGAAGTCGGGGCCGTTGACCTCGTCGGCGAGGGCGGCGACCCAGGCGCGGACGGCTGCTGCGGGGGAGCCGGCGTCGGCGACGAGCCGCTCCATGCGTTCCTGCACCCGTTCGTGCTGGGTGCGGATGTAGGCGAGGATCAGGTTGTCCTTCGACCCGTAGTGCTTGTAGAACGTCGCCTTCGTGACGCTCGCCTCGGAGATGAGGCGGTCGACGCCCACGCTGTGGATGCCCTCTTCGTAGAAGAGTCGCGTGGCCGTCTCGAGGACGCGGACCTTCGCGCCGCCGGAGCGGGGAGTCGGGGGGACGCTCGACCCGTCCGGCGACGCGAGGTTCGTGCTCGGACCAGGGAGACGCTGGACGGCCGGTTGGGGGGAATCGACCGTCACAGCGTGGCTCCTTGGTTCATCGGCTCCGCGGACGAGTGGGGGGACTCGTGGCCGCGAGGACTGATGTCCCGAGCCGCCGGATCGGAACTTAGGGGGGCTTTCGATCCGGCGTGAACGACTGTACCACAAGGAGGACAGACAGACGAGTCGGTCTGTCCGCAATTTCTGTACCCCTCTTCGAGTGACAGTCCGTGCGCCTGTGGAAACTGGGCGGCGGGCTCCGGAGCATCAGTAGGCTCGTCTGCGATGAACCAGCCAGTGCCACTGCCGCTCGGGGCCCCGGACACGTCGTTCCTGACGTCCGGCGGAGCCTTCGTCCGCCGCACCGTGCTGCCGTCGGGTGTGCGTGTGCTCACCGAAGCCGTTCCCGGTGCCGCCTCCACGAGCATCGGGTTCTGGGTCGGCGTCGGCTCGCGGGACGAACGCGACGGGCAGTTCGGATCGACCCACTTCCTCGAACACCTGCTGTTCAAGGGCACCGAGACCCGGTCGGCGCTCGACATCGCCATCGCGTTCGACTCGGTCGGCGGCGAGCACAACGCCGCGACGGCCAAGGAGTACACCTGCTACTACGCACGGGTGCGGGACGCCGACGTCCCGATGGCCGTGCAGGTCATCGGGGACATGGTGACCGGCTCGGTGCTCGACCCGGAGGCGTTCGCCGTCGAGCGCGGCGTCATCCTCGAAGAGCTCGCGATGGCCGCCGACGACCCGGCCGACGTGGCGGGCGAGGCGTTCTTCGCCTCGGCTTTCAGCGGACACCCGCTCGGTCGCCCCATCGGTGGCACCCCGGACAGCATCCGTGCGGTCCAGCGCGACGAGGTCCTGGCCCACTACCGCGAGCACTACGCACCGAACGGCATCGTCGTGACCGCCGCCGGTGCCGTCGACCACGACCGCTTCTGCGACGCGGTCGCCGCGGTGTTCCACGACGCCCCGCGCGCCGAACCGCTCGCGCGCCGCACACCCCAGACCGTGGCAGACCCCATCGAGCCGAAGCTGTCGGTGGTGCACCGGCCGACCGAGCAGGTGAGCATGCTCCGCGGCTCGCAGGGACTCGACCTGCGCGACGACCGCCGGCCGTCGCTCAGCGTCCTGAACGCCGTGCTCGGCGGGGGCATGAGCTCCCGGCTGTTCCAAGAGGTCCGCGAGCGCCGCGGCCTCGCCTACGCGGTGTCGTCGTTCGCGCCCGCCTACCTCGACAACGGCGCCTTCGGCGTCTACGCGGGCTGCGCGCCCGACAACGTCCCCGGGGTCATCGAGATCATCGACGCCGAGTTCCGCCGCATGGTGGACCACGGCATCACCGACGACGAGCTCCGCCGCGCGAAGGGCCAGATCGAGGGTGCCCTGACCCTCTCGCTCGAGGACTCCGACGCCCGCATGACCCGCCTCGGCCGGTCCGAGCTCGGCACCGGCGAGTACACCGACCTGTCGACCGCACTGGAGCGCGTCGACCGGGTCACCACCGACGGCGTGCTCGAACTCGCCCGCGACCTCCTGACCCGTCCGACGATCACGTCGGTGGTCGGAGCGGTGCAGCAGGACGAACTCGCCGCAGCGATCGGGATGGGCAGCTGAGCACGGACATGTCCCACTACCTGTACCTCGTCCGGCACGGCGAACACCAGGACGCCGAGCACGGCCTCCGCGACGGCAAGCTGTCGGAGCGCGGCAAGCGGCAGGCGATGCTCGTCGCCGACCGACTGGGTGGCCTGCCCTTCGACGGCGTGTACCACTCCCCGTTGCAGGCCCCGAGCGAGACGGCTGCGTTCCTGGCGCAGCGGCTGCCCTCGATCCAGCCCGAACCGTCGACACTGCTGTTCGACTGCGTCCCCTCCGGCCCGACCCCGGACATGCCGCACGCCTACCAGGGCTGGTACGGCGGTGTCACCGAAGAGGAGATCGTCGCAGGACAGGCCCAGATGGGCGATGCCGTCTCCGAGTGGTTCACCCCGGCGCGCGAGGACCGGCACGACCTGCTCATCACGCACAACGCCGTGATCGGCTGGTTCGTGCGCGAGGCGTTCCAGGCCCCCGAGTGGCGCTGGATGGGCACGAACGTGGCGCACACCGCACTCACGATCATCCGGATCCGCTCCGCGAAGCCGGCCGAGGTGGTCGCCCTGAACGACCTGGCCCACCTGCCGGTGGAGCTGCGGACCGGGCTGCCGGTCGACCAGCCCGTCTAGCGGGTCGTCGGCTTGCGGTACCAGGCGGTCGCGTTCGGGTTGTCGTTGAACGCTGCGACGCGCTCGTAGCCCCGACCGCGGTACATCGCGCCCGCAGCGACGAGCGAGTCGTTCGTGTCGAGCACGATGCTCGTCGCTCCCAGCGCGGCACCTTCCCGTTCGAGCAGGTCCATCAGCGCGGACGCGATGCCCTTGCCCCGTCCGCCCGGGGTCACGAAGACGTGCTTGACCTCGAACCGGACGTCGTCGGCGCCCGTCGCGTCGACCCCGTCCGGGATCCGCCGGAGCCCGCCGCACCCGACTGCGGTACCGCCGTCGTAGGCCACCGCGAAGACGCCGTTCGGCGGCGTGAACTCGGCAGCCGGTGTCCGCTTGCGCGAGTAGGTGCCCTGCGCGCTCGGGAACGTCGCCTCGCGCTCGTCCAGGTACGCGTCGAGCAGGACGTCGACCTCGGGCAGATCGGCGGGCACGGTCCTGACCTCGACTGACATGGGTCGATCCTAGGATGGACCGCATGGTCACTCCCGTCGCCGTCGTCGGCGCCACCGGTCGTCTCGGGGGCCTCGTGGCCTCCGTCGTCGAGGAACTCCCGGAGTTCGAGCTCGTCGCCCGTCTGTCGTCGAAGGACGGTGCCCACGAGGCGCCTCCGTCGGTGTTCGGCGGCGCTGCGCTCGTCGTCGACGTGACGGTGCCGGCGCTCAGCCCCGCGATCGTCGAGAACGCCCTGTCGAGCGGGGCGAACGTGCTCGTCGGCACCTCGGGTTGGTCGGCCGACCGTCTCGCGAAGCTCCGCACCACCCTGCAGGAGCGACCCGACCAGGGCGTCCTCGTGGTCCAGAACTTCTCGATCGGCTCGGTGCTCGGCACCCACCTCGCCACGATCGCGGCGCCGTGGTTCCCCTCGGTCGAGATCGTCGAGACGCACCACGCCGGCAAGATCGACTCGCCGTCCGGCACCGCGGTGCGCACCGCCGAACTGATCGCCGAGGCGCGGCGCGACGTCGGTCCGGTCGAGGCCCCGCACGTCGACCAACGCGCCCGCGGTCAGCAGGTGGCGAGCGTGCCGATCCACTCGCTCCGGTTGCCCGGGGTGAAGGCGGTGCAGGACGTCCTGCTCAGCGGCCCCGGCGAGACCCTGACCATCCGGCACGACACCAACGACGACGTCGCCTACGTCGCCGGGATCCGGGCGGCGCTGTCGGCACTCGGGTCCGCCCGCGGACTCACCGTGGGCCTCGGCAGCGTCCTCGGCATCGGCTGACCCGGTGGGACGTGCAGCGCGGGCCGGGCGCGCGATCCGGTCGCCGTTCTGGGGTGCGGCGCTGATGACCCTGCTGCTGGCGCTCTACATCGTGCTCGTCGGGCAGCGGGCCGTCGCCTTCATCGCGACCGGCATCCCGATCGGGATCGGCATCGGCGTCGCGCTGTTCGTCGTCGCCGCGATCGGGGCACTCCTGCTCGTGCTCGAGTTCCGGTTCGGTGTCCGGATCACCCGGCTCGGGTCCCGCCTCGAGGCCGAGGGCGGCGCACCGGAGGACGTCGTGCCGGTCCGGCCCTCCGGCCGACCGACGCGCGAGGCCGCCGACGAGGTCTTCCCGAAGTACCAGGCCGCCGTCGAGCAGGACCCTGCCGACTGGCGTGCCTGGTACCGGCTCGGGGTCGTCTACGACGCCGCGGGGGACCGGAAGCGTGCCCGCGCCGCGATGCGCACCGCGCTGTCGCGGGCGAGCGCCTGACCCCCGGTCAGAGGACCGCGTCGACCGCGTCCGACGCGCGGGTGTAGCGGAAGGCGTAGCCGGACTCGAGCAGCTTCGTCGGCACCATCTGCTGACTCGACAGCAGCATCTCGTCCGCCGCGTCCTGCAGTGCGAGGCGCAACGCGAACTCCGGGATCCGGAACAGGTACGGCCGGTGCAGGTCCTCGGCGACGCGCTTCGTGATGCGGTCGGCGACGACGGCCTCCGGCCCGGCCAGGTTCACCGGCCCGCTGACCCCGGACGCCGACGGGCTCGTGGCCAGGTGCACGATGGCGCCGACCTCGTCCTCGAGCGCGATCCACGGCCAGTGCTGCCCGCCGGTGCCGAGACGCCCGCCGAGCCCGGCCCGGGTGAGCGGGATGAGGGGAGCGAGCGCGCCGCCGCCCTCGCCGATGACGATGCCGGTGCGCAGGGTGATGACGCGGACGCCGTCCGGCGCCGCGTTCGCCGCGGCCTCCCATGCGGTGCAGACCTCGGCGAGGAACCCGGTGCCGGGCGCCGCGTCGTCCTGCAGGACGTCCGCCGGGCGGTCGCCGTACACGCCCGAGGCCGATCCGGACAGGAACAGCGCCGGGGGCGTGCTGGCGTGCTGCATCGCCTCGACCAGGGTGTCGGTCGCGTCGACGCGCGAGCGCCGGATCTCCTCGCGGTACGAGCGGGTCCAGGGCAGCTTGCCGATGTTCGCGCCCGCCAGGTTGACGACCACGTCGGCGCCGTCGACGATGGCGGGGTCGAGCGGGCGGCGCCCGGGGGCCCAGCGGAACTCCGTAGCTGTGTGCGGCTCGCGTCGCACGAGCGTGGTCACGTGGTGGCCCGCTTCGCGCAGCGCGCGGACGAGCGGGGTGCCGATGAAACCGGACGCGCCGGCGATCAGGATCGAGAGCGGCTCTGCCGCCGTGTCTGCCATGCCGCCAACGCTACTCATGCCGACGTAGTCTTCTGTGTGTGAGCGACAGCGAGACCGTGCAGCCCGACCCCACTGTGCCGACCCCCTACGAGGACTTGCTCCGACGGGTCCTCACCGAGGGCACGCCGAAGGGCGACCGCACCGGCACCGGGACCCGCAGTCTGTTCGGTGCGCAGCTCCGCTACGACCTGTCGAAGGGCTTCCCGCTCGTCTCCACGAAGCGCGTGCACTTCAAGTCGATCGCGTACGAGCTGCTCTGGTTCCTGCGCGGCGACGGCAACGCGACCTGGCTGCAGGAACACGGCGTCCGGATCTGGAACGAGTGGGCGGACGAGGACGGCGACCTCGGCCCGGTCTACGGCGTGCAGTGGCGCTCGTGGCCGACCCCGTCCGGCGAGCACGTCGACCAGATCGCCCAGGTGATCGACCAGATCCGCACGAACCCGGACAGCCGACGGCTCATCGTGTCGGCCTGGAACGTGGCGGACATCCCGGACATGGCGCTCGCGCCGTGCCACGCGTTCTTCCAGTTCTTCGTCAACGACGGCAAGCTCTCGTGCCAGCTCTACCAGCGCAGCGCGGACATGTTCCTCGGGGTCCCGTTCAACATCGCGTCGTACGCCCTGCTCACCCACATGATCGCCGCGCAGACCGGGCTCGAGGTCGGTGACTTCGTCTGGACCGGCGGCGACTGCCACGTCTACGACAACCACGTCGAGCAGGTGGAGGAGCAGCTGTCCCGCACGGCGTACGCCCTGCCGACCCTGGAGCTCGCACCGAGGGACTCCATCGACGACTACGAGTACGAGGACTTCACGGTCGTCGGCTACCACCACCACCCGGCGATCAAGGCCGCGGTCGCGGTCTGATGATCGGCATGGTGTGGGCCCGGTCGACCGGCGGGGTCATCGGGGCCGACGGCGGCATGCCCTGGCACGTGCCCGAGGACCTCGCGCACTTCAAGCAGGTCACGGGTGACGCCACGGTGCTGATGGGCCGGCGCACCTGGGAGTCCCTGCCCGAGCGGTTCCGTCCGCTGCCCGGTCGGCGCAACGTGGTGCTCACCCGCGACCCGTCCTGGTCGGCGGACGGCGCCGAGGTCGTGCACGAGCTGGTGGCCGCCCTCGACGGTGCCGGCGGTGCCGACGAGACCGTCTGGGTCATCGGCGGCGGGCAGGTCTACGCCGCAGCGCTGGACCGTGCCGAGCGTGTGTCCGAGACCGTCATCGACGTCGACGTGCCCGGCGACACCGTCGCTCCGACGCTCCACGAGTCGGCCGACTGGTCGCTCGTCGACGAGGGCGCGTGGCAGGAATCCCGCACGGGGACCCGCTACCGCTTCCTCGAGTGGCACCGCGCCTGAGCGTCCGGAACCTGTTTCCCACCGGACGGGCGGTGCCTGACGGACGCGATCCGGGCCTCCCGTCCGCGCCGCAGGCAGGCGACCGTCCACCCGGACGGCGGCCATCGCGCCCATCCCCGGTACGCTGGTGCCCGTGTCCCCGCGTGAGAATCCCTTCGGTCAGGTCCTCGTCGCCCTCGTGACCCCGTTCACGGCCGACGGCGAGGTCGACTGGCCCGGCGTCGAGCAGCACATCGACGACTGCATCACGGCCGGCGCCGACGGCATCGTCGTCACCGGCACCACCGGCGAGACCAGCACCCTGACCGACCCCGAGAAGCTCCGGCTGGTCGAGGTCGGCAAGTCCGTCGCCGCAGGCCGCGCGAAGATCATCACGGGCGGTGGGTCGAACGAGACCGCGCACGCGATCCACCTCTACAAGCAGAGCGAGCGGGCCGGCGCCGACGGCGTCATGATCGTCACGCCGTACTACAACAAGCCCACCCAGTCGGGCGTGCTCACCCACTTCCGGATGATCGCCGACGCGACCGACCTGCCGGTGATCCTGTACGACATCCCGGGGCGCACGGGCATCCCGATCACCTACGACACGATCCTGCGCGCGTCGAAGCACCCGAACATCCTCGCCGTGAAGGACGCCAAGGGCGACTTCGCCGAGGTGTCCCGCGTGCTGAACAACACCGACCTGATGTACTTCTCCGGCGACGACACCAACGTGCTCCCGCACCTGTCCATCGGTGCGACGGGCCTGATCGGCGTCACCGCGAACATCACGAGCACGCCGTACCGCACCATCGTCGACGCCGTGAACCGCGGCGACCTGGCGACCGCCACCGCCGAGCACAAGCGCGTCGAGCCGCTCGTCCGCGCCGTGATGACCCACGTGCCCGGCACCGTCGCGGCGAAGTACATCCTGCACGGGCTCGGCCGCATCGGCAGCCCGCGCGTCCGTCTGCCGCTCGTCGGCCCCGAGGACTCCGAGGCGTACGCCATCGAGACCTCGCTCGAAGCCGTGCACGACGTGCCCGGCGCCGACTTCTCGAACTTCCGCCCCGACCGCAACGCAGCGGCCGGCGGCGCACTGCCAAAGGTGCCAGGCACCACCCGCTAGCGAACACCGCGGCGCGCTCCCCGCGCGTCGCCCGAATCCGTAGGACCGAATGCCCACACAAGTCTCCACACCGCAGCCGCTCGAACCCGGCACCCTCCGCGTCATCCCCATCGGGGGACTCGGCGAGATCGGTCGCAACATGACCGTCTACGAGTACGACGGCAAGCTCCTCATCGTCGACGCCGGCGTGCTCTTCCCCGAGGAGCACCAGCCCGGGGTCGACCTGATCCTGCCGGACTTCGCGCCGATCCGTGACCGCCTCGACGACGTCCTCGGTGTCGTGCTCACGCACGGCCACGAGGACCACATCGGCGCCGTCCCGTACCTGCTGAAGCTCCGCGACGACATCCCGCTGATCGGCTCCACGCTGACCCTCGCGCTCGTCGAGGCGAAGCTCAAGGAACACCGGATCAAGCCGTACACGCTCGTCGTGGCCGAGGACCAGACGGAACAGCTCGGCCCGTTCCACCTCGAGTTCGTCGCCGTGAACCACTCCATCCCGGACGCCCTCGCCGTCGCGATCACGACCCCCGCCGGTCGTGTCCTGCACACGGGTGACTTCAAGATGGACCAGCTCCCGCTGGACGACCGCATCACCGACCTCCGTGCGTTCGCGCGTCTCGGTGAGGCCGGCGTCGACCTGTTCCTGCCGGACTCGACCAACGCCGACGTGCCGGGCTTCACCGCGCCCGAGCGGGACATCGGACCGGTGCTCGAGAACATCATCATGCGGGCGCGCAAGAAGGTCGTCGTGGCGAGCTTCTCGTCGCACGTGCACCGTGTGCAGCAGGTCCTCGACGCCGCCGCGGCCGCGAACCGCAAGGTCGCGTTCATGGGGCGCTCGATGATCCGCAACATGACCATCGCCGCCGACCTCGGCTACCTCCGGGTGCCCGAGAACGTCCTCATCGACACGAAGAAGGCGAAGAACGTCCCCGACGACCAGATCGTCTACATGTCGACCGGGTCGCAGGGCGAGCCGATGGCCGTGCTCGCGCGGATGGCGAACCTCGAGCACCAGATCGAGATCGGCGAGGGCGACACCGTCATCCTCGCGTCGTCCCTCATCCCCGGCAACGAGAACGCCGTGTACCGCGTCATCGACGGGCTGACGAAGCTCGGCGCGAAGGTCGTGCACAAGGGCAACGCCAAGGTGCACGTCTCCGGACACGCCTCGGCCGGCGAACTGCTCTACTGCTACAACATCCTGCGTCCGCGCAACGTGCTGCCCGTCCACGGCGAGCACCGTCACCTGTACGCGAACGCCGACCTGGCGATCCAGACGGGTGTGCCGCCGCGCAACGTGATCCTCGGGCAGGACGGCATCGTCGTCGACCTGAAGGACGGCGTCGCGACGGTCGCCGGGCAGCTCGACATCGGCTACGTGTACGTCGACGGCTCGACCGTGGGCGAGATCACCGACGCCGACCTCAAGGACCGCCGTGTCCTGTCGGAAGAGGGCTTCATCTCGGTCTTCGCCGCGGTGGACTTCACCACCGGCCAGTGCGTCATCGGCCCGGAGATCCAGTCGCGCGGCTTCGCCGAGGACGACTCCGTGTTCGACGACGTCCGTCCGCAGATCGCCAAGGCGATCGCCGAGGCGGCCGCCAACGGCACGCGCGACTCGCACGCGTTCGCGCAGGTCGTCCGCCGCACGGTCGGCCGCTGGGTCAACACCAAGCACCGCCGCCGTCCGATGATCGTCCCGGTGGTCATCGAGGCGTAGCGCGTTCGTCGCGTCAGTCGCGTTCATCGCGGTCGACCGGGAGGCCCGTCCAGCGTCCGTCACGGATGCTGCGGCGGGCCTCCCTTGGTTTGTCCTGAGTGGGGATTAGGGTTCTGCCCATGGCCGGAGGCACCAAGTCGACCACGCGCTCGCGCGCGTCCACGTCGTCCCGTGGGAACGGGACGCGTGGTTCGTCGCGCACCCAGGCCACGACGAAGAAGCTGCCGCAGGCTGCACCGACACCGGTGTTCCGCGAGCAGAACCCGCTCGTGACGTTCTGGCTCGCGATGGCGCACGGCGTCGGCGCGGTGTTCCGGCTGCTCGGCAAGGAGTCGCTCGAGAAGGACCAGCGGCGCGACGGGTTCCCGTTCCTGCTGTTCGTGCTGGCCATCGCCGGTGCGGTCGTCGAGTGGCTCAACCCGACGAACGACGTGTCCGTCGCGCTCGACGCCTACACGTTCGGGGGACTGTTCGGCCGGTTGGCGTTCGCGCTGCCGGTGATCATGATCGTCTTCGCCGGATGGCTGTTCCGGCACCCGGCCTCGGTGCACGACAACACCCGCATCGGCATCGGCCTGGGGATCCTGCTCGTCTCCATCGCCTCGCTCTGCCACGTCTTCGGTGGGCAGCCGAGCGCAGCCGACGGCATGCCCGCGCTGGCAGCGGCCGGCGGGGTGCTCGGCTGGGTCGTGATCGGCTGGCTCGTGACGATCGCGACCGCGTGGGTCGCGGTCCCGGTGGCGGTCGTGCTGCTCGTGCTCTCGCTCTTCATCGTCACCAAGACGCCGCCGAACAGGGTCGGTCGTCGCCTGCACGAGTTGTACGCGTACCTGTTCGGTGCGCCGGCCCCGGCGGCAGAGCCCGAGGTCGAAGCAGCAGCAGCGGCGCCCGCCACCCGCACCAAGACGACCAAGCGCGGCAAGAAGGGCGACACCGACTTCCAGCTGTTCGACGACCTCGGGTTCGGCGACGATCGCGCAGCAGGCGACAGCGACGACGCTGCCGACGGCGACAACGTGCCGTGGTGGCGCCGGAACAAGTCCGGGCGCGAAGAGGACCCGGCGTACGACAGCCCCGTCCTGCCCCCGGCGACCGGTGTCGCTCCGACGGCCCCGCCCACGGCTGCTGCTGCTCCCGCGGCGGCCGCACCGACCACGAACCCGAACGCCGGCGCCGCGGTCGGCCTGGTCGACCTGACACCCGCCGAGCCCGCGTCGGTCAACCTCAACGACTCCGTCGAGCAGGACCTGCAGGACGCCGAGCAGGCGCTCCGCGCGTTCGGCACCGACGTCCCCGCGCGTCCGGAACCGACCGGCGACATCCGACCGGCGGTGCCTGCGGTCCTGTCCGAACCCGAGGTCGTCGACGAGCCGGACGAGGCCGACGCCGCCGCCGATTTGAGCGCGGCCGCAGCCGGGTCCGACGAGGACCCGTCGAAGCCGTACCGCCTGCCCGCCGCCACGACCCTGAGCTCCGGCACCCCCTCGGTCGCCCGCAGCCAGGCGAACGACGACATCGTCGCCGCCATCACCGGCGTGCTCACCGAGTTCAAGGTCGACGCGAAGGTCACCGGGTTCTCGCGTGGGCCGACGGTCACGCGGTACGAGATCGAGCTCGGTCCGGGCGTCAAGGTCGAGCGGGTTACGGCGCTGTCGAAGAACCTGTCCTACGCCGTCGCCTCGAACGAGGTCCGCATCCTCTCGCCGATCCCCGGCAAGAGCGCGATCGGCGTCGAGATCCCGAACACCGACCGCGAGATCGTGTCCCTCGGCGACGTCCTGCGCTCGAACGCCGCGCGCAAGTCGAAGCACCCGATGACGATCGGCGTCGGCAAGGACGTCGAGGGCGGCTTCGTCGTCGCGAACCTGGCGAAGATGCCGCACCTGCTCGTCGCCGGTTCGACCGGTTCCGGCAAGTCGGTCTTCATCAACTCGATGATCACGTCGCTGCTCATGCGGGCGAAGCCGTCCGAGGTCCGGATGGTGCTGGTCGACCCGAAGCGCGTCGAGCTCTCGATCTACGCGGGTGTCCCGCACCTCATCACGCCCATCATCACGAACCCGAAGAAGGCGGCCGAAGCGCTGCAGTGGGTCGTGAAGGAGATGGACATGCGGTACGACGACCTGGCGTCGTTCGGGTTCCGCCACGTCGACGACTTCAACAAGGCGATCGAGAACGAGGAGATCGTCCTGCCAGCGGGCAGCGAACGGAAGCTCAAGCCCTACCCGTACCTGCTCGTCGTCGTCGACGAGCTCGCCGACCTCATGCTCGTCGCCCCGCGCGACGTCGAGGAGTCGATCGTCCGCATCACCCAGCTCGCCCGTGCAGCCGGCATCCACCTGGTGCTCGCTACGCAGCGTCCGTCGGTGGACGTCATCACCGGCCTGATCAAGGCGAACGTGCCGTCCCGCATCGCCTTCGCGGTCACGAGCGTCACGGACTCCCGCGTCATCCTCGACCAGCCCGGTGCCGACAAGCTCATCGGCCAGGGCGACGCGCTGTTCCTGCCGATGGGGTCGTCGAAGTCCCTGCGCGTGCAGGGTGCCTGGGTGCAGGAGGGCGAGGTCGCCGAGGTCGTCCAGCACGTCACCCGCCAGGCCCAGCCCGAGTACCGCCAGGACGTCCAGGCCGTGGTCGAGCGCAAGGAGATCGACGCCGACATCGGCGACGACCTCGAGCTGCTCCTCGCGGCGGTCGAACAGGTGGTCTCGACGCAGTTCGGGTCCACCTCGATGCTGCAGCGCAAGCTCCGTGTCGGCTTCGCGAAGGCGGGTCGCCTGATGGACCTGATGGAGTCCCGCGACATCGTCGGTCCGTCCGAGGGGTCGAAGGCCCGCGACGTGCTCGTCACCGCGGACCAGCTGCCCGCGGTGCTCGCGAAGCTCCGTGGCGAGGAGCCGCCCGCCGCTCCGGCGCCCGTGGCC
The DNA here is from genome assembly GCF_019844075.1 of Curtobacterium sp. TC1. NCBI lineage: Bacteria > Bacillati > Actinomycetota > Actinomycetes > Micrococcales > Microbacteriaceae > Curtobacterium > Curtobacterium sp. TC1. Next base: position 1,387,563 of record NZ_CP081964.1, read on the forward strand.
CCCGCGCCCGGTCCGAGCGACGACGGCGACCGCTACGGCGCCGACCCCGTGGGTGACATGACCCGCGGGTACGATGAAGTGCACGACGAGCCCGAAGAGGACGCGTGGGGACTGACGGGCAGGGAGTGAAGGCGATGACCGCCTCGGACGGCACGGACACGACACACGGCGCGAAGTTCCCCTGGCGCGGGCGACTGCTCCGCAAGGGCCCCGGCCCCGCATCGACGGCGAACGTCGCGAACATCATCACCGTGGTGCGCATCCTCATGGCGCCGCTGTTCTTCGTGCTGCTCCTCGCCGACGCCGGTGACGACGGCCCACTGCGCATCTGGGCCGCGGTCGTGTTCGTCGTCGCGATCGTCACCGACAGTGCCGACGGCATCATCGCCCGCCGGCAGAACCTGGTCACCGACTTCGGCAAGCTCGTCGACCCCATCGCCGACAAGGTCCTGATCGGCGGCGCGCTCGTCGCCCTATCGATCCTCTGGGAGCTGCCCTGGTACGTGACCGTCCTGATCATGGTGCGCGAGATCGGCATCACGGTGTTCCGCTTCGCGGTGCTGTCGGACCGGGTGATCCCGGCCAGCCGCGGCGGCAAGATCAAGACCGTGCTGCAGGCCGTCGCCCTGACGGCGGCACTGTTCCCGTGGTGGGAGCTCGTCGGCGACTGGGCGCACTGGGTCAACGGCATCCTGATGACCGCCGCCTTCCTGGCGACCGTGCTGAGCGGCATCGACTACCTGTACCAGGCGTGGAAGCACAACCGGACCACCGCGTGACGCAGGACGACGACGCGACCGGCACCGTGCCTCCCGGTCCGGCCGGCACGGTCGACGCGATCGCGCAGTCCCTGGTCGCCGAGCTGACGCGTCGCGGTGAGACCGTCGCCGTGGCGGAGTCGCTCACCGGCGGATCGGTGGTGTCGACGCTCGTCGGCGTACCGGGGGCGAGCGCCGTGGTGCGCGGGGGAGTCGTGGCCTACGCGACGCCCGTCAAGCACAGCGTGCTCGGGGTCTCGTCCGAGTTGCTGGCCGCCAGAGGCGCCGTCGACCCGGAGGTCGCGCGGCAGATGGCTGCCGGTGTCCGGACCGCGCTGTCCGTCGACGGCGAGCCGGCGACGTGGGGGATCAGCACGACCGGGGTCGCCGGGCCGGACCCGCAGGACGGCAAGCCCGTCGGCACCGTGTTCGTCGGGATCGCGTCGGCGGACGGCGCCACTGCCTGGGAACTCCACCTCGACGGGGACCGCGGTGCAATCCGGACGGCGTCCGTCTCCGAACTCCTGACACGGATGTCGTCCGTGGTCCGGGGCCGGGAATAGGTCCCGTTTCCACTGGGTTACATCTCACGCAATCTCCAGCAGGACGGCAGCCAGCCTGGTTAGCATGCTTCAACCGGCAACGCTCAAGTTGCTGAACCCGAACTCGATCCTCCGGATCGGGCGGGCGCGGAGACGACAGAGAGGAGGAGTTCTCATGGTTCTCGTTCGTCAGGAAATCGGCGATGTGCTTCGGGACTTCCGCTTGCAGAAGGGCCGGACCCTCCGTCAGGTCGCGTCCAAGGCCAGTGTGGCCCTCGGGTACCTCAGTGAGGTCGAGCGTGGTCAGAAAGAGGCCAGCTCGGAGATCCTCGCGTCCGTCGCGGATGCGCTGGACACCCCCATCTCCACGATCATGCGCGAGGTGGGCGACCGCCTCGCGATCGTCGAGGGACTCACTCCCGTCCCCGACACGCTCCCGGACGACCTCGTCGCAGAGTTCGACAACGACCTCGCGGTGCGCTGAGCGCCTCGCACTGAACGCCCCCGCCGGAACCTCCCGGCGGGGGCGTTCTGCGTCCGGGCGGCGCCGTGGGGCGTGGCGGCGTTTAGGCTGGACGGATGCGGGTGAGTGAGTTCTGGCGTGCCGTCGACCAGGTGTTCGGCGAGGCCTACGGATCCGTGGTCACCCGTGACGTCGTGCTCGAGGACCTCGGTGGCCGCTCGGCCGTGGACGCGTTGGACGCCGGCATCGACGCCCGCCGGGTGTGGGACGCGCTGTGCGATTCGCAGGACGTCCCGCTGGACCGGCGGCACGGCAAGGGGCTGGCCGAGCCGCAGAACTGAGGCGTGTGCTCCTCCGGTCGCGCTGGCTCCGACGCGCGAAACTCTGTTCGGCGTGTTGCTCGAACGGGTGTTCGATCGGTGGTACGTTCCTCCACAGCGGCGTCGCCCGGGTGTTCCATCCACAGATCGCGTGACCGTCGGCAGTGATGTCGGTGGCCAGCCATAGGTTGATTGACATCGGGAACAGCCCGAAGCCTTGTCGCAGAACCATCGGCCTTGCACCACCGGCCGGCGTGGACGCGACAGCCTACAGGCGGCCGAACACGAGCACGAAGGAGCACCCCATGCCATCACCGGCAGACCGCGAAAAGGCCCTCGAGACCGCACTCGCACAGATCGACAGGCAGTTCGGCAAGGGTGCGATCATGCGCCTCGGTTCGGACGAACGCGCCCCCGTCAACGTCATCCAGACCGGGTCGGTGGCGCTCGACGTCGCGCTCGGCATCGGCGGGCTGCCCCGCGGCCGCATCGTCGAGATCTACGGTCCGGAGTCGTCGGGCAAGACGACCCTCACGATCCACGCCATCGCCAACGCCCAGCGCGCCGGTGGCATCGCAGCCTTCATCGACGCCGAGCACGCGCTCGACCCCGAGTACGCGAAGAAGCTCGGTGTCGACATCGACGCCCTGCTCGTGTCCCAGCCGGACACCGCCGAGCAGGCGCTCGAGATCGCGGACATGCTCGTCCGCTCTGGCTCGATCGACCTCATCGTCATCGACTCCGTCGCCGCACTCGTGCCGCGCGCCGAGATCGAGGGCGAGATGGGCGACTCCCACGTCGGTCTGCAGGCCCGCCTCATGTCCCAGGCCCTGCGCAAGCTCGCCGGTGGGCTGAACCAGACGCAGACGACGATGATCTTCATCAACCAGCTGCGCGAGAAGATCGGTGTGTTCTTCGGCTCCCCGGAGACCACCTCGGGCGGTAAGGCGCTGAAGTTCTACGCGTCCGTCCGCCTCGACATCCGTCGCATCGAGACGCTGAAGAGCGGGACCGATGCCGTCGGCAACCGCACGCGCGTCAAGGTCGTCAAGAACAAGATGGCGCCGCCCTTCAAGCAGGCCGAGTTCGACATCCTGTACGGCGTCGGCATCTCGCGCGAAGGCTCGCTGCTCGACTTCGGTGTCGACCACGGCATCGTCAAGAAGTCGGGTGCCTGGTACACCTACGACGGTGACCAGCTCGGGCAGGGCAAGGAGAACTCGCGTTCCTTCCTGATCCAGAACCCGGACACGGCTGCTGAGATCGAGGGCAAGATCCTCGCCAAGCTCGGCGTCGGCGGTGCCAAGGCCGAGGACGCCCCGGTCGAGTCGATCGCGCCGAAGCTCGCGGAGCGCAAGGGCGCGTGAGCACCGACCACGACGACGACGGCCTCGCACCGGTCACCGACCTGTTCGGTGCGAGGTCCCGTCGTCGGGCCCCGGCACCTGCGGAGCCCACCCCTCCTCCCGCGCCCCACCGGCCGCTGTCCGACGTCCCGGATCCCGTGCTCGAGGACGACGCGGACACCCCCGTCCCACTGCCGATCCGCGGGCCGCGTGCGCAGGCGGACTGGGTCTCGCCGGTCATCGGTGACGGGTCCGGCCGGAGCGCTCGGGCCGAGCAGGACGGCTACGCCGACGACGGCGCGGACGCCACCACGGCATCGGTCTTCTCGATCGCCGGTGGCGAGGAACTCGACCCCGCGGATGCTCCTCGTCCGCTCGACGAACAGCGCGCCGACGCCGAGCGGCTCAGCATGCGCGCGCTCGGTCGCAAGGGCGTGAGCGAGTCCGAGATGCGGACGCTCCTCACGCAACAGGACCTCGACCCCGACGTGGTCGAGCACGAGATCGAACGCCTGACCCGCGTCGGGCTGCTCGACGACGTCGCCCTCGCCACCGACCTGGTGGACCGCCTGCACGCCCGCAAGGGTCTCGGGCGGCAGGGCGTCGTGACCGAGCTCCGGCGACGCGGCATCGACCAGATCGCGATCGACACCGCGCTCGACGAAGCCGCCGACGACGAGGACGACGAGTTCATCCGCGCCCAGGAGCTCGCCGACAAGCGCGCGCCGCAGATGCGCGGGCTCGACCGAGCGACCGCCGAGCGTCGGTTGTCCGGCTTCCTGATGCGCAAGGGCTACGGCTCGGGCGTGGTGCGGATCGCCGTCCAGCGCGCCCTCGACGGCGGCGGACGTCGGCCTCCGACGGGCCGCGGGACCGTGCGCTTCGAGTAGTCGCCCCGACCTACACTGGGACGACCATGGCCACCGTCGCAGCGCGCCAGCGCACCTACGAAGTCCGCACCTACGGGTGCCAGATGAACGTCCACGACTCCGAGCGACTGAGCGGGTCGCTGCAGGCGGCGGGCTACACGGCGGCGGACGGCGAGCAGGCCGACGTCGTCGTGATCAACACCTGTGCGGTGCGCGAGAACGCCGACAACCGCCTGTACGGCAACCTCGGGCAGCTCGCCGGCATCAAGCGCGACCACCCCGGCATGCAGATCGCCGTCGGTGGGTGCCTGGCGCAGAAGGACAAGAACGTCATCCTCGAGAAGGCGCCGTGGGTCGACGTCGTCTTCGGGACGCACAACATGGCGTCACTGCCGACCCTGCTCGAGCGTGCACGGCACAACGACGAAGCACAGATCGAGATCCTCGAGGCGCTCGACGTGTTCCCGTCGACGCTGCCCACCAAGCGTGACTCGACCCACAGCGGGTGGGTGTCGATCTCGGTCGGCTGCAACAACACCTGCACGTTCTGCATCGTCCCGTCGCTCCGCGGCAAGGAGAAGGACCGCCGCCCCGGCGACGTCCTCGCCGAGATCCAGGCGCTCGTGGACGACGGTGCGATCGAGGTCACACTGCTCGGACAGAACGTGAACTCGTACGGAGTCGAGTTCGGCGATCGCCAGGCCTTCGGCAAGCTGCTGCGCGCGGCCGGCACCATCGACGGCCTCGAACGCATCCGCTTCACGAGCCCGCACCCGGCGGCCTTCACCGACGACGTCATCGACGCCATGGCCGAGACCCCGAACGTGATGCCGCAGCTGCACATGCCGTTGCAGTCCGGCTCGGATCGCGTGCTCAAGGCGATGCGCCGCAGCTACCGGAGCGAGCGGTTCCTCGGCATCCTCGATCGGGTGCGCGCGAAGATCCCGAACGCTGCCATCTCCACCGACATCATCGTCGGGTTCCCCGGCGAGACCGAAGCGGACTTCGCGGACACGCTCCGCGTCGTGGAGCAGGCACGGTTCGCCAGCGCCTTCACGTTCCAGTACTCGATCCGCCCCGGAACCCCCGCGGCGACGATGGACGACCAACTGCCGAAGCAGGTCGTGCAGGAGCGGTACGAGCGGCTCGTCGCCCTGCAGGAACGCATCACCGCCGAGGAGAACGCGGCGCAGGTCGGCCGGAGCGTCGAGGTGCTGGTCGCGACGGGTGAAGGGCGGAAGGACGACGCCACCCGCCGGTTGTCCGGACGCGCCGAGGACTCGCGGCTCGTGCACTTCGCCGTGCCGGAGGGTTCCGCGGTCCCGCGCCCCGGTGACGTCGTCACCGTCCAGATCACCCGGGCTGCTCCGCACTTCCTCATCGCCGACGACGATGCTCCGCTGCGCGTCCGACGCACCCGGGCGGGCGACGCCTGGGACCGTGCCGAGGCCGAGAGCTGCGGTGTGCCCACGCCGGCGGTGCCCGGTGACGGTCCGCGCCCGGTGTCGCTCGGGCTGCCCACGCTCCGTGTCGGGCGCTGAAGCCCTCGTCGGACCGGACGACCTCGGGCGCGACCCGATCCCGGACCACGGGCACCCCCGCGACGCGACCGATGCCGACCTGATCGCTGTCGTCGGTGCGACGGGGACGGGCAAGTCCGACCTCGGCATCGCCATCGCCGAACGCCTCCGCGCCGCCGGCCGGAACGCCGAGATCGTCAACGCCGACGCCATGCAGCTGTACCGCGGCATGGACATCGGCACCGCGAAGCTGTCGCTCGACGAACGGCACGGCATCCCGCACCACCAACTCGACGTCCTCGACGTCACCGACGAGGCGAGCGTCGCCGCCTACCAGGTCGCTGCCCGAGCCGAGGTCGACCGGATCCGGGCCGACGGTGGCGTCGCCGTGCTCGTCGGCGGCAGCGGGCTCTACGTGTCGTCGGTGCTGTTCGACCTGGCGTTCCCCGGCACCGACCCCGAGCTCCGTGCGCGGCTCGAACGCGAGCACGACGAGCTCGGTCCGGGCATCCTGCTCGAACGGCTGCGCGGCATGGACCCGGCAGCCGCAGCGGCGATCGACGCACGCAACCCACGGCGGTTGATCCGCGCACTCGAGATCGCGAGCCGATCCGAGGTCGTGACCCCGAGCCTCCCGTCCGCGCCCCGCGCGTGGCGACCGTCCCGGATCCTGCACCTGCGACGGTTCCGCGAGCAACTCGTCGCGGCGCTGCACGCGCGCGCGGCGGGCATGTTCGCCGCCGGGCTCGTCGACGAGGTCGCAGCGCTGCGCGAGCAGGGCATCGAGCAGGGCAGGACCGCGCGGGCCGCGATCGGGTACTCGCAGGCGCTCGACGTGCTGCGGGGGAGCTCCACGGTCGAGGCCGCGGTCGAGGCGACCGGCATCGCGACGCGCAAGTACGCGCGGCGGCAGGTGTCCTGGTTCCGCCGCTACGCCGACGCCGAGACCCTCGACGTCACCGGAGCGGACCGCGGGGACCTGTCGGAACTGGCCCGTAGGATCGTCCCGTGACCGAGCTGCACTTCACCAAGGGCCAGGGGACCGGTAACGACTTCGTCCTGTTCGCCGACCCCGACGCCACCGTCGACCTGACCCCTGAGCGGATCCGCGCGATCGCGGACCGACGCTTCGGCGTGGGCGGCGACGGCGTGATCCGTGCGGTGCGGTCCGAGGCGATCCCCGAGGGGCGCGCGCTGGTGGCCGTCGAACCCGCCGCGACCTGGTTCATGGACTACCACAACGCCGACGGCACGGTCGCCGAGATGTGCGGCAACGGGATCCGGGTGTTCGCGCGCTACCTGACCGAGTCCGGCCTGGTCGAGCTGGCGCCCGGTGAGACGCTGACCGTCGGCAGCCGCAAGGGCCTCGTCGACATCCAGCGCACCACGAACGGCTTCGCTGCCGACCTCGGCCGGTGGGGACTCGGCATCGAGGACGGCGGCTCGGACGACGTCATGGTGCGCGCCAAGAACCTCGACGGTGCCCGTCCGGGCATCGGCATCGACGTGGGCAACCCGCACGTCGTCGTGGCCGTCGCGACCGAGGACGAACTCGCCGACCTCGACCTGACCTTCCTGCCGGTGCTCGATCCGGCGCCCGAACACGGCGCCAACGTCGAGTTCGTGCTGCCCGGCGACCCACTCATCAACGACGGCGTCGGCGAGATCACGATGCGGGTGCACGAGCGGGGCAGCGGCGAGACGCTGTCGTGCGGCACCGGTGCGGTGGCTGCGGCCCTGGCGACGCGGTACTGGGTGGGCTCCGGCGCGCCGGACACCTGGCGCGTCCGGGTGCCGGGTGGGGTCGTGACGGTTCGGATGTTCGCGGCGGAGGACGGCGAGCACGTCTCGTTGTCCGGGCCGGCCGAGCTCGTGTTCTCCGGGGACCTGACGGTCTGACGCCGGCGCTCGGTACCGTCCCTACGCCGTCCGGCGCACGCGGATGACGCGGAACCCCTTGTCCGTGGACGCCCGCGCGACGTGGAACCCGGTGCCGAGCGCGCCGACGAGCCACTTCTGCAACGAGTCGCCCCCGAGGTCCTTCGACACGACCAACCAGGCGTCGCCCTCGACCTGGAGCCGGGGCAGCCAGGTCAGCAGGATCTCGTGCAGCTCGTCCTTGCCGACGCGGATGGGCGGGTTCGACCAGATCGTCCGGAACCGCAGGTCGGCCGGCACGTCGTCGGGCAGGGCGATCGTGACGTTGGTGGTTCCGGCTGCCTCGGCGTTCGCGCGCGCCAGTCCGAGCACGCGCTCGTTGACGTCGACGCCCCACACCTGGGCGTCGGGGGAGTGCAGCGCCATCGTGATCGCGATCGGCCCCCAGCCGCAGCCGATGTCGAGCAGCGCGCCGTCGTGCGCGGGCGGCGGGACGGCACCGAGCAGCACGCGTGTGCCGCGGTCGAGGCCGTCCGGGCTGAAGACCCCTGCCGCGGTGGTCAGCGTGAGCGGCCGGCCGGCGAGGGTGACGTCGATCTGGCGTTCGCGGGTGTCCGATGACGGGTTCGCGGAGAAGTAGTGGTCGTTCGCCATGGATGAACCGTAGCGGGAACCCGGTGCGTCCGAGGGCCGCCGGAGGTACCCTGTGGACAGGATGACGGATACCCATCAGCAGAACGACCAGACCAACGACGACAGCGCAGACGGTGTCGTCGAACGGGTGTTGCGCAACGCCGACCGCCGCGCAGCATCGTCCATCTTCGCCCCCGCCCAGGCGATCCAGACCCGCTCGGTCGACGACCCGAGTTGGGACGGCGACGGCGACCAGTACGACCGCGAGGACCGAGCGGCCCTGCGCCGCGTCGCCGGCCTCTCCACCGAGCTCGAGGACGTCACCGAGGTCGAGTACCGCCAGCTGCGGCTCGAACAGGTCGTCCTGATCGGCGTGTACCCGCACGGTGACGCGCAAGAGGCGGAGAACTCGCTGCGCGAGCTCTCCGCCCTGGCCGAGACCGCGGGCGCTGTCGTCCTCGACGGACTCCTGCAGCGCCGGCCGAACCCCGACCCCGCCACCTACCTCGGCAAGGGCAAGGCCGAAGAGCTCGCGATGGTCGTCAAGGCCACCGGCGCCGACACGGTGATCGCGGACACCGAGCTCGCCCCGTCGCAGCGCCGTGCGCTCGAGGACGTCGTGAAGGTCAAGGTCATCGACCGCACGGCCGTGATCCTCGACATCTTCAGCCAGCACGCGAAGACCCGGGAGGGCAAGGCCCAGGTCGAGCTCGCGCAGCTCCAGTACCTGCTGCCACGACTGCGCGGCTGGGGCGACTCGATGTCCCGCCAGGCCGGTGGCCAGGTCTCCGGCGGTGCCGGCATGGGGTCCCGTGGCTCCGGTGAGACGAAGATCGAGCTCGACCGCCGTCGCATCCACACCCGCATGTCGAAGCTCCGCCGCCAGATCGCCGGGTTCCGGCCCGCGCGCGAGGCGAAGCGCGCCGACCGACACCGCAACGAGGTGCCGAGCGTCGCGATCGCCGGCTACACCAACGCGGGGAAGTCCTCGTTGCTGAACCGCCTGACGAGCGCCGGTGTGCTGGTGCAGAACCAGCTGTTCGCGACGCTCGACGCCACGGTCCGCCGGACCGAGAGCACCAAGGGCCGTGAGTTCACCTTCGTGGACACGGTGGGCTTCGTCCGGAACCTGCCGCACCAGCTGGTCGAGGCGTTCCGCTCCACCCTCGAGGAGGTCGGCGAGGCGGACGTCATCGTGCACGTGGTCGACGGCTCGCACCCCGACCCCGCGGCGCAGCTCGCCACCGTGCGCGAGGTCATCGGCGACGTCGGTGCGCACGACATCCCCGAGATCGTCGTGTTCAACAAGGCCGACCTGATCGACGATGCCCAGCGTCTGGTGCTCATCGGCCTGGCGTCGGACGCGGTCTTCGTGTCGGCGCGCACGGGCGAGGGCATCGACGAGCTGCTCCGCGTCATCGAGGACCGCCTGCCGGAGCCCGACGTCGAGCTCACGGTCGTCGTGCCGTACGACCGCGGCGACCTCGTTTCGACGCTGCACGACACCGGTGCGGTGGAGTCCGTCGACTACGTCGAGGACGGCACGCGCCTGCGCGTGCGCGTCTTCCAGCGCCAGGTCGCGGAACTCGACCCGTACGTGGTCGCCCCCGTCACGTCCTGACGGCCGGCCGGGACTGACGGCCGGGAGGCCCGCCCCGCGTCCGCCGCGCGGGTCCGGTCCGGCCGCGGTTCCGTTCAGCGCCGCACAACGCAAATCGGCTCGAACCACGAGATCTCGTGGTTCGAGCCGATCTTGGTTGTGCGCGGGTCTCGACCCAGCGCGGGTCAGTGCGGCCGGCGCCCGGCGCGGGTCAGAGGGAGCGGAGGACCGCGACGACCTTGCCGAGCACCGACGCCGCGTCGCCGAGGATCGGCTCGAACGCGGTGTTGCGGGGGAGCAGCCACGTGTGGCCGTCGCGCTGGCGGAAGACCTTGACGGTCGCCTCTTCGTCGAGCATCGCGGCGACGATGTCCCCGTTCTCGGCGGTCTGCTGCGAGCGGACGACCACCCAGTCGCCGTCGCAGATCGCGGCGTCGATCATCGACTCGCCGACGACCTTGAGCATGAAGAGGTCGCCCGAACCGACGAGCTGACGGGGGAGCGGGACGATCTCGTCGACGTGCTGCTCGGCGGTGATCGGCACACCGGCGGCGATCCGGCCGACCAGGGGGACGAGCGTGGTGGCGTCGACGTCGGGTCCGGTGACGTCGGGCGTCGGCTCGTCGACCAGGACCTCGAGCGCGCGAGGGCGGTTCGGGTCACGGCGGATCCAACCGCCGAGCTCGAGCTGGCCGAGCTGGTGGGACACGCTCGACAACGAGGACAACCCGGCCGCGTCACCGATCTCGCGCATGCTCGGCGGGTACCCACGCGAGGCGATGGATCCGCGGATGGCGTCGAGGATCGTCTGCTGCTTCGCGGTCAGCGGCTTCTGGCCCCGCAGTTCGTCCACCACGTCGTCTCGCTTTCGTCGGTGCTGAGCGGCCGTGGCGGGAATGTCGGTGGTCCCCGCTTGACTTGTCCCAGTCGATCGAAACAGTATCCGACCGGTCAACCCCGGACAAACACCTGTTCGAGCGTGTCGCAAGAAAACCCCGCAGAAATCCGCTCCCAGGACTTGTGCGACGTACGATTCGAAACTATGTTCGGTACACGACTTCGGTTCACCCGAACGGGAAGGCAAGAACGACATGAGCACCATCGCCATCGCTGACATCCAGCGCACCGCGGCCCCCGCCGCACGCGTCCGCCTGCGCCTGACGCGCCGCGGGCGCATCGTCTTCACGACGCTCGCAGCACTCCCGCTCCTCATCGTCGTCGCCTTCTTCGTCCTGAACGGCGGGCAGGCGTCCGCCGGTGATGCCGCCGCCGGTGGAGCCCGGACGCACTTCGACACCGTCACCATCCAGCCGGGCGAGACGCTCTGGCAGCTGGCCGAGGACACCGCGCCGAACGCCGACCCGCGCGACTTCGTGCAGGACGTCATCAGCCTCAACGCCCTCGACGGCTCGGGGCTGCAGGCAGGCGAGCAGATCGCCATCCCGACGAAGTACACCTCCGGCCAGTAATCGCCGCCAGTCATGGTGGGCAGTCCCGTCCAGACGGCTGGTCACGGGTCGCGCTCAGCGGCCTACGATGGATCGGTGGCATTCACGCTCGAAGACCTCCCGATCCGAGACGACCTCCGCGGTCAGAGCCCGTACGGCGCTCCGCAGAAGCACGTCCGCGTCCAGCTGAACGTCAACGAGAACACGCATCCGGTGCCGGACGACGTGGCTGACGACATCGTCGCCTCGATCCGACAGGCGCTGGCAACGGTCAACCGCTACCCCGACCGCGAGTTCACCGAGCTCCGCGAGTCACTGGCTCGCTACCTCGGGCACGGCCTGTCGGCAGAACAGTTGTGGGCAGCGAACGGGTCGAACGAGGTCCTCCAGCAGCTGCTGCAGGCGTTCGGCGGCCCGGGCCGAACGGTCCTCGGGTTCCCGCCCACCTACTCGATGCACTCCATCCTGGCGTCCGGCACCGGCACGACCTGGATCCCGGCGGAGCGCGACGACGAGTACCGCATCTCGCCGGAGACCGTGGTGGCGGCGATCGAGCAGCACCGGCCGGACATCGTGTTCCTGTGCGGGCCGAACAACCCCACGGGCACGCCGCTGCCGATCGAGACGATCGAGGCCGCGTACGCCGCGACCGACGGCATCGTGATGGTGGACGAGGCCTACGCCGAGTTCATGCCGTCCGACGTCCCGAGCGCGCTCACGCTGCTGCCCGGTCGTGAGCGTCTCGTGGTCTCACGCACCATGAGCAAGGCGTTCGCCTTCGCCGGCGCCCGTGTCGGGTACATGGCCGCGCACCCCGCCGTGATCGACGCCCTCCGGCTCGTCCGGCTGCCGTACCACCTCTCCGTCCTGACGCAGGCTGCGGCCGTCGCGGCGCTGCGCCACGCGCCCGAGATGCTCGCGATGGTCGACGACATCAAGCAGCAGCGCGACCGGATGGTGACGGAGCTGCAGGCCATGGGTTACCGGACGTACGAGACGTGGTCGAACTTCGTCCTGTTCGGTGGGGTCGCCGACCCGCACGCCGCGTTCGAGTCCCTGCTCGAGCGGGACGTCATCGTGCGCGACCTCGGCATCCCGCACCACCTGCGAGTGAGCGCCGGAACGGAAGAGGAGACCGCCGCGTTCCTCGACGCCATGCGCCAGGTCGCCGCCGAGCAGCCGCCGGTTAGGGTTGGGGCATGACCGCCCGCACCGCCTCGATCAGCCGCAGTACGAGCGAATCGAGCGTCGAACTCGAGCTCGACCTCGACGGCACCGGCTCGTCCGACATCTCGACGAGCGTGCCGTTCTTCGACCACATGCTGACGGCGTTCAGCAAGCACTCGCTCATCGACCTCCGCATCCGTTCGACGGGTGACACCGACATCGACGTGCACCACACGGTCGAGGACACCGGCATCGTGCTCGGCCAGGCCCTCAAGCAGGCCCTCGGCGACCGCTCGGGCATCGGCCGGTACGGCGACGCCCTGGTGCCCCTCGACGAAGCCCTCGCCCAGGCGGTCGTAGACGTCTCCGGGCGTCCCTTCCTCGTGCACTCCGGCGAGCCGGCCGGGTTCGTGTTCCACCGCATCGGCGGGCACTTCACCGGGTCGATGATCCGCCACGTGTTCGAGGCGATCACGTTCAACGCCGGCATCACCGTGCACGTCCGCGTGCTCGGGGGTCGTGACCCGCACCACATCGCCGAAGCCGAGTTCAAGGCGTTCGCGCGTGCGATGCGGAAGGCGGTCGAGCTCGACTCGCGCGTCGACGGCATCCCCTCCACGAAGGGCGCACTGTGACCGCGAAGCCGAACGTCGTCGTCCTCGACTACGGGTCGGGGAACGTCCACTCCGCGGCGAAGGCGCTCGAGCGGGCCGGTGCCGACGTCACGTTGACCTCGGACAAGCAGGCGGCACTCCGAGCCGACGGCCTGCTCGTGCCCGGGGTCGGGGCGTTCGCCGCGGTCATCGACCAGCTCGAAGGCGTCCAGGGCGGCGAGATCGTCGACCACCGTCTGGCCGGCGGCCGTCCCGTCCTCGGCATCTGCGTCGGCATGCAGGTGCTGTTCTCGCGGGGCATCGAGCGTGGTGCCGACGTCGAGGGGCTCGGGCAGTGGCCCGGCACCGTCGAGCAGCTCGAGGCCGAGGTCCTGCCGCACATGGGCTGGAACACCGTCCAGGCGCCGGAGGACTCCGTGCTGTTCGACGGGCTGCACGACGAGCGGTTCTACTTCGTGCACTCGTACGGGGTGACCGACTTCCCGCTCGACGCCTACGGGCCGTTCCGTGCTCCCGGCCTGACCTGGGCCGAGCACGGGCAGCGGTTCATCGCCGCGGTCGAGAACGGGCCGCTCACGGCGACCCAGTTCCACCCCGAGAAGTCCGGCGAGCCGGGCATCCGCCTGCTGACCAACTGGGTGCGCTCGCTCTGAACCCGGCCCGCGACGGGCGCGACGGCGCCGCCGGACGCGCCACGGGCCTCCAGTCCGAACACCGCACCTCCTCCACCGCGACGAAACCGACAGGACCATGACCGACCTCACCGACACCTCGCCCCTCGTCCTGCTGCCGGCCGTCGACGTCGTCGACGGCCAGGCGGTCCGGCTGACCCAGGGCGAGGCGGGCAGCGAGACCGGCTACGGCGACCCCGTCGCCGCCGCACGCACCTGGCGCGACCAGGGCGCGGAGTGGATCCACCTGGTGGACCTCGACGCGGCCTTCGGGCGGGGCGACAACCGCAAGGTCATCGCGCACGCGATCCGCGAGGTCGAGGGCGTGTCCGTCGAGCTGTCGGGCGGCATCCGCGACGACGCCTCGCTCGAGGCGGCCCTCGCGACCGGTGCCGCGCGCGTCAACCTCGGCACGGCGGCCCTCGAGAACCCGGGCTGGGCCGCGCGGGTGATCGGCGAGTACGGCGAGCAGATCGCCGTCGGGCTCGACGTCCGGGGCACGACCCTCGCCAGCCGCGGCTGGACCGAGGACGCCGGCGACCTGTGGGAGGTCCTGGACCGCCTCGAGGCCGCGGGGTGCGCACGCTACGTCGTCACCGACGTGACGAAGGACGGCACGCTGCAGGGCCCGAACGTCGAGCTGCTGCGTCAGGTGTGCGACCGGACCGACCAGCCCGTGGTCGCCTCGGGTGGGATCTCGACACTCGACGACCTCCGGGCACTCCGCGAGCTCGTGCCGTTCGGGCTCGAGGGCGCGATCATCGGCAAGGCGCTGTACTCCGGGGCGTTCACGCTGCCGGCCGCGCTCGACATCGCCTCGGAGTAGCGGCGTGGCGGGGATCTCCAACGGGCGCGGAACCGGGCCGGACGTCGAGCCCGGCGCCGGGTCGGACGGCGCGCACGGCGTCGACGACGCGCACACCCCGGGTGGCGCGGCGGACTCGGCCGGCTTCGCGTGGGAGGGCCGCACGTTCGACCACCACGACACCGCCTTCGCCGACGACGACGGGCTGGCCGACCCTGCGGTGACCGCAGCGATCACGGGCCTGGCCGCCGGTGCCTCGCAGGCGGCGGTCATCGAGGCGCTGCGCACCGCCCGCCTGCTCATCCCGCTCATCGCCGAGGCCGGTGACCTCGGCGAGACCGACGCCGGCAAGGTCGTGGACAAGACCCAGGAACTCTCCATCGTGACGGTCGCGGGGCCGGACGGGCGGAGCGTGATGCCCGCCTTCACCTCGGTCGACGCGATGCACGTGTGGGACGCCGATGCCCGGCCCGTACCCGTCGAATCCCGCCGGGTGGCGATGGCCGCGGCGAGCGAGGAGACCCAGCTCGTCGTGCTCGACCCGCAGTCCGCCACCGAGTTCGTGCTGCGCCGTCCCGCGGTCTGGGCGCTCGGCCAGGACCTGCCGTGGACACCGTGCTTCGAGGACCCCGAGGTCGCCCAGGCGTTCGCGGACTCGGTCGTGGGGGAGCGCAGCGTCGCCCGCGTCGAACTCACCCCCGGGGACCCGGTCGGACGCTTCGCCGGACCGGAGCTGACGGTCGGGCTGGCGCTGCACCCCGGGCTCGACCGCGAGCAGGTCGGCGACCTCGTCGGCCGGCTGCAGCAGCGGTGGTCGACGGACCCGGTCATCGCCGAACGCGTCGACAGCATGCGCGTGGCCCTCCGCGCAGCCTGAACCGCGCGCGGCGGTGCGGCCTCGGCCCGGGCGGCGTCGCCGGTACGATGGCCGGGTGAGCACGAACCCGACGACCAACCCCACCGGCGCGACCTCCATCGGTCCGACGGGTCGTCCTGTCCGGGAGTTCCCCGTGCCCGAGGAACTCGACAGCACCGGCCCCGCGCGCATCATCGCCCTCTGCAACCAGAAGGGCGGCGTCGGCAAGACCACGACGGCGATCAACCTCGGTGCGGCGCTGGCGGAGTACGGCCGCAAGGTGCTGGCCGTCGACTTCGACCCGCAGGGTGCGCTCTCGGCGGGTCTCGGTGTCCGCACACACGACATCCACACCGTCTACGACCTGCTCATGGGCGCCGTGAAGGACCCGATCCAGGTCATCCAGCCGACGAACACCCCGGGGCTCGACGTGATCCCCGCGAACATCGACCTCTCCGCGGCCGAGGTGCACCTGGTCAACGAGGTCGCCCGCGAGCAGATCCTTGCGAGCGTGCTGCGCAAGGTCGCGAACGACTACGACGTGATCCTGGTCGACTGCCAGCCGTCGCTCGGCCTGCTCACCGTCAACGCCCTGACCGCGGCGCACGGCGTGCTCATCCCGCTCGAGTGCGAGTTCTTCGCCCTGCGCGGTGTCGCCCTGCTCATCGAGACGATCGACAAGGTGCGCGACCGTCTCAACCCGGCACTGACGCTCGACGGCATCCTGCCCACCATGTACGACTCCCGCACCCTGCACTCGCGCGAGGTCATGGAGCGCGTCGTCGACACCTTCGACGACCGGGTCCTCGACACCGTCATCGGGCGCACCGTGAAGTTCCCCGACGCCACGGTCTCGGCGCGGCCGATCACCCAGACGGCGCCCGACCACGCCGCCGCCCACGCCTACCGGCAGCTCGCACGAGAGCTCGTCCAGCGTGGCGCCGTCGCCTGAGCCGGGGTTCCGGGTCCGACTCGCCAACTTCGACGGCCCGTTCGACCTCCTGCTGTCGCTCATCACGAAGCACCAGCTCGACATCACCGAGGTCTCGCTCGGCGCCGTCACGGGGGAGTTCATCCAGTACGTGCGCCAGGCCGAGTCGGCGGACGAGCTCGACGAGGCCAGCGAGTTCCTGGTCGTCGCCGCGACCCTCCTCGACCTGAAGATCGTCGGGCTGCTGCCGCAGGGTGAGCTCGTCGACGCCGAGGACGTCGCCCTGCTCGAGGCCCGCGACCTGCTGTTCGCGCGGCTGCTGCAGTACCGGGCGTTCAAGCAGGCCGCCGACTGGTTCGGCGAACGCTGGGGCATGGAGTCGCGTCGGCACGTCCGCAGCGTCCGGCTCGAGGAGCGGTTCCGCGCGCGCACGCCCGAGCTCGTGTGGACGCTGTCGGTGCAGGACTTCGCCGCGCTGGCGGCGCTGGCGTTCGCCCCGCGGGAGATCCCGACGGTCGGTCTCGACCACCTGCACGCTCCGCTCATCAGCATCCGTGAGCAGGCCGCGATCGTCGTCTCGATCCTGCGGACACGCGACGGCGAGGGCGTCTCGTTCCGCGAACTGGTCGCGGGCGTCGACCAGACGGGTATCGTGGTGGCTCGCTTCCTCGCGATCCTGGAGCTGTACCGGAACGCATCGATCTCGTTCGAACAACTCGAGCCGCTCGGGGAACTCACGCTCCGATGGACCGCCGAGGACTGGTCCGACGAGAGCCTCGCCAACCTGGGAGCCGACTATGACGGATGACGCACACGACGCGTCCAGTGCCGAGCCCGGCGGCGCCGACGAGATGGCCGATGCCCGCGCGATCGAGCACGCGATCCACGAGCGCGCCGAGCACGACCGCGCCCCGCAGTCGCACCCGGCGATCCCGCTCGACCGCCAGCTCGAGGCGATCCTGATGATCGCCGACGAGCCCCAGTCGCTCGTCGCACTCGGCGCCGCCGTGGACGCCCCGGTGCCCGCCGTCCGCCAGGCGATCGAGCGCCTCGTCGCGGACTTCGACGGTGTCGACGACACGATCCGACGCGGGTTCGAACTCCGCGAGGTCGGCGGCGGCTGGCGTTTCTACGTCCGCCAGGACCTGGACGCCGTCGTCGAGCAGTTCGTCGAGGCCGAGCGCCCCTCGCGCCTGTCGCAGGCCGCGCTCGAGACCCTGGCGGTCGTCGCCTACAAGCAACCGATCACGCGATCCCAGATCGCGGCGATCCGTGCCGTCAACGTCGACGGCGTCGTCCGAACGCTGGTCGCGCGCGGTCTCATCGAGGAGTCGTTCACCGACTCCGAGACCGGCGCCATCAACTACGTCACGTCCGATCTGCTCCTGCAGCAGCTCGGCATCAACTCGCTCGACGAGCTGCCGCTCATCTCGCCCCTCCTGGACGACGGTGCGGACGGCTTCGAGCAGAACGAAGGGATCCCCGATGGCCGGGTTTGACGACCGGGGGCGCGGCGCGCCCCGAGACCGAGACGACCGCAACGGACGCTCAGGAGGCCCGGATCGCCCCGGGCGTTCGGCTCCCGGCCGCGGCGGGGCCGGCTCCAGTGCCGGTGGCCGCTCCGGCGGGTACGGGCGCGACGACCGCGGGGGCGCACGTCCGCCGCGCGACGACGACCGTCGTGGCGGGTACCCGTCGCGCGACGACCGCGGTGGTGACCGTGGTGGGTACCGGGGCAACTCGGCTCCGCGTGACGACCGTGGTGGGTACCGGGGTCGCGATGACCGCAGTTCCGCGCCGCGTGATGACCGTGGTGGGTACCGGGGTCGCGATGACCGCAGTTCCGCGCCGCGTGATGACCGTGGTGGGTACCGGGGTCGCGATGACCGCAGTTCGGCGCCGCGTGATGACCGTGGTGGGTACCGCGGGCGCGACGACCGCAGCGCCCCGCCCCGTGATGACCGCGGCGGATACCGGGGCAACTCGGCTCCGCGTGACGACCGTGGTGGGTACCGGGGTCGCGATGACCGCAGTTCGGCTCCGCGTGATGACCGTGGTGGGTACCGGGGTCGCGATGACCGCAGTTCGGCGCCGCGTGACGACCGTGGCGGGTACCGCGGCCGCGATGACCGCAGCTCGGCTCCGCGCGATGACCGTGGTGGGTACCGGGGTCGCGATGACCGCAGTTCGGCTCCGCGTGATGACCGTGGCGGCTACCGCGGCCGCGACGACCGCAGCTCGGCACCTCGCGACAACCGCGACGACCGTAGCGGCTACCGGGGTCGTGACGACCGCAATGCCGCTCCCCGTGACAACCGCGACGACCGTGGCGGCTACCGCGGCCGCGACGACCGCAGCTCGGCACCCCGCGACAACCGCGACGACCGCCGCTCGGCCCCGCGTGACAACCGCGACGACCGCCGCGGCCCCGACGGCCAGCAGAGCCGCGTGTGGCACAACGGCCGTCGCTACGTCGGCGGTACCACGAGCGTTCGCAACAGCGACCGCAGCAGCAACGGCCGCACCACGCCGAAGCCGAGCGGTGAGCGCGACAGCAACGGCATCCCGGTGGAGGGCACGCCCGAACGGCCGATCATCGAGGACTGGGACGCGGCGGACGGGACGGCGACTGCCGGGGCCGAGCCGGGCCTCCAGGCAGAGGGGGAGCGCCTGCAGAAGGTGATCGCCGCTGCGGGCGTGGCATCTCGCCGAGTCGCGGAGAACCTGATCGTCGAGGGCCGCGTGACGGTCAACGGCCAGGTCGTGGACGCTCTCGGGCGTCGTGTCGACCCCGCGACCGACGCGATCTCGGTCGACGGCGTGCCGGTGCAGATCGATTCCTCGCGGCGGTACATCGTGCTGAACAAGCCGACCGGTGTCGTCTCGAGCCTGCAGGACGAGCGTGGTCGCCGCGACCTGACCGAGTTCGTGGACCGCTACGAGGAGCGCCTGTTCAACGTCGGCCGCCTGGACACCGAGACCTCCGGGCTGCTCGTCCTGACGAACGACGGCGACCTGGCGCACGTGCTGGCGCACCCGTCGTTCGGGGTGCAGAAGACGTACATCGCGAAGGTGCACGGCAACGTGAACCCCGCCGTGGTGCAGCGTCTGACCGAGGGCGTCGAGCTCGAGGACGGTCCCATCAAGGCCGACAAGGTGCGGTTGCTCGAGTCCTCGCGGGGTGAGTCGCTCGTCGAGATCACGCTGCACTCCGGCCGCAACCGGATCGTCCGACGCATGCTCGAGGCCGTGGACCACCCGGTCCTCGAACTCGTCCGTCGCTCGTTCGGGCCGCTGCACCTCGGCAGCCTGCCGCCGGGCAAGATGCGCGAGCTCGGCTCGGTCGAGGTCGGCAAGCTGCTCGGAACGGTCCGTGACGCCAAGCCCTCCGCTCGTGACGACCGCGACGTCGCCCTCGACCAGGGCGAGGACGACGAGTGGGACGACGAGACGGCGGACTGACCGTGCTCGGTCGGTAGGCTTGCCCGGTGACCGACGTGACCCCGACCGACATCGACCGCCGTCTGCGCGGCCCGGTCCGGGTCGTCGGTGCCGGGCTGCTGGGCGCCTCGATCGGTCTGGCCCTGCGCGAGAAGGGCGTGGACGTCGTCCTCGACGACGTGTCGCCGGCCGCGTTGGCGCTCGCCGTGGACTACGGCGCCGGGCGTCGACCGGCAGCCGGCGACCAGCCGGAGCTCGTCGTCGTCGCGGTGCCGCCGGACGTCGTCGCGACCGTGGTGGAGCGTGAGCTCGCCGCCCACCCGAGCGCCGTGGTGACCGACGTCGCCAGCGTGAAGTCCGGTCCGTTGGCCGCCCTGGTTGCCGCCGGAGCCGACGTCACCCGCTACATCGGCTCGCACCCGATGGCCGGACGCGAGCGCAGCGGTCCGACCGCCGCCCGCGCCGACCTGTTCGTCGGACGCCCGTGGGTGATCGCCGGGCACGACGGCATCACTTACCAGCGTGCCGCGGTGGTCGAGGACCTCGCGCTCGACGTCGGCGCCACCGTCGTCCCGATGGACCCCGAGTCGCACGACCTCGCCGTGGCGTACGTCTCGCACGCGCCGCAGCTCGTGTCGACCCTCATGGCCGCACGTCTGCGGGACGCCCCGGACGGTTCGCTCGGCCTGGCCGGCGGCGGCGTGCGCGACGTCACCCGGATCGCCGCGAGCGACCCCGGGCTCTGGGTGCAGATCATCGGGGCGAACGCCGGGCACATCCGGCCGGTGCTCACCGACCTGCGCGACGACCTTTCCCGCGTGATCGACGCCCTCGGCGACCCGGACGGCGCCGGTTCGCCGCGCACCATCGCCGAGACGATCGCCGCCGGCAACCGCGGGGTCGAACGGCTGCCGGGCAAGCACGGCACCACCAAGCGCTTCGCCCAGGTGGTCGTCCTCGTCGACGACACCCCCGGGCAGATCGCCGCGCTCCTGACGTTCATCGGGGAGATCGGCATCAACCTCGAGGACATGCGCCTCGAGCACTCACCGGGCGCGCAGATCGGCATCGTCGAGGTGTCGGTGCTGCCCGAGCAGGAACAGCGACTCGTCGAGGAACTCGAGGGGCGCGGATGGAGGATCGCAGCAGCATGGGCCTGAACGACGACACGAACGCAGCGACGAACGAATCCGGTGTGACCGGTGGTCCGGACGGGCCCGACACCGGTCTGCCGACCCCGGGACAGGGTGGTGCCGGCGGTCCGCTCAGCGGCAGCGGCGACGGCGGCGCACTCGGCGGTCCGGCCGGCGGCCTCGGCGAACCCGGCGGCGAGCCCGGTTCGACCAGTGCCCCGGTGCCGGCCGGTCTCACCGACGGCGCCTACGTCGCGAAGATCGTCATCGCGGTCGACGGCCCAGCGGGCAGCGGCAAGTCGAGCGTGTCCCGCGCGGCCGCCCGTGCTCTCGGCTACGGCTACCAGGACACCGGCGCCGCCTACCGTGCGCTCGCCTGGCACGCCCTGCAGCAGCGGGTGGACCTCGACGACGCGGCGGCGATCCTGGCGAGCTGGGACACCTTCGACTACGCGATCGGCACCGATCCCGACGACTACTACGTGCGCGTGGGGGAGACCGACGTCACCGACGCGATCCGCACCCCGGACGTGACGGTTGCGGTTGCCCACATCGCGAAGCTCCCGGACGTCCGGCACCGCCTCGTGCAGCTGTTCCGGAACGTGATGCGGAAGACCGACGCACCGGGCATCATCACCGAGGGGCGGGACATCACCACGGTGGTCGCACCCGACGCCGAGGTCCGGATCCTGCTGACGGCCGACGAGTCGGTTAGAATGGCCCGGCGCTCGGCGGAGGTCACGACCCAGTCGGCCGCAGAGACCTCCGCCGCACTCGCTCGCCGAGACGCGGCGGACGCGAAGGTCGTCGACTTCATGAACGCCGCGGACGGCGTCACGACGCTCGACTCCACCGACCTCGACTTCGACCAGACCGTGCAGGCGGTCGTCGACCTGGCCCGCGCGGCCACGCACTGACGCACGACCGGACGGCCTCGGCCGCCTGGTCACACCACGGCCGGAACTCCGGCCCGGCCGGGAACGGCCACCGACACCGCGGCTCCGGCCGCTCGCGAGGAACCCACCATGGCTCAGTTGGACAACCCGGACAACGACGACTTTCCCCAGTACGACGACGCCCTCGGCGAGCGGCTCGCCGGACTCGACGAGGCCGAGGCCGAGCAGCGCGCCACCGCGCTCCGCGCCGGGCTCGAGGAGTACGACCTCGAGGACGAGGACCTCGCCCTGCTCGAGGCCGGTCAGGTCGGCGAGGACGGCGTCCACTACCTGCCCGCCTACCCGGTGCTCGCGATCGTCGGCCGCCCGAACGTCGGCAAGTCCGCGCTCGTCAACCGCATCCTCGGTCGTCGCGAGGCCGTCGTGCAGGACGTCCCCGGCGTCACGCGTGACCGCGTCAGCTACAAGGCCGACTGGAACGACAAGCGCTTCACGCTCGTCGACACCGGCGGCTGGGAGCCCGGCGCCGAGGGCATCAACGCCTCGGTCGCCGCGCAGGCCGAGGTCGCGATCGACCTCGCCGACGCCGTCCTGTTCGTCGTCGACGTCACGGTCGGCATCACCGCCACCGACGAGCACGTCGTCAAGATGCTCCGCGGCACCGACCGCCCGGTCATCGTCGTCGCGAACAAGGCCGACGACGAGCGCCGTGAACTCGACGCCTACGAGCTCTGGAACCTGGGGCTCGGTGAGCCGCACCCGGTGTCGGCCCTGCACGGCCGTGGCGTCGCGGACCTGCTCGACCTGATCATCAAGACGCTCCCCGACACCTCGGCCGTCGCCAAGCAGGAGGTCGGCGGCCCCCGCCGCGTCGCGATCCTCGGCCGCCCGAACGTCGGCAAGAGCTCGCTGCTCAACAAGGCGGCCGGTGAAGAGCGCGTCGTCGTGAACGACATCGCCGGCACCACCCGCGACCCGGTGGACGAGCAGATCGAGCTCGGCGGCAAGGTGTGGCGGTTCGTCGACACCGCCGGCATCCGGAAGCGCGTCCACATGCAGCAGGGCGCCGACTTCTACGCGTCGCTCCGCACGACCGCCGCGCTCGAGAAGGCCGAGGTCGCCGTCGTCGTCCTCGACGTCACCGAGCCGGTGTCCGTGCAGGACCTCCGCATCATCGACCTGGTGCTCGAGTCGGGCCGTGCGCTCGTCCTGGCCTACAACAAGTGGGACCTGCTCGACGACGAACGTCGCCGCTACCTCGAGCGTGAGATCGAGCAGGACCTGGCGCACGTCGCCTGGGCTCCGCGGGTGAACATCTCCGCCCGGACCGGCCGTCACCTCGAGAAGCTCGTGCCGGCGCTCGAGACCGCCCTCGAGTCGTGGGACACCCGCATCCCCACCGGCAAGGTCAACGCCTTCATCGCCGAGCTCGTGCAGGAGCACCCCCACCCCGTGCGCGGCGGCAAGCAGCCCCGCATCCTGTTCGGCACCCAGGCGTCGAGCCAGCCGCCGACGTTCGTGCTCTTCACGTCGGCGTTCCTCGACCCGCAGTACCGACGGTTCATCACCCGTCGCCTCCGCGAGGTCTGGGGCTTCTCCGGCACCCCGATCAACGTCAACATGCGGGTGCGCGAGCGCCGGAAGCGCTGAGTCGCAGCCGCACCACACACAACGCGTCCCGTCTGCACGGGGCGCGTTGTGCGTTCGCGGTCGCGTTCGGCCGGGAGGCCCGGATCGCGTCCGCAGCGTCGGTGCGGCACCATGGGTGCGTGCGCATCGGGCGGTGGGGAACGGATCGACGTCGGCTCGCCCTGGTGGGAGTCCTCGTCGCCGTGGTCGTCGTCGGCTCGGTGTCGCTCTGGTCGGTCTCGCACGCCCCAGCCGAGGACGACCTCGTCACCCGTTCCGATCGAGCCGTCCCCGTACCCGCGCAGTCCCCAGCAGAAGGGCTGCGGCCGTCGAACGGCCTGGGCGCACCCCTGCCGGAGGAGTCCCCGGCCGTGCAACCGGTCGACCCGTCGCCGATCGAGCCGTGGTGGCGCCGTGTCCCGCCGGTCTCCGGGGACATCGTCGGCATCGACGGCGCTGCTGCCTCGGGTCACGTCCACATCGCGGGGAACACGAGTGACGCCACCCTCGCGGTCGAGATCGCGCACCTGGAGACGGGAACGACGGGCCCGGTCGACGTCGTGTTGTCCGGTGGGACGGTGACGGGTGGGGAGGACCCGACGTGGACGCCGGCGGGGGAGTCCTTCGACCTCTTCCAGGCCGCCGGTCTCGAAGAGGGGCTGACCGTCGTGCTCGGCGAGCCGTGGACACTGCCCGACGAGGTCCGTTCCCTCGTCCTGCTCGACGCGGCGACCGGCACGGTGCTGGGTGGCGCGGCGCTCGTCCCGAGCGACTGAGCGGTCGGCGCGGTACGTCGGCGGTCGTTCGATGCGGCACGATGTACTGGTGACGCAGCGCAACGACGGACTCGGTGGCCTCGCCGACCGCGCGTGGTGCCGACTCCGGCTCGACCGGTTGGCCGGAGGCCGTCAGGGCGGGTACGTCATCCGGCAGGACATGCTCGAGCACCCCGACACCGTTCGGTCGTTCCGCTGGATCCGGTGGCTGCTCGTCGCCGAGACGATCGTCGGACTCGCTGCCATCGTCGTGGCCGTGCTGCTGACGCGTGCGGGGGAGACCGTGCCGTGGGCGGTCTGGTTCCGGGCGACGGTCGTGCTGCTCATCACCCTGACGCTGTACGTGTTCGCCTGGCGGGCGCAGCTCGGGTACTACTGGGCGTACCAGCGGGTGCGGTTGTTCAGCCGGATCTTCCCGATCGTGACGCTCATCGTCGCGGCGATCCCCGGGCTGTACCCGTTCTGGATGGTGATCGAGCAGATCGTGTTCTCACTGCTCATGATCGGCATCGGCGACGTGCTCACGACCGACCACATGCGCGCCACGTTCCCCAAGCCCGCCCGCCGCTAGCGCCCGCGGCGGCTACGCGACCGTGGCCAGCGCGAAGGGCAGCACGGCGGCGGCCCCGGCACGCCGGAGCTCGCGGCCCGCGACGGTCATCGTCCACCGGCTGTCGACCAGGTCGTCGACGAGCAGCACCGGGCCCTCGTGCGACTGCAGTGCCTCAGCGAGCGAGGGCCCGACCTGGAACGTGTCCCACACGCCGGACAACCGGTACGCGCTGTTCGTCGCACCGTCGCCGCGGGGCGTGCCGCCGTTCCGGTCGAGCGTGCCGAGGAACTGCAGCCGCCCGATCGTCGACAGCGCCTGGGCGAGCGACCCCACGAGCTGCGGCCGTGACCGCGAGGACATCGCCACGACCCCGGTCGGCCGGGTCTCCCACGGCCAGTCCTTGAGCGCGCGCACACAGCCGTCGACGAGCTCGCGGGAGATCGGGGCGTCGGGTGTGGACGGCGAGAACAGTGCACGCAGCGGTCCACCCCAGCCGAGGTCGGTCAGACGAGCCACCGCGCGGCCGGGCTGCACGAGCTCGTCGGCGCCGATCTTGCCTCGCACCGAGACGCCGAGCGACGACATGCCGGACGGCCACTGGGCACGCGGGGCGATCTCGACGCCGACCTTGTCGAGCGCAGCAGCAGCACCGGACGAGTCCGAGTCGGAGACCGAGGTCGGGAACCACGCCCCGGCACAGTTGTCGCAGCGGCCGCAGGGCTCCGCGGAGGGGTCGTCGAGGTCCTGCTGCAGCAGCTGCATGCGGCAGGCCGAGGTGGACTCGTAGTCGAGCATCGACGCGGCCTCGGCAGCGCGTGCAGCCGCGACCCGCTCGTACCGCGGGGCGTCGTACTGCCACGGCTGTCCGGTCGAGATCCAGCCGCCGGTGACGCGTCGGACCGCCCCGTCGACATCGAGCACCTTGAGCAGGAGTTCGAGGGTCGAGCGCTTGATGTCGACCAGGCCCTCGAGGGCGACCGTCGACATCGCGGTGTCGGTGGACAGGGCGCCGAGCACGGCCGAAGCGCGGGCCTCGGTCGGCATCGACGCGCTGGCGAAGTACTGCCAGATCTCGCGGTCCTCACGCCCGGGCAGCAGCAGCACGTCGGCGTTGTCGGTGGCACGACCCGCACGACCGATCTGCTGGTAGTAAGCGACGGGCGACGAGGGAGCACCGACGTGCACGACGAACCCGAGGTCCGGCTTGTCGAACCCCATGCCGAGCGCACTCGTGGCGACCAGGGCCTTCAGTTCGTTGCCCTTGAGCTGCTGCTCGAGCTGCTCCCGCTCGTCGGTGTCGGTGCGCCCCGTGTAGGCGCGGACGGCGTACCCGTTGTCGCGCAGCAGCCGGGCGATGTCCTCGGCCGCCGAGACCGTGAGCGTGTAGATGATGCCGCTGCCGGGCAGGTCGCCGAGGTGCGCGAGCAGCCAGCCGAGCCGCTGCCGGGCATCCGGAAGCGTCAGCACGCCGAGCCGCAGTGAGGCCCGGGCGAGCGACCCACGGATGGTGAAGACCGGGTCGGCCGGGCCGGCGGTCAGCTGCTCGGCGACGTCCTCGACCACGCGCTCGTTCGCCGTCGCGGTCGTCGCCAGGACGGGGACGCCGTGGGGGAGCGAGCGGATGAGTTCGGCCAAGCGGCGGTAGTCCGGTCGGAAGTCGTGGCCCCAGTCCGAGATGCAGTGCGCTTCGTCGACCACGAGCATGCCCATCCGGGCGATCAGGGTCGGCATCTGCTCGTCGCGGAACTTCGGGTTGTTCAGGCGCTCGGGGGAGACGAGGAGGACGTCGACCTCGTCACGGGCAAGGGCTGCCTGAGTCTCGCCCCACTCGTGCGCGTTCGCGGAGTTGATCGACACCGCACGGACCCCCGCGCGGGCAGCCGCTGCCACCTGATCGCGCATCAGCGCCAGCAGCGGCGAGACCAGGACGGTCGGGCCGCCACCCCGGCGACGGAGCAGCAGGGTCGCGAGGAAGTACACGGCGGACTTGCCCCACCCGGTGCGCTGCACGACCAGGGCACGCTGTCGGTGCTCGACCAGGGCGGAGATCGCCTCGAGCTGGCCGGGGTGGAAGACCGCGTCGGGGCGCCCCGTGAGCGCAGCGAGCGCGTGCTGTGCCTCGGCGGCGATGTCTGCAGACGGCGAGACGACAGACGGAGCGGCGGTGGGGGTGTCCATGCCCCCATGCTGTCAGCACCGACCGACGAAACCCGACCCGCGCCTCCTATCTGTGGACAGCGCGACGGAACGCGCTTACTGGTAGGTGACCAACGACGGCGTCGGCTGCACGTCCTGCATCGTCTGCGACGGCGTCAGCATGGGCGTGTCCTCGTCGTAGAAGTTCTTCCAGCCCCAGTGCAGGCCCTCCGGCGCGCCCTGGTGCAGCGCCTTCCACGTCGCCTGCTTGTCCGGCTGCGAGCCCTGCCCGTCGACGTGCACGAGCATGTCGAGCTCCGGGTGGGTCTCGAGCGCGGAACGATCCTGGATCATCGACAGCCGGAACTGGTGCAGCACCAGGGCCTTCGGCGGCAGCCCTTCCTTGCGCACGAGCGCAGCCAGCCACGAGGAGACCTCGTTCACCTCGGACGCCGACACGCTACCGATCTGCTCGAGCGGCACCTGGTCCTTCGTCAGCCGCCACTCCGGGTCGAGCGCCAGCCAGACACCGGGCTTCTTCAGCAGCGACTCGTACTTCTTGGCCTGCGACAGGAAGTCCGAGCGGCCCGGCTGCAGGTCGATGATGACGGGCATGTCGGCGTCGTGGGCGGCATCGACGTAGGGCTCGAGGGTCGAGACCGGCAGCTCCGTCGAGTAGTCGCCGTCGGCTCCGGCGTCACCCGCAGCGACGGTCGCGATGACCTCCATGGCGGGCGTCACGAGCTCGTCGGACTCCGCCCGGTACGGCTTCGCGACCTGCTCAGCACGCCGGACGGTGGCCTCCGGCCCCTGCTCGCCGAGCACGCCCAGCGCTGGCGCCCCGGGAGCCCCGTACAGCGCCACGTACCGGTGCCCGTCGAACGGCCGCTGGCCGCCGTTCCGCAGCTGGAACCCGCCCTCGGCCGCCCGCACCGTCCACTCCGGGTCCTGCAGCGCGTCGAATGCCGCACCGACCAGGACCGTCGGGTGCTTCGCCCGCTCGTGCAGCGCCGTCACCACGTCGGGTGCGGCAGCCGGGTCGGTCACGCCCTCCGGCATGGTCACGACCTTCGCTCCTGCGGCCTTGGCGGTCGCCACGGCCGCAGCGTCCGCGCTCGCGTCCGCCACCACCACGGTCGCCTGCCGGGAGGCCCGGGTCGACTCCGGCGCGTCGCCACCCTCGGGCGCCTGCCGCTGTTCGACGTCCGTGTCGACCGACACGTCGCCCTCGGCCTGGTACCAGTCGGCCCCGAGCCGGTCGAGTTCGTGGGCGACGGCAGCGCCGCCCTTCGTGTCCTGCTCCTTCTTCGCGGTGAGCAGGACCGGAACGTGGGCGCTCGCCGCGGTCTTCGCGGCATCGGAGATCGCGTCGGCATCGCCGGCCGTCGCCACGACCGCGCCGGGAGCACTCGCGAACAGGGCCTTGCTGACGCGGACGGACCGGGCTGCGGCGTCCGAGGCATCGGCCACCGTGACCGTCCCCGCCGTGGCCTTCGCGAGGGTCGGGCGACTCGTGTCCGGGCCGCTCGAGGTGCACCCGGCGGCTCCGAGCAGCAGTCCGGAGACCGCGATCGCGACGAGGAAACGAGGGGTGGGACGAGAACGCATCGGGCCACCCTACGAGCCACGCGGAGAGGTCCCTGGGAATCCGACGGGTGTCGTCTCGTAGAAGGGAGGCATGCCCCACCACCCCGACGACCACCCGCTCATCGGAGCCGTCCGGTCGCCCGAGGTCCACTGCATGACCCTGAACGTGCGGCGCCGCGTGCCGCGACCGCCCGCGCACCCGGACGCCTGGGAGCGTCGCCGCGACGCGATCACCGCGCTCGTCACCTCCGAAGCGCCCACCGTCCTCGCCGTCCAGGAGGCCCTCCCCGCGCAGGCAGACGACCTGACGGCCGGCCTCGGGTCCGGTTGGGAGCCCGTCCTGGCCGGGCGCGGCGCGCGCGGCGGTGGCGAACAGGTCGGGCTCTTCCTCGACCGCTCGCGCCTCGACGTCGTCGAGCGCCGCACGTGGGCGCTTTCCCGCACGCCGCACCGTCCGGGATCCCGCTCGTGGGCGACGTCCTTCCCCCGGCACGCCGTCGGCGCCGTCGTCGACGACCGCGCGACCGGCGTCCGGTTCCTGGCGATCGCCACCCACCTCGACGTCGCCTCGCCGTGGGCCCGGCTGCGATCCGCCGAACTGCTCGGCCGGATCGTGCGACAGCGCGGCCTGCCCGCCGTCGTGATGGCCGACTGGAACAGCCCGGCAGGATCCGCACCATGGCAAGCACTGGCGGACGCTGGTGTCGTCGACAGCTGGGGGCGGGCCTCCCGGCAGGTGGGTGAGCCGTACGGGACGTACCCGCACTACGGGAGCCCACGTGTCGGCGGCCGGCGCATCGACGGTGTCCTCGTGACGCCGGACGCGACCGTCGAGCGGGTCGCCGTGTCGAACCGGCGGCCGGGCGGGGTGTGGCCGTCCGACCACGCGGCTGTGCACGCGGTCGTGCGGTGGGCGTCGTGATCGCCACGCTCGGGCCGACGTTCCTGCGCCCGAAGTTCCTGGTGGCCGACGTGGTGCGTGCCCTGACGCTCGTCAGCCTGGTCGTCGCGAGCATCGGGTGGGGCGGGACCGCGCTGCCGGTGATGGCGCTGTCGCTGCTCGGGGTCGTGGTGCCCCGGATGCTCGGGCTGCGGCCCGCGTTCGACCTGGCGGTGTGCGTGCTCGTGCTCCTCGCCGGGTGGTCGAGCGTGCTCGAGTGGTACACGAGTGTGTTCCTGTGGGACAAGTTCATGCACGTCGTCCTCACCGGCCTGCTCGCCGCTGTGCTCTACGTCATCGGTGCCGACCTGCGCGCGGTGCCGGCGCCGGACGGGGAGCGACGGGTGGTCGTCGCGATCCTCGGACTGTGTGCGGGACTCGCCATCGGGGCCGCGTGGGAGATGGGGGAGTGGCTCGGCCACAACTTCGTCGACTCGGCGATCTACGTCGGGTACGACGACACGATCGGGGACCTGGCCGCGGACGGGGCCGGGGGATTGCTCGTCGGGCTCGGGTTGCCGTGGTTGGCAGCGCGGCGCGAGGTGGTGCGACCGACTCGCCGTGGCACGGAGGGGGTCTGACGTCCGCTATGCTGGACCGGTCGCTCGCGCTCCGGTCGGAAGCGGGCGAGGATCCTCCGGGATCCTGAGTTCTCCGGAACTCGCGGGCTGTGGCGCAGCTTGGTAGCGCACTTGACTGGGGGTCAAGGGGTCGCAGGTTCAAATCCTGTCAGCCCGACCGAAAGGCCCCGATAGAACGCGAGTTCTGTCGGGGCCTTCTTTTGGGGGGGCGCTTGTGAACCCCTCCGGAATCCCTCGGTTCTCGGTCGGAAGTGCTGACGCCTCAATCGCATCAAGGGGGATCTTTGTCGAGGTACACACGCGAGACGCGTATCGACGGCGGCGGCCAGGGTGAGGTTTGGCTCGGGCGCGACGAAGTTGGTAACCCAGTAGCCATCAAGTACCTGAACCTGGTCGGCAACGACTCCCAGCAGGCTGAAGAGCGTCGCCGCTTCCAGCGAGAAGTTACGTGTCAGGCGTCGCTGGATCACCCCCAGGTGCTCCCGATCCTGGGGTCCGAACTCGGAGGTGCGCAGCCCCACTTCGCGATGCCGCTTGCGGAGGGGTCGCTGCGAGGACGACTCGCGCCGGGAGCAGGCATCGGGATCCCGGAACCTGAGGCGTTGAGGATGTTCCAGCTGATTCTGGAGGGCGTCGAGCACGCCCACTTGGCGGGCGTCATTCACCGTGACTTGAAGCCCGAAAACATCTTGATCCTCGAGGGGCGGCCGGTCCTCTCGGACTTCGGGCTCGGCCGCCGCCTCTACTCCGACAGCACCACGCTCACGATGACCAATGTCGGCATGGGCACCTTCGCCTACTCGGCGCCGGAGCAGTTCAACAATGCGAAGGAAGCTGATCAGCGGTCTGACGTCTTCGCGCTCGGACGGATCTTCTACGAGATGCTGTCCGGGCAGATGTCGATAACGGGTCAAGACCTGGAGAGATTACCCGGGCAGTACCGATTCATCATCAACAAAGCGACTCAGATTGATCCTGAACGACGCTTCGCGACGGTGGGAGAGATGCTGAGAGAGGTAGCACTCCTTGGCCGCGAGCCAGGCTCCCTGTTGTCCCCCGCGGAGCAGGCGATCTCGTTGGTCGAAGCAATCGCATCCGGCGACATTGAGTTGGTGGATGAGTTCGCGCGGCTCGTCTTGGAGAAGAGCGACGACCTCCAGCTATTCATTCAGGTAGTTCCGAAGGTCCCGGAGTCTGTGCTCGCTCAGCTCGCTACTCGTGACGCTGAGCTGTTCCACCAGGTGATGCTCGCGTTCGATGGCTTCGCAGATGGCAGCTTCGGATTCGACTTCACGGACAACATCGCCGTCTTCTTGCTGGCGGCTTACCGCGCGTCGGCGGACATGCGTGTCCACGGTCTTGTCATCAGCCGACTCCTGGTGCTCGGGGCCAGCCACAATCGTTGGTTTGTCCGTGATCGCTTCATCGACGCTGTTCGCTTGGCCCTGCGCGACGCAGCCCACGCACCCGTGGTTGCTGCTGTACTGCGCGACAATGCCTGGGCTCTTGACTTCGTACGCGAGCCTCTACGTCAGCTCTCGCTTCCTCGAATTGTGGAAGAGGTTCTCGCCGCTTAGGCGAGAACAGCTCCCCTTCCGCACGCATCGACCGGGCTTGGGCATCGATGATGCCGCCGTGTGTGTCGGTTCTGCTCGCTAGATTTTGACCATGATGGATGAGTGGCTGCCGTTGGGAACGCGACAATCGGATGTAGCGGACTTGCACGAGGGCGTACCGGCGTGGATGGCGACCCGCTTCTGGACCTGGCTCGAGCGCTCGTTCGACTCTCTGTCCCGTGAAAAGGGGCACAAGGTAGTCATGGCCGAGTACGACGAGCGACGGCGGATGCGGGAGCCGCTAGCTCCAGAGTGCGGCACCTACAACTTGAGTAACGTCCTACAACGGCGTGGGGATGACAACCTGACCTGGAGCGTGACTGACTTCGTCGTCGCTCGAGCGGGCGAGCTGGGCTATCTCGCACTGGCTCGATGACCTCGAGGGCATCCTGGAACAGTCCGGGTCAGCTTGGCGGATTGGGACCAGAAGCGGCGCGGCCGGTGTGGAGCGGCGAGTGGCGTCTGGTGTCGGCGAAGCTGCAAACGTGGTGATGGGGAGGACCGGCTCGGCGGGCGAGCTGCTGTCGGCAGCCTGGCAGGCCACATTCGGTATCCATCCGGACCCGGAGAAGGCTTACTCCAAGGCGATCAAGGCTGTCGAGGAGGCTGCGAAGCCCCGCGTCTCGCCCAAGGACTCAGTCGCAACGCTCGGCAAGATGGTGTCGGCGATGCGGGACCAGAAAGACTGGGCGCTTCCACTGCAAGACGACGAGACAAATCCCTCCAGCGACACCGTCGTGAAGATGATGCGTTCCTTGCACTCGGGCCAGCAGGAGCGGCACGGCGGAAACGGTGATCGGGCGGCGACGCAAGAAGAAGCCGAAGCGGCACTGTTCCTTGCAGTGCCGCTAGTCCAGTTCTTCCACGGCGGACTGGTCGCTCGGCGAAGCTGACTGGGCGGGAGCCAACGGACCATCTTCACCGTCAATCTGCCCGGTCATCACGCCGGTGAGCCGCTCCGTGTAGCGCTGGTGAGCGAGGTCTACTTCGTCGCGCTGGCCAACGGTTGGCCCTCCCTGAGGTCGGCGGGCGGTGTGCTGGCCCCGTGACGAACGGCGCGAACCGAGCCCGCTGCGCGGCGTAGTCCTTCTTCCGCAGGTGAGCGTAGACCTTGTCGGTGATGGCGACGGACGCGTGGCCCATCAGCCGCGACAGCTCAAACATGTCGAATGCGCCGGAGGGACTGCTGCTGGTTTGGTTGACTCGTTGGTTTAGGCCGCGAGTGCTGCCTGTGGGTTGATGATTGCTTCGTACTCGATGGGCGTCAACTTCCCGACCGCGCTGTCGGCGCTTTCGGTGGTAGATGCCCTCGATCCAGTGCACGATCGCGAGCCGCAGTTGCTCACGAGAAGTCCGTCGGTGCCGGTTGAGGACGTTCTTCTGCAGCAGCGCGAAGAACGACTCCATTGCCGCGTCGTCCGCGCGCTCCCCGACCTGCCCATCGACCCCAGCAGCCCGGCATCCGACAGCGCTCGAACGAACCTCTTGGACCGGAACTGGCCGTATTCAACCGGTCGTCGCAACACCTGATACCGGAGGTGTTCGATGCGGGTTGAATACGGCCTGGCTGCCGCGATCCGAATGAACCACGGTGTGGAGCGGGCCGCGGCGAGAGATTGCCATCTGCAGTGCCGCGACGGCGAGCGAGGATCGCATCCGAGAGTCGATGGAGTAGCCGACGATCCGGCGGGAGCTTGCGTCCTTCACGGCGCAGAGGTAGAGCGTGCCCTCGCCCGTGTTGTGCTCGGTGATGTCGGTCAACCGAAGCTTGTCCAGATCCGGCGCGGTGCACGCCCTCCGCACCCGATCGTCATGCACTGGTGGTCCGGCCTTCCGGGTCAGGCCCCGTTTCTTTGCGTGCAGTGACCAGAGCCGCTGCTGCGAGCACAGTCGCCAGACGCGCCGTTCCGAGACGAGCAGGCCGGCGCGGAGGTCGTCGGTGATGAACCGGTACCCGAACGTCGGGTCGTCGCGGTGCGCATCGACGGCGGCATTGGTCAGGTGCGCGTTCTCCCAATCGCGGCGGCTCACCGGGTTCTTCCGCCAGGCATGGAACGCCTGCTTCGTGAAGCCCAACACCCGGCAGGTCACCGCGACCGGGATCCGGTCGGCGGCGAGTCTCAATGTTGGTCGTCGTTCCTTCTCCTCGTCGATTCGCGGACGCCCGGCCGGAGCGGTGGGGTGCAGCGCTTCCGCTACTTCCGGGAAGAGGACTCCTGCGTGCGTCAGCAGGTAGGTGATCGCGACACGCACTATGTGCGCTCTCGAAATTCCTCCGACGGGCACGAGAACTTCGAGCGCCTTTTTGACCCCCCGCGGCACGCTGGTGCGTAGCTCTTCGGTGTAGTCGAGGGGCTCTTGGCCACGTTTTCCCATAATCGCCTCCGGTTTATTTCGGACGCCTATTACTTAACGCCCAAAGTTGCTTACGCCGCTGCTGACAGAACTCGGGATACGTTTGTGGGGACTGCATGAAGGCGGTGCGCTCGGGAGCGTGGAGTTTAATAGCATGAGTGAAGGCATGAGTGAAGGCATGAGTGAAGGCATGAGTGAAGGCATGAGTGAAGGCATGAGTGAAGGCATGAGTGAAGGCATGAGTGAAGGCATGAGTGAAGGCATGAGTGAAGGCATGAGTGAAGGCATGAGTGAAGGCATGAGTGGAGGCATTAGTGAAGACATGAGTGAAGACACCGGATCTGACGAGGAACGCGATCGGTGACCGGTCAGCAGACAAGAGCGCGCGCGTCAGCTGCGTAAGCTAGGGATCCGCAACCAGGTCGGCGACCCGCCTCGGGTGTTTGGTCGCCATCGGCTCCGGCAGCGCCGACCTGCCTTCGCGGGGTAGCCCGCAGCCGTGAGTGAGAGATACTCTCCTACGGTGCTCAAGACTCTCATTCTCACCGTGACCGTCGGCCTCGCCGCGGCTGTGCTGACCGGCTGTTCGTCGGGTTCAGTAACACCCGAAGTCACGCTTTCGCCTTCGGTAAAGCAGTCAGCCAAAAGCGCGATGAGCGAAGGGGATCGCACCGCGAAAGCCGAGAAGCTCGTGCTCGCGGAGCTTCCGGATGTTCCAGCCTGGGATGGGGTTACTGCAAAGGGGAGCGCCGTCGATGCATC
The DNA here is from genome assembly GCF_019844075.1 of Curtobacterium sp. TC1. Lineage (NCBI taxonomy): Bacteria > Bacillati > Actinomycetota > Actinomycetes > Micrococcales > Microbacteriaceae > Curtobacterium > Curtobacterium sp. TC1. Next base: position 1,422,389 of record NZ_CP081964.1, read on the forward strand.
TGAGGTCTGCGTAGACCGAACGTACGGGCCAACGGGAGGCCTGAACGGAACGGGCGGCAACGCTGGGTACGTCGTGGTTAACTTCCCGTCGTTGGACCTTGGTGAGCCTCAGAGTGGCTCATGCGCCGACTACAAGCCAGCCAGTGACCCGACTCCGAGTGCGGTCGATGTGCCCGCGTCGGTGGCGGACGACCCGGGTTTGCTCGTGAGCACCGACTTCGGCGACGAGTGGCCCCTGACTGTGCCGTACGTGGTGGCTCACTGCGACAACATCGTTGCGGGCGGTCGTGCGCTGGAAGTACTGACTGTTGACGCACCCGATGGCGCCACGTACGCGGCGAACGGGACAGCGAAGGACCGCACGACTGCCCCGGCTATCGACCCGATTTGGGCAGCTGACCCTGATGTCAGTGGACTGAAGATTGACATCTCGCCTGTTATCGATGCAGGGCTGGAGCTGTGCGGTTGATGATTAAGCAGGCCGTCGCCGGACCCTTCGGCGTGGCCATATGACGGACGATCGGGATCGACTGACACCTGCCGAGCTTGGCGACGGTCTGCCTTCGGCCGCATCGCTTGACGTCTCGTTCGCTAACCTTAATGACACCGAATTTGAGGAGTTTGTCTACGACCTGTTGGTCACGTTGGGTTTTGTGAATGTGGATTGGCGAAAAGGTACTCCGAAGAACGCTAGCCCGTCCGACCGTGGCAGGGACATCGTCGCGCAATGGGTTGTGAAGGACGTCGACGGTCATACTCGATTCGAGACGTGGTTCGTGGACGCCAAGCACTACGCCAGGGGTGTTCCGCCTGAGGCACTGCAGGGGTTGATGACTTGGTCGGAGGTTGAGCGCCCCGATGTAGCGCTTGTGGCCGCTTCTGGTTTCTTGTCTAACCCCGCGAAGGACTGGGTTTCGGCCTACGTCAGCAATCGTTCTCCAGGGTTTCGGATCCGGTACTGGGAGAAGCCGGATCTAAGCCGCATGCTTTCCCGCTTTCCGGACCTGATGCATCGCCACGGGATCATCGAAGCGGAGTCGATGCGTACGGTTGCAGACATCCGTGCCGCCGAGCACGAGTTCTTCGACAAGGTCTGGTACGTGCGGAGCCTCATCCACGACGAGAACATCGCAGCGGGTGAGAGCGATGATCTTTCCGCCGACTTGCGTGAGCGAGTGCTCGCTGCGCGTGCGGCGGTCGTCGAGCGTTACGGCGCGAGCGACGTGGGTCCCTGGGACGACTGGACGTGGGGCTTTGTGAACGGGAAGCTCTCCGCGCTGCGGTGGGTCCTCGGGGACGAGTGGGACTTTCTTGACACGTGACGAGTGTCGTCGCGGCAGACTGCCCCCTCCGAGACCCCTCCAACCGCGCTCCGCTGCCGCAGCCCGATGCGGACCAAGTTGCGACGATCGAGGTGGGGCGTTCCGCCGACATTCCCGGTGAGATCAGGTTTACGAGGGTCGCCTCGGGTCCACTCGGTTCATGGTGGGCAAGCGCCCGGTGCTGCCTGGGGGTCAAGGGGTCGCAGGTTCGAATCCTGTCAGCCCGACCGACCGAAGCGTGTCTGACACCACGAAGAAGCCCACCGAGGATCTCGGTGGGCTTCCGTCGTTTCGGCGGCTGTCGTGGGTCGTACGTACAGGGCTCCTTCGCTGCGGCGATCAGCGAAGCACTTGTGTGTGAGGCAGAACCCTTCTCGCAAATGCGTCCTGTCCGAGTCCGACACCGAGGTCCGTGGGCGGACCGGCTATCGAGACGTTTGGGACCAGCACGCGCACCAACGAAGTCGCTACGCGAGGATCTTCGAGCCCTTGGTCCGGTTGCAGCGCCAGCAGAGCGTCTGTAGGTTTTCGGGGGCGCTCAGACCTCCTCGTGATACCGGTACGATGTGGTCAACCTCGAGAAGCAAGTGAGGCTCCGCGGCTACTGAGATCTTGCAGTATCGGCACGCGTAGTTGTCCCGACTCTTGATGAAGGTGCGAAGACGGGTCGTCATCAGCGCCCGCTGGCCAGCTGCGGACTTAGCCCAGCGGATTTTCTCGACGAGCACCTGCGACAAGGCTTCGAGCGTTGGGGTGTCGAGTCGAATAGGAGCGGATTGTGAACTGTTCCCGCCTGCTGATGTGTATTCGAACCTGTACTTCGGGTAGGGCACTTCGATCGGTGTGAGGTGCGCGCCTAGCTGATTCCAGAACTCTGTCGAGTAGTGCTTGAGGATGAAGTGAGGCGGAGCGATCCGGGCAGTCAGATCGGTTTCACGACCTCGTACGTTGGCAACCGCATCTTCAAGGCGCGCAATGTCTTCTGAAACGCGCTGCACTTCAGCAAGTGTTGCTTGGTCTGCCTTGATCCCGAAGTACTTCATCAAGTACTTGATCGGCTCAATCTTCGCGTTGCGGACGACTTGGAGAGAGGCGTGGTGGACATGTGGGGCAAACTCCGCGACGTGCCGGTCGCGTCGGTTGTTCCACCTTGACTCATTGACGTAGCCTGCCAGGTGCGCGTACTGCCCACTTGTGGACGCTCCAAGTTCGAAGGAGCCTTCAGTGCGCATCTCCGACACGTAGTCGACAACAGCGTTGTGCTCGCTCACCAACGCAGCAACCTCGGCGCGCAGGTCCTTGAAGTGCTCAGACCCGAAGTACCGAGCCTTGCGGATCGATCGCACAATCGGGTTCGCGACGAGCACCAAGAAGAACGCGAGCACGCCAAGCAGGAAGCTGCCGGACGTTGCGATGGCAAGGGTCGGGACGACGATGAGCAGCGTGATGAACAGTGCTTTCGGCATGGCTTGGTCCCCCGGTAGATGCTCAGCCGCAGAGGCGACTGACAAGACAGATTCATCACTCTGCCAGTGCCACGCGGGCTGTCGTGAGTACCACTTCGAGGGCCAGACCCCACCCTCGCCGTGGTACTCGGTGGAATCGGCGGTCGAGCAATCGAGGCCCTACAGAGTAAGTGTGAGAGCGCGGACGCGGTCAGGCGTTCGTTGCCTGGCTCGCACCGCATCACCAAGGCATCCGAGCGGGACCTTCTGCGACCAGAACGGACCGAGGCGCGTGTTGGCGAGACCGAACTGCTTGCAAGGAACTACCAGGAGGTTTCCCACGCTCTGCGGTCGGGTCGGCATCTGCGCCCAGCCGGGAGGGCCAATCGTGCCGCTTGCAAAGCACTGGTGCCGGATGCGGATCCCCTGCGGGGCAGAGGCGCGCTGGCCAAGACGGCGTTCGTTGAGCCTCGGCGGGATCGCTCTCGCTCAGCAGACGATTTCTTGGACGATCACGCGACGAGTCCGGCGCTTGAACTCAGAATGGCGATGCGATGCAGCAACCGCGAAGGACTCAGCGCTAGTCACTGTCCGTACATCCCACGGCCCCATCACGTGGCAACCTCGGTGCCGAGTAGCGCTGCAGTCCGGTAGTCGAGCCCTCAACGGGCGTGAGCGAGTTAGCTCCTTGGTTATGAGAGCCAGACGACGAGGAGCCGGACGAAGTGCTCGCATCGCGCTGGCCGCTTCACTCATCGCCTGCTTCGCCTGCTTCGCCTGCTTGGTCGTCGGGATCGCCGAGGTCGTTTCGTCGACCGGGTCAACTTGGCTCGCCGTCCTGATGTTCGTCCTGGCCGCTTCGGCGGGGTGGCGCATGACGATCTACTTGCGGCTTCTCAGACGGACTCGGTAACCCATCGGCGAACGGGTCGAGGGGTAGCGCTGTACGCGCTCGGAAACACCCATCATGATTGGCGACGGGAGAGAGTGACCGGGGGCGTGGGGTGACCGAAGTGTCTGGCAGTGGGCCGGGAGGAAGACGACGGGTGAGCGGGGTTTCCGTCGTCCTCGCGATCGCGGCTCTGGTGGCCTTGTTGGTGGCGTTCGTGCCGTACTTCCTCGGCGGTCTCCTGGCCGGGTACGGGCAGGACGGCGGCGACGGTGGTGACGGCGGCGGTCCCGGCGGGTTCGCTGGCTACGGAATCGTCGCGATCGTGCTCGGTGTCGGGATCCCCGGGTGGGCGCTGGTTTGGGGCATCGTCGACGTGCGGCGGACTCGTGGGACACCGGGTGCAGCGCTCCTGGTCGGAGCTGTGGCGCTGGGTATCGCTCTCTGCACGATCGTCCCCGAGTCGGTGACGATCATCCGGAGCTCGGTGCGGCTGCAGGCGGCGTACGAGCGGGAGAACCCGCGGTCAGAGGTGCTGGCGACGGCGAGAGCCGAGGCCCGAGCATCGGAGAGCGCGGCCTCGCCGGCGGGTCGGGCTGCGGAGCGCGACGCTCCCGCACGCCGGGCCGCGACGAAGCAGCGACTCGACGCGGTGAGCCAGGCCCTACTGGATGCGCTGGCGATCACACCGGACGACATCGTCCCGGCGGGGCAGCCATTGCCGACGGGGTCGGCCGCGGCGCGGTCTGTCCGCGTCACCCCGTCCACGGGGCAATGCGATGCGGGATACGGTCCGAAGGCGGGCGTGTTCTACCGGTGGGACCTCTTCCTCGATGATTCCGTCGACCCAGTCCGCGCCGCTGCGGCGGTCCGGGCAGCGGTCGAGGCGACCGTGCCGGGTGCTGATCTGCAGCAGCAGAAGGTCGATGCCAGCTCGGGCCGGCTGGAGTTCACGGACGACGTGTCCGGGTCTCCGGACTTGCACGGAAGCTTCACGTGGGGGGACGGCATCGGCTCGACCAGCCGGATCGTCGCCCTCGACACGGCCTGTCACTGAGCACGTTGCAGTGCGGCACCCGGACCGCGGTCAGCGCAGGTTCGGCGGTCCCTGGTGCTTCGCGATGATGACGAGCCCGTAGATGCGTGACCACACGTACGCGATGATCGCCACGCCCAGTCCCACGAGGCCGATGGCCCCGAGCGCGGCACTGTTCAGGTGAGCGGCGCCGTTGATGCCGAATGCTCCGCCGCCGACGACCGCTGCGATGAACACGACCATCTGGATGCGGAGCTTGAACTGCACCCGTTTCTTGTGTTCCCCGACCGCGATGATGTCCGACACTGTGTCCCCCTTGGTGGCAGACCATCCGCCCCAGGGCGATGCTAACCCGCGGAGCAGCTCAGCACCGACCCATCTGACGCCGACCCTTCGGCTCGAATGGGTCGTTGCAACGGGTGGTAGTTCTGCCATGCTCATCTCATGTCCACGACGACGACGACCGATGCGCGGCACGGCGGCAGACGCCGAATCGGTCCGGTGGCGATCGACGGGCCTCGCCTGGCCGGATGGGCCGTGATGTTCGTGGTCGTGCAGGCCGTCGCATCGGCCTGGCAGGCCTCGGCGACACAGCCCGGTGTGCCAGACAGCGAGTTCGACTTCCAGTCGCATCCGACATGGTGGCTGGTTGCGATCACCGGCGCGGCCGCGGTGATCGGGTGGCAACTTTCCGAGCGGCTCGATCCGTCCGCACGGTTCGGCCCGCAAGCTGTCCTGCGATGGACCGTCAGAGTGATGGCCGCGATGACGGTGTTGATCGTCGTCGCCCTTCCCACCCAGATGATATGGGTGGTGTGGGTAGTCCACCACGGGGTGCTCGATCCGATCACGTTGCCCAACGTCGTGCGGACCGTACGACAGTTCTGATCGCTGACCGATCGTTCACCGGATCGCACCGAGCGATAGCGTCTGCTCATGCGGAACGTCGGGGGCGAGTGTGTCTGGTGGAGTGATGAGGACGGGTGGGGTGCGCTCCGTTCGGACGATGTCGCGTCTGAGGTGTTCGTGCACTTCGCGAACCTGAGCACGGGCGGGAATCACACGCTCCAGCCCGGGGACCGCGTTCGGTTCGACGTCGAGCCGTACCCACCGGGGCAGGACGGCTACTTCTTCCGCGCTCACGAGGTCACGCCGATCTGAGCCGAGCACGGACTCCGTCCGTGTGATGATGGCGCGCCGGGACACCTCTTCGTCGCTACTCCGCGATGGGAACGGCAGCTTCGCGCATCGCGGTGCGAGCGTCGGTGGTGGCCATCCAGTTGGTGAGCTCGGCGGACAGCGCTGCTGGCGCATCGAGCTGGATGAGGTGTCCTGCTTCCGGGATGAGCGTGACCGAGGCGTGCGGGATGGCGTCGTTGAGTCGACGAGCTCGGTCCGCGGGTATCCAGGTGTCCTCCGTCCCCCAGACGATGTGCACGGGCTCGGTGAGCCTGCCCAACTCCGTTTCGATCTCGGTCGTGAAGCGCTCGTCCGCTTGCGCTATCTGACGGTAGAACGCCGGCTGACCTTCCTCGTCCGACCAGGGATCGACGAGTATCCGCAGCTCGTCGACACGGAGGCCCTTGTGACTGGCGCCGCTGATGTAGGCCTCTACGGCACCTCGGTGCACCGCTGAAGGAAGTTGTTCGAAGACCCGAGCGTGCTCTTGGACGAGCTTGAAGAAGGGCGATCCCCAGGGAGCGAGCGCCACCACGTCGACGAGGCACAGCGAGGCGAATCTGGCTCCGTGGAGGAGACGCGCTCGGAGCGCGACGGCGCCGCCGAAGTCATGCGCGACGACGTGCGGCCGATCGAGTCCCCAGTGTTCGAGGAGCGCTGCGAACAGTTCGCCTTGCGTCCCGAGGTCGACAGCATGCGACGGATCCTTGGACGACGCGCCGTACCCCGGCATGTCCCAGAGGTAGACCGTGAACCGCCCGGCCATCGCGAGCGCGATCGGGCGCCAGAGCCAGGATGACCACGGCGTCCCGTGCAGGAACACCAGCGCCGGCCCTGACCCGATGCGGTCCCATCGGACAGTTCTTCCACGCCAAACAAGTTCCTGGGTCAGCTGCCGATCTTCCACCCGTCGATCGTTTCACACACTGGAATCCCACCTCGGAGCGCTTTCCCGCGGCAGGCCGACCCGGTCTGAGGAGCGACCGTTCTGATCCGCTGTTCCCGAATGCGCGGCGAGATGGTCAGCGGTCCGGTGGTCAATGCTGTACCGGCCGGTCCGTCGTCGAGATTCACGTCTCGGTGATCCAGTCGCGGAAGCCTGGGCCGACGATCTCGATTTCGCGAGCCGGCAGGAGGACGCCACCGCGGAACGCTCGCCCCATCCGGCCCGGGATCGGCAGGAGCACCGGGATCACCCCGGGGCCGGGCAGCGCCTTCGTCATCGTCCACAGCGTCGTGGTGTCGGGGCCTGCGACCTCGACCTCTCGCGCGGAGCGTTCGCCGACCACGACGTCGGCGATCACCGCTGCCACGGCATCGAGTGCAACCGGAGCGATCGTCATCCCCGGGACCAGCGCGACGGGTCCGAAGCGCATCCGCTCGAGGTTCTGCCGGGCGAACTCGAACCACTGCGTGGAGCGCACGATCGTGAGGTGCGGGCTGACGGAACGCGCGACTGCTTCCTGGGCGGTCTTGCCGGCGAAGTAGCCGTACCCCTGCACCTCGGGACGCATGCAGTTGACGATGGAGAGCAGCACGTGGTGCGCGCCGGTCGCACCGGCTACCCTGCCGATCGCGCGGGTCGACCCCGTGAAGAACTGCGTGGCCGCTCTCCTGCTCGTCGTGAACCGTCCAGTCGCCTCGATGATCACGTCCGCACCGGCAAGCGCAGCGGTTGCGTCGTCGCGCAACACGTCGAAACCCGTCGACCGGGACAGCTGCGTGACCGAACATCCTCGCGCTTCCACCGCCCGGCTGATCGCGGCACCGGAGATCCCGCCGCCGACAACTCCTACTCGCATGAGCCCACCCGTCCTCTACGTCCGTAGAGAACACTACGATAGTAGAGGCCGAAGGGACAGGTATGGATCGGCGGGAACTGCTCGCAGATGCGGGAATCAGGCTCACAGCGCGCGGAGGTGTCCGCGCGCTCACGCATCGCGCAGTCGACGCCGAGGCCGGGCTGGCCGCGGGGTCGACGTCGTACTACGCCCGCACGCGCCGCGAGCTGACAGCGCTCGTGGTCGCCCGCGTCACAGCGCAACTCTCCGCCGAACTCGGAGCCCTGCAGATCCCCGATGACCTCGACGACGCTGCTGTCGTGCACAGCGCGGCCGCGTTCCTCGAACAACTCGCAGCACGAGCAGAAGCGCAGGCGGCTCGCCTTGCACTCCTGCTCGACCTCCGAGAGGACGAGGAACTCCGCGCGCCGCTCACCGGGGCCGACCCGGTGCGCGGCCGGCTGAACGAAGCAGCTCGATCGCTCCTCGACGCGCTCCGAGTGGCTGACCCTGACCGCACGGCGGTCGATCTCGTCGGCCTCATCGACGCGATGTTGCTGTACCGCACGGCCGCGGTCGCACCGCTCGACCCAGTCGCCATCCTGACCGCCTACATTGCAGGTCTCCCACGAAGGGCGGACAGGACGACGGTGCCCGCATCTCCAGACGAGCCGTGAGCCCACTCGACGACGCTGTCCCTGGTGGCGACCGGCCATTGCGAGAGGGTACCGGCGATGTCGCCGACGCTGTTCTCGGTGTCCCTCGAGACCACGGGTCCGAATGGTCCGGGAATCCTGCGGCTCTTCGGGACCGACCTCAACATGGAGGGACTCGAACTCAAGCCCGATTCGCACGCGGCGAAACGGGAGATGTTTGCCGAGTTCTTCAGCCGTGAACGCCGCGCGATGGAGCGAGTAAAAGGCGACCGGTGATCTCCACCGGTCGCGGGGTCTGAAGGCTGAAACTGCGGACGGGAGGCGCGGTGCGCCGGTACCGGCGGACGAAAGAAGGACAGTCGAGTGCTTGCCCTTCGGTAGTCGATTCTCTATCGACCAGCGTTCGTCCTGAGTGGTGATCCCATCGCCACGACGACGGCGCCAGAGAACACGAGGGTCACCGCGAGCAGTGCGACGCCATCCCCAGCGACGGTCATCAGAGCGCCGCCGCTCACTGCTCCCGCAGCCGCAAGGGTTCTGTTCGCGCTGCGCATCGTGCCGTTCACCCGACCGAGGAGCGCATCGGGTGTGACGGTCTGGCGGAGGCTCATCTCGTTCGCGTTCTCGCACCCCGCCGCAAGGCCGTGAACGGCGAAGGCGGCGAACAAGACCACGACGGTCGCCGGCGGTGCTGCGACGCCGATGCCAACGGTCGCGAGCGCGATGGCCGCCCACGCGATCGGGTACGCGGCTCGAGCGGCGATGATCGTCCGGCCGGCACCGAAGCGGGTGCCGAGGCGCGGCGCCGCAGTGGCGCCGAGGAGCATCGCGACGCCGCTGAGGGCGAGGATGCCCCCGTACACGGCCGCTGGGAGCGCGAGGGTGCGGAGCGCGAGTGTCGCGAACACCGTCAACCCGGCGGCGTTGGCCAGGAACCAGAGATGTGTCGACAGCGCCAGCGGTGCGAGCATCGGATGACCGTACGTCCACCGCAGGCCTTCGGCGATGTCGCTCCGCAGCCTCGTACCCGCGGGACGCGCTGGCTGCTGCTCGATGACGCGGACTCGCGCGATGAGGACAGCGTCGACGAAGTAGCTGACCGCGTCAATGGCGATCGCGAACGGCGCGGTCACGATGCTGACCAGGACACCTCCGAGAGCCGGGCCCACCGTCTGCGCTGCCGCGTCACTCTGGTCCACCCGCGCATTCGCTGCCAGGAGGAGAGGGCGAGGCACGATCCGGGGGAGGAGGGACTGCGTCGCGGCGAATCCCACAACGGACAAGATGCCGAACACGAACAAGGCCGCCGCGGTCACCCAGAGGTTCAAGAGCCCGGTCGACCAGAGCACCGGGATCGCGCCCAGGCACACGCCACGACCGACGCTCGCCCAGATCAGGAGTGGCTTGCGCCGGAACCGATCGACGTACGCGCCGATGATCAGACCGAACAACGCGTACGGCAGGAACTGGGCAGCGTTCACCAGCCCCACCTCGAGGGGGCTGGCGTGCAGAACCGTCACCGCGAGAACCGGTACGGCGACCGCGCTCACTGCCGATCCGAACGACGAGACGGTCGCGGCAGACCAGTACGCGCGGAACCCGTGCACTCGACGCAGCGTGGTCACGTCGTCGCCCATGCGCCAACGCTGGCAGAGCGCAACGCTGGGAGCAAGACAGTTCACACACCACCCGTTTCTGTCTCGGTACCCGATCGTCCATCGGAGGGGTCAGTGGTCATGGACTTCGCCGAGCCAGGTTGTTCCGGCGGTAGTACTCCTCCAAGGCCGCAGGGTCCGGCAGAGACACTTTCGGCCGATCGAACTCGTCGAAGACGTGCCGATACCGGGGACGGTTCTTCCTGGCGGGTCCGAGCAGGAACCGGACCATCTCGATGCGGACACGGTCGCGAGTACCGTCCAAGCTCCCAGCACGGTCGGGCTCGAAGAGACTGCGACGGAAGTAACGGACGATGCTTGCTGCCGTCGAGGCGTCCAGCAGCACCAGACCAGTCGATCGCCGTAACCGGCCGGGGAGCCAGCGCGAGTAGTTGCCGTCGATGACCCAATGATCGGTGTCCATCGCCTCGTTGTGCATGCGCTCAAAATCGGGGTCCGGGCGCTCGACCCACTGTGTTCCGGGCAGGTGGCGGTACTGGTCGAGGTGGATCACAGGGAGCGAGCGGGCTCGGCCGATGGCTGCCGCGAGGGTTGACTTGCCGCTGTTCGATGGCCCCAGGATGCAGATCCGCTGGCCGAGGTCGTCGAGGTCCATCTGGCGAGTCTCGCAGGGGCACCCCGATGACCACCCCTCGTCCACGGTGCCCGGTAGTGGCTCGGTCACCGAGGGAAGCCGCCACTCCGCATCGGTTTCACTCGGTCTGACGACGCCGGCGACGCAGTGCCAGCGTCCCGGCACCGGCCAGGAGGAGCAGTGTCGCGAGCAGCGCCGGTCCAACGGGCGCCTGCGCTCCGGTCGCGGCCAGCGTGCCCGTCGCCCGGGCCGTCGGTGTGCCGGTGCCCCGAGTCGCTGGTGTCACGGTCGAGGTCTGCGTGGACTCCGCAGTGGGTGTCACGGTCGGTCCCGGCGTGGCTGCCGCGATCAGCGGGCTCTCGGTCATCGCCGTACCGGTGAGGCAGTGCTTGAGCTCGGTCTCCTTGACCCAGTTCGACCCTGCGGCGACTGCACGGCACCCGGAGGCGAACGCGATCTCCCGCTCGTTGTAGAGCATGCGCACGAGCGGCGTGTAGGCCGCTCCGGTAGCGGGGTCGATGCCCGCTCGCGACACGACGTCCCACTGCACGTTCGCAGCCATCGGCGTCATTTCAGAACCTCGCCACGGGTTGTTGGCGTAGTCGTAGACGTCGGCGTCCGATGCCGGAGCGGCGTCGTCGGGTGCGGCAACGGTCGATCCTGGCAGACGCAACAGCGCAGCGAACGGGATGATCGTCTCGGCGTGTGCGAAGCGGAAGGTCCCGACCACGTCGCCGCCGGCGACGCGGGCGTCGATCGTGGCGAAGAAGTCGTCGAGCAGGGGCTTGGCGATCGAGTAGGTCTCGTCGTGACCGGTGAGGCTCGGGCCCTTCTCGTAGAAGTCCTCCGCATCGAGCAAGTACGCGAACCACTCGGCATCCGCCGGTCGGCCAGCGAAGTACTGCGCGAAGTCGAACTCGTGCGGAGCGACGTTCTCCTCTTGCATGTCCGCCGCGATGATGTACAGGTTGTACAGCGCCATCGCCGCATCGACTGTGCTCTTGATCGACTTCTTCGGGTCGCCGCAGGCATCGGGATCGGCCTTCGTGTCGGCGCCGGGCGCGCACGCCACCGCACCGCCCTTGGAGCCGTCGGCGGTGTTGTACCAGATGTGTGCCTTGTCCGTCCCGATCGCGGAGATGAACTCGGGCGTGAAGATGCCGGAGAGCAGGTCCTTCGCCGCCTCGACCGATCGCGGCTTCGCCTCGATGTACTGCAAGGCCGCCGCGATCGTGCCGCCGTCACCGGTCTGTTGGGCGATGTAGTCCTCGTACGCCTGTGCGCGCTTGCGCTCGGGTGACCCCTCGGCCTTGTCGGTGCCCTCCGGGTTCTCGACCTCGTGGAAGTAGAGCAGGTCGGGGCGCGGTTCGAGCTTGACGCCCGCGGCCCCGAAGCCCCGCACGAAGTTCTCGCCCGACTCCGTTGCGCGAGACTCACCCGAGGTCTCGGCGACGACGCGCCCGCCCGTCTTGGCCGCAGCTGCGAACAGCTGCTTGTTGCGCTGTGCTGCTCGCGCTCCGATGCCCTGGTGCTGAGCGGCGCCCTGACCGGTGAGCATGCCGTAGCCGTTCGCGACGTTCGCCGCTGTGATGGCGTCGAGGTTCGCGGAGAACTCTCTCCCGATCTCAAGAGTCAGGAACCCGTTCTCGGCCTGCGCGGTCGCGGCGAGACGGTGCAGCAGCGCGTCGTACTTGTACGCGGAGAGCCCCCGAGATCCGTGTCGGGCGACCGACTCCGTGGCGACGGGGGCGTAGCCCGGCGGCGCCGGCGAATAGGCGTCGATGTCCGACTGGCTGGGGGCGATGTAGGGCTGCTTGCTGCTGTAGAAGCTGGCCTCGCCGTCGGCGTGCGCCGGTACCGCGAGCATCAGCGAGGCGAGAGCAGCGACGGCAACGCAGGACAGCGCAGTGCGGGTGTTCATGGGTCCTCCGGTATCGGGACCCTCGGGCGGCGGTCCGACAAGCAGAGTTAGCGGCAGCGAGTGAACAGCGCTTGACCCGGGGGTGACCTGACGGTGCTGCCGGGTACGGCAACCGAGGCCGAGACACCAGAACAGAGGCCAACCGAGGACACGTCGTGCGGCGGGGAGGCGGGATCCCCGCTCACGTCGGAGTCGATCACGAGCTCTCTCCTGAAGGAGATGGGCCAACCCGTTCGTCGACGCGCCCCTGGTAACCCCAAACCTCAGCGTGACGGCCAGGCTGAGGCCGTCCCCGACAGCGATGAGCCCTCGGTTCTTCCACACCACGGATTGTCCTCGGATCGCGCGGACCGGCACAGAAACGCCACGGCCCAGGCTGTGTCGGCCGATGGTCCGTGGCGCTTCAGTCTGCAAAGGAGGTCGTCACTCTTTCCTGTCCGCGTCCCAGTCAATTGTCAGGATGGAGTTCAGAGCGCTGGAGTTGGCCTGGTCACCGGCGGGCTCATCGTTCGTTGCCACAATGACTCGCGTTGCCTGCGCGGGATAGGGCGAATGCTCAACTGGCTCCCAGTCGACCGTCACTGGTTCCCCGACGTTGAGAAATCCGAATGGACGACCTTCGACCGAACTGAAATGCACCCAGATGCCGTCGTCGACGTCATCAACGTCGACGACGCCCCATCCTTCGTCGGAGTTCCAACTGCGCACGATTCCGGAATCTGGCATCGGTGTCCCCTCAGCAGGAGGTAGCGGAACCGCAGCGGTTGCCTGTCGCGGTGAAGGAACCGTACACCTGGAGGGTGGCGGTGCCGTCGCCCTTCACACGCCAGGTGTAGACACCCGAGTAGGCGATGTGCGTTCCGTCAGGTGACCCGCTGTAGTTACCGTGGAACTGATACGAGCAGTTCACGGTGTGTCCAGACTGCGCCTTCTGCGTGACACCATTCTTCGTCCAGTGCTGCGGAGCTTCTGTGACGAGACCCGTAGCTGTTGCGCAATCTGCCGTCGAGAGCTTGATGCCCCAGGGAACGGTGTTGCCGCCGCACTGGTGCTGGACTGTGTAGCTGAGGTTCGCGTCCGAGAATTTGTAGAACTTGTTGCACAGCAACTTGGCGCCCTGCGGACCGGCGACGGCGGGACTCGCAACCGACTGGGCAGCTGTACTCGTGGCCGCCGACCGCGCGGTGGCTGTTGCCGGCTGATCTGAGTCGACATCGTCAGACGGCGTGACGTCTTGGATCGACTGCAGCGTGCCGGTCGAGGTCGTGGTCTTCGACGTTCCGTCGCTGTTGGTGATCGTCAGTGTGCTGGACAGCACCGGCTGATCGGCGTCGGCTACGGTGGCCGCGTGGGCCGGCGCCGCGAGAGTGATGGAAAGAAGGACGGCCCCGAATGGCAATGTCCAGAACGCGGAGCGCTTCTGTGTGATTCGCATGGTGTTCCCCTCGAGCGGCCCCTTGCCGCATAAGCGGGAGCAAAGCATGCGGCACCGCTTCTGACAAGATACGTTCGGAAATCACCGCCGCAGATGCCGGATTATCGCGTCAATCTGTGCGAAGCCTCAGTCCACAAACGACGTGAGTGCGATCGCGATGAGGCCGTTCCAAATCGGAACAATTCGCGCAATGTGTGTCAATCGGTCGGACTGACGTGCCGGCGGAGCCGCCTCCGAGATCCATCGTGACGAGTGGGATTTCCTGCTGACGATGACGAACGGCGAGCCGATACCACCACGACCACGAACGCCGCACCCATCGAACCGGGCGTGCCCGAGTGGGCAGAAGGCATCGCCAGCCGCTTCCACTGCAACGGCCCCCGGACCCTCGGGGATGTCGACGGCAACATCCGAGCGTGCAGCTGCGACCCGGATGCCTGGCGCGCCGGACGCGCAATCTGGTCGCAGAGCGGTGCGACGGCACGGTTCGACGTGATCTTGAGCCGGAAGGCCAGGAGATGACGCAGGCCGGTGATGTCCGCGTCGGCGTGACCTGGACCTGGACCTGCCCCTGCACCTGACCACTGCGGAGAACTCCTGCGCCTCCGGTGCAGCAGGGAGAGTGGTTGCGCTTTCGTTTGCTTCTGCATCCGTCAGGAGTCGCACTCGATGAGCTGCTCGTGTTGCAGGTGGAGCTGCCGTCCGCATCGCTGTGCAACGCGCTCACTGTGCGTGACGATCACGAACGTGGTCCCAGCTCGCTGCAGCTGATCGAAGAGCGCGAGCACGTCGTCCTCGGTCGTCTCGTCCAGTGCGCCGGTCGGCTCATCGGCGAGGACGACGGCGGGGCGCTTCGCGATGGCTCGAGCGATCGCGACGCGCTGCGCTTCTCCTCCCGAGAGTCGTCGTGGGCGCTTGCCGGCGAGGTGACTGATGCCGACCGCCTCGAGGGCGTCATGTGCTCGGTCGACCGAGTCAGCGCGAGCAGGAACGCCGAGCCGGACGTTGTCGAGCACGCTGCGGTCGCCGAGCAGGTTGTGATCCTGGGTGACGATGCCGATGTGACGGAGCCGGTGCGCCGCCATTCTGGATGTGGTGCGCTCGAGCACGTGCCCGTCGTGCTCGTAGGTCCCCCGGAAGTCGGTGTCAAGGCCGGCGAGGATCCGGAGCAGCGTGCTCTTGCCGGATCCGCTCCGCCCGGTGATGGCTACTGACCGATCGTCGTCGCGAAGGTCGAAATCGAGTCGGTCGAACAGCGCTCGGGTCGATCCGTCGGGCTCGGTGATGGTCTTCGAGACGTCGCGCAGCGCGATCATCGTGGGATACCTCTTCGACGCCGGGTGGTCAGTTCGATGCGGACGGCTCGTCGGCTGACCGCGCCGTCCACCACGCACCAGAGCAGGAGGACGGTGCCTGCGCCGAATCGAGCCGTCGCGCTGTCGTTGGGGAGAAGCGCGCTGATCGCGAGGAACAGCCCGAACGCGGCGGTGTACTCGGTGAGGCGGCTTGCGCGGAACAGTCGGTTCGTGTGGTTCGGACTCTTTCCGAGGAGATGGTGCACCCGCGCGACTGGCGCTCGACGGTGATGGAGTAGTCGGTTGAGAAACGCCGTGATGACGCTCACTCCCGCGGTGAGCGAGACGAGCAGCGCGGTGACGAGCACCAGGTTGTCCTGGATGAGCTGGCGGACGAGGGAGAGCTGCACGAGGTAGGTCGGTACTCCGAGCAACGTGTACGACCGGAAGCCGGTGTCGTCTCCGATCGCGTCGAGTCGCGCGACGACGCCACCAAAATCGAGGCTGCGATCAACGGCGAGGTCGGCGTTGAGTACCTGGAACACCAGGCGTCCGAACAGCTCGGGATCCAGCCGGTCGAGTGCTGCTCGATCGAGTCCGGCGAGTGTCGGCGGGTAGGGCACGATGACGGTGTCGTCGAGGTAGTGGTTGGCATCACCGCGGAAGTACATGGCACTGTTCGGTTCGAGGAAACCGACGACCTCGAGCTCCTGCTCCTGCAGGATGACCGAGCCGGTGAGTCGCTGTCCGAGCTCGTACACGCCGCGGTACTCAGCGCCCAGGAGCACCGGCATCTGGCCGGCCCCCCAGTCGACGGCATCCCACTCGATCGGCTCGCCGTCCTGCACGGAGAGCCCCGCGAACTCGTACGCGGTCTCGTTGAGTTGGATCGACTTGATGTCCTGAACACTTCGCCCCGATTCGTCCTGGTACTTCCCGTTGAGTGTGTACTCGGTGCCGTAACCGACGTCGAAGCGGTCGTCGCCGCGGAAGTCCTGCACGGCGACGGGTTGGTCGTACGAGGAGATGAAGTCGAATCCGGGCTCGTCGTCGATGCGATCGACGAACGAGGCGACTTCGTCGAGCGCGTGCTGGTCTCGCCGGATCGCTTCGAAAGCGTCCGGGTCGAGATCGTCGATCACCGTGTAGAGGTCGACGTCGGCGTCAGCGGACAAGCCCTGGGCCACGGCCTGCGATGTGGACTGGGTGAACGACGCCACGTTGTACCAGCAGAGTGCGAGCAGCGCGAGCAGGACGATCTTGGCGACGATGATCGGCCAGTTGGACCGGAGGTCGTTCAGCAGTTCCATCGACGGCTTCCCTGCCAGAACGAAGTGACGGACACGGCAAACACGACGCTTCCGACCGCGACGATGGCGGTGGTGAGGTCGAGGTCGAGGGTGGTGGTCTGCCTGACGACCGACGCGCCCGCGAGGGCGGTCGTACAGGCGGCGGTGCCGATCACAGCGACTCTGGCGGCAGCGCTGCGAAGGGTGTTCAGCGGTCGGAACCCGGTGGTGAAGCGGACGGTGGCGGTGCGGAGTTCCCATCGTCCAGCCTGCAGACCTGCGACCACGGCGATGAGCACGACGACGAGCGCGCCGAGGGCGACCAGGACCGGCGACACGGCGTCGACGTTCGTCCTGCGGTTCGTGCCGTCGTCGATGATCTCGACGCTTCGGCCAGGGAACTGTGCGTTGTAGTGGCGGACACTGTTCGGGCCGTCCAGGAGCAGCCGCTGTGGTGACGCCGAGAACAGCGACGGATCGGCGAGGACCACATCACCGGACAGCAGACTGTCCGCCCGCACGCCAAGGTGTCCCACCACGGTGTACGTCTTGCCACCGACCGCGATGTCGTCACCGTGGACACTGACGTCGGCGCCGGCGAGGGCTTCGCCGGGACCGCCGGTCAGTGCGTGCCCGTCGTGCAGTGGGACGTCTGTCCACCGTCCCGACAGCATCGCAACGGCTCGGACACGATCATCGAGTTCCACGAACACCTTGGTTCCCGGTTCGAACGCGCTCCGCGCACGATCGAGATCGCCGAGGGTCGCGGTCACCCACGCGCTCTGGCCCGTGCGGAGGTCATTGCCTTCCGCGGCGATCACACGTCGGCGAGCGTCGAACACCCCGATCAGGACCGTCAACACCATGGCTAGCAGGAGCAGGCCAGCGATCGCTGTGATCTGTTGCTTCGTCACGTCTTCTCCTCCCGCCTCAGTGGATGTGAACGATAATCAGCCGTTAACATGTCAGACGTAGAAGCTTTTGCCAAGGAAGGTGTCGTCGTCGCGCCCGCCCTGCGGACGCGTGATGGAGGATCTGCAGCGCGACCACGGACAGACGGGAGGCTCGATGCCAGCTGGCACCGGGCCTCCCGTCCGTCATCCGCCCGTGACGCGCGATCCCTCAGGCGGGCTCATGCACGGATCCTCGGAGGCGCGCGACGCGGATGTGCTCGTCGGGGTGTGCTCAGGTCGGCTGGACGACGCCCCCGCGGTCGAGCGTCCCGGTGATCGCGATGAGGAGCGCGGTGATCCGTCGTGACTCTCGGGGGGACAGCCCGGACACGAGTGCGTCGATCTCGTGCCGGGAGTCGCCGACCGCTTCGGCCACCTCGCGCGCCGCGACCTCCGTGAAGTGGAAGTGGTGGCCGCGTCCGTCGCGCGGGTTGCTGGTCCGCGTGAGGTATCCGCGTTCGACGAGCCTGGCGAGGATGATGGTGCTCGCACCACGGCTCACCCCGAGCGCGTTCGCGACGTCGGTCGCCCGGACGGGCTCCCGCAGGTGGTCGAGGCGCATCACGAACTCGAGCGCCATGATCTCGTTCGCGCGGAGCGTGAGACGATCGCGGAGTCGCCACCGCAGGAGGGCGTCGGCAGTCTGCATCGCCGACATCGCCGCCATGAGTGTGGCGGGACCATCGTCGTCCGGCGTCGGTTCTCCGGACTGCAGTGAGTGGGCGAGGCTGCTCATGGTGGACCTTTCGATCGGGTCCGCGACTATCCGTCAGTGATCGGTGAACATCCGCGAGTGGCCATGGAAGCACATGCGACTGGTGTCTGCGTCCCTTTCTGCCGATTGATCGTGGTCCGGTTCAGCACCGGATACGGCACCCTTCGATGCCGATTGTTCACGGATTGAACCAGACCCGCGTCTCACGGCTAGAAAGTCGTTCACGGATTCAACCAACCTGGCAAGTCGCCTGGATCCTCGGAGATCGGCGGAAACAGGCGCTTACTGAGAACACGTCGACTGGCGGTCCGAGTACCGGATCGCCGGGCGGGCTCAGGGGCTCACGGCGGGTGCGGGAGCGCTGATTCGGGTCATGCTCCCGCACCGCGATGAGGGAAGACACGGTTCGGGTCCGCCGGCGCCCTCATCGCAACCGACTCTGACCCCCGAAGCTCCGTGTGCGCCGCGAACCCGGAGGTTCAGGCCGCTGCGGCCCAGCTGCCGAGCATGCGCAACGACTCCAGCGTCGTCGACCCCGGTGCGGCCCGGTAGGTGACGAGGCTCTTGTCGTCTTCTCCGGCGACGCGGAAGGTCTCGACGTGCAGGTCGAGCAGGCCGACCTCTGGGTGGCGCAGCTGCTGGACGCCGTGGCAGCGTTCCCGGATCTCGTGCCGGGCCCAGAGGCGTGCGAACGGGTCACTCCGCACGGCGAGCTCGCCGACGAGGGCCGAAAGGTGAGGATCGCTCGGGTGGAAGCCGGCGTCCACCCGGAGCTGCCCGACGACGTCGGCGGCCTTCTGGTCCCAGTCGACGAACAGGTCCCGGTAGGCCGGGTCGAGGAACACGAGCCGTGCCAGGTTCCGCTCCTCGCGCAGGTCGTGGAGCCCGCCGAACACGATCGACCCGAGTCCGTTCCAGGCCAGGATGTCCGACCGGCGGCCGATGACCAGGGCCGGCACGTCGACGAGCACGTCCAGCAGCCCCTGCAGCGCTGGCCGGACCGCGGTGCGGCTGCAGGCTTCCCGGCGTGCTTCTCCTCGCGGGTTCGCGAGCCGGAAGAAGTGGTCGGTCTCCGCGTGGCTGAGGTGGAGTGCCTGCGCGAGCGCACCGACGCCCTCGTCGGACACACGACCGACGTCGCCCTGTTCGAGGCGCGTGTAGTAGGCCGGGGAGACACCGGCGAGCATCGCGACCTCCTCGCGACGCAGCCCCGGCACCCGCCGACGCCCGCCACCCGGTAGCCCGACGTCGCCCGGTCGGATCCGAGCTCGCTTCGCAGCGAGGAAGCGGCCCAGCTCGCGACCTTCGTCCTCGTCCGCCGTCACCAGCGGCTCGGTCGAAGAGGAGGAGCTCATCAGCCCAGTATGTGGGTGATCGTTCCGGTTGTCCCACCACTGCCAGTGGTACCCACGATGGACGTACGCAACAGGGGAGTCTGGCTCGGGCCGTCGTTCCGAGGGAGTGTTGAGGGGTTCGTGGGGCAGGACTGATCCTGCTCCGGCACCACCGTCGAGGAGAACCACCCATGCCGATCGTCCCCGCCTACGCCGCTGCCGCCGCCGGAGCGCTCTTGGAACCGTCGTCGGTCGAGCTCCGAGAACTCGGTGCGCACGACGTCCTCATCGACGTCCGCTTCACCGGTCTGTGCCACACCGACATCCACCTGACCCGCGACGAATGGGGCCCGGGCATGTACCCGATGGTCCCCGGGCACGAGATCGCCGACATCGTGGCCGCTGTCGGCTCTGCTGTCACGGCGCACCAGGTCGGCGACCGTGTCGGCGTGGGGTGCCTGGTCGACTCGTGCGGCGAGTGCGAGCGCTGTCTCGCGGGCCAGGAGCAGCAGTGCGTCCGTGGTGCCACCGACACGTACAACGCGATCGGTCGCGACGGGAAGCCGACGTACGGCGGGTACGCGAAGCAGGTCGTCGTCACCGAGGCCTTCGTGCTGCGGATCCCCGACGCGCTTCCCCTCGACGTCGCGGCACCGCTGCTCTGCGCGGGCATCACCACCTACTCGCCGCTGAAGCGCTGGAACGCCGGCCCCGGCAAGAAGGTCGCGGTCGTCGGACTCGGCGGCGTCGGCCACATGGCGGTGAAGATCGCCCACGCCATGGGCGCGGAGGTCACGGTGCTGTCCCAGACGCTCAGCAAGCGGGAGGACGGGTTGCGCCTCGGTGCGGCGGATTACCGTGCGACGTCGGACGCCGCGACCTTCACCGAACTCGCCGGCCGATTCGACCTCATCCTGTCGACGGTGTCTGCCCCGATCGACCTCGGCGCGTACCTCGGTCTCCTGCACGCCGAGGGGACCATGGTCATGGTCGGCATCCCAGACGAGCCGCTGCCACTGCACGCGTTCTCCCTGATCGCCGGCAACCGGGCCCTGGCCGGCTCCATGATCGGCGGCATCGCCGAGACCCAGGAGATGCTCGACTTCTGCGCCGAGCACGGGCTGGGCGCGGAGATCGAGACCGTCGCCGCGACGGACATCAACGACTCGTACACGCGGATGCTCAGGAGCGACGTCCGGTACCGGTTTGTCCTCGACGCCAGCACGATCTGACGCCGAGTCGGCCGGCTCCCGATCGCCGCCGAGGTCGCTCGGGTCAGGAGCGGACGGTGCGGAGTGCGCCGGCCCAGAGTTCGAGCTGGTCGAAGAGGTCTGCGGCCTGCTCTGCGTGCTCGGGGCCGGGGGTGAAGACGCGGTCGGGGAAGTCGCTGGGCAGGGCGAAGCGGACCTGGTTGCGGATGTCGGCCATCTGTAGTTCGCCGGCGACGCCGCGGAGGTGCTCGACGGCGCGGACGCCGTAGCTGGTGCCGTAGCTGACGAACCCGACGGCCTTGTTGTTCCACTCGGCGTAGACGTAGTCGAGCGCGTTCAGCAGTGCGGGGGAGGTGCTGTGGTTGTACTCGGGGGTGACGAACACGAACCCGTCGAACCGGGCGACGGTCGCTGCCCAGTCCTTGGTGTGCTGTTGCTCGTACTTGCCCACCAGAGCGGGGATGGCTTCGTCGAGCAGAGGCAGGCCCGTGTCCTCGAGATCGATGATCTCGTACGTCGCGGCCTCTCGACCGGAGGCCTGTTCGTGCACCCAAGCGGCGACGGCGGTGCCGTTGCGGCCGGGGCGGGTGCTGCCGACGATGATCGCGATGTTCAAGGGAGCCATGAGGGGCCGCTTTCTCGGAGACGTGCTGCGTGGACGGAAACGGGAGGAGGGGTCGGCTGGTGGTGACCGGCCCCTCCTCCCAGTGGGGTGTTACTTGCCCTCGGCCTCGCGGGAGACGGGAGCCCACTCGGCCCACTCCGCCAGGCGCTGCTGGTAGATGTGCGGCGCGATCTGGGTGGGCCGCTCGCCGAAGAACACCCGGAGCGGCGCCTTCTCGGCATCGACCACCTTGAGGATCGCGGACCCGAACCCGACCGGCTCGGGGCTGGCGGTGCCGGACATCTGCTCGGCCATGGCGTCGTGCAGCGGCTGGTACTGCGGCAGCGTGTCGGCGAACACGGCGGAGCTGCCGGCCCAGTCGGTGTTGAACCCGCCGGGCTCGACGAGGGTCACCTTGATGCCGAAGCCGGCGACTTCCTGCGAGAGCGACTCGGTGAGACCTTCCAGGGCCCACTTCGAGGCGTGGTAGCCGCCGAGGCTCGGGAACGCGGCGACGCCGCCGATGGTGGAGATCTGGATGATGTGGCCCGAGCCCTGCTCGCGGAGGATCGGCAGGACGGCCTGGGTGACGTGGAGGACGCCGAACAGGTTCGTCTCGAGCTGGTCGCGGAGCTGCTGCTCGGTGATCTCCTCGACGGTGCCGAAGAGGCCGTAGCCGGCGTTGTTGATGACGACGTCGAGCGATCCGAACGTCTCGTGCGCGGCCTGCACGGCGGCGGCGACCTGGTCGCGGTCGGTGACGTCGAGCTGGAGGGGGAGCACGGCGTCGCCGTACTGCTCGACCAGGTCGTTCAGGGTGTCGGTGTTGCGGGCGGTGGCGGCGACCTTGTCTCCGCGCTGGAGCGCGGCGAGCACGAATTCTCGGCCGAAGCCCTTCGAGGCTCCCGTGACGAACCAGACCTTGCTCATGGTGCTCCTTCGATCGATGGCGTCTCAGTGACGATTGGTAGACCCTACGCCGTAAGTGACACCCGGTGTCAAGTCCGCCTCCTGGGGTTATGCTGAGGGTATGAGCGAGCCCCGTCCGGTCACGATGCGCGAGCGCACTCGTCGGATCGCGCAGACCGAGTTGACCGTCGTTGCGCAGGATCTCTTCCTCGAGCACGGGTACGAGGAGACGACCGTCGACCAGATCGCGGCGGCCGCGGGCATGTCGAAGCGCACGTTCTTCCGGTACTTCCCGTCGAAGGACGCCCTCGTGATCGGCAAGTACGACCTCTTCGGCGACCGGATGGCCGAAGCGCTCGATCAGCGCCCCGCCGACGAGCCGGTGTGGGAGTCCCTGCGGCGG
Source organism: Curtobacterium sp. TC1 (assembly GCF_019844075.1). NCBI lineage: Bacteria > Bacillati > Actinomycetota > Actinomycetes > Micrococcales > Microbacteriaceae > Curtobacterium > Curtobacterium sp. TC1. Next base: position 1,445,016 of record NZ_CP081964.1, read on the forward strand.
GTGTTCGACATCACCCTCGACTACGTCCAGGACGAGCACCAGCGCGCCCGGAACGATGCCATGGAAGCGATCGTGCGGAGCACCCCGCAGCTCTCCGCCGGCTACCTCGAGAAGATGCAGCGGATCCAGCAGCTGCTCATCGGACGTGTCGCGAACCGGATCGGTTCGGACGAGTCCGATGACGGAGATCCGCGAGCATCCGCCATCGTCGGAGCAGCGTTCGCGTGCATGCAGGCCGCTCGTGCGAGCTGGTTCGCTTCCGACCAGTCCGTGCCGTTCGACCAGGTGCTGGACAGGGCCATGGGCGCGCTCGCCGTCCAGGAGCGCCGTTGACCGCGACCCGGCAGGCCGTTCGTACCCGGGGTCGGTGATCCGCACGAGCATCCAGCGGGGAGTCACCGTGGCACCAGGTGTGTTCGCATCCCCGGGCCGTACGGTGGTGTCACGCGGTCTTCGACTGCTGGAGCAGGGCACGACCGGCCACTTCTGATCACAGCATCTGGAGTGACCCCGTGGGCGCCGATCGCGAACGACGACTGTTGCAGACGATCATCGCGCTGGTCGGCAGTGCCACCAGCTCCGAGGACCTCAGCAAGCGACTGCAGCACCTGGTGGACGAGTCGGCGGCGTTGTTCGACGTCCACGCTGCCGGGCTGATGCTGTTCGGCTCGGACCACCGGTTGCAGATCACCGCCTCAGTGGGGCACCACAGCGGAATGCTCGAGCTCCTGCAGCTCGAAGTCGGCGACGGGCCCTGTCTCGAGGCAGCGCGGACCGGGAGCGTGGTCTCGATCCCCGACGTCCGACTGGCCGAGCCGCGATGGCCGCACTTCTGCCGGGCTGCGGCTGACGCCGGGTACACGGCCGTCCACTCGATCCCGCTGCGGCTCCGGACGACCGTCATCGGATCGCTCAACCTGTTCGGCGAGTCCGCCGGCGCGTTCGACGAGGACGACCTCATCGCTGCGCGGGCACTGGCCGACATCGCAGCGGTCTCGCTCATGCAGCAGCGCACCATCGACGACGCGGTGGCGACGCAAGGGCAGCTGCAAGCAGCACTCGACAGCCGTACGGTCATCGAGCAGGCGAAGGGGTGGATCGCGAACCGGAACGGGGTGGACACCGCGACTGCGTTCTCCCTGCTGCGCGACCACGCGCGGCGGAATCAACTCCCGATCGGCGAGGTCGCCCTCGCCGTCCTCGCCGGACGGACCACCCTCGGCTAGTTGTCCTCGGCCACGGCCACGGACGTCTCCGGCACCGCCCCACCCCAGCCGTTGAACCCGCCGAACACGACCCGCACCGGGACGGCCTGCGCCCGGTCGGTCACGTACCGGTACACGCCGCCCGGACGGCCGAGCCACAGCACGCGCGCCGGCGTCGCGGTCGTCGCCGTCGTCCGGAGCTCGACCACGTACTGCCCGGAGGGGATCTGGAACTGCGCCGTCTGCTCGCTGTCGAGCAGCGTCGAGAACCGGGTCGAGAACGACGCGCCGGTCGTCGTGTTCGTCACCGTGACGCTCGCGCCACTCAGCTGCGCGGACGGGGCGAGGGACGCAGAGGCCGCGGAGACGACCAGGTCGTAGTCGCTGTGCGCGTAGTGCTGCGACAACGTCACCTGCGACGCCGGGAGGGTCCCGCGCTGCTGGTGGACCCGGGTCTTCCAGACGGCGGGCGACGCCGTGCCGCTGGCGTACGCCTCGATGCGGTACTTCCCGGTGCTCAACCCGACGAACCGGTACTGGCCCGCGCTGTCCGAGGTCGTCCGGAACACCTGCGAGGTGTCCTCGTTCCAGGCGTACATCAACCGTCCAGCAGCGGGACCCGAGGGGCCGACCACCCCGCCCTGCACGGTGGCGCCGCGCACGAGCGGCACGGTGACCGCGACCGTCGTGCCACCGCGGACCGCGATGTCCGAGCGGAGTCCGGGGGCGTAGGTCTGCGTTCCGCGCGGCGGGAGTTGCCGTGTGGTGACCGTCACGGTGTCCGGGGCGGGGATGCCGGTGAACGTCGCGGTGCCGTCGGCATCGGTGGTGGCGGTCCCGACGACGGCGTCGACGCCGATCGCACCGAGTTCGACGTCCGCCAACCTGATCGGGGTGCCGTCCGGCGCCGCGAGTTGCACAGCGATCGTCCCCGACCCGGCCGCGGCCGCTGGCGGTGCCAGGCCGACCATCGCAGCTGCGGCAAGCGCCACGACCAGTGTCGTTCCCGTGATCAGTCGCATCGCGTTCCCCGCCCACCAGTCGTACCTTGCGGGGGACTGTACGCGTCTGGCGGGCGGTGGGGAAGAACGGCGTCCCGGTTGTGCACCAGGGATGTCGGCGTTCAGTACCTCGTCTCCGCGGCTTCTCGCACAGTGCGGTGCGCGCTCCGCAGCGTCGCGTGCACTACTGTCGTCGGCAGAGGGAAAAAGCCCGCGCTGCTCCGGCAGGCGGGACCGCACACGCGTCTCACGGGAGTCGCCACTTCTTCATCGAAGGAGTGTGCCCGTGTCCGACACCATTGCCCGCCCGCCGTTCGACCCCGAACTCGCGACCTTCCTGACGGCGCTCGAGGCCCGCGGTCCGTTCACCCTCACCGCAGAGATGCTGCCCCGTATGCGACAGCTCGACGTGCCCGAGGAAGTCGTCGACGAGCGCCTGCGTTCCCGCGGGTACCAGCGGCGGAGCGTCACCGTTCCGGGGCACCTCGGCGACCCGATCGACCTCGCGATCATCGACCGTGTCGAGCGCACCGGAACGACCGCGGCCGTCTTCTCGATCCACGGCGGGGGCATGGTGTTCGGTCACCACCTCGGGAACCTCGACTCGTTCGACGACTGGCTGCTCGACCACGACGTGGTCCTCGTCAGCGTCGACTACCGCCTCGCACCCGAGTACCCCGATCCGTACCCGGTGGAGGACTGCTACGCCGGTCTCGTCTGGGTGGCGGCCCACGCCGACGAGCTCGGCATCGACCCGGCACGGATCGTCATCGCGGGGCAGAGCGCCGGCGGCGGACTCGCCGTGGGGACGGCCCTGCTCGCCCGTGACCGGCGGGGTCCCGACCTGATGGCGCAGATCCTGGTGTCACCCATGCTCGACGACCGTGACGACACCGTCTCGACCCAGCAGATCGACGGTGTCGGGGTCGCCGACCGCCAGATGAACCGTTTCGCGTGGGATGCATACCTCGGACCACGCCGCGCCACCCCTGACGTCTCGGAGTACGCCGCTCCGGCTCGTGCTGCAGACCTGTCGGCGCTGCCGCGTACCTACATCGACTGCGGCAGTGCCGAGGTCTTCCGCGACGAGGACGTCGCCTTCGCGAGCCGCCTCTGGGCAGCGGGGGTCGACGCGGAGCTCCACGTCTGGCCCGGTGCCTTCCACGGGTTCACGAGCATGATGCCCGACGCCGCGATCTCGAGGACCGCGACCGCGGCCCTCGCGGACTGGACCCGACGACTGCTCGGCGATCCTTCGCCGATCGGACGCGCAGCCGGGCTCCAGCACGGGACCGCGGACGACGTGTCTCGGTAGACGCCCCACGAGCGGGACGGGAGGCCCGGTGCTGTCTGGCACCGCGCCTCCCGTCCCTGCCGGTGTCACCAGGCGATCAGCGGACGAGCCGGACGGTCGTCCCGATCGGGCCGAAGCTCGACGTCGCGCCGTCGGCGGCGAAGCCGTTCCGGCGGTAGAACGAGTGCGCTCGCGGGTTGTCGGCCGCGACCCAGAGCGACGCCGGACGGCCCCCGAGGACGGCGTCCAGGAGTGCCTGGCCAGCACCGCTCCCGTGAGCGCGGGCCAGCACGTAGAGCATGGTGAGCTCTTCCGGCCGGACCGCATCGGGCTCGGTCACGACCTGTGCTGCGGCGAAGCCGATGATCCCGCTCTCGTCCTCGGCGATCAGGGTCGCGAAGGTCTCGTGTTCCAGGTTCGATCGCCACATCGTGATCCGTCGCTCGACGTCGAACCACGGATTGGTGGCCGGGTCGTCCACGAACCGGCCGTAGGTCTCACGCCAGGACGTGGTGTGGACGTGGGCGATGGACTCCGCGTCGTCGACGGTCGCGTGCCGGATCATCATGATGCCCGCCTCACGCCGCACTCCGCAGGTCCTGCACGTCCCCGTCGGAGCACTTCGAGACCCCGGTGATGCTGTACCGCTGCGGGTACGCGTTGAAGCCGATCGAGGTGACCGTGCCGCCGACACCCCGGATGCCGGTGAGCGGGTCCGAGCCGCCGCTCTCGAACCGCTCCGTCGTGATGCCCTTCGCCTGCCAGAGCTCCTCGACCGCACGGATGTCAGCCGCGTCGGTGCCGTCGGTGCCGCTGCGCTCCAGGACGTACACGAAGCGGGCGCCGTCTCCACCGCCCGACCGGGTGCAGACCTCGGCGGCAGGGCCGCGGTACACGGTCCAGTCACCGCCGACGGCGTCGGCGGATTCCTCGACGATGCTGACGATCGACTGCTTCGCTTCGGACGGATCCGCCGCCTTGCTCCCGAGAGCGTTGCTGCAACCGGCAGCGCTCAGGGCCGCCGTCAGGATGACGGCGGCACCGACGCCGGCGCGGCCAGGGATTCGTGCGTTCACGTCTTCAGTGTCCACTGTCGGGGCGATGAGGGCCGGGAGGCACGGTGCCAGCTGGCACCCCGCCTCCCGTCCGTCTCGGGGTCGCGTCTCGAGCCCGGTCCACGCGCGCAGGAGCGCGTCGACGCGGCTAGTGGGTGGTCCAGCCGCCGTCGATGACGAGTTCCTCGCCGGTGACGTACTTCGCCTCGTCGGAGGCGAGGTAGACCATGCCGTAGCCGATGTCGGTCGGTTCGCCGACGTGCGGCGGCAGGGGCACCTCGCCACCGAGCTGCTCGGCCATCGTCTCCTTCGTCATGCCTGCAGCGGCGGCCAGGCCGGTGTAGACGGAGCCGGGGTGGATCGAGTTGACGCGGACACCGTCCCCGGCGAACCACTGTGCGGCGTGCTTCGTGAGGGACCGCACGGCGCCCTTCGACGCCGAGTACGCGGCACCGCCGGCATCGGAGACGCCGCCGACGATCGCGGCGATGGACGACACGTTGACGATCGATCCGCCGCCCTGCCGCTGCATGTGCGGGATGACCGACTTCATGCCGAGCCACACGCCGGTGGTGTTCACCGCCATGACCGTGTTCCAGTCGTCGAGCTCGGCGTCGAGGATGCCCTTCGCGACGTGGATGCCCGCGTTGTTGACGAGCACGTCGACGCGTCCGTGGTCGGCGACCACCCGTTCGACGACGCCGTTCCACGATTCCGGCGACGTGACGTCGAGCGTGATCGCGGTGGCCCGACCTCCTTCGTCGCGGATCGTGGCCGCTTCCCGCTGCAGTGCTGCTTCGCTGACGTCGGTCATGATGACGGTCGCGCCCTCCCGGGCGAACAGCTGGGCTCCGGCGAGGCCCATGCCGCTCGCTGCGCCGGTGATGATCGCGACCTTGTCGTCGAGTCGTGCCATGTCGTGTCTCCTGCTCTCGTGGTGCGGGTCAGATGCGTTCGGGGCGTCGGATGCTCTCGGCGCCGCCGTCGATGAAGACGATCTGTCCGGTGACGTGCGTGTTCTCGGCGCTGGCGAGCCAGGCAAGGAGCGCCGCCGGAGCTGCGGGTGGTGCGGCCGGACCGTTCAGGGGAGACGGGGCTCCCGCGTCGAGGGCGGCGCGGCCTTCGGCGCTCTCCAGCGCTGCGGCGGTCATCGGCGTCTCGATGACGCCGGGAGCGATGGCGTTCAGTGCGATGCCGGCGCCGGCCCACTCCGGGTCCTTCGCGTGGGTGCGGACCCACTGCGCGATCGCCTTCTTGGTGGTCGAGTAGATGGCGCTGGACCCGGCGGCGTTCGTCGCGGTGCCGATGCGCTCGGCCTCCTGCCGTGCGCCCGGCTCGTCGTCCGCGAGGAGCCGCTCGTACAGGCCCTCGTCGACCTCCTCGAGGGCCGCGAGGGACGCGACGACCACGGCGCGCGGTGCATCGGAGCCGGCGAGGAGCGGGCGGAGCCCTTCGAGCGTGGCCGTCGCGCCGAAGTAGTTCACCCCGACCGTCACGGGACTCGCCGCGACGAGCCCGGCGACGGCGATCACGCCGTCGACCCGGCCTCCGGAGCGCTGCTCGACCTCGTGCACGAGCGCGGTCCGGCCCTCGGCGGTGCTGAGGTCCGCGACGACGTCCGCGTCCTTGATGTCGACACCGATCACGCGGTGCCCGTCGGCTTCGAGTCGTTCTGCGGTGGCCTTGCCGATACCGGAAGCGGCTCCGGTGACCACGTACGTCCTGCTCATGGTGGTTCCTCTCGTCATCGTCGACGTCGGCGCGCGGGAGCGCGCGAGCTCCGCTCGGGTAGCGGAGAAGTCAGGGGTCAGTCGCTGCCGACCAGCCACTCGGGCATGACGGCGACCAGTCGTTCGGCCATCGCGTCCTGTTCGGCGGGAGCGTCGTCGCGCAGCCACGCCGTGAGCATCGCGATCGCACCGCCGGCGATGAACCGGGCGGTGTCCTCGGCGTGGACGGTCCCGGGGACGCGAACGCCGAGGAGTCGGATGGTCGCGAGGACCTGCTGCGCGTACGCGGCGACCACGCTCTCGTGCACCCGCCCGGACAACCGCCAGTCCAGGGACGCCCGGTAGAAGGCGGAACGCGAACCGATGTGCGCGAGCATCCGGCGGTTCGCCGCGACGGCCAGGGTGCGGAGGTCGGCAGCGTGGTCGTCCCGTGCCCGGAGGTCGTCGAGCCCGATGTCCCGGAAGGCGTCGACCAGCATCGCGACCGCGAGGTCGTCGAGGTCCGCGAACTGCGCGTAGAACGCGCTCCGGCTCACCCCGGCAGCGCGGGCGATCGCGTTGACGGTGATCTCCGTCGACGCGTCGGCGGCGAGGCCCTCGACGGCGCGGACGATCGCGGCACGGGTCCGGGCTGGACGGGGATCGGTTGCCCGCACGGGCGCGCTGCTCTGCACGGCTCCACCCTACGACTTTTCCGACATGTGCGTGGAAAATGCCGGGATGCGCCGTTCACCAACCGGACTCCCGCGCATGGCAGGGTGGTCCGGGGCGTCGTCGCCCGCAGCCCAGCCAGCCGCGAGCGGAGCACGATGCCACCACCCGACCTGATGGTCGTCACGGACCTCGACGGAACGTTCCTCGACCACCACGACTACTCGTTCGACGCCGCCCTGCCGATGCTCGAGCGCCTGCGCGCGGACGGCGTGCCGGTGGTGTTCTGCAGCAGCAAGACCCGGGCCGAGATCACCGCCCTGCACCAGCGGACCGGTCTGGACGGGCAGGCGTTCGTCGCGGAGAACGGCGCGGTCGTCGTCGGAGAAGACGGCAACGTGATCGCCGGACCTTCGGCCGGCTCCGGCGTCGGCCCCGCGGCCGGCGATCTCGAGCGACTCCGTGCGGATCTCGACCGCATCCGAGCGGACCTGGACCTGCACTTCGCGACGTTCGGCGGCGAGACCGACGCGGTCGTCGCCGCCTGGACCGGCCTCGACGTCGTGGCGGCGGCGGCCGCCCGGCAGCGCGAAGCCTCCGAGGTCCTGTTCTGGCACGCCGAGGACGACGACCGTGCCGAGACGTTCCGCACGGCGCTCGCCGCGGCCGGCCTCGAGCTCGTGCGCGGGGGCCGCTTCTGGCACGTCCTGCCGGCCGGACGCGACAAGGGCACCGCGGTCCGCCTGCTCGTCGCCGACCACACACGCCGCACCGGCACCGTCCCGCGCACCATCGGGCTCGGCGACGGCCCGAACGACACCGCGCTGCTCGACGCCGTCGACCTGGCGGTCGTCGTGCGCGGCCACGGCCCGGCACCCGGGCCGCTCGCCGACGACCGCCCCGAGCGCGTCCACCGCACGACCGCCCCCGGCCCGCAGGGCTGGGCCGAGGGCCTCACCCGGTTCACCACCCCGTCCGTCAGGAGCCACCGATGAGCGACTTCCACCAGAACGGCGTCATCACGACGTTCCACGATCTCGGCCGCCGCAGCACCGCGAGCATCGAGGACGACCTGCGCGGGTTCGCCGAGAAGCGTCCGATGAGCCTGATCCTGCCGGCGCTGTACTCGGAGCTCGAACGTCCCGCGCTCGCACGGATCGTCGACGAGCTGGCCGAGGCCGACTGGCTCAGCGAGATCGTGATCGGGCTGGACCGCGCCGACCGTGCGCAGTTCGAGCACGCGCGGGAGTTCTTCGCGCGGCTGCCGCAGCGGCACCGCATCCTGTGGAACGACGGGCCGCGGCTGCGGGAGCTCGACGCCGAGCTGGAGCGCGAGGGGCTGGCTCCCGGCGAGCCGGGCAAGGGCCGGAACGTCTGGTACTGCACGGGCTACGCGTTGGCGTCGGAGCGCGCCGAGTGCATCGCGCTGCACGACTGCGACATCACGACGTACGAGCGGGGCATGCTCGCGCGGCTGTTCTACCCGGTGGCGAACCCGGCGTTCGACTACGAGTTCTCGAAGGGCTTCTACGCCCGTGTCGCCGACGGCCGGATCAACGGGCGCGTCGGACGCCTGCTCGTCGGTCCGCTGCTCCGGTCGCTCCGCCAGGTCTACGGCGAGTCCGAGTACCTGGAGTACCTCAGCAGCTTCCGGTACCCGCTGTCCGGCGAGTTCGCGATGCGCGCGCACGTGCTGAACGGGTTGAAGATCCCGGGGGACTGGGGCCTCGAGATCGGCATGCTGTCCGAGGTCTACCGCGACTACGCGACCCGGCAGGTGTGCCAGGTGGAGATCGCCGACGCCTACGACCACAAGCACCAACCCCTCGCCGAGTCCGACGGCACCGGCGGACTCGCCCGAATGGGGAACGACATCGTGCAGTCGCTGCTGCGGAAGCTCGCGACGATGGGCGTGCCGCTCACCTCGGACTCGTTCCGGGTGCTCAAGGCGACGTACTACCGGAACGCGCTCGACATCGTCGAGGTCTACCGGCACGAGGCGGAGATGAGCGGCCTCGGGTTCGACCAGCACGCGGAAGAAGCCGCCGTCGAGCTCTTCACCAAGGCGATCCTCGACGCCGGTGGCGCGTTCACCGCGCGCCCGGACGACAAGCCGTTCATCCCGAGCTGGAGCCGGGTGCGCTCGGCGGTGCCGGACGTGCTCGACCGGTTGCGGGATGCGGTCGAGGCCGACCAGCAGGACTGATCACGCGCCCTGGGCGCGACCACAGAGCGGACGGGAGGCACGGCGGGAGCTGGCCCCGTGCCTCCCGTCCGGCGGTCTGGCGCCGTTCTCAGGCCGCCGGTTCCGGCGACCAGCCGAGTTGCGGACCCAGGTGCTCGGCGATGTCCGTGGTGATCTGCGCGTAGTCGTCCGGCTCGAACGAGAACGGCAGTGCGAAGGCGACCTCGGTGACCGCCTGGTAGCCGGCGTCGGCACGCAACCGGTCCGCGATCTCGGCCGACGTGCCCACCAGGTCGGCGGCGAAGAGCATCCCCGCGGGTCCCATCGGCACACCCACACGCCCCGAGCGGCTCTCGACGTAGGCGCGGTAGCGGGCCTCCTGCTCCTTGGTCGCGGTGTCCGTCGGGATGACGACCAGCCCCTGCGAGACACGGGCGGAGTCGGGGTCGGGGTGGACGTCGAGGTAGGCGTCGATCTGGGCCCGCTGGTTGGTGGCGAAGTCCGTGCCGTTCTCGCTGCGGGTGACGCTCGACGTCAGCAGGTGGAAGCCGTTCTCGCCAGCCCAGACCGCCGACTTCGTGCTGCCGGTGCCGTACCAGATGCGGTCGGCCAGGCCGTCACCGTGTGGTTGGACGGTGCTCGCGAACTCCTCGATGCCCCGACGTTCGACGGTGTCGGTTCCGGTCACGTGGTCGCCGCGGACCAGGTCGCGGAAGCGCAGGAGGCGGTCGTTGCCCAGGTCCTCGTGCTCGAGGGTGTCGGGGTAGATCGCGTCGCGGTACAGGTCGAAGTTCATCGGGGTGCCGACCGAGAAGCCGGGGTTCAGCCGTCCGCCGAGGAGCACGTCGACGGTGCCGAGGTCCTCCGCCAGGCGGAACGGGTTCTCCGCCCCGATCGGCGTGACGGCGGTGCCGAGGTCGATCCGCGAGGTCCGCTGCGACGCGGCGGCCATCACCGCGACGGGGGAGGAGATGCCGTGCTGCAGGTGCCGGTGGCGCAGCCACGCACTGTCGAAGCCGAGCGCCTCCGCACGCTCGATGACGCGGAGCGTGTCCTCGTGGCCTTCGGCCGGTCGGGCGGGGTCGAACGACCCGATCGTCAGGAAGCCGAGCCGGTGCAGGGGAGTTCCGTCGAGGGGCATGGGTCGATCGTGCCAGATGCGTCGTGCCCGGTGCGTCGCTCAGACCCCGGTCTTGCTGGTCAGGGCCGTGGCTCCTTGATCAGCGCCTCGACGTTGTTGCCGTCCGGGTCGGAAACGAAAGCCGTGTACGCGCGGTACTCGGCCCAGTACCGCGGCTCGTGTCGTGACACCCCGCCGGCGGCGACGGCCTCGCGGTGGAACGCGTCGACCTCGCTCCGTGACCCGGCCTCGAACGCCAGGTGGAGCCCGCGTGTCACCGCCTCGGGTGCCCGGGCGGTCTCGAGCGAGACGCTCGGGGTGTCGTCCCCGTGCTGCCAGAACTCGGCGACGGAGTCCGTGCGGTAGCCCGCTCCGATGCCGAGCGGCGCGAGGGCGGCGGTGTAGAACGCGTCGCTCGCGGCGAAGTCGCTGGCGAAGACGCCCAGGTGGTGGATGAGTCGCTGACCCGGCATGGGACGACCCTAGGCCGACGTCTCCGCATCCGTCCGGGCGGCTCTCCGGGTGCGCTGGCAGGCTGGATCCGTGCACATCACCCTCGACTCCGCGACCGACATCGTCATCTCCGGCATCCGGTTCCCGGAGGGCAACCGCTGGCACGACGGGCGGCTCTGGTACTCCGACATGCACACCGGTCAGGTGTTCTCGGTCGACCCTGCCTCGACCGACGGCCCCCGGCTCGAGGCCACCGTCGACGGGCAGTCGTCGGGACTCGGGTGGCTCGCCGACGGGCGGCTCATCGTCAGCTCGATGGAGTCCCGCACGGTCGTCGCCGTCGAGCCGGACGCCAGCACCTCGGTGTTCGCCGACCTGTCCGCCGTCGAGTCCTCCCTCGTGAACGACCTGGTCGTCGACGCCCACACCGGCCGGACCTACATCGGTGCCTTCGGGTACGACCTGTACGCGGGCGAGGAGCTGCGCCCCGGCCCGCTCTACGTGATCGACCCCGACGGCTCCGTCCGGCTCGCCGCCGAGGGCCTGGTGTTCCCGAACAGCGCCTACATCCTGCCCGGCACCCGCACCCTGGTGGTCAGCGAGACGTGGGGCGGCCTGCTCACCGCGTTCGACATCGAGGACGACGGTTCGCTGACCGGGCGGCGCGAGTGGGCAGCCCTGCCCGGCGGCGTGACCCCGGACGGCAGCACCGTCGACCGTGACGGCGCGATCTGGGTCTGCTCGGTCGACACGGGGGAGTTCCTGCGGGTCCTCGAGGGCGGCGAGGTGACGGACCGCATCGATGCACCAGGCGAGTGCGCGATCGACTGTGCGCTCGGCGGCGAGGACGGTCGCACCCTCTACCTGGCGACCGCCGACAGCTACGACCCGGCGACCACGGCGCAGACGCGCGCCGGTCGGATCAGCGCGGTGCGGGTCGCCGTGCCGGGTTGGTGACCGCGCTCGAGGTTCCGAAATCCCGGCATCTCACGCGCCGCGGAGCCTGCCAGTGGAACCTCGGCGACGTACACGCGGCATGTCATGGAACCTCGGCGCGGTGCTCCAGGCGTCGATGTGGTCGACGAGTCCTCGCACGATGCCGCATCGTCGTGTTCCTGTCCCGGCACCTGAGGCCCGTCGAGCAGGTACCGCAGCGCTCCGATGTCACGATGGTGCTGTGACCGAGACCCCCGAGCCCACCCTCGTCCCCGAGCTCCTCGTTGCCGACCTGGACCGGAGCCTCGCGTTCTGGTGCGGCCTGTGCGGCTTCGAGGTCCGCTACGCCCGGCCCGAGGAGCGCTTCGCGTACGTCGCCCTCGGCACCGCCCACCTCATGCTCGAACAGGCCGGGGTCGGCCGGAACTGGATCACCGGTCCGCTCGATCGACCGCTCGGCCGGGGCGTGAACTTCCAGGTCACCGTGCCCGACAGCCGTGCGCTGTCCGAGTCGCTGCTCCGTGCCGGTACGGAGCTCTTCATGCAGCCCGAGACGAAGTGGTACGACGTCGGGACCGAGCAGGCGGGCGTCGACCAGTTCCTCGTGCAGGACCCGGACGGGTACCTGGTGCGGTTCCAGTCCTCGGCGGGACGGCGCCCAGCGGCCGACTGAGCTCGTAGGATCGGCTGTGCCTTCCATCCAGATCGAGAGCCCTCGGAGCGACGACGTCCGCAGCCTGCTCCGCCAGGGGGATGCCTTCGCCCTGGCGTTGTACCCGGCCGAGAACTACCACGGCCTCGACGTCGACGCCCTGGAAGCCGACGGGGTCTCGCTGTTCGTCGCCCGCGAGCACGACGTGGCCGTCGGCACGGCGGCGATCGTCGATCGGCGCGACGGATCCGGCGAGGTCAAGCGGATGTTCGTCACCGACGACGCCCGAGGACTCGGGGTCGGCCGAGCCCTGCTCCAGGCGCTCGAAGCCCATGCACGTGACGTGGGCATCTCGACGCTGCAACTGGAGACCGGCCTGCCGCAGGTCGCGGCGATCGCCCTGTACGAGAAGCTCGGGTACCGCCAGGTCCCGCGCTTCGCGCCGTACACCGACGACCCGACGAGCTACTGCATGGAGAAGCACCTCTGAGGCTCCGTCCGTCATCCCTCCGTGGGGCGCCGTGCGCTCTCCGCAGCCGGCTCGTCGTCGAGACTCGCGTCGACCGCCGGGTCGGGTGAGACTGACTGCGGTCGGACCGGGACGTCGTCCAGGACGGCGGCACCAGAGGGTCCCGACCCGCCGCGCACCCGCTTCTTGACGGCGGCCCACGGCCGACCGAACGCGGATCGCGGTGCGCGCTCCGACGGCCCGTCGACCTCGAGCCCGTAGTACGCGCCGACGTGTTCGAGCAGGACCTCGCGTTCGGCCTTGTCGTACGCCCGCCGCTCACGGGTGAAGGCGATGATCGTCGACCAGCAGGTGAGCAGCAGAACGACGCTGAAGGGCAGTGCCGTGGTGATCGCCGCGGTCTTCAGGGCATCGAGGCCACCGCTCAGCAGCAGGGCGACCGCGAGCAGGGCCGAGACGAACGCGAAGAACACCCGAAGCCAGTTCTTCGGCTCGATGTCGCCGCCGGACGCGATCATCGCCATGACCAGGGCGCCGGAGTCCGACGAGGTCACGAAGAACACGCCGATGAGCAGGATCGCGCCGAACACCAGGACGGTGCCGGCGGGCAGATCGCCGAGCAGGGTGAAGAGGGAACCCTCGACGTCGACCGAACCGTCCGCGCCGACCAGGCCGCCGGAACCGTCGGTCTCGCGGTGGATCGCGGCGCCACCGAGGACGGCGAACCACAGGAACGTGAGCACGGTCGGCACGAGCAGGACACCGAAGACGAACTGGCGGACGGTGCGGCCCTTCGAGATGCGCGCGATGAAGACGCCGACGAACGGTGCCCACGACATCCACCAGCCCCAGTAGAACGTGGTCCACGCGCCCTGCCAGGCCTCGCCCTCGGCGCCCTGCTGTGCGGTGACGTTGAACGACAGACCGACGACGTTCTGCAGGTACGAACCGATCGACTGCACGAAGTCACGGAGCAGGAACTGGGTCGGGCCGACGATGAGCACGAACAGCAGCAGCGCTGCGGCGAGCAGCAGGTTGAAGTTCGACAGGATCTTCATGCCCTTCGCCACCCCGGTCACGAGCGAGACGATGGTGACGGCGGTGATCGCGGCGATGATGAAGATCTGGCTGACGATGCCGCTGTCGGCGATCCCCGCGTTCTCGAGCCCGGCGCCGATCTGGATCACGCCGAGGCCGAGCGACGTCGCGACGCCGAAGACGGTGCCGACGAGGGCGAGCACGTCGATGAGGTTGCCCCAGCCGCCGCGTACGCGGTTGCCGAGCAGTGGTTCGAGGGCCCAGCGGATCGAGACCGGACGGCCGCGGCGGTGGATGGCGTACGCGAGTGCGAGGCCGAGCACCACGTAGATGGCCCAGGCGTGGAGTCCCCAGTGGAGGAACGTCTGGGTGAGGGCCTGCTGCGCGAGTTCGCTCTCGGTGCCGGTGACGCCGGGGCGCGGTGAGGCGAAGTGGCTGAGGGGTTCCGAGACGCCGTAGAACACGAGGCCGATGCCCATGCCTGCCGCGAAGAGGAGCGAGAACCACGAACCCGTCGAGAACTCGGGCTCGTCCCGGTCCTTGCCGAGCTTGATGTCGCCGAACCTGCTGAAGCCGACGAACACCGAGAAGCCGACGAAGAAGGCCGCGATGAGGACGTAGTACCAGCTGAAGTTCCGGACGATGCCGTCCTGCAGGCCGACGAACATCGCCTCGGCACTCGACGGCGAGACCAGCGTGAACGCCACGAACCCGAGCACGAGGACGGCGGCGGGCCAGAACACCCACCGCCGGACCTCCGAGGTCGTCGTTCCTGGGCCGGACGGGGGAGCAGAGGTGGTGCTTGGCATGCGTTCCATGGTGCCTGGCGGCGGCTCTGTGCGTTCGCTCAGGCGTGTCGCACCGGATGGCGGCGTGCGCACGGTGCGCGCGGCGGTCGCGCTGACGAGTGCCGGACGGGAGGCACGGGGCGGGGTCGACCCGCGCCTCCCGTCCGTCTGCTGGTCGCATGTACGCGAGCTCGGCGAAGTACGGCCGCCGCAGGTCGGGGAACGCGAACGCGAGCATGTTCGACCGGCCGGTGGCGAGCGACCGTCCGGAGACGTTCGGGCGGTACCCCAGCTCGTCGATCGCGGCCTGCACCCGGTCGCACATCGGCGGGCTGACGTGCTGGTGGCCACGCACGACGTTGGACACGGTCTTCATCGAGACGCCCGCGTGCGCGGCGACGTCCTGCAGCGTGACCGTGCCCATCCGGTCACCGGAGCGCAGCGGGCGGATTGCCAGGTGGAAACGCAAGTTGAGGCCTTAGGGTCGCGACAAGCGCAATCGCGTGAACTCTCTCGAACCGGCTGAAGGGCCGGTCCGTACCGGAAGGTCGGTCCTCTTGACCACCACTCCGCTCGCTCCGGGCTACACACGCACTCGTCCAGGAACAGGAAGCCCCAAGGGCACCTCGACCTACTCCGCTCTGCTCGCGCAGGTGAAGGAGAACGGACTCCTCCGCCGCCGCACCGGGTTCTACTGGTCGCTGTTCTCCACACTCATCGTCACCTTCGCCCTCGCATGGGTCGCGTTCGCGTTCCTGGGCGACTCCTGGTTCCAGCTGATCGTCGCCGGCGCGCTCGGCGTGATCTTCACGCAGTTCGCGTTCCTGTCGCACGAGGCCGCGCACCGCCAGGTCTTCGCCTCGCAGAAGTGGAACGACCACGCCGGCCGCTGGCTCGGCACGTTCCTGGTCGGCCTCAGCTACTCGTGGTGGATGAACAAGCACACCCGCCACCACGGCAACCCGAACACGGTCGGCAAGGACCCCGACATCGCTCCCGACGGCATCCGGTTCCTGCCGGAGGACGCCGCCGCGGTCAAGGGGCCGCTCATGACCACCTTCATGCGGTTCCAGGGCTGGCTGTTCTTCCCGCTGCTGACGCTCGAGGGCCTCAACCTGCACCGGTACGCGGTGCAGAGCATCGTCACGGGCAACGGCACCAAGGCCGACGTGAAGCACCGCTGGCTCGAAGCCGCCCTGCTCGTCGCCCGCTTCGGCATCTACCTGACGGTCGTGTTCTGGTTCCTGCCGTTCGGCATGGCCTGCGCGTTCCTCGGCGTGCAGCTCGCTGTGTTCGGCGTGATGATGGGCGCCTCGTTCGCCCCGAACCACAAGGGCATGCCGACCATCGCGCACGACGCCAAGGTCGACTTCTTCTCGCGCCAGGTCCGCACGTCGCGCAACATCCGCGGCGGCTGGTGGGTCTCGTTCCTGATGGGCGGCCTGAACTACCAGGTCGAGCACCACCTGTTCCCGTCGATGCCGCGCCCGGCGCTGAAGCAGGCCCGCCTGCTCGTCCGCGACCACTGCGACACGCTCGACGTGCCCTACACCGAGACCACCCTGCTGCGCTCGTACGGCATCGTCGTCCGGTACCTGAACCGGGTCGGGCTCGCTGCCCGCGACCCGTTCGCCTGCCCGATGGTCGCGCAACTGCGCATCCACTGACGCCGTGTTGTCGACCATGCCGACCGGCACCGTGAAGTGGTTCGACCACGCCAAGGGGTACGGATTCATCCACCCCGACGACGGGTCCGAGGACCTGTTCGCCCACTTCTCCAGCATCATCGCGACGACCGGCCACCGGTCGCTCGAGGAGAACGACCACGTGCAGTACGACGTGGGCCCCGGCAAGAAGGGCCCGCAGGCGGACAACATCTCGATCATCCGCTGACGCGGACGACGGACGGGAGGCACGGTGCCAGCTGGCACCGTGCCTCCCGTCGTTTCTTTCCCATCGCCACTGCGCTGGTATGCGGAATCGGGCGTCCCTGATCGAAAGAAACGGCCAGGTACGCCCGATTCGGCCAGGTGGGCGCGGAATGACCTGCTCTGCGCGGAACGGCTTCCGGCCTGGTTCGAGGTTCAGGGCGTCAGGACGATCCGTCCGAACACCCGGCCCGCGTCCATGCGATGGTGCGCCTCCGCTGCCTCGGCGAGCGGCAGCACGTCGTCGACGACCGGCGTGAGCTCGCCTGTGGCGGCCGCACGGAACAGCTCCGCGCGGGCCGTGGCCAGCACGTCGCGCGGTACCGAGTCGAGGCTGAACGTCGCGACGGACCGCGACTGCTGGAACGCGCGCAGGAGGTGCGCTCCGAAGTCCGCCGGGGGCATCCCGGCGACAGCACCGACGATCACGAGTCGGCCGTTGGGAGCCAGGCGGTCGATGAAGTCGGGCATCGTGGGACCGCCGACGATGTCGATGACGACGTCGTAGGACTCCGGTCCGTCTCCCGCGCCCTGCCGATCGAGCACGTGCGTCGCGCCGAGTCCGCGCAGTCGCTCGCCGCGCTCCGCCGAGCCGGTCGTCACCGCGACGGCCCCGGCTCCGGCCAGCACGGCGAGCTCGACCGCGGCGATCCCGATGCTGCCGGCGGCACCGCGGACCAGGACCCGTTCGCCGGCCGACAGGTGTGCATGCTCCAGGGCGAACCGCGCGACCGGCGCCGCCGAGCCGAGGGCGACGGCCTCGACCGCGCCGAGGTCACCGAGCGCGGTCAGGTCGGCTATCCGTGCAACCACCCGTTCGGCGTAGGCACCACCGACCCCGGTGAACGCCCACACGCGTCGGCCGAGCCACGCGGTGTCCTGCTCGTCGCCGACCGCGGCGACGGTCCCGGCGACCTCGCTGCCGGGGACGTACCCGGGCTCGATACCCGGGCGGCCGATGGTGCCGCGTCGGATGACGGCGTCGACGCCACCGACGCCGATCGCCTCGACGTCGATGAGGACCTGGCCGGGAGCGGCGACGGGTTCGGGGAGGTCGGTGGAGACGAGGCCGTCCGGCGAACCGAATGACCGAATGGTGACAGCAAGCATGTCCGGACGCTAACGGACGGGGGCGTCCGCTTGGGTAAAGTGGGAGGGATGGACGCTGAGACGCCTCACCTGCGGGCCGATGCGCAGGAGAACCGCGACCGCGTGCTGCAGGCTGCGCGCGACCTGTTCGGTTCGCGCGGTCTCGGCGTGACGATGCGTGAGATCGCTCGGCACGCGGGGGTCGGCCCGGCGACGCTGTACCGACGATTCCCGACCCGGCAGGACCTGGTCGACGCCGCGTTCGAGGACGAGCTCGAGCTGTGTCGGAGCATCGTCCTCGAGGGCGCCGCGCACCCCGACCCCTGGCTGGGCCTGCGCTCCGTCGTCGAGCGCACCGTCGAGTTGAACGCCCGCAACCAGGGCTTCGTCGATGCGCTCGTCGCCGCTGGGCAGGTGTCCGGCCGGCTCGCCCGGCACCGCGCTGAGCTCCTGCACGCGATCGCAGCCCTGTCGCTGCGAGCGAAGGCCGCGGGACGGCTGCGACCGGACTTCGTCGTCGACGACGTGCTCCTCGTGCTGTTCGCGGCGCGGGGGCTCCGGGGAGACGACCAGGCCGAGCGGCTCGGCGCCGCGCGGCGGTTCGCTGCGCTTGCACTCGACTCCTTCCGAGCATCGGCGACGAACGAGCCGCTGCCCGAGCCCGCACGGGTCGTGGGGACTGTGCTCCGCGCCGCGGTCTGACCGGGTCTGGGGGCCGCCCTCGGGACGGCCCTGCTCAGCCGTCGGTGAGGGACCCCGGGAAGCACTGCGAGAACGACGAGATCCGGACCTTCTGCGTGTCGTTGTAGATCGTGACGAGGAACTGGTCGTCGTCGGCACCGGTGATCGTCAAGCGTTTCGCCCCCTTGCCGGTCGTGTCCGTGGTCGCGGTGTAGCCGTCGTCGCGGACAGCCGCGATCATCGCGTCGTACGCGGCGTCCGCGTCCACGTCCCGTGCGAGCGTCAGCCATGCGCCGCCGGCAGCCGAGACTTCGGTGTCCGAGCACGCGAGCAAGGTCCAGTCGATCGTTCGACGGCTCGCGACCGCGCCGTCGGGGAGGGTAGCGATGACACGGTCCAGGATCGACGTCGTCTGCTCCTCAGCAGCAGCGCGAGTGATCGAGGGCGATGTGCTCGAATCGGGTGTCTCGGTCATCGACGGTCCTCCAGCGCACGCGGTGAGTGACAGGGTCAGGGACGTCACGAGGCTTGCGATGACCGTCCTGGATAGTTTGGTCAATCGAAGATCTCCTCGGAGAGTTGGTCGAGCACGGCACGATTGCCCTGGACGCGCGCGACGCGGTTGTGCTGTGCCATCAGGTTCCCGAAATCGTACGGGTTCACGTCTCCGGGCGCGGGACCGTAGTACTGGTCGTGTGAGAACGCCGGGTTCCACCGCGGGTTGTTGCCGTCCCACACATGTCGCGTCGCTTGGGCGACCTGGAGGATGTCGACGTACGAGTAGTCGGCGTAGGTCGTCAGCTGGTTCGGCTTCCAGGTCTCGGGCATCCCGGCTCCGGACAGCGAGACGACCTGGTTGTACTGCGTGCCGAGGGTCTCGGACGTGGTGATGTTCGCCACACCCCAGCTGTGCCCGATCGCGGTGGTCCGGGCGTTCGCGAGGTCCGGGTCCACGTCGAGTCCCGCGGCGAGCTGCCGGAGCCGTTCGGCGGGGCCGAGCGCGAAGTCCGGCTGGTTGGCCTCATCGATGCCAGCTGGGCCTGCGGTCTCCTCGCCGGGGAACACGCCGTCCTTCGCGACGAAGACCACGGTGTCGTCGGGCGACTGATCGTGGAGCCACTTGCCAACCTGCTGGACATCCTGACCGTAGAAGGACTCCATCGCGCTGAACGTGCCCGGCACGTAGGTGATCACGTGCTTCGTGTCCGGCGAGGGTGTCCCGATCATCTCGATGATGCGCTTCTCGGCGGGGTCGTAGAGGTACAGCTGGGTCTTCGGCGGCTCAGCCACGACGCGCAGGAGGTACTTCTCCTCGAGCGCCAGGCTGTCGATCTCGTCCTGGGTCTTCTTGTCCGTCCGACCGGTGAGCGACTTCGACAGACCCTGCGCGATGCGGAGGGCTTGGAGCCGCGACTGCACCGTCGAGAGCCGGTCGCCGGCGAGGTTCCGGTTGGCGGCGACACGAGCAGCCGGCGGGACGCCGTTCAGCGCTCCGAGCACGCTCGGGATCGAACCGACGAGCGCCAGTTGCTCAGGGGAGAGGACCGAGTCGTCGCCGGTGCCGAGGGACTGCCACCACGCGCGGACGGCACCGGGATCAGCCTGCTCGATTGCCTCGGCCACCTCAGGGTGCTTCTCGAGGAAGGCCGCGGCCTCGTCGGCGGTCATGCCCTGCAGCAGGGCGAGCAGGGTCAGGGGAGTGGCACCGGCGATCGACGACTGCGAGAGGGTGCGCGGGAGTCCGTTGGCGACACGGCCGCTCAGGGCGTCGGAGCACTTCCGGTCCGCGGTGCGACGCTGCTCGACGAGGGCGTCCCACTCGAGGTCGAGCGCACGGCTGGTGGTGACCGCGGCGGAGACCGAGTCCTCGTGCTGGTTTGCCGCCGACCGGAGCGCATCTCGCGACTCGGCCGTCGCGCTGTCGTCGGATGCGGCTGCGCGCGATTCGGAACGGGCCGTGTCGAGGGCCGACTGTGCCGTCGCCAGTGCCTCGGCCGCCGATGCGCGGGCCGTCTCGAGCCGCTGCTGCTCCTGTTGCACGGCCTGCAGGTCGCTGGCGTACTGCTCGAGCGCTGCTGCCTGCTCGTCGAGCGCGGTGCGGAGCGTCATCGTGTCGGCGGTGAAGTCGCCGATGTTCGCCATGAACGGCTCCTTGGCGCGACCCTTCCAATCGGCGCTCTGACCGTCACCCGCGACACCACGCAGCGTCCGTTCGACGTCGCGGAGCTCGTCGGCCCTGGTGCGTCGTGCCGTCGCCAGTGCCGCGACGGCGGCGGTGTCGCCGGCGCCCGGGTCGGTCGTGGTCCACGTCATCAGCGACCACCGGCCTGTCCGGCGAGGTCGTCTTCGGTCGCCGAGATCTGCGTCGCGACCTGGAAGGGGTACTGACCGATCGCGGTGAGGGACTGTGCGAGTACCTCGGCGCGGTCCGTCACGGTCGAGCCCGCGTCACCGAGGGCGCCAGCCACGTCCGCCGACCCGAGGGCGTCTTCACGCGGATCACTGAATGATCGATCCAAGCGGACGGCCTCGGGCACCGGCGTGAGGGCGTGCGTCAAGGCGTCCAGCGCCGACGTGTCGACCTGCAGATCCCCCATGGAAGCGCCTCCCCGTTCCCCTGTCCTCCACGATAGCAAGTGAGCGCGGGGCGGTCCGCCCGGCCTGCAGCCGGCGGAGGGGATCGTCGCTCGTCGGTGCGACCAGCTCCACGAGGATCCTCCGTACACGAGCAACGCCCCGTCGCGTGCGACGGGGCGTTGGCCGTTCCGGTCTGCCATGCACAGCCGGAGTACGTGGGGTGTTACTTGATCTGTGCGGTGATGGTGGCGGTGCCGACGAGGAGGCCGCGCTTGACGGCGTCGGTGCCGAAGGTCTTGTTCAGCAGGCCGGCGGCGTCCTCGGAGACGTGGACGGTGGTGCCGGTGAGGATGGCGTTGTCGCCCTCGAGCTGGAGGGGCTTGAGCGAACCGCCCCAGAGCTCGAACAGGTACGCGTTGGACGCGGCGACCTTGCCGTTGACCAGGACGTCACCGTAGAGCTTGGAGGAGCCCGGGTTCACGACGAAGTTCTCGAGCGTGACGGTGGTGTCGCCGGCCTTCAGCGTGAGGCCGGAGTCGTCGTGGTTGAGCATGCCCTGCACGTAGGGGCGGTAGTTGCCGTCCGGCGACCAGTACGTGACCGATCCGGCGGTGATCGGGAACGACACGGACCCGTCGGCGAGGGTCGCATCTCCGGAGACGCCGGGGGTGAGCTTCAGGGCGGTGAGGGCGTCGGTGAAGCCGGAGTCGAGCTTCACGGCGGTGGAGCCGCCCAGGACCTCGGGGACCGATGCGACCGGTGCGGGGATCTTCGACGACGACGACGACACGGTGTGGATCGAGGGGGTGGCGGCCTGGGCGGAGGAGATGCCGAACGCGGCACCGCCGAGGACGAGGGCGCCGGTCGTGGCGAGGGTGATGGAGGTCTTCAGGCTCTTGCGCATGGTGATCGATTCCTTTGCTGAGGTGTCGCGCTCGGCGCGGCTGCTGTGTGCGCGCCGAACACACCCTGGTGCAGGGTGGAGAACCAGCAGTGTGCGGCTGGTGAGCGCTCCGGGTGGTTCCCGGTCTGTGCAGGTGATTCGGCGCCCTGCCCGAAGCCGATTGGAACCAGTTCGGACGAGTTTGGCCGACCGACCGCTGTCCTAGGCTCGGTCCATGCAGGGGATCACGATCCGACCGACGACCGAAGCCGACTGGGAAGCCGTCCGAGCGCTCCGCCTGGAGATGCTCCGGGACACCCCGATGGCCTACGCGGAGCACCTGGCCGATGCCGAGCAGCTCGACGAGGCGGAGTGGCGTGCACGGGGCCGGCGCGGTCAGGACACGGGCGGCACCGCACTCGTGGCGATCGATGCCGACGGCCGCTGGGTCGGTGCGATGGGGTCGTTCATCCCCGACGCCGTGACCGGCCCGTTGCTGGTCGGCGTGTACGTGGCGCCGTCGCACCGCGGCCGAGCGGCTGGGGTGACCGATGCCCTGCTGGACGGGATCGAGTCGTGGGCGTCCGGCCACGGCGACACGCTCCGACTCCACGTGCACGAGCGCAACCTGCGGGCCCAGGCCTTCTACGCGCGGCGCGGGTACGAGCGGACCGGGGCGACGGAGCCGTACCTGCTCGCGCCCGACGAACGGGAGCTCGAGATGATCCGTCGGCTCGACGGGGCGTCCGCATGACGGGCGGTGGGGTGCGGTGGCTGCTGCTCGACGTCGGCGGGGTGCTCGAGCAGGTCGACGACGCAGCGTGGCCCGGGCAGTTCCGCACGAGGTGGGCTGGAGCGTTCGGTCTGACGGATGAGGAGTTCTCCGAGCGGTTGTCGAACGCCGACCTGCCCGATGCCGCGCGGCGGTCCGGGGTCGACGACGAGTACTGGGGAAAGATCGGCGCGGCACTCGGAGCCTCGGCCGAGGTGCTCGCGTCGATGCGAGCCGACTTCTGGGACGCGTACTGCGGCACGTTGAACCAGCCGCTCTTCGACTTCCTCGCCGGTCTGCGCGGGCAGGTCGGACTCGCCATCCTGTCCAACTCGGGTGACGGCGCGCGCGAGGAGGAAGAGCGACGGTTCGGGTTCTCGGCGGTGTTCGACCCGATCTCCTACAGCCACGAGATCGGGGTCACGAAGCCGGAACCCGAGGCGTTCCGGATCGTGCTCGACCGGCTCGACGCCGCACCCGCCGATGTCCTGTTCGTCGACGACGTACCGGAGAACATCGAGGCTGCCCGCGCGATGGGGATCCGGGCGCACCTGCACGTCGAGACCGCGGACACGATCGCGGCGATCCGCGCCGCGATGCCGGAGGATCGGGAGCCGTGACGGAACCGGTCCGCGGCATCGTCTTCTTCGACGTCGACGGGACCCTCGTGTCGACCGGTTCGAGCAGCAGTCACCTCGCGGCGCGTCTCGGCCATCGGGAGGCGTTGGACGAGGCCGAGCGGCAGTACGCCGACGGCACCCTCACGAACCGACAGGTGAGCGAGATCGACGCCGCAGGCTGGCGCGGTGCATCGACGACGGCCGTCAACCGATGGCTCGAGGACCTCCCGGTCCTTGACGGCGTGGAGCTCGTGGTGGCCTGGTGCCGCTCGCACCGGGTCGCACCCGTGCTCGCGTCGCTCGCGTGGCAGCCGGTCACGGCGTCGCTCGCGCGAAAGTTCGGGTTCGTCGCCAACGGCGGACCGCGGGTGGGGGTCACGGGCGGGACCCACGACGGGACGGTGGCGGAGCACTTCGACGAGTTCGACAAACGAGACGCTGCGCTTCGGTACGCGCTGACTCGTGGCGTGCCGATCGAGCGGTGCTGTGCGATCGGGGACAGCCGGTCGGACATCCCGCTCTTCGAGGTGGTCCCGGCGGCACTGGCACTCAACGCAACCGGAGCAGCACGGGCGGCAGCGTCGTCCGCGATCGACACGACGGACCTGTCGGCCGTCGTGCCGTGGCTCGAGACGTGGCTGCGCGGTCTGGACTGATCCGGTTCAGCACGCATCTGTCTCGGGGCTCGGTGGTCCGGCCTCCGTCGTGAGCGACTCCACCCAGCCCCGCGCCGCGCGGAGGAGGTCGTCGCGGGACGCGCCCTCGAACGCGCTGAGACGCAGGAAGTGCTGCGTGATCGTGATGCCGAGGATCCCGCTCACGGTCATCAAGGCCCGCAGCCGCGCGTCGTCGCCGTCGAGTGACCGCGCCAGGTTCTCGACCCGTTCGTCGAGGTAGCCGCGCATCGTGTCCGTGGCCTCGGGCACCGTCAGCATCGACCGGACGAGGGCGGCCGTCTCGGCGGGGAGGGCGTCGAACCGGATCCCCAGGACGTCGAGCAGGTGGTCGGCAGCCGCGCGCTCACTCCCGCTGTCCGACACGGCTGGCAGCTGCACGGCGGTCGCGAACAGCGCTGCCTTCGACCCGAAGTGCTGCATCACGAGCGACGGATCGATGCCCGCTGCTGCGGCGATGCTCCGGATCGTCGTGCCCTCGTACCCGTTCGCACCGAACTGCTGCCGAGCAGCCGCGCGGATGCGCTCCGCGGTCTGCGCGCGTTTCGCGTCGCGTGAGGTCTTGGCCATGTACCTGACTCTACGGTGTTGAGCGAGGTGTACGGTTCACTCAACATCGATGAGCGAATGCATCGGTGCGAGACCTGACGGAGGAACCCGATGACCCTGATCGCGATCGAAGAGCACTGGAACCACCCGGCACTGACCGACGCCGTCAACGCCCTGCCCGAGGACCGCCGCGACCCGAGCACCGCGCTGGACGAGCTCGGCGACAACGGCGAGCGACTCCGTGACCTCGGTGACGCCCGGCTCGCGGCGATGGACGAGCAGGGGATCGACGTGCAGGTGCTGTCGCTCGCGCCTCCCGGAGCGCAGCCGCTCGACGCCGCGGACGCGATCCCGCTGAGTCGGCAGGCGAACGACATCGCGATCGCCGCGGTGGCGGACCACCCGGACCGGTTCCGTGCGTTCGCGACCCTGCCGATGGCGGACCCGGCTGCCGCCGTCACCGAGCTGCACCGCACCGCCGGCCTCGGCTGCGTGGGGGCGATGGTCTACGGGCGGACCGGCGAGGTGCCGCTCGACGACCGGCGGTACGACGACCTCTTCGCTGCCGCGGCATCGCTCGGGCAGCCCGTCTTCATCCACCCGCAGATCCCGTCGAGGCGTCTGCGCGAAGCGGCGTACGAGGGATTCGACCCGATGGTCGAGCTCGGGTTGGCGACCTTCGGGTGGGGGTGGCACCTCGAGGCGGCACGAGCGGCACTCCGCCTCATCGTCGGGGGCACCTTCGACCGGCACCCGGACCTGCAGATCGTGCTGGGCCACTGGGGTGAGCTGCTGCTCTTCTGGCTCGACCGCGCGGACAGCCTGTCGCGGGTCGCCGGGCTCGAGCGGAAGGTTTCCGACACCGTCCGCTCCAACGTCCACATCACCAGCTCGGGCATGCTCAGCCCGACCCTGCTCCGGCACGCGCTCGACGTCACGACGCCCGATCGGCTGCTGTTCTCCACCGACCACCCGTTCCAGCGGCCCTCCGCCGACGAGATCGAGGCGTTCCTGCAGGAGTTCCCCTCGGACGTGGCCCGCGATGCCTTCACATCGGGGAACGCACGTCGGCTGTTCGGGATCGGCGACCAGACGGATGCGGCATGATCGGTCCGTGCCCAACCCGAACGTGACCGCCGCGTACCGCGCTGCCCGTGACCAGTTGCTCTCCGCAGAGTCCGCCGATGCCGCCCGTGCCGACTTCCGGTGGCCGGACCTCGGCGACACCTTCAACTGGGCGGACGACTGGTTCGACGTCATCGCGGCCGGCAACGACCGCATCGCGCTCTGGATCGTCGACGCGGCCGGCTCGGAACAGCGACTCAGCTACGCGGAGATGGCCGCCCGGTCCGACCGCTTGGCCGTGCGCCTGCACGAGCACGGCGTCCGGAAGGGCGACCACGTGCTGGTCATGCTCGGCAACCAGCTCGAGCTGTGGGAGACGATGCTCGCGGTGATCAAGCTCGGAGCGGTGATCCTGCCGACGTCGACGATGCTCGACACCGCCGACCTGCAGGACCGCGTCGACCGCGGAGCCGTGGCGCACGTCGTCACGAACCGCAGCGAGACCGCGAAGTACGACGGCGTGCGCGGGGGCTTCTCCCGCATCGTGATCGGCGGCGCCGTGGACGGCTGGACGGAGTACCCGTCGGACCTCGGCGAACCAGCGCCCGCGGGGGAGTCGCGACCGGTCGTGGTCACCAAGACCTCGGATCCCTGCCTCGTCTACTTCACGTCGGGAACGACCTCGAAACCGAAGATGGTCGTGCACACCCAGACGTCCTACCCAGTCGGGCACCTCAGCACGATGCACTGGCTCGGCCTGCGGACCGGGGACGTCCACCTGGCGATCAGCTCGCCCGGCTGGGGGAAGCACGCCTGGAGCTGCTTCTTCGCGCCGTGGATCGCCGAGGCGACCGTCTTCGTCCACGACACCCCGCGGTTCGATCCGGCCGCGCTCCTCGCCCAGCTGGACGCCGCCGAGGTGAGCACGTTCTGCGCACCGCCCACCGCCTGGCGGATGATGCTCCAGTCCGACCTCGGTGCGCGCCCTCGGGCACTGCGCGAGGTCGTGTCGGCCGGAGAGCCACTGAACCCCGAGGTCATCGAACGGGTCGAACGAGCGTGGGGTCTGACCATCCGCGACGGCTACGGGCAGACCGAGACCACCGCGATCATCGGCAACGCCCCCGGCAGCACCGTGACCCCGGGCGCGATGGGCCGTGCGTTGCCCGGTGTCACCGTGACGCTGCTGGACCCGGTGACCGGGCAGCCCGGCGACGAGGGCGAGGTCTGCCTGGACCTCGACGAGCGGCCGGTCAACCTGATGGCCGAGTACCTCGGCGACCCCGACCGGACCGCGGCGTCGATGCGCGACGGCTTCTTCCACACCGGCGACATCGCCGTCCGGGACGCCGACGGGGAGCTGACGTTCATCGGCCGGACCGACGACGTCTTCAAGTCGTCCGACTACAAGGTGTCGCCGTTCGAGGTCGAGAGCGCCCTGCTGCAGCACCCCGCAGTGGCCGAGAGTGCCGTCGTGCCCGCCCCGGACGACGCCCGGCTCAACGTCGTCAAGGCGTACGTCACCCTCGCCGCCGGGTTCGAGGCGACGGCGGACACCGCCGAACAGGTGCTCGCCTACGCCAGGACCGCGCTCCCGGCGTACGCACGGGTGCGGCGGGTCGAGTTCGCGGAGCTGCCGAAGACCATCTCGGGCAAGATCCGACGCGTGGAGCTGCGGGAGCGCGAAGAACGCGCGGCCGTGAGCGGCGTGCCCGTCGACGGTGAGTGGCGCGACGAGCAGTTCCCAGGACTGCGTGCGTCCCGTCCGCGGCCGCCGGCCGCCGGCTGATCGCATGGCGGTCGTGCTGCGCCCGTGGTCGGTCGACGACGCATCTGCGCTGCTCCTGGCCCGGCAGACGACGCCGGACCTGGACACGCAGTTCCCCGACGCCGATCTGCGCGACGAAGCGCAGACGCGCGAGCACATCAGCAGGGTGCTCGGGTTCGACGATCGCGCGAAGAACTGGGCGCTCGTGGACGACGGTGTCGCGGTCGGGAACGTCGGGCTCACCGCGATCGAGTTCCGGCACGGGACGGCCTGGGCGTCCTACTGGCTGACGCGTGGGGCGCGCGGACGCGGACTCGCGACGGCGGCGCTCGCCAGCGTCTCGTCCTGGGCGTTCGGCGTCGGGCTGTTCCGCGTGGAGCTCGGGCACCGGGTGAACAACCCCGCTTCCTGCCGGGTCGCCACCGCCGCCGGGTTCGCCGCGGAGGGCATCGAGCGACAGAAGCTGCGGTACGGCGTCGAACGCTTCGACGTGGAGACCCACGCTCGGCTCGCGACGGATCCGGCCCCGGCTCTGCCGACGCTGCCGGTGCACGTGGACGGTGTCGGTCGGGGCTCGTCCTAGGCTCGGCACGTGGAACTGATCACCGACGTGTCCCGCGGCGCCTGGCTGCTCGCCCGGGCGGGGGCGTTCGCCACCGTGGGTGGGACAGTCGGAACCGGCTTCGAGGCCGCCGCGCGCATCCTCCATCCGGTGTCGGCGGATCGCGAGGACCGTTCGATCGAGGACGAGTGGGGCGACCACCCGAACGTCGAGTCGGCGGTGTGGCCGTGGGCGGAGGTCGCGGCTCGCACCGGGAAGACGATGCATCCGCTGGTGCAGTGGCGGAGCCTGACCGGCCGGCCCAACGAGTCCGACCTGGTGTTCGAGGACGGATGGCGCGTCGACCCGCCCGAGGAAGGCTCATTCGAGCCGATCCTGCTTGCTGCGCTCACCGAGCACCTGGCCGAGGCCACGTCGACGCCGGACGACCTGGTCGCGGCGGTCTGGGGTGGGTGGGCGGAACTGAGCGGCGGTTCGACGCTCGCCGTCGGCTGGCAGGGCCCGGACGAGCCCACCGCGGAGGAGATCGAGTCCATGCAGCGGTACGTCGTCGAGCGGCGAGCGGCACACCACGACGAGCAGGCGGCGGTCCGTGCTGCCCTCGCTGTCGAACGCTTCGACTGGCCGCACCGCGAGTGCCTCCTCCTCTCGATGACCCTGCCGCAGCTCGCCGACCCGACGTGGCTGGACCGCGCCCGGATCGGGACGGTCGCGGATCTGCACCACACCCCGCAGATGCTCTGGCCGGAAGACCACTCCTGGGTGCTCGCGTCGGAGATCGACTGGGACTCGACGATCGTCGCCGGGTCACGCGCCCTGGTCGACGCGGTCCTGGCCGACGACCGGTTCGAGGCGTTCCCGGTCGACGAGGACAGCGACCTGACGTGGGACGGCGACCTCGTCAACGGTTGAACCGTGGCGGTGTCGGCGGCCTCGTCCGCCGGCTGTCGACTAGAGCCGCGCCGGGAACGCCGACCGCCGGCCCACCAGCGTGAGCAGCGCCGCGACCGTCCCGAAGACGATCATCACCACGGCCAGGACCAGTCCGTCGAACACGGTCAACAGCGCGGCTCCGAAGACCCCGGCGACGAAGATCGCGATGTTGAACGCGACCGGTAGGAACGCGCTGGCGACGTCGGCGTTCTCTCCTCCGGCCGTGGTGAGCGCCGCCTGCAGCTGCGTCGAGGCACCACCGAAACTGACACCCCACAGGACGGCGGCGACGAGGACCGCGACCGGCGACGCGTGACCGACGAGCAGGACGACACCGGCGACGACGAACAGTCCGACGCTCAGGTGCAGCAGGGGACGAGGATGCCGGTCGAGGAGCGCGCCCGTGATCACGACGCCGAGGATCGCCGCGATGCCGTAGACGAGGAGGACGAGCCCGGCGCTGAGGTCGGTACCGGTCACCCGCAGGTACGGCGAGATGTAGGTGTAGATCGTGTTGTGCGCGACCATCCACGTGGCGATGACGGCGAGGATGACCGCGATCCCGCGGATGCGGAACACCTTGACGACGGAGAGCTTCGCGGTGCCGGTCTGGCCCGGTGCATCCGGCACGAAGACGGCGATGAGGGCCAGGACGACGACCCCGACCAGGCTGAGGCCGATGAACGACCACCGCCAGTCCAGGGCGGTACCGATGAACGACCCGAGCGGCGTGCCCAGCGCGAAGCCGACGGGTGCGCCGGTGGAGACGATGGCGAGCGAGACGCCCGCGAACCGGGCGGGGCTGATCCGCCGCGCGTAGGTGGCGAACATGCCCCAGATGACGCCGGACGCCGCGCCGGCGACGAACCGTGTCACGAGCGCGACGGTCACGTTCGGCGCGAACGCGGTGAGGGTGTTCGCGATGACCAGCACGGCGATGGCCGTCACGAGCAACGGCTTGCGACGCAGGCTCCGGGTGAGGGCGATCGCCGGCACCGTGGCGACGACCGTGCCGATCGCGTAGGCGCTGACGAAGAGCCCCACCGTGCCCTCCGATGTCCCCATGCCGTCCGCGATGACCGGTAGGAGGCCCGCGGGCATGGTCTCCATCGCGACGAGCACGAACCCGATCGCCGCGAGCAGTGCGAGCGGGAACCACGGCAGCCGGTCGTCGGCAACCGGAGTGGTCGACGGAGTCGACGGGGTCGTGGTCACGAGGGGGTCCATGTCCCTGACGGTGGGGCGGCTCGAGCGGCGGGAGGGAGGTTCTGCTCGACCCCGTTTCGGCAGAGCCTCACTCGTTGCGCGGAAGTGTTCTTCGCTGGGAGCATGACCGAACCCCAGACCTTCTTCATCACCGGGACCAGCCGCGGCATGGGCACCGACTTCGCGCGTGCGGCCCTGGACGCCGGACACCACGTCGTCGCGACCGGGCGGGACCCGGAACGCGTCCTCGCAGCCGTCGGACAGCAGGACGAGGCAGTCGTTGGCCAGCACGAGGAACTGCTCGCCGTCGCGCTGGACGTCACGGACGAGCGCACCGTCCGGAGCGCGGTCGACGCCGCGATCGAACGGTTCGGCCGCATCGACGTGCTGGTGAACAACGCCGGGAGCTTCCAGGGCGGGTTCTTCGAAGAGGTCTCCCCGGAGCAGTTCCGCGCGCAGATGGAGACGAACTTCTTCGGCGCGCTGAACGTCACCCGTGCGGTGCTCCCCGTCATGCGGGCACAGGGCTCTGGTCGGGTCATCAGCATCAGCTCCACCGCGGGCATCGTCGCCGGTGCCGGCGGGAGCGCGTACGCCGCGTCGAAGTTCGCGCTCGAGGGGTGGATGGAGGCACTGCACGACGAGGTCATGCCGTTCGGCATCCACACCACCGTCGTCGAGCCCGGTTTCTTCCGCACCGACCTGCTCGCGGAGGGCAGCTCCACGTTCTGGGGCGACGTCCACCTCGACGACTACCGGTCCTCGTCGGACCAGACCAAGGAGTTCTTCCGCGGCATGGAGGGCAAGCAGAGTGGCGATCCGGTGAAGCTCGCCCGGACGCTCCTGGCCCTGACCGAGATGTCCGAGCCGCCGGTGCGCCTCGTGGCCGGAGCGGACAGCGTCGCGGGGGTCCTGCGGAAGGCGCAGCAGCTGGACGAGCAGGCGCGGGCGTTCCCGGAACTGACCTCGTCGCTCGACCTGGACGACCAGCAGCGCTGAGTCGGGGATCCGCACACGACCAAACCCCTCGAACGGGGGCTCCGAATGAGTCCGGTCGTTCATGACCCGTTACAGGACGCGCCCTCGTCGTCGACCCGAACTTCGACGTGGGCGCGTTCGTGCGCCCGGGCAATCGATCCGGGGCCCGGTTCCGAACAACTCGTAGTAACGGGATCAGGAGTTGTCCGTCCGGCCCTGTTCGGGTCAGGCACCGGACGGGCAGCTCTCCCGTCATCGCACGAGTGCCGCGTAGCACCCGGGACACAGCGCGTTCGTCCAGCTCCCCAACGCAGCACGGGGCAGCGAGACTGGGTCGGTGCGTTCTCGTCTCGTCGTCGGACTCCTCCTCACCCTTGCCTGCACCGTGCCGCTCACGGCGTGTTCGGCCGTCGAGGGCCTGGCACGCGACGCGCTGCGGTCGTCCGGCGGATCGAACGGCACCGAGACGGCGGCCTGTCCGAGCGACGACGTGCCAGCACCGGAGCAAGCCGACCCGACACGGGAACAGACCCCGGCGCCGACCCTCGACCCCGCGGTCGCGAGCCAGGTCGGCACCGCGCTCCGACAGGTCCGTGCGCTCCCGTCCGTCGCCGAGGCCACGCAGACGACCACGAACACCCCCAGCTCCACCCCCGACCCGACCTGTCCCACCCGGTGGGTCACGGCGAACCACTTCGCGTCGCGGTTCGCGGTCACGATGGCCCCCGTCGCGACACCGTCGGAGGCCGGAGCCGTCCCGACGACGATGGCCACCGAGCTGGCGTGGACCGGCGTCTCCCTGACCCTGACCGTGCCGGCGGACGAGGATCACATCGCGAGCACCGTCCACTACGACGGCACGTTCGACCAGCAGATCCCCGAGTCGACGTCGACCGCGGTGGCGCAGGGACTCGCGACCCTCGCTGCGACCCCGCACGTGACCGGGCTCGAGGCCTCGATCCCGTACACGATGCGCGTCGACTACGGTTCGCTCGTCATCGGCGTGGACTCGGACGACCAGGACGTCCTCGACCGTGTCCGCGCCGTGATCGACACGACGGCCTTCGCGGACACGACCCTGCACGGCTCGTTCGGCAACGGCGCCAAACCGTGACCCGCGACGGCGGAGCGCGCCGGTAGCGTCGAACGGTGATCTCCACACCTCGCCCCGGTGTCCGCCCGACCGTGTCCGACGACGGGCCACAACGTCAGCTCACCGACCGAGCGACCCCGGAGCGGTGGGGACGACTCGTCGCGAACGCCCTGGCACTACCGGACGTCGTCGAGGGGCACAGTCGGGTCTCGCCGGCGTCGTCGCGCGCACTGTTCCTCCGCGACCGTGCCGACCACGTCGTGCCGTGGACGTCGCTCGCTCCCGAGGGGCGCCTCGAACCCGTGCACCTGCACGGTGTCGACGACACCTCGGTGCACCTGTGCCTGCCGGCGGCTCGTGGCGTCGAGCTCACCGCTCTCGGGTGGGCGACCCCCCATCAGTACGAGGACCACGGCACCGAGTTCCTCGTCTACGGGCCGCGCGACGACCACGAGGTGGACGTCGTGCTCGCGATCATCGCGGAGAGCCTGGCCTTCGCCCGCGACCCCGGCGACGAACAGCCCGGACACGGCCCGGTCTGAGGCCCGCGGCACGCCATACTGACCGCATGACCCGCGCGCTGCTCCTCGTCGACATCCAGCTGGACTACTTCCCGGGCGGGGCGTTCCCCCTCGTCGAACCCGAGGCTGCTGCGGCCGCGGCCCGTGCGGTGCTCGACTCCTTCCGCGCTGCCGGCGACCTGGTGGTGCACGTGTTCCACGTGTCCACCGATCCCGACGCCACGTTCTTCGTGCCGGGCATGCCGGGACTCGACTTCCACCCGTCGGTCGTGCCCGTCGACGGCGAGCCGGTCCTCGAGAAGCACGCACCGAACAGCTTCATCGGCACCGGACTCCAGGAACTGCTGACCGACGCCGGAGTCGACGAGGTCACCATCGTCGGCATGATGAGCAGCATGTGCATCGACTCGACGACCCGGGCCGCGCACGAGCTCGGCTTCACGGCGACCGTCGTCGCCGACGCGTGCGCGGCGCCGGACCTGACCTCTGGGGGCGTCACCGTCCCGGGCGCGAGCGTCCACGCCGCCTTCATGGCGGCGCTCGACGGCAGCTTCGCGACCGTCACGACGAGCGACGCGCTCAACCGCTGACGTCCGCAGGGCGCGTTCGGGGCCCTGAGACCAGGGCGGAGCGGACGGGAGGCCCGTGGCGGCCCCGCCCCGCGCCTCCCGTCCGCCAGTCGGCTCAGTTGAGGATCTCGCCGCGCGCACGAGCATCCCTCGCGCACGTTCCGTGACGGGAATACTCCCACTGTGGGTATATGCTCTGGCCATGAGCAGTGGGGAACTCCGCGAACCCGTCTTCTGGATCCTGACCAGCCTGACGGGCGGTCGACAGCACGGGTACGCGATCATCCAGGCGGTGTCCGACCTGTCCGAAGGCCGCGTCGCACTCGCGGTCACCACGTTGTACGCGTCGCTCGAGCGTCTCCAGAAGGACGGGCTGGTCCAGGGCGACGGTGACGAGGTCGTCAGCGGTCGACTCCGGCGCTACTTCGCGATCACGACCGAGGGCGAGCAGCGGCTGGCCGACGAAGCCGCACGGCTGGACGCGAAGCTGCGCGTCCTCCGCACCCGACTCGGGCGTGCGACGACGGCGACGGCCGGGGGAGCGGCATGACCGCCCAGCGGAGCGGATCCCCGCTCGAAGACCGGTACCGCCGGCTCACGAGGTGGTACCCGCGCACGTGGCGAGCAGCGAACGAAGACGCCTTCGTCGGGACGCTCCTCGACGTCGCGGACGCCGAGGGCCGTGCCGCTCCGACGCGACAGGAGCGGCTGGACATCGTCGGGCACGCGGTCTCCGGACGGTTGGACCGGATCGTCGTGCCGCACGTCCGCGACGCGGGCAGCACGATCGCCCTCACCATGGGCACCGGCTTCGCGCTCGCCGAGTTCCTCGTCAGCAGCTGGGCGCCGTGGATCCACGGCAACCCGGTGCCGGAGTCGCTGGTGCAGGTCGGGCCGTTCCGCGACACCGGCTTCGTGTTCGCCGCGCTCTGGCTCGTCGCCCTCGCCGCGGCACTCGCGGGTCGGTGGGCGGTCGGGCGGATCGCGCTGGCCGTCTGCATCCTCGCTGCCGTCGTGACCCCGTACTGGTTCGCCCGGTTCCCGGGGGTCTGGAGCGTCGACCGCGGCACGCTCGCCCTCTTCGCGGCGTGCGCGGTCGTCGCCCTCGTCGGTCGACCGTTGCGCAGCCACCACACCGCAGCAGCCGCGGTCGGGTGGTTCCTGCTCGGCGTCGCGAGCTACGGCAGCGTCGTCCACCTGACGGGGGCGTGGCTGACCAGCCGGAGCCTGTGGGACGGCAACCTGTGGGCCTGGTACGCCGTCGGGGCGATCGAGGTCGTGGCCGTCGGGTTCGCGGTGGCGCGCCTCTGGACGGTCGTCTTCACGATCACGCTCGGCCTGACTCCGTACATCCTCACGGTCGTCGGCAACGAGTTGCGCGGGATCCTGTCCGAGAGCGGCTCCGCGGGCGTCATCGCCGCTCCAGTAGCGCTGGGACTGCTGCTGCTCGTCCTGCACAGCAGCGGCAAGCTCGAGCTCACCGACCAGACACGGCGCCGGGTCGAGCGAATCCGACCCCCGCGCACCTGACACATCCCCCTTCCGGCGGACGCGCCACCGGACACCGCTGCAATAGCGTGGCCGCCGTGATCGAAGTCAGCCACCTCACCAAACAGTACGGTCCGAAGACCGCCGTGGACGACGTCTCGTTCGTCGTCCGACCCGGCAGTGTGACCGGCTTCCTGGGGCCGAACGGTGCCGGGAAGTCCACCACGATGCGCATGATCATGGGCCTCGACCGGCCCACCGCGGGGAGCGCGACGGTGAACGGCCAGCCGTACACGACGTTCCGCGACCCGCTCCGACAGGTCGGCGCCCTGCTCGAGGCGAAGGCGGTCCACTCGGGCCGCAGCGCCTACAACCACCTGCTCTCGCTCGCGGCGACCCACGGCATCCCGAAGGCCCGCGTGCACGAGGTCATCGACATGACCGGCCTCGAGTCGGTCGCGAAGAAGCGCGTCGGCGGGTTCTCGCTCGGCATGGGGCAGCGCCTGGGAATCGCTGCCGCACTGCTCGGCGACCCGAAGACCCTGATCCTCGACGAGCCCGTCAACGGTCTCGACCCCGACGGCGTGCTGTGGGTCAGGCAGCTCGCCCGGCGGATGGCCGCCGACGGCCGCACCGTGTTCCTGTCCAGCCACCTGATGAGCGAGATGGCGCAGACCGCTGACCGCGTGGTCGTACTCGGTCGCGGCAAGGTCCTGGCGGACGCCCCGATCGCCGAGTTCGTCGCCGGCGGGGGAGCCGCTCCCGGCGCCGCCGGCGGTGGCAGCCGGGTCATCGTCCGGACGCCGTCGCCCGACCAGCTGTTCCAGGCCATCGGCCCGAACGCGACCGTCACCCCGCGCGAGGACGGCACCTTCCTGGTCGTCGGTCCCGACGCACCGACGGTCGGCACCATCGCCGCCCAGGCCGGTGTCGTCCTGCACGAACTCACCCCGACCGGCGCGAGCCTGGAGGAGGCCTACATGGCCCTCACCCGCGACGACGTCGAGTACCGATCGGAGGGCACCCGATGAGCGCCACCACCCCGCCCGTCACCCGGGCACACTCGGCTTCCGTGCCGGACTCGGTCCGCCTGTCGTTCCCACACCTGGTCCGCAGTGAGTGGATCAAGCTCCGCAGCATCCGGTCGACGATCTGGTGCTACGCGATCCTGGTCGTGTTGACGATCGGCATGGCGGCGCTGCTCGGCGCCTTCGTGGTCGTGCCGGAGAACGCTCCGCAGTCCGTCATGAACGCCAACTTCGTGAGCATCAACACCACCGGCGTCTCGCTCAGCGCGCTCGTCGTCGGTGTGCTCGGCGTCCTGATCATCACCGGCGAGTACGGCACCGGTCAGGTCCGCTCGACCTTCACGGCTGACCCGCGGCGTACGGGCGTGATCCTCGCGAAGGCGACCGTCCTCGCGCTGACGACCTTCGTCGTGAGCGTGGTGTCGACGTGGATCGGCGTGCTCCTGTCGGCGCTGTTGCTGTCCTCCGACGGCACGACCGCACAGATCGGCGACCCGTCGGTGTTCATGCCGATCCTCGGTTCGTCGGTCTACGTGACGCTGCTCGCACTGCTCGCCTACGGCATCGGTCTGCTGGTCCGGTCCAGTGCCGGTGGCATCGCGATCACGCTCGGCATCCTGCTCGTCCTGCCGGTGATCTTGTCGCTGGTCGCGGGTCTGTTGAACGCCGACTGGGTCGGTGACGTGTTCCGGTTCCTGCCCGACCAGGCAGGGAGCCAGCTCTTCGCGTACTCGTCCTCGGGCGCGGAGGCCGGACCGACGAGCGGTGTCGTCCTGAACGGCTGGGGCGGATTCGGTGTCCTGGCGGGCGAGGTCCTGGTCGTGGGTGCGCTCGCGCTGACGGTCGCACGTCGGCGCGACGTCTGACCCGAACAACCGCACGTGCGTTCTGCGACGTCCCACCTGTCGATCGACGGGTGGGACGTCGTTCGTTGCGCACGCATCGACCGACCCACGGCGTCGCTAGGCTCGCACCGTGCGACACCTCCCCGCCCTGGTCCTGCCGGCGCTCGCCGTCGTGGCCCTGCTCGCCGGCTGCACGTCGGGGCCGCCCGTCGATGAACAGGCCCTCGCCAAGTGGAAGACGCAGCAGGAGGCGAGGACCGAGACCGAGGACGCGGTCCTCGGGGTGCTGAGCGCCGACACGAGCCCCGGCGACGAGGACCCGGCCCACCTCGAGCCAGGCGTCCGCGTGCAGTTCCCGGACTCGCGGACGATCGACCACCTCGAGTTCTCCTGCTACGGCAACGGGCACATGCGCGGCATCGTGCGGACGGTGTCGGCGCGCGGATCGCAGAGCATCGAACTCGATCCGATGTCCTGCACGGACAGCCCGCACCAGATCGAGCTGTCGTCGAGCAAGGCCGTCGACAGCGTCGCGTTCAACGACTTCGACAGCGACCGGCCGAGCGCCTGGCGACTCGTCATCATCGGTCCAGGCCCCTCGGGGGAATGACTACCGCAGCACCTGGTAGCGGTGCAGCGTGACCCCGTTGTGGTACTCCCGCTGCTCGAGCAGGTCCAGCAGCACCGGCGGCCGTCCACCCGAGGCCGGCGGATCGAACAGCGGACGGCCGGCGCCGAGCACCGCGGGGTGCGTGTAGAGCAGGAGCTCGTCGAGCAGCCCCGCGTCGAGCAACTGCGTCGCGAGGTTCGGGCCGCCGACGCCGATGTCGCCCTCGGACTCCTCGCGCAGGACGGCGAGCTGCGCGATCGCGTCGTCGCCGCCGATGATCCGCGTGTTGTGGTCGGCGCTGGTCCGGGTGCGTGAGACCAGGATCTTCGGCTGGTCGGTCCAGATCTCGCCGTACTCGCGCATGAACGCCGGCATCGACCCGTCGGTGCGGGCGTCCGGCCAGAACGGGTCCATCACGTCGCGGACGACCCGGCCCTCGACGGACAGGGTCAACGCGGCGGCGCGGGCGTTGAACTCGCGGTGCAGCGGCTCGTCGATCCGCATCCACTCGGGTCCAGCGACGTCGCCGAGTTCTCCCTCGTCGCGCTCGACGAAGCCGTCGATCGACACGTTCATCCAGTACACGAACCTCGCGGGCATCGCTGACTCCTTCGTCGCGCGGAACCGGACGGAACCGGCCCGGTCCGCTGCCCGCGAGCGTACGCTCGCGCACGCAGCCCTTCCTCGACGATGAGAGCAGGACCCCGTGCGCCGAACAGTCGCAACCATCCTCGCCGTCGCGGCGCTCACGGCGGTCGCGGCCACGGGCCTCCCGGTCGGCGCCGCCGCAGCGTCCGCGCCCGTGGCGGACCGGACCACCGGACGCACCAGCGCAGGACACGGCACCGCCGCGCCGACGCACCGGAACCCGGTCGCGCTCAGCCTGCCCGATGGCGAGACGGCGGCGAGCTGCGCCGACCCGACCGCGATCCGCGGGGTCGGACGTGACCGCAACTGGTACCTGTACTGCACGACCGACGCGCTGACGGCGACGGAGCAGAACGCCGACGGATCGCTCGTGCAGCACGGCGTGCCGACGTACCGGTCGACCGACCTGACGCACTGGACGTACGTCAACGACGCGTTCCCGACACGACCGGCGTGGGTCGGGGCCGCCAACGGCATCTGGGCACCGGACGTCGTGTACCGCGCGGGCGAGCGTGGTCGTCCCGGCACCTGGTACCTGTACTACGCCGCGTCGGACACGCCCTCGGCATCGGCAGCGACCGGCGGGGGATCAGCGGTCGGCGTCGCGACGAGCTCGAGCCCGACCGGTCCGTGGACGGACTCCGGAGGCCCCGTCGTCGCTCCGCAGGCGGCCGCGAACGGCACCGGGCAGCGATGGGCGTTCGACCCCGAGGTCATCACCGACAAGGGCACCACGTACCTGTACTTCGGCAGCTACTTCGGTGGCGTCAACGTCCGCACCCTCAGCGCCGACGGACTCCGGTCGGACCCCGCGAGCGAACGGCAGATCGCGATCGACAACCGGTACGAGGGCGCGTACCTGATGCGCCACGACGGCTGGTGGTACTTCACGGGCTCCGCCACGAACTGCTGCAACGGCGCACTCACCGGGTACGGCGTCTTCGTCGCACGGTCGCGCAGCCCACTCGGACCCTTCACCGACCAGGACGGTGTCGCGATCACGAGCACCCGGGTCGGCGGGACACCGTTGCTCGCGCAGAACGGCAACCGCTGGGTCGGCACCGGGCACAACACGGTGGTCACCGACCTCGCCGGCCAGGACTGGATCATCTACCACGCGGTCGACCGCGGCGACCCGTACTACGCCGGGCAGCCGACGTACACGAAGCGGCCGGCGCTCATCGACCCGCTCGACTGGCGGCACGGCTGGCCCGTCGTACGCGGGGGTGCGGGTCCGTCTGACACGGTGCTGCCGGGGCCGGTCGCGCAGCCGGGGCAGCGTGCGACCTACCGGGCGACCACTGCACCGGTCGACGTGCCCGGACGGACCATCCGCGCGTTGTCGACGTCGTTCGACGGGAGCACGCTCCCCGCGGCGCTCAGCTGGACCCGCGAACCCGACCGCTCGACCTGGACCGTCGGCAGCGGCACGTTCCGCTGGCAGACGCAGGACGCCGACATCCACCCACCGGCGACGCCGCTCGCCTCCGTGCTGTCCGAACCGGCGCCGCGTGGCGACTACGTGCTGCAGACGACCGTCGCGGTGGACACCCCCGCCACCGGCGACGGCAAGAACTACGTGCAGGGCGGACTGATCGTGTGGGGCGACGACGGCAACTACGTCCGGCTCACGTCGAACTCGATCTTCAACACCCGGCAGACGGAGTTCGGCAAGCAGGTGGCCGGGCAACCGGCCGGGGCGCCGAGCTACGGCAACACGGTCGTGGGTCCGGTCGGGGACACCACCACGCTCCGGATCGTGCACCGGTCCGTCGGCGGGGAGCACCGGTACACGGCGTACACGAGTGTCGACGGGCGGCACTTCGTCCGAGGCGGGACCTGGACGGCGGACCTCGGCAGCGCCCCGAGGGTCGGGCTCATCTCACTCGGCGGCGCCGGGTTCACGAGCACGTTCGACGACCTGCGGGTGAGCACGGTGGCGACGCACCGGCGGTGACGGGCTACCGAGCCTGGTGCGCCGACGCCGTCCATCCGGAGAACGCCGCGGGCCACCACGATCCCCGTCGGGATGGGAAGATGCACCGACGCCTGCCCGCACCGAGAACGAGGTTCGATGAGTCCGACCGAGGACCCCCAGTCCGCGGCCCCACTGCTCGACGGGCGCTACCGACTCGAACACGCCATCGGCCAGGGCGGCATGTCCGTCGTGTACCGCGGCATCGACGAGAGCCTGCACCGCCCCGTCGCCGTCAAGGTGTTCCACGCCGGCACCGTCGACATCGCCCGGCAAGAGGCGGAGCTCGGCGTGCTCGCTTCGCTCGAGCACCACAACCTGGTCAGCCTGCTCGACACCGGGGTCGTGACCGGCCACGACGGTACCCACCAGCGCTACCTCGTGATGGCACTCGTCGTCGGACAGGACCTCGAGGAACGCCTCGCCGTCGGCCCACTCGCCTCCCGCCACATCGCCGAGATCGGCTACGACATGGCCGAGGCGCTGCACTACATCCACAGCCACGGCGTGGTGCACCGCGACATCAAGCCGTCGAACATCCTGCTCGTCGACTACGGCAACGACTCCGACCGTGCCCGTGCACGCCTCACCGACTTCGGCATCGCGCTCGCCGCGGGCGTCGAGCGGCTGACCGCCGACGGCGTCACCACGGGCACCGCCGCCTACCTCAGCCCGGAGCAGGCCCGAGGCGGCGACGTCGGCGCCCCGAGCGACGTGTACTCACTCGGACTCGTGCTGCTGCAGTGCTTCACCCGGCGCCGGGAGTTCCCCGGGTCGCTCGTCGAGTCCGCCGTCGCCCGGCTGTCCCGCGACCCGGTCGTCCCCGAACCCCTGCCCGAGCACTGGAAGCAGCTGCTCCGCGCGATGACCGCACAGGACCCGTCCGTACGCCCCGCCGGTGCCGAACTCGTGACGCTGCTGCGCGACGTCGTCATCGCCGAGACCGCCGGTACCGACCACGTCGTGGACACCTCGGCGTCGGGTCCCGCCGCCGCTGCCGATGCTCCGCGTGCCGACGCCGACACGGCCCGCCCGGCGACGCTCGACACACTGCCCGACGAGGCCCTGCACCGCACCACCGCGATGGCCGCCCGCCTGTTCGACGCCCCGATCGCCCTGGTCGAGGTGCTCGACGAGGACCGCGCCTGGTCGCAGTCGTACATCGCCGAGGGCGTCGACGAAGCAGCGCGCAACATCAACTTCGGCAACGGCTTCGCGCCCGTCGCGGTCCCCGTCGTCATCCCGGACGGGTCGATCCACCCGGACATGCAGCACAGCCCGCTCGTCACCGGCGCGCTCGGCATCAGGTTCTACGTGAGCGTGCCGCTCGTGCGGCACGATGGCGTCCCGATCGGCACCCTCGCGGTGCTCGACACGAAGCCGCGGCAGGCGACCGAAGCCGACCTGGCGAACCTGCACGACCTCGCCGCCCTCGCGGTCACGCAGCTCGAGCTCCGGCAGGAGTCGCTCCGCACCACGAGTGACTCCCTGCCGGTCGCGCAGGTGACGGGGCAGCAGGAGCGCGCGCGGCCCTAGACGGTCGCCGCCGACGGACGGGAGGCCCGGTGCGGG
The DNA here is from genome assembly GCF_019844075.1 of Curtobacterium sp. TC1. Lineage (NCBI taxonomy): Bacteria > Bacillati > Actinomycetota > Actinomycetes > Micrococcales > Microbacteriaceae > Curtobacterium > Curtobacterium sp. TC1. Next base: position 1,486,227 of record NZ_CP081964.1, read on the forward strand.
TCCGCCCCGCGCCTCCCGTCCGCCCTGCGGTCGCGCCCCGTGCGTCGCTCTCGTGCGCGGGCGCGTCCGCCAGCGTGCGCCCGCGGCCCGTCAGCCCGCTGTCCGTCAGCGCGCCGGCCCGTCAGCGGGCGAGCGGGCGAAATACCGGGGTGCGCGGCCCCTCCACCCGGGTATTTCGCCCGCTCATGCAGGCATGCCGCAACTCGCATGCATCCGCTGGAATACGAGCGCCCGTTCACGCGAGCGGGCGAAATGCCAGCGTTGAGCGCCGTGGACACCCGGATGTTTCGCCCGTTCGCGGGTGGGTGGGGGTTCCCGACGGCTCGAGCGGGCGAAATGCCGGGGTCGGATGCCGGACGGACCACGGTGTTTCGCCCGCTCGCCGTCGGGTCGCGAACGGCACGAGCGCGTCGTGGTGACCCGACACCGAGCGCCGGCGGGTCGGGGCGGGAACCGTCAGGCGTCGGTGAGGGCAGCGGCGTAGGCGCGGACGGACCGGTTGTAGCGGGGGAGCGTCGGCTCGACGGCCTCGATCGCGACCCGGAGCGCTTCGTCGTGACGGCCCGCACTGTGCAGGGCGAGCGCGAGGAACACCTTCGGCGCGGCGCCGGTGGACGGGTGCTCCGGTGCGTTGCGGAGCATCGCGATGGCCTCGTCGATCCGGCCGAGGTTCCGCAGGGTCGAAGCGTGCTGGACGACCATCTGCGCGGCACGGGACGGATCGACGTCCGCGAGACCTGCGGCCGTGGCGGCTGCGTAGTGGACGTCGGCCTCCGCCTCGTGGCCGCCGGAGTCGTTCGCGCCGCCGAGCTCGAAGGCACCGAGGGCCGGGTGCGGTGCAGCTGCCGCGAGCTCGCGCATCCGCTCGATGCGCTGCTGGTCGTCGATGGTCTCGTCGGCCCAGAGTGCGGCGACGCGGGCTTCCCAGTCTGCGGTGCTCATCGGTCCAGCGTATTGCCGGGCAGGACGGCACCGTCGGTGATCGTCGCGCGGAAGGAGCGGACGAATGGGACGCCGGGGCGCACGAGCACTGGTTCACGCCAGGCGAGGGCCGAACCGATCGCGGGGTACTCCGCGACACGGACGAACCAGGGGTCACGGTGGTCGAGTGCTTCGAGCCGGACCGTCGCCGGGGCACCCTCGAACGTCGCGGACCACTCGATCCACGGGGCGATCGAGCCGTGCACTGCTTCCTCGCCCTGCGCGTCGGCGGTCCGGACGACCACGTCGGTGCACTCGGCGAACCGCCAGGAGAACCCGCCGTAGCCGGCACCGACCCGACCGTTGCTGCCGGGGCTGCCGAGGTGCACGGTGTCGTTCCCCGGAGCCCGGAACGACGACGACCAGCGCAGTTCCCACCCGGAGTCGACGGCACGCCAGGCGAGGGTGCGGGCTTCGTGCAGGACGACCGTGTGGTCGGGGCCGCGCCAGGCGAGCTCCTGGACCGTGCGACCACCGTGCGGAGCGGCGTGCTGCTCGGCACGCACGACGTCGGCCCGGCCGTGGTCGTCGCGCCAGACGTAGCCCTCACCGTGCACGTAGGTGGGACCGCCCCAGCAGTTCACGCCGTCGACGTCCGGGATCGCGACCCCGACACCGCAGTGCCACTCGTGGTCGGCCGGGTGGTGGGCAGTGAGGACGGTACGGCCGAGGGTCCGCACCGGGTGCAGGTACGGGCGAGGGGACGAGGTGGTAGTGGTCCCGGCACCGTCGCGGCCGACAGCGACCTCGACCGCGTCCACCTCGATCGTGCGGAGGCGGTCGTCGGTGCTCACCGCTCCGACGCTACCCGCGCGAACGGCGGACCAGCACCACGCTGTCGACGACCTGGTGCGGGTCGCCGTCGGGTGTCGTCGCGGTGCGCGGCCGGAGCTCGGCGGCGACGACGTCCCAGGTGTCGTCGAGCTGCAGCGCGGTCAGGTCCTCGTCGGGCGTCGGGAACCGGTACTCCCGCAGTTCGACGGGCAGGTCGTCGTGCGGGGGTGCAGCGTGCGCCGTGACGAGCAGGTGGCCGCCGACCGCGACGAAGCCGGCGGCCCGTCGCAGGATCACCGCGCGCGGGATCTCCACGGGCCACGACTGCAGGAACGACGCCGTCACCAGGTCGAAGCGCGCCGCCGTCTCCCACGTGGCGAGGTCGGCGGCGACGAACGCCGTCTGTTCCTCGACCCCGGCCGACACGGACGCCCGCGAACCGCGCTCGATCGCCGTCACCGACAGGTCGATCCCCAGCACGTCCCAACCCTGCTCGGCGAGCCAGACGACGTCCCCGCCCTCACCGCAGCCGAGGTCGAGCGCGCGGCGCACACCGCCGCCCGGCGCCGTCGGCAGCGACCCGGCGACGTCGGCCAGCACCGCGTTCACCCGGCCAGACCAGATCCCGTCGCGCTCGGCGTACCGCTGCTCCCACCAGTCGCGGGCCGAGCCGACGCCGTCGGTGGTGGTTTTGTGTGCATGCATCCGCCCACTCCAGCGCACCTGCCGGGCCGGACCCAAGCCCTGTTGCCGCCCCGGCAACGTCGCACGGTGCGAGGCGGACGCGCGCCGCGCCTCCCGGCCGCCGGATGGTGAGCAGAAGATGTCGGGTCGCCTACACGGACCCGACCATTTCTGCTCCCGAAGCGCGCGCGCCGCGCCCGCGCGCGCGCCCCACCACCGCTACTCGGCGGGCGGGACGGGCTCGGCGTTCTCGATGCGGGCGCTCGCCGTGGCCATGTGCTCGTCCATCGCCCGCTGCACGGCGGGCACGTCGCCGGCCCGCAGTGCCTCGTAGATCGCGCGGTGTTCCTCGTAGGCCGCCTCGGTGGCCTGGCGGGTCTGGACGCGGCGACCGACCCACACGCTCAGCATCGACCGCAGGCTCTGCAGCAGATCACCGAGCACGTCGTTCCCCGCGGCTCGGGCGAGCAGGACGTGGAACCGGACGTCGGCGTCGATGAAGGCCTCCGGGTCGTCGAGGGTGGCCTCTTGTCGGACGAGGTACTCGCCGAGCTCAGCGACCTGCTCGGGCGTGGCGCGCTGCGCGGCGAGGATCGCGACCGTGCGCTCGAGCGACGACCGGACCTCGAGCAGCTCGCGGGTGCGGTTCGAGGCGAGCATGAGCCCCCACGACAGCGTCGTCGGCAGCAGGTCCGAGGTGCCGCCCTGCAGGTACGTGCCCGAGCCGGGCCGGATCTGCACGATGCCCAGGATCTCGAGGGCGGCCAGCGCCTCGCGCACGGCGGAGCGACCGACGCCGAGCCGTTCGGCGAGGATCCGCTCGGACGGCAACCGCGAGCCCGGTGCCAGTTCACCCGCGGTGAGCAGGGACACGAGCTGTCGGGCGACCTCGGAGGCGGGCGATCCCGCGGGTACGGACTCGAGTTCGAGTCGGATGTTGAGGGGATCGTCCGGGCTGAACGCGGGCATGCAGTGAGCGTACCGTTCGGTCAACCGGTTGGGCCTGCGCGCTTTGGTCAACCGGTTGACAAGTCGAACTGGAATCCGCACACTGGACCAGGCGCACCGATGCGCCCGCTCCATCCGGGCGCAGCAGCACGGGTCGGAGTCGTACCACCCCCACCGAGCAGGAGTCATCGTGGACATCCCCGCCACGCGAGGCATCCCCACCTCGGTCGTCGAGAAGACGGCCATCCGCAAGATCGCGATCCGCATCGTGCCGTTCGTTGCACTGATGTTCTTCATCAACTTCCTCGACCGCACCGCGATCTCCTTCGCGGCCCCGAACGGCATGGAGGCGGACCTCGGTCTGACCGCCGCCCAGTTCGGGTTCGCCTCCGGCGTGTTCTTCATCGGCTACCTCGTGCTCGAGGTGCCGTCGAACCTGGCGCTCCACAAGTTCGGCGCCCGCATCTGGCTCGCCCGGATCATGATCACGTGGGGCATCGTCTCGCTGCTCTTCACGTGGGTGCAGAACTACCCGCAGCTCGTCGGGCTGCGCTTCCTGCTCGGCATCGCCGAGGCGGGCTTCTTCCCCGGCGCGATCCTGTTCCTGTCGACCTGGGTGCCCGCACGCCACCGCGGCAAGATGCTCGCGCTGTTCTACCTGGCGCAGCCGCTCACCAGCGTCATCGGCTCCCCGCTCGCCGGCTGGCTGATGACCCACGAGGGGTTGCTCGGCGGACTCGCCGGCTGGCGCTTCATGTTCCTCTGCGTCTCGATCCCGGCGATCATCGTCGGCATCCTGTGCCTCTTCGTCCTCAAGGACAAGCCGTCGCAGGCGAAGTGGCTCGACGAGGACGAGAAGACGTGGCTCGAAGGTGCCCTGGCGAAGGAGAACAAGGAGAAGAGCGGGGGAGACGGTCACGCCAAGGGCGGCCTCCGTGCCGCGTTCGGTTCCGGCCGCGTCTGGATGCTCGCGGCGGTCTACTTCGGCTTCATCTACGGCCTGTACGCGCTGAGCTTCTTCCTGCCGACGATCATCGACGGCTTCCAGGAGCAGTTCGGCACCACGTTCGACCTGTTCCAGAAGGGCATGATCACGGCGATCCCGTACGTCCCCGCCGCGGTCGTCCTGTACTTCTGGTCGCGTGACGCCTTCCGGCGCGGCGTCCGGGTCTGGCACATCGCCGTCCCCGCGCTCGTCGGTGGCCTGAGCATCCCGGTCGCGCTCTACATGAACAGCCCGGCCGCCACGATCGCCGTCATCGCGGTCACCGCCTGCGCCATCTTCGCCGCGCTGCCGAACTTCTGGACCGTGCCGACGCAGTTCCTGACCGGTGCCGCCGCTGCCGCGGGGGTCGCGCTCATCAACACGATCGGCAACCTCGGTGGGTTCGCCGCTCCGTACATCACGGGCGTCGTCAGCGGGTGGACCGGCGGCTACCAGGTCCCGATGTTCATCGTCGGCTTCTTCATGGTGCTGTCGAGCGTGCTGATGTTCGTCCTCGGCCGGAACACGAAGCGGAACGAGCAGCGCGACGCCGACGCTGCGGCACACGACGCGACGTCGACGACCCAGGAGACTCACGCATGACCCGCCTGTTCAACGACCCTGCCGACTTCGCAGACGAGATGGTCGACGGCTTCGTGGCCGCGAACCAGGCCCGGGTCCGCAAGGTCCACGGCGGCGTCGCCCGCTCGACCACCAGCCCCGAGGGCACCGTCGCGCTCGTCGTCGGCGGTGGCTCCGGCCACTACCCGGCCTTCGGCGGACTCGTCGGGCACGGTCTGGCCGCCGGTGCGGCGATGGGCAACCTGTTCGCCAGCCCGAGTGCCCAGCAGGTCACGGCGGTGGCGAAGGCGTCCGAGCACGGCGGCGGGGTGCTGCTGAGCTACGGCAACTACGCCGGCGACGTGCTGAACTTCGACGCCGCGGCGCGGGCACTGACCGACAGCGGGATCGACGTCCGCACGGTGCGGGTGACCGACGACGTCGCCTCCGCCCCGAGCGCCGAAGCCCACAAGCGCCGCGGCATCGCCGGTGACCTCTGCGTCTTCAAGGTCGCCGGTGCCGCAGCCGAACGCGGAGACGACCTCGACACGGTCACCGCGATCGCCACCCGCGCCAACGACCGCACCCGCAGTTTCGGTGTCGCGTTCTCCGGGTGCTCGCTGCCCGGCGCCGACGAGCCGCTCTTCACCGTCCCCGAGGGCCGGATGGCCATCGGGATGGGCATCCACGGGGAACGCGGCATCGCCGAAGCCGACGTCCCCACTGCGTCCGGACTGGCCGACCTGCTCGTCGACAAGCTCCTGACCGAGCTGCCATCCGGTGTCGTCGTCGACGGAGCACGCGTCGTCCCGATCCTGAACGGCCTCGGCAGCGTCAAGTACGAGGAGCTCTTCGTCGTCTTCAACGCCGTGCAGCGCAAGCTGACCGCGGCCGGCGTCGTGGTCGTCGAGCCCGAGGTCGGCGAACTCGTCACGAGCTTCGACATGGCCGGCGTCTCGCTCACGCTCTTCTGGCTCGACGACGAACTCGAGCAGCTCTGGGCAGCGCCCGCCGACAGCCCCGCGTACCGCAAGGGCGGCGCCGTCCCGCAGGAGCAGGTCGCACCCGAGACCCTCGCCGCGGACGAGCAGGCACCGGTCACGCCCGGTACCGAGGCGTCGCAGGCGTCCGCCGCTCGGGTCGCCGCAGCGATCACGGCGATCCGCGTCACCATCGACGACCACGCCGACGAGCTCGGCCGCATCGACGCCGTCGCCGGTGACGGCGACCACGGCATCGGCATGCAGCGCGGCTCGACCGCGGCGGACCGTGCCGCACAGGACGCCGCCGCGCGCGGCGCCGGTGCCGGCAGCGTCCTGGCGATCGCCGGAGACGCCTGGTCCGACAAGGCCGGTGGCACGTCCGGTGCGATCTGGGGAGCCGCCCTGGAGGCACTGGGTCGCGTCCTCGGGGACGTGTCGCGTCCGACGGCCGCCACGGTCCAGAGCGCGGTGCACGCTGCCACCGAGGCGGTCCTCGCCTTCGGCGCCGTCCCCGGTGACAAGACCATGGTCGACGCGATCGTCCCGTTCGACCGAGTCCTCACCGACCGCGTCGCGGCCGGCGACGACCTGGTCAGCGCCTGGTCGGCCGCGTCCGCCGCCGCGACGGCCGCTGCCGACGCCACCGCCGACCTGCTGCCCAAGATGGGCCGCGCTCGCACCCACGGCGAGGACGCCGTCGGCACCCCCGACGCCGGCGCGACCTCGTTCGCCCTGATCACCGCGGCGGTCCTGTCGACCGTCTCCGTCCCCGCCTGACCCACACCACCACGAAAGGCACCCGCATGAGTGACCAGCAGTTCCGCATCGTCGTCGGCTCGGACGACGCCGGCTTCGACTACAAGGAGATCATCAAGCAGGACCTGCAGGCCGACCCGCGCGTCGTCTCCGTGGTCGACGTCGGCGTCGACGCGGACGGACACACCGCGTACCCGCACGTCGCGGTCGACGCCGCACGCCTGGTCGCGAACGGCGAGGCCGACCGCGCCATCCTGATCTGCGGCACCGGACTCGGTGTGGCGATCGCGGCGAACAAGGTCCCCGGCATCCGGGCGGTCACGGCGCACGACTCGTTCAGCGTGGAGCGCTCGGTCCTGTCGAACGACGCGCAGGTCCTCTGCATGGGCCAGCGGGTCGTCGGCGTCGAGGTCGCACGCCGGATGGCGAAGGAGTGGCTCGGCTACACGTTCGACGCTTCGAGTGCCAGCGCATCGAAGGTCGCGGCGATCTGTGCCTACGACGGCTCGGCCCCGGTCGGGACCGACGCCTGATGCCGGCGACCACGGCGGCGGCCCCGATCACGATCGGGGTGTCGCTCAAGATGTACTTCGGGCACGCCCGGACGCTCGAGTGGGCGGCCGCCGTGGCCGACATCGCCCGGACCCACCCGGCGGTGCAGTCGGGCGCGGTTGAACTCTTCGTCATCCCGACGTTCCCCTCGCTGGTGCCGGTGCACGCCGTGCTCGAGCGCACCCCGGTGCTCCTCGGCGCGCAGGACCTGGCATGGGCAGACGAGGGCGCCTTCACCGGAGAGGTGTCCGGCCGCGAGCTCCGCGAGGTCGGGGTCGACCTGGTCGAGATCGCCCACGCCGAGCGTCGCTCCCTGTTCCACGAGTCCGACCAGGACATCGCCGGCAAGGTGCACGCCGCGTTCCGCAACGGCCTGCGTCCCCTCATCTGCATCGGCGAGACCGACCGTGCCGCCGACGGCGACCCGTCCGCCGCCGTCGCCGAGGTCACCGCGCAGCTGGACCGCTTCGTCGCGACGGCCGTCGCCGACGGGCTCGCCGGGCCGGTCATCGCCGCCTACGAGCCGGTCTGGGCGATCGGCGCACCGCAGCCCGCTCCCGACGAGCACATCGTCGCGGTGCTCGCGGGCATCGAGCAGCACCTGGCGACCCGTCCGGAGCTCGCCGGTTCGGTCGTCGTCTACGGCGGCAGCGCCGGACCGGGCCTGCTCACCCGGGGGGAGGGCCGCATCGGTGGCCTGTTCCTCGGCCGCTTCGCCCACGACCCCGAGGCGATCCGCACGATCCTCGACGAAGCCCAGGCGCTGGAGGTGACCACGTGACCTCCCTGCTCGGTCTCTCCACCTACGCCTACTTCTGGCGCATGTCCGACCGTGTGCCGGCACCGCTGTCCCTCGACGACGCCCTGCGCGACGCCGCGGCCCACGACGGCGTCGACCTGTTCCAGATCTGCGACCACCTGCCGCTCGACACCGCGTCGGACGACCGGCTGACCGCGATCCGGACGCTGGCCGACGACCTCGGGCTCACACTCGAGGTCGGCACCCGCGGCACCGACCCGGCGCACCTCGCCCGGTACCTGCAGATCGCGCAGGTGCTCGGCGCGACGCTCGTCCGGTCGATGTGGACGAGCGGCGACGACCAGCCGGACGCCACCGAGACCGAACGCCGTCTGCGCCAAGCACTCCCCGCCTACGAGGCGGCCGGAGTGACGCTCGCCCTCGAGACCTACGAGGTCGTCGCCACCGCCGACCTCGTCGCGGTCGTGCAAGCGATCGGCTCCGACCACCTCGGCATCTGCCTGGACCCGGCGAACACCGTCGCACGGCTCGAACACCCCGCCGACGTCGTCGCGATGACCGCCCCGCACGTCGTCAACTGGCACGTCAAGGACTCCGGGTTCACCCGGTCGCCGGGGTGGGTCGGGTTCCAGTACACCGGCGTCCCGATCGGCACCGGGGTCGTCGACCACGACGCCGTCCGCGCTGCGATCGACCCCGACGCCCGCGGGATCAACCGCGTCATCGAGTTCTGGCTGCCCTGGCAGGACGAGCACGCGGGCGCCGAACCACGACCGGGCGAGACGCCCGCACAGACCACCACCCGCATCGAGGCGGCGTGGACCGAACACACCATCGAGCACATCAGGAGCAAGGAATCATGACCGACACCGTCACCACCACCCACACCGTCGCTGCCGGATCCGGTACGGCCGACGTCACCGTCGCCGTGATCGGTGCCGGCGGCAAGATGGGCACCCGCGTCTCGAACAACTTCGCGAAGAGCGAGTACACGACGCTCTACAGCGAGGCCTCGCCCGCGGGTCAGGAGCGCATCCAGGCCCTCGGCCGCGAGCTGACCGACAGCCTCGACGCCGCCAAGGTCGCCGACGTGGTCATCCTCGCCGTGCCGGACGTCCTGCTCGGCACCATCTCGGAGCAGCTCGTCCCCGTCATGCAGTCGGGCGCGACGATCCTGACGCTCGACCCGGCCGCCGCCTACGCCGGACTGCTCGCCAAGCGTGAGGACATCCACTACGCCGTGGCGCACCCGTGCCACCCGTCGGTGTTCCTCGAGCGCACCACCAAGGCCGAGTGGGACGACACCTTCGGTGGCATCGCCGCCCCGCAGGAGGTCATCGCGGCCTTCGACGCCTCCGAGTCCCTCGGCGACCCGGACGACTCCGCCAAGGCGATCGCCGAGGCCGTCATCACCACCATGTACGCACCCGTCATCCAGGTGCACTGGGTCACCGTGAAGCAGCTCGCCGTGCTCGAGCCGACCCTGGTCGAGACCATCGCCTGCATGATCGGCGACTTCCTCAACGACGCCCTCGAGGAGACCGTCACCGGTGTCGGCGTGCCCCGCGAGGCCGCCCGCGCCATGCTCTACGGCCACACCTGGATCGCGCTGACCAACGGCCTGCGCGGCTCGAACCCGTTCTCGGATGCGTGCCACATCGCGATGGGCTACGGCCGCGAGAAGCTCATCAAGGAGGACTGGAAGCAGGTCTTCGACGACAGCGAGCTCGACTCGGTCATCGCCAAGATGCTCAAGATCGACGCCGTCCGCCGCTGACGTTCGTCTGATCTGCCGAAGCGACAGATTCCCGCCGACCATCGGCGGGAATCTGTCGCTTTCGCGGCACCCACCGCCCGTCGGCACCCACCGCCCGTCGGCACTCTCCGCCCGCCGGCACCCACCGCCCGCGGCGCACTCACCGCACGCCGCGGGGTCCCCAGGCCTCGGCGAGGGTGATCGACGCGACCCCCGGCACCGTCAGCGCCTCCACGGACGCCGCGAACCACGCCCGCGCCGCGGGGGAGTGCTGCTCCGGATCGGTCGCGTCCGGCACGAACTGCGGCCCGTACCCGGCTTCGATCGTCGCGTCGGTCACCGACGGGCGCGCGGACGTCGCGACCGCGTTGAAGCGTGGTCGCAGCGTCACCGGTCCGACGTGGAGCGCCCTGCCGGCGGCCAGCCGGGAGGCGCTGCTCACCACCCAGCGCTGCATCCGGATCGACTCGGTCACCTGTTCGGGCGACCGGTCGTGCATCTGCGGCGTCACGCTGAACGTCAGGGGCCCGTCCCAGTCGCGGAACAGGTCGACGGTCCGGTTCAGCTCCGTGAAGTGCGCGCGGCTGCCCGCCACGACCTCGAGGTCGCCCACGGAAGCCGCGGCGTCGCGCAGGGCCTGCTGCAACGCCGGGGCCGTCACGTGTGTGGTCGGGTCGAACGCGCCGATCCGCACGACCGCGCCCGAGTCGAGCACGTCGTCGATCGCGGCACGGAGCACGTCCGGGTCGTCGGTGACGAACCGGACGTCGAGCGGGCCGCCGCCGGCATCGCGGCGAGCTGACGCCAGCACGGCCCGGACGTTCGGATCGCCGAGGAAGGGTTCAACCAGCACGACGGGCTCCACCACGACCGGCACGTCGAGCGGCACCGCGGTCGGGCGCGCAGCGGCCGGGGCCGAGGCGGCGAGCAGCTGGAGCGTCGGCGACGGGGCGACCACGGTGGTGGGAGCCGGCCCGTCCAGGAACGCGAGGTCCGGGGCGGGGGAGGCCGTGCCTCCCGGTCGGTCGTCCGTCGTCGCGCGCAGCGTGAGCGACTGGTGGACCACGGAACCGGCGTCGAGCGCGACGGGGAACGGTTCGGACAGCGGCGTCGAGTAGGTCTTGAACGATGCGTCGGTCCAGTTGCGCTGGTCCTCCGTCTCGAACACGTCGCCGGCCAGGTCGAGCGTCAGCGCGACCCGCCCCGTCGACCAGTCCAGGCCCGACAGGTCGGTGGCCGGCTGGTGCGGCGCGATCCACGTCGGGAACGCGGACCCGGTGACGGAGCCGGACGGGTGCCGGGCGGTGAACGGCACACCGGCGAGGGCCGGCGGGTGCAGCACGACCAGGCCGATGCGGTTGCGGCGGAAGGGCGCCGTCGTGGTGGCGACCGCGTCGACGTGCAGGGTCGGGCCGTCGACGGTGACCTCGAGGACGTACCGGAGCACCTCCGTGCCGTCGTACCGGCTGCTGGCCTCGATGCGGAGCCGTCCACCGGTACCCGTGCCGGACGGCTGTGTCCGTGCGAGCACGGTGTCGTCGGCGGTGCGCCAGTCGTGATCCCGTGTCACGAACCGGATCGCCCGCAGCACGGGTTCACCGTCGTACGTGAGGTCGGCGAGCTCGGCACCGCGCAGGGTGAACCACCACGCACCGATCGACGACTCGGTGCCCATCGACGTCACGGTCATGGTGCATGACTACCACCGGTCAACCGGTTGGGCAATGATGGGTCCGTGGAGCGACGACGCTCCCAGGACGGAGCGCCCGCATGACCGCACGACTCGACCACAGCACCGCACTCGTCACGGGGGCGGGCTCCGGCATCGGCCGCGCGACCGCGGACCGGTTCGTCGCCGAGGGCGCGCGCGTGGTCTACGCCGACCGAGACGCGACGGCGGCGGGCGCCGCGGCAGCGGCAGCCGGTCCGCGCGCACTGCCGCTCACCGTGGACATCGCCGACGAGGGCAGCGTCGCGGCCGGGTTCGCCGCCCTCGCCGCGCAGGAGTGGACCCCCGACGTCGTGGTCGCGAACGCCGGCGTGCAGCTGTTCGGCCACGATGCCGCGGTCGCGGACGTGTCGCTCGAGACCTGGAACCGCACGCTGGCGGTGAACCTGACGGGCACGTTCCTGACGGTGAAGCACGCCGTCCGGGCGATGCTCGCGGCCGGCGGCGGCGGGTCGATCATCGCGACCGGCTCACCCACCGGCCTGAACGGCGAGGGCGCCGACTTCGCGGCCTACTCGTCGACCAAGGGCGGCATCCACGCGCTCGTCCGTGCGACCGCGATGGCCTACGCGCGGGACGGCATCCGGGTGAACACCGTCGTGCCGGGCTACACCGAGACCGGGCTCGTCCGGACGATCTCCGGCGATCCCTCGGCGCGCGCGGCGATCGTCTCCCGCACACCGCTCGGCCGCCCCGGGACCCCCGACGACGTGACCGGGATCATGGTCTACCTGGCCAGCGGAGAGTCGTCCTACGCGACGGGCGCCGAGTTCCGCGTCGACGGCGGCATGACGAGCCTCTGACCGCCTGCGGCGCGAGCTCGCCCCGAGTCTCGGGCTGAGCGACACCTCTCGGGCTCCGCAGCGCGAGGACTGTCGCCTCACCCGAGACTCGGGGCATCACCACCCCGACCGGGAGGCCCGGCGCGGCCCCGTCAGGCCGGCGTGCGCTGGGCGAGCAGTGCGCCCAGGGCCGCGGCCCCGCCCGCAGCGTCCGGCACCGTCACCATCCGCGCCTGCCCGCCGCGGAGCCGTGCCACGAGCCCCGGCCCGGACCGCACCACGTAGGCGACCCCGCGGCCGGAGAACCGGTAGCCCCACCCGCCCCATTGTCCGGGCGACACGTCCTCCCACCCGCAGGACTCGATCCGCTCGAGCGGGACGCGCATGAGGGGGATGCGGATCCAGGTGGAGGTCAGCCGCATCCCGCGACGGTCCACGGTGAGCTCGACCCGGGCGAGGACCAGCACGGCGAGCCCGGCGACGACCAGCGCCGCTCCGGAGCCGACGGCCGTGCCGACGCCGGCCGGCGCCATCGCGATCCCCGTGCCGATGCCGAGTCCGACGACCACGGCCCCGAGTGCCGCGAACCAGCGACTGCCGATGCGGGCGCGCCACGCCACCCGCGTGTCCGACCAGACGCGCAGCGGTTCGACGTCGTGTGCGGGCACCGGGGCGGCCGACCGGACGAGTGCGACGACCGGCACCGCGGCGATGACCGCGCTGACGGCCAGGAACGGGACGGTCCACCAGCCGGACAGCGTCCCGTCGCCGACGGTGTTCGTGGCGGCGAGCACGATCCAGGCGGTGCCCAGACTGCCGGCGAAGAGGTTGGCGACGAGCACCAGCGTGGCGGCGGTCCGACGGTCGGGCATCCGCAGCGCCGCGAACGCCAGGGCCACCGCACCGGCGGCCACCGCGAGCGTGATCCAGAACACCGGCCAGGGCGAACTCCAGCCGTCCGCGGTGCCGTCGGCCCCGAAGTGCACGGCCATGCGGTCCGGCAGGTTCGGTGCGGCGACGAGCGCCGCGGTCACCAGGGCCAGCAACACCACCAGCCCGGGTGCCACCACCGCCGTGCGCGTCGTCGTGCGCAGCGTTCGGTTCGTCGCTGGTCGGTTCGTCATCGTGCCCCCTTGATCATCGTGAACAGGTCGTCGAGCGGGACCCCGAGCGTGTCGGCCTGGTCGCGCAGCTCGTCGACGAGCGTGCGCAGCCGGTCGAACGAGGCGTTGCCCGATCGCAGGACGGTGGCTCCGCGACCCCGCCGCAGCTCGATCAGTCCGTCGTCCTGCAGCTGTGCGTAGGCGCGCAGCACCGTGTGCATGTTGACGTCGACCGCGGCGGCGAGGTCGCGCGCCGACGGCAGGCGCTCCCCGCTCGCGAGCTCGCCGCGAGCGATCGCGTACCGGATCTGCGACGCGACCTGCTCGGCGAGCGTGGCCCGCGCGGTCGGGTCGACGGTGATCAACATGTTCGCATTGTATGCGAACAATCCCACCACGGCGAGCGGTGTCGACCCGCGCTCTCCGACCATTGGCCACGGAACGCATGCCCCTGTCCGGGGGTACGTCCTCCGGGTACTTTCGGCAGCAGCGAATCACTCGCGAATCAGGGAGAAGCACGATGACGAACTACGAATCCGCCGACGGGGTGGAGCCCGTCCAGGTCACCACCTACCGTCTCGTCCGCAAGGCCGCCCGCCGTGGTTGGGCCGTGCCGACCGACGAGGCCGAGCCGTCCCTCGCCGACCTCGTGAGCACCCGCGGCTCCGCGCGCCCCGAGGGCCGCTGACCCGCACGCCGACGACGAACCCGAGCCCGCAGTATCGTCGGGCCATGCCCCCTTCGGCCCGAGCGGTCACCCACGGCGTCGAGGTCGGGACCCGAGGCTCCGACACCGGCGTCCCCGTGCTCGTCCTGCACGGCAGCCCCGGCGGCATCGACGTCGCCGAGCTGATGGCCGGCTTCCTGCCGTCCGAGGACTTCCGGGTGGTCACGGTGTCGCGACCCGGGTACCTCGGCACCCCGTTCGACAGCGACCACGCCACGATCGACGACGAGGCCGACCGGCTCGCCGCGCTCCTCGACGACCTCGGCATCGACCGGGCCGGCGTGCTGGCGTGGTCCGGTGGCGCTGCGGCCGCGTACCGTCTGGCCGTCCGCGACCCGGACCGGGTCAGTGCGCTCGCCGTCGCCTCCGGGGTGTCCGGTCGCTGGGTCCCCGGACCTGCCGGCCTGGCCGAACGACTCGTGACCGGCACGGCGTTCGGCGCCCGGGTGGCAGCGGCCGCAGCGCGCGTCGCCCCGGCCGCAGCAGCACGCGCTGCGGTGGCCGGCGTGAGCACCCTGCGCGGCGGGGCCCTCCGCGACCACGTCGCCGGCGTCCTCGCCGACCCCGACCGGCGTGCGTTCCTGCTCGGGCTCGCACGCACCGGCAACGCCTCCGGGCCGAGACGCACCGGCCGGGAGAACGACGTGCGCCAGCTCGCGGCCGTGGGGTCGCTCGACCTCGGTGCCCTCCGGGCGCCCACGCTCCTGGTGCACGGCGACGCCGACACCGAGGTCCGGCCGGACGACAGCACCCGCGCCGCCGCAACGATCCCCGGCGCGGAGCTCGTCACGCTGCCGGGCGGCACGCACTTCGCGCTCTGGGACCACCGCGACGCCGCAGCCGTGCAAGCACGGGTGCGCGCGCACCTGCAGCGACCCTGACCGCCGGCTCGCCCGCTTGCTCACGATCCGGTATCGACGAGGTCTCGATCGCGACACGACGCCGCGGGCGTGACGACTTCGCTGCCACGATGGCGGGCATGACTTCCCTCCGACTCGCGCTGCCCCTGGTCGTCGGTGCACTGCTCGCGTCCGTCTCCCTGACGTCGTGCTCGGCCGACGCCTCGTCGGCACCGGCGCCGACCTCGTCGAGCGCTCGGTCAGCGGACGCAGCGGTGGACGTGCCGGCGGCGTCCCCCACGGTGGACCCGATGGAGGAGGACCGGAGCGCCGCGGCCGTCTGCGGGCAGCTGAGCGCGCTGTCGACGATCGCCCTGAACGCCTCGGACGGTCGTTCCCGCGGTGTCCTGTCCGATGCGCAGTACGAGGCGCTCATCGCCGCGGAGCGCTTCGGCTACGAGCACCTGTCGAGCAGCGACGAGCGGCTCGACGACGCCATCGACTACGCACTCGAGTACCTGGACGCCCACCCGGCGCCTGCGTCGGGGCCGGCGCTCGACGACAGCCCCGAGTGGGAACTCGTCGGGCGCACCCTGAACACCGCGTGCCAGCAGGCCGGTTCGAACGTGGTGGCCACCGCCCAGAACGGCGGCTGATCGGGGGCGCCCGGTGGTCCGCTCGCACCGGCGCCACCGAACGGTCTAGGCCCGCTCGACCGCCGCGACCAGCGCGTCCAGCGCCCGGTCCAGCTCCGGGACCGTCACCGCCCCGTACCCCAACACGATCCCGGCCGGCGTGCTGCCGGGCGCCATCCCGTACTCCTCGAGCGTCGAGACGAGCACGCCGCCGTCGGCCATCCGCGCGGCGACGTCCCGTCCGGTCGCCGGACCCGACCACACGACCACCGCGTGCAGTCCACCGGCCAGTGCACGGGCCTCCAGTCCGGCGACGCCGTCGAGCCGAGCCGCGATCCGTGCGCGACGGTGCGTGTAGTCGCGTCGGACCCGGCCGAGGTGCCGGCGGAGCGCGCCGGTCCGGAGCAGGTGCGCGAGCGCGACCTGCACCGGTTCGGCGACGACCGCGCCGCGGGCGCGACGGGCAGCCAGCACCGCGTCGACGCGACCGTCGATCAGCCGAGCCGGATCGACGCCGACCGGCACACCAGCCGCCGCCGGCAGCACGACGTAGGCGCAGCGCACCCGCGGGTCGAGCGTCTTCGAGAACCCGCCGACGTGCAGCACCACCCCCTCGGTGTCGAGCGCCGCGAGGGCGGGCACGGGGCTGCCGCGGTGCCGGAACTCGGAGTCGTAGTCGTCCTCGACCACGAGCGTGCCCGTCGCCGCAGCCCAGGCGAGCAGCCGCTGCCGTCGTGCCACCGGCATCACGGAACCGAGCGGGTACTGGTGCGTCGGCGTGACGAGCACGACGTCCACCGGCGGGGCGGCCGTCAGCGCGTCGAGGTCCATCCCGTCGTCGTCCAGCGGGATGCCGACCACGGTACCGCCCGCACTGAGCACGGCACGCTGACCGGTCCGGTACCCCGGGTCCTCGACCGCGAACACGGGTGCGCGGCCGAGGTGCACGCGGAGTGCCTCGGCGACGAGCGACAGCGCCTCGGACGTCCCCGCGGTCAGCAGCACCCGGTCGACCGACGGGGCGAACCCGCGACCCAGGCCGAGCTGCGCGACGACCTGCGCTCGGAGCTCCGCAGTGCCGAGGGGGTCCGCGACCGCGTTCCGCAGTGGTGCGTCGGCCGCCGCCCGCCAGGCCGCGCGCCAGTCCCGCTGCGCGATCGCGGTGACGGCGGGGACCCCGGGTCGGCAGTCCACCATCCGGGCCGCGGTGGCCGCCACCGACGCTGACGGCGCCGCGCTCGGGTCGGTCGACGCCGGCCGGACCCCGGATCGGGCGACGACCGGGACGGCAGCGGTGGCCGTGCCGGCCGACGCGACCACCCGCGCCACGGCACCGTGCCGCGTCCGGATCCAGCCCTCGCCGTCGAGCTGGTCGTACGCGGCGACGACCGTGCCGCGCGCGACACCGAGCTCGGCTGCCAACGCCCGGGTCGAGGGCAGCGGATCGCCCTCGTGCAGCGTGCCGTCGTGCACCATGCGCCGGATGCGCGCCACGACCCCCGCGGTCTTGCCGGACTGGTCCACCACGATCACCTCGATCTGGTCCATGTACTGGACCACTGACGAACCTAGCGTGGCCCGCATGAGCACCACGCCCCACCAGTACGAGCCCTCCGACGGCCCCGACCTGCGCGTCCGTCGCATCCGCGAGCGCCAGTCCGACGACCCCGCCGTCCTCCGCGCGATCCTCGCCGAGGCCCACGTCGCCCACGTCGGGTTCGTCCGCGGCGGCCACCCGATCGTGCTGCCCTTCCTGTGCGGCGTCGGCGACCTCGGGGCCGGCCCGGTCCTGCTGCTGCACGGCTCGACGGGAGGCGGCCTCTTCCTCGAGGCCGGAGTGGCCGGCGTGCAGGTCGCAGCGACGGTCACGCACCTGGACGGGCTCGTGTTCGCCCGCTCGACCTTCGACAGTTCGGCGAACTACCGCAGCGCGATGATCGCCGGCGCCGCGACGGTCGTGCCGCCCGAGCTCCGCACCGAGGCACTCTGGCAGGTCGCCGACCACCTCATGCCCGGCCGCCGCGACGAGGTCCGCGAGATGACCCCGAAGGAGGTCCGCGCCACCCAGGTCCTGCAGCTGCCCCTCGACCGCGCGAGCGTGAAGGTGCGCTTCCAGGGCAACGGCGAGGCCGCGGACGACGGCGAGGACCACACGGTCTGGGCCGGCGTCCTGCCGCTCGCCGTCCGAGCCGGCGTGCCGGTACCGGGGGACATCTCGGGGGACGCCCCGGTCGACGCGTCCGTCGTGGCGCTGGCGGCTCGCCTCGACCGCCTGTCGTCCGACCGGGAGGCCCGGATCGCCGCCGTCATGCGGGTCGCGTCCGTCTGAGGCCGGGTCTTCGGGCCCCGGGCGCGGATCCGCCGCATCGGAGCGACCTGCGAGGATCGCCCGTTCCTGTGACGAGCCGCAGGAACACTCCGGGACTGCCCAGCCGCGATCCGGGCCGTGACCAATACGTTACTTTCCGGATCGCCCAGCGGTCCCGACCCGGAAGGACCCATGGGACGCCACGCCCTGCCTGCAGCAGCCGATGACCGACAGCCCTCGCGAGCGACCCCGCGCACCGCGGTGGCACCCGCATCGCCGTCCCCGGAACCGCAGCAGCTGCGTCCCCGTGGTCGGCGCTCGGCGCTCGGGCCCGCCGCCGCACAGGCGACCTTCGTCGAGCACCCGAAGCCGACCCGGACCGTCCGGATGCAGTCGCGCCCGGCACCCGTCTCCTCGGCACCCGTCGCCTCGGTCGCCGGTGCCGCCGTCCTGAGCCGGACGGCCGTGCTGCGTGCCGAGCGCGCCGTGGACCCCCGGCACATCCGCCGCGCCGCGAACGCCAAGCGCGCCGCGATCCTGCTCGCACCCGCGATCGCCGTGACCTCGAGCCTGACGCTGGCCGTGCCGGCGAACGCGGCGACCCCGGCGGAGACGCAGCAGGGCACGACGACCGCGCAGGCCGCGCAGACCTTCACCGTGGCGCACGACGTCAAGGTCCCGGTCGTCACCACCGACGGCATGACCACCACGACCACCGTCGTCTCGTACCCGACGCTCGACCTGCGCTTCGGCGTCACGACGGCCCAGGCGCAGTCGGCCCTGTCGGCGGCGCTGTCCGCCGGCGGCGACCGCGCCACCATCGTCGAGACCGCCCTGCAGTACATGGGAGACCCCTACGTCGAGGGCGGCGCGAGCCACGAGGGCATCGACTGCTCCGGCCTGACGATGGTCGCGTACGCCGCGGTCGGCATCCCGCTCGTCCACTACGTGCCGACGCAGGACGCCGCCGCGACGACGATCCCCGAGTCCGAGGCGCTGCCCGGCGACCTGGTCGTGTACGACGACGAGGACCACGTCGGCCTGTACCTCGGCCAGGGACTCGTGCTGCAGGCCCCGCACCCGGGCGAGGTCGTCGACATCGTGCCGATGTACTCGGCCGCACACCACTTCGCGCGCCTGCTGCCCGCCGGCAGCTGACCCGACGCGGGCGGGGCCGTCGACGGTGACCATCCCGGCCACCGGAGGGTCCGGCACCGACGTGTCACGGGCCTCCCGTATCCTGGTCTGATGGCTTCCGAGACCCGCACTCCGTTCGAACAGCAGCAGTCTGCTCGTCCGCAGGTGCGTCCGCGCACCGAGGGCTGGAAGCAGGCGACCGACACCGACGGCCGTCCGCTGCTGCAGTTCGCGTCGCCGAAGCGCGGCAAGCCGCCCGTCCACCTCGCCGACCTGACGGCAGCGGAGCGCGAGGCACGCGTCAAGGAACTCGGCCTGCCGGGCTTCCGGGCGAAGCAGCTCGCGACCCACTACTTCACGCACTACACGTCCGACCCGGACAAGATGACCGACCTGCCGGCCGCCCAGCGCGAGCAGCTCGTCGCCGGGATGCTGCCGCCCCTGCTGACCGAGACCCGGCGGCTGGCGACGGACAACGGCGACACCATCAAGTTCCTGTGGAAGCTGCACGACGGCGCCCTGGTCGAGTCGGTGCTCATGCGCTACCCGGGTCGCATCACGCTCTGCGTCTCGTCGCAGGCCGGCTGCGGCATGAACTGCCCGTTCTGCGCCACCGGCCAGGCGGGTCTGACCCGGAACATGTCGACCGCCGAGATCATCGAGCAGATCGTCCGGGCCAATGCGGCCATCGCCGCGGGGGAGCTCGGTGGTGATCCCCGCAAGGGCGGCAAGGACCGCGTCGACGCTGAGCGCGTGACGAACATCGTGTTCATGGGCATGGGGGAGCCGCTCGCCAACTACAAGCGGGTGATGGACGCCGTCCGCCTGATGGTCGCGCCGCAGCCGAACGGCCTCGGCATGAGCGCCCGTGGCATCACGATCTCGACCGTCGGGCTGGTCCCCGCGATCCTCAAGCTGGCGGAGGAGGACATCCCGGTGACCTTCGCGCTGTCGCTGCACGCCCCGGACGACGAACTCCGCGACGAGCTCATCCCGGTGAACTCGCGCTGGAAGGCCGACGAGGCGATCGACGCCGCGCACAACTACTACGTCAAGACGGGCCGCCGCGTCTCGATCGAGTACGCGCTCATCAAGGACATGAACGACCACGCCTGGCGTGCCGACCTGCTCGCCGAGAAGCTCAACAAGCGCGGCAAGGGCTGGGTGCACGTCAACCCGATCCCGCTCAACCCGACGCCGGGCTCCGTGTGGACCTCGTCCGAGGTGCACGTGCAGGACGAGTTCGTCCGCCGGCTCAACGCCGCGGGCATCCCGACGACCCTGCGCGACACCCGCGGCAAGGAGATCGACGGGGCCTGCGGGCAGCTCGCTGCCGCCGAGTAGGCCCCGCGCCGACGGGGCCTCCCGGGCCGACACGCCCGGGAGGGACAACGGTTGGCGAGGCCCTCGGAGCCTGTGTAGTGTTACCTCTCGTTGCCACGGCGGCGGAGAACGGAACGGCTGAGACGGTCCCTGGGTTCACCTGGAGATCTTGTCCGCCACGGTTCTTCCCCGGGTAGCGGATTTCATAGCCTCTCTGGCGGAGCATCTTCGGGTGTCGAGTGGGGGAGTGCGTCTGGTCCTTGAGAACTCAACAGCGTGCACATTGTCAATGCCAATTTATTGATTGACCTCGTGCCTGGCCTTCCTTCGGGTTGGTTGGGTTTGAGACAATTCCTTTTGGATTGAAGATTGTCAGTAGACAGTCAACAGTCAGAATCAACTCGGTCTGGCACCTTTTGGGGTGTTGGGTCTGTATTTTTTTACGGAGAGTTTGATCCTGGCTCAGGACGAACGCTGGCGGCGTGCTTAACACATGCAAGTCGAACGATGATGCCCAGCTTGCTGGGTGGATTAGTGGCGAACGGGTGAGTAACACGTGAGTAACCTGCCCCTGACTCTGGGATAAGCGTTGGAAACGACGTCTAATACTGGATATGATCACTGGCCGCATGGTCTGGTGGTGGAAAGATTTTTTGGTTGGGGATGGACTCGCGGCCTATCAGCTTGTTGGTGAGGTAATGGCTCACCAAGGCGACGACGGGTAGCCGGCCTGAGAGGGTGACCGGCCACACTGGGACTGAGACACGGCCCAGACTCCTACGGGAGGCAGCAGTGGGGAATATTGCACAATGGGCGAAAGCCTGATGCAGCAACGCCGCGTGAGGGATGACGGCCTTCGGGTTGTAAACCTCTTTTAGTAGGGAAGAAGCGAAAGTGACGGTACCTGCAGAAAAAGCACCGGCTAACTACGTGCCAGCAGCCGCGGTAATACGTAGGGTGCAAGCGTTGTCCGGAATTATTGGGCGTAAAGAGCTCGTAGGCGGTTTGTCGCGTCTGCTGTGAAATCCCGAGGCTCAACCTCGGGCTTGCAGTGGGTACGGGCAGACTAGAGTGCGGTAGGGGAGATTGGAATTCCTGGTGTAGCGGTGGAATGCGCAGATATCAGGAGGAACACCGATGGCGAAGGCAGATCTCTGGGCCGTAACTGACGCTGAGGAGCGAAAGCATGGGGAGCGAACAGGATTAGATACCCTGGTAGTCCATGCCGTAAACGTTGGGCGCTAGATGTAGGGACCTTTCCACGGTTTCTGTGTCGTAGCTAACGCATTAAGCGCCCCGCCTGGGGAGTACGGCCGCAAGGCTAAAACTCAAAGGAATTGACGGGGGCCCGCACAAGCGGCGGAGCATGCGGATTAATTCGATGCAACGCGAAGAACCTTACCAAGGCTTGACATACACCGGAAACGGCCAGAGATGGTCGCCCCCTTGTGGTCGGTGTACAGGTGGTGCATGGTTGTCGTCAGCTCGTGTCGTGAGATGTTGGGTTAAGTCCCGCAACGAGCGCAACCCTCGTTCTATGTTGCCAGCGGGTTATGCCGGGGACTCATAGGAGACTGCCGGGGTCAACTCGGAGGAAGGTGGGGATGACGTCAAATCATCATGCCCCTTATGTCTTGGGCTTCACGCATGCTACAATGGCCGGTACAAAGGGCTGCGATACCGTAAGGTGGAGCGAATCCCAAAAAGCCGGTCTCAGTTCGGATTGAGGTCTGCAACTCGACCTCATGAAGTCGGAGTCGCTAGTAATCGCAGATCAGCAACGCTGCGGTGAATACGTTCCCGGGCCTTGTACACACCGCCCGTCAAGTCATGAAAGTCGGTAACACCCGAAGCCGGTGGCCTAACCCTTGTGGAAGGAGCCGTCGAAGGTGGGATCGGTGATTAGGACTAAGTCGTAACAAGGTAGCCGTACCGGAAGGTGCGGCTGGATCACCTCCTTTCTAAGGAGCATCTGGCCTCGTGTTGTCCCTCATCGGGGCATGCATGGTCCAGGCGCCTGATTCGGACCGAACGTGTCCGACGGGTAGCTCATGGGTGGAACATTGACAGTGCAGCTGGTACCGATGGTGCTGGCCTCAGTACGCTCCGCTTGCGGGGTTGGAACGGGTTGGTGTCGCACGGGTTGGCTGGTGCACGTTGTTGGGTCCTGAGGGACCAGGCTTCCTGATCTGCTGTGAGGTGGGTTGGGGGTTGGGCCGCATGGAGTGATCCGTGGTGTGTCCTTCGTTGGGCCGCATGAAGCACTGTCGTTGGATGGTGGGGAGTGTGGTGCCGATCGTATGTTGAGAACTACACAGTGGACGCGAGCATCTTTGATTCGAGTCATCCAATCGATCTGAGGTCTTCGGGCTGATGGTTGTGGGTGATGACGGATCGCAATTTTAATCTTTGTGGTCAAGTTTCTAAGAGCAAACGGTGGATGCCTTGGCATCTGGAGCCGAAGAAGGACGTAGAAATCTGCGATAAGCCTCGGGGAGCTGATAATCGAGCCCTGATCCGAGGATTTCCGAATGGGGAAACCCCGCTGGGCGCTTTTGTGACCTGGTGACTCCCGCCTGAATATATAGGGCGGGTAGAGGGAACGTGGGGAAGTGAAACATCTCAGTACCCACAGGAAGAGAAAACAACATGTGATTCCGTGAGTAGTGGCGAGCGAAAGCGGATGAGGCTAAACCGATCATGTGTGATAGCCGGCGGGCGTTGCATGGTCGGGGTTGTGGGACACGTCGCTCAGTTCTGCCGGACTGGGGCGGTTACAGCGCATCATAGTCGAACCGGTTTGAAAGCCGGGCCGTAGTGGGTGCCAGCCCCGTAGACGAAATGGTGTTATGGCCGGATGTGTATCCCAAGTAGCACGGGGCCCGAGAAATCCCGTGTGAATCTGTCAGGACCACCTGATAAGCCTAAATACTCCCAGATGACCGATAGCGGACAAGTACCGTGAGGGAAAGGTGAAAAGTACCCCGGGAGGGGAGTGAAATAGTACCTGAAACCGTTTGCTTACAAACCGTCGGAGCCTCCTTTGTAGGGGTGACGGCGTGCCTTTTGAAGAATGAGCCTGCGAGTTAGTGATATGTGGCGAGGTTAACCCGTGTGGGGCAGCCGTAGCGAAAGCGAGTCTGAATAGGGCGTTTGAGTCGCATGTTCTAGACCCGAAGCGAAGTGATCTATCCATGGCCAGGTTGAAGCGACGGTAAGACGTCGTGGAGGACCGAACCCACTTCAGTTGAAAATGGAGGGGATGAGCTGTGGATAGGGGTGAAAGGCCAATCAAACTTCGTGATAGCTGGTTCTCTCCGAAATGCATTTAGGTGCAGCGTTGCGTGTTTCTCGCCGGAGGTAGAGCTACTGGATGGCCGATGGGCCTCAACAGGTTACTGACGTCAGCCAAACTCCGAATGCCGGTGAGTGAGAGCGCAGCAGTGAGACGGTGGGGGATAAGCTTCATCGTCGAGAGGGAAACAACCCAGACTACCAACTAAGGTCCCTAAGCGTGTGCTAAGTGGGAAAGGATGTGGAGTTGCATAGACAACCAGGAGGTTGGCTTAGAAGCAGCCACCCTTGAAAGAGTGCGTAATAGCTCACTGGTCAAGTGATTCCGCGCCGACAATGTAACGGGGCTCAAGCACACCACCGAAGTTGTAGATTTCGCACATTGACAAGCCTTCGTGGTTCAGTCGTGCGGAGTGGTAGGAGAGCGTCGTGTGGCGAGTGAAGCGGCGGAGTGATCCAGCCGTGGACGCTACACGAGTGAGAATGCAGGCATGAGTAGCGAAAGACGGGTGAGAAACCCGTCCTCCGAAAGACCAAGGGTTCCAGGGCCAGGTTAATCCGCCCTGGGTAAGTCGGGACCTAAGGCGAGGCCGACAGGCGTAGTCGATGGACAACGGGTTGATATTCCCGTACCGGCGAACAACCGCCCAAGCTAATCCAGTGGTGCTAAGAGTCCTAACCCGGTTCAACCGGATCCCTTCGGGGTGATGGTGGCCGGTCTAACGCTCGACCCCATGCTGGTGCGGTTAGCGTATGAACAGGTGTGACGCAGGAAGGTAGCTGAGCCAGGCGATGGTATCCGTAAGGTGAACCTGGTGTAAGGATGTAGGGCTGACGATAGGCAAATCCGTCGTCTGTGTGCCTGAGATCCGAAGCGTACCCGTAAGGGGAAATCAGTGATCCTATGCTGCCGAGAAAAGCATCGACGCGAGGTTGCAGCCGCCCGTACCCGAAACCGACTCAGGTGGTCAGGTAGAGAATACCAAGGAGATCGAGAGAATCGTGGTTAAGGAACTCGGCAAAATGCCCCCGTAACTTCGGGAGAAGGGGGGCCGGACACGTGACCGGACTTAGCTCCGTGAGCGTTGAAGGCCGCAGAGACCAGTGGGAAGCGACTGTTTACTAAAAACACAGGTCCGTGCGAAGTCGCAAGACGATGTATACGGACTGACGCCTGCCCGGTGCTGGAAGGTTAAGAGGAAGGGTTAGCCTTTGGGCGAAGCTCTGAATTTAAGCCCCAGTAAACGGCGGTGGTAACTATAACCATCCTAAGGTAGCGAAATTCCTTGTCGGGTAAGTTCCGACCTGCACGAATGGCGTAACGACTTCCCAGCTGTCTCAACCGCGAACTCGGCGAAATTGCACTACGAGTAAAGATGCTCGTTACGCGCAGCAGGACGGAAAGACCCCGTGACCTTTACTACAGTTTGGTATTGGTGTTCGGTGTGGCTTGTGTAGGATAGGTGGGAGACTGTGAAGCGGGCACGCTAGTGTTCGTGGAGTCATTGTTGAAATACCACTCTGGTCACTCTGGATGTCTAACGTAGGACCCTGATCGGGTTCATGGACAGTGCCTGATGGGTAGTTTAACTGGGGCGGTTGCCTCCCAAAGAGTAACGGAGGCGCCCAAAGGTTCCCTCAACCTGGTTGGCAATCAGGTGGCGAGTGTAAGTGCACAAGGGAGCTTGACTGTGAGACTGACAGGTCGAGCAGGGACGAAAGTCGGGACTAGTGATCCGGCAGTGGCTTGTGGAAGCGCTGTCGCTCAACGGATAAAAGGTACCTCGGGGATAACAGGCTGATCTTGCCCAAGAGTCCATATCGACGGCATGGTTTGGCACCTCGATGTCGGCTCGTCGCATCCTGGGGCTGGAGTAGGTCCCAAGGGTTGGGCTGTTCGCCCATTAAAGCGGTACGCGAGCTGGGTTTAGAACGTCGTGAGACAGTTCGGTCCCTATCCGCTGCGCGCGTTGGAAATTTGAGAAGATCTATCCCTAGTACGAGAGGACCGGGATGGACGAACCTCTGGTGTGTCAGTTGTTCTGCCAAGGGCACCGCTGATTAGCTACGTTCGGACCGGATAACCGCTGAAAGCATCTAAGCGGGAAGCCGTCTTCGAGATGAGATTTCCATGCACCTTGAGTGTGAGAGGCTCCCAGCAGACTACTGGGTTGATAGGCCGGATGTGGAAGCGGGGACTAACGACCCGTGGAGCTGACCGGTACTAATAAGCCGAAGACTTGATAACACACTGATTTCCCGCACCTTCGTGTGCGGGGCTCGCGTCCACTTTGTGGTTCCCGACAGACGATCGGGAATCAAACTGAATAAATAGCTCAGCGACAGCTGGGACATGTTTGAGACCAGATCATGGTCGACAGTGTTCCGGTGGTCATAGCGAGAGGGAAACGCCCGGTCACATTCCGAACCCGGAAGCTAAGCCTCTCAGCGCCGATGGTACTGCAAGGGGGACCTTGTGGGAGAGTAGGACGCCGCCGGACTTAACCGTAGTAACACCAGGGAACCCCTGACCAGCACTGGTCAGGGGTTTTCTGCGTTTCCGGGCAGGCCGTAGGATCAGCCGACGACGGAGGAACGATGACCGAAGCCTGGCCGGCACTGCCCGAGGGTTCCCGCTTGGCACTGCGGGAGATCCTCATCCACGGCACGCTTTCCCGCGCCGAGATCGCTCGGTCGCTCGGACTGTCGCGGGCGAGCCTGACCCGGGCGATGCGCATCCTCGTGGCACACCGGCTCGTCGTCGAGGTCGGCACCGGTGTGCGGGGCGCGACCGGCCGGCCGTCGGAGCTGCTGCAGTCGAGCTCGGGGCAGTGGGAGTTCCTCGGTGTGAAGCTGACGCGTGAGCGCCTGTACGCCGCCGTGACCGACCTGGGCGGCCGCGTGCTCGCCCTGCACGAGGAAGCCGTCGCGTCCACGGTTCCGGAAGCCCTGGCCGACCAGGTCAGCGCGGTGCACGAGCGCCTCCGGGCCGCACACCCCGCGATCTGTGCCGTCGGGGTCTCCCTGCCGGGTGACGTGCTCGTCCGCGGTGGAGAGGCCGTCGTGGCGTCGTCGCCGTTCCTCGGGTGGACCGACGTCCCGTTCGCGCGGATGGTCCGGGAGCGCACCGGGCTGGCCGCCTTCACGGCGAACGACGTCCACGCCCTGACCGTCAAGGAGCACTGGTTCGGTGCCGGTGCCGGCCGTGACTCGATGGCCCTGGTCACCGTCGGCGAGGGGCTCGGTCTCGGGCTCATCGTGAACGGGCAGGTGTCCACCGGTGAACACGGGCGACTCGGCCGGATCGGGCACCTGCCGGTCCTCGGTGGGGGACCCGACTGCGGCATCGGGCACGCGGGGTGCGCCTCGAGCTTCCTGCCGAGTCCGGTGATCGTCCGCAACGCCGGGCGGGAGGGCTCGACGTACGAGCAGGTCGTCGAGCTCGCGCGCACCGGCGACGAGCGGGCCGTGGCCGCGTTCGAGGACGCCGGCCGAGCGCTCGGGGTGGTGCTGGCGACGGCCGTCCACATCGCCGATCCCGCCGCCATCGTCCTGACCGGGGACGGACTGCCCGTGTACGACCTGGCACGGTCGACGGTCGACGAGGCACTCCGGGCGGCCCTGGCTCCGTACCGGCAGCCGGTGACCGTCGAGGTGCAGCCGTTCGAGTTCTCGGAGTGGGCGCGTGCGGGTGCGGTCGTCGCGATCCGGCAGCTGCTCGAGACCTGACGCGGCACGACTCCTGGCGCCTTAGTTACACACGTTGACAAACGCCGCCGGAGACGGGAGGCTGGTGCGGTCCACCCATCGAAGGAGATGCCGTGACCGCTGCCCCCACCGTCCCGTGGCCGACCGACGGCCTGTCGTTCGGCGGCGACTACAGCCCGGAACAATGGCCCCGTGCGGTCTGGCTCGAGGACGTCCGCCTGATGCGCGAGGCCGGGGTGAACCTGGTCACGATCGGGGTCTTCTCGTGGGCGCTGCTCGAGCGGTCGCCGGGGGAGTACACCTTCGACTGGCTCGACGACGTCATCGCCCTGCTGCACGAGAACGGCATCGCGGTGGACCTCGCGACGCCGACCGCCGCCCCGCCGAACTGGCTGCTGACCGCCCACCCCGAGGTCCTGCCGGTCGACGCCACGGAACGCCGCGAGCGTCCAGGTGGACGCCTCGGGTGGTGCGCCGCCTCGACGGTCTTCCGCGAGCACGCCCTGCGTATCGTCGGTGCCCTGGCCGAACGCTACGGACACCACCCGGCGGTGCGGCTCTGGCACGTGAGCAACGAGCTCGGCGGCGGGAACGGTCGCTGCTACTGCGAGGAGTCGGCAGCGGACTTCCGACGCTGGCTCGCCGAGCGGTACGGGGACGTCGACGCCGCGAACGCCGCGTGGGGGACGGCGTTCTGGGGGCACACCTACACGTCCTTCGACGAGGTGTCGCCGCCTCGAGGCGTCGGCGGCGCACCGAACCCCGGCCTCGCGCTGGACTTCGAGCGGTACTCCTCCGATGCCCTGCTCCGGCACTTCGACGCCGAGAAGGCCGTCATCGAGCAGCACTCGGACGTCCCCGTCACGACGAACTTCATGGTCGGAGCGGGATCGCAGGTCGTCGACTACGCCGAGTGGGCGAAGCACGTCGCGATCCCGGCCAACGACCACTACACGCTCGTCGACGACCCGCACCGTGAGCAGGACCTCGCCCTCGCCGCCGACCGGATGCGCGGCATCACCGCCGGCCGGAACCCCTGGCTGCTCATGGAGCACTCGACGGGCGGGCCGAGCTGGCAGCAGCGCAACAGGGCGAAGGAGCCGGGGGAGATCCTGCGGAACTCGCTCGTGCACGTCGCCCGCGGATCCGACGGCGCACTGTTCTTCCAGTGGCGGGCGTCGACCGCGGGGGCCGAGCAGTTCCACTCCGCGATGGTCCCGCACGCCGGCACCCGCACGCGCATCTGGCGGGAGGTCGTCGCGCTCGGGCGTGCACTCCGTGACCTCGCCCCGGTGCAGGGCAGTCGCGTCGAACCGGCGCGGGTCGCGATCGTCGTCGACGAGCCGTCCGGCTGGGCACTGCAGTCCGGGCTGAAGCCGCACCGAGCCCTGCGGTACTCGCGGGAGCTCCGTGCCTGGTACGCCGCGTTCCACGACCGGCAGGTGCTCACCGACGTCGTGCCCTCGGACGCCGACCTCGACGGGTACGACGTGGTCGTCGTCCCGACGATGCTCGTCGTCGACGACGCCACCGCCGCGCGGATCGCCGCGGTGGTCGACCGTGGTGCGACCCTGATCGTCACCTACCTGTCCGGCGTGGCCGACGAGACCGCCCGCATCCGCGCCGGCGGCTACCCGGGCGCGTTCCGGCAGGTGCTCGGCGCCTGGAGCGAGGAGTTCACCCCGCTGCAGCGCGACGAGACCCGCACGCTCGACGACGGCGGGACCGTCACCGACTGGGCCGAGGCCGTGGTGGTCGACGACGCCGACGTCGTGCTCCGGTACACGGGCGGCCCGCTCGCGGACCGCGCAGCGGTCACCCGCCGCGCCGTCGGCGGCGGCGCCTGGTACGTGTCCGCGATGCTGCCTGCCCAGAGCACCCAGCGGCTCGTGGACCGGGTCATCGAGGAGCGCGCGCTCCCGCGGACGGTCGCCGCGCCTCCCGGCCTGGAGGCGGTGCGCCGCGTCCACGACGACGGTTCCGTCTTCCTGTTCCTCGTCAACCACGGCGCAGACGACGTCACGGTCACCGCGTCCGGTACGGACCTGCTCGACGGCTCCGGCCACGGGCCGGAGACCGTTGTCCCCGCGGGACGCGTCCGCGTCCTGCGCGAGGAGCGTGCGTCGTGACCGTCGTGGACCGCGACCCGGCGCCGGCGCACGCGCTGGACGGCCGGCGGGTGCACGTCCTGCGCGACGGCGGGGTGTCGCTCGTGCTCGCGACTGCCGACGAGGGACTGCCCGAGGTGCTGCACTGGGGCCGCGACGTCGGACCCGTCGCGGACGGCGACGGCGACGACCTGCGGCTCGCGGTCGGACGGCCGCTCGGACCGAGCGCTCTCGACGCGGCCTGGCCGCTGACCGTGCTGCCGACCGAACGCGACGGGTGGGAGGGCCGACCGGGGATCGCGGGGCACGTCGACGGGCTGCCGCTCGTGCCGCGGTGGCGCGACGTCGAGGTGGCCGCGGAGCCGGGCTCCCTGGTCGTCACCGCGGTGTCCGACGAACTGCTGCTGCGGAGTGCCTTCAGGCTCGACGGCGCGGGGGTGCTGCGCGTCGGGCACACCGTGACGAGCGGGGCCGCGGTGCCCGTGCACCTTCAGGCGCTCGAGGCGACGCTGCCCGTCGACGAACGGGTCGGGGAGGTGCTCGACCTGGCCGGACGCTGGACCCGGGAGCGGACCCCGCAGCGTCGAGCCCTGACCGCCGGGAGCCACGCGCGGGAGAGCCGTCGCGGTCGCACCGGCCACGACGCCCCGACGCTGCTCGTGCTCGGGACGCCCGGGTTCTCGGACGCTTCCGGTGCGGTCTGGGGCGTGCACCTGGCCTGGAGCGCCGACTCGGTGCACCGGTACGACGTGCTCGCCGAGGCGCGACCGCTGCTCGGCGCCGGGGAACTCCTGCGCGCCGGCGAGGTCGTCCTCGGGCAGGGGGAGTCCTTCGCCGCGCCCGAGGCCGTCTTCGTCTGGAGCGACGCCGGGCTGGACGGCCTGTCCGACCGGCTGCACGATTCGCTCCGCAGCCGCTCCGGCCACCCGAAGCGCCCGAGGCCCGTGGTGCTCAACACCTGGGAGGCCGTCTACTTCCGGCAGGAGCTCGCGCCCCTGGTGGCCCTGGCCGAGACCGCGGCGGACATCGGCGTCGAGCGGTTCGTGCTCGACGACGGCTGGTTCCTCGGACGGCGTTCGGACTCGACGTCGCTCGGCGACTGGCGCGTCGACCCGACGGTGTGGCCCGACGGCCTCGGCCCGCTGGTCGACCGGGTCCGCGGACTCGGCATGGAGTTCGGGCTGTGGTTCGAGCCCGAGATGGTGAGCCCGGTGTCCGAACTCGCGGCAGCGCACCCCGAGTGGCTGCTGCAGCGCCCCGAGGACGACGTCCGCACCTGGCGGAACCAGTACGTGCTCGACATGGCGAACCCGCTCGCGCGGGCGTTCGTGCTCGAGGCGATGTCCGCCGTGATCGCGGCGCACCACGTCGACTTCGTGAAGTGGGACCAGAACCGCGACATCGTGCACGCGGTCCACGCCGGACGCGCCGGCATCGACGCGCACACCCGCGGGGTCTGGGCGCTGATGGACGCCCTGCGCGCCCGGCACCCGTGGCTCGAGATCGAGGCGTGCGCGAGCGGGGGTGCCCGAGTGGACCTCGGCGTGCTGGAGCGCACCGACCGGGTGTGGCCGTCGGACTCCAACGACGCCTTCGAACGGCTGCCGATCCAACGCTGGACCGAGGCACTGCTGCCGCTCGAGCTGATCGGTTCGCACGTCGGCCCCGAGGTGTCGCACACCACCGGACGGCACCTGGACCTGGACTTCCGGATGGCGGTGTCGTTGTTCGGTTCCGCGGGCATCGAGACCGACGTCACCCGGCTGTCACCGTCGGAGCTCGACCGGTTGCGCGCGTGGACGGCGCTGTACAAGCGGGAGCGCGGGCTGCTGCACACCGGGCGGCTGCGGCACCTGGAGCTCGGCGACCCCGGGCTCGTGGCGACCTCGGTGGTGGCCGTCGACCGGTCGCGGGCGCTGGTGCGGGTCGCACGGACCGAGACCGGGCCGCAGTCGCTGCCGGTGCCGTTGCGGATGCGGGGGCTCGACCGGGCTCGGAGCTACCGGCTGGCCCCGGTCGCAGGGCTGCGGGTGCCGCACGGACTCGACATGGTGCCGCCGGCGTGGCTCGTTCGCGGGCACCTGGAGCTGTCGGGTGCGGTGCTCGAGGACGTCGGGGCGAGGCTGCCGCTGCTGGCCCCCGCGACCGCGATCGTGTTCGAGCTGGCCGCCCTCGACTGACCCGCTCGCGGATCGCCCGCTCGCCGACAGCACGGTCGGCGAGCGGGCGCCCGCGTCAGGGGAGCAGCGAGCCCGCGTGGCGCAGGACGAGCGGGGCGACGAGCGCCTCGGGGGCGATGCCCCGCGCACCCGTCACCGTGAACGTCACCGACTCGCCGGCGAGCAGGGACACCAGGCCGTCGTCGACCCGAGCGGCCGGGTCCACGCGGTCCGGGAACAGCGAGACGTCCCGCGCGTAGGATGTCGCCGTCACCGTCACGACCGCCCCGTCGTCGGTCGCCGTGACCGACGTGGACAGCGGTGAGCGGGCGAGCACCTGGTCGACGACCTCGGCGAAGTCGAACACCGTGCGGGTCCCTGCCCCGGTGACGACCAGCACCTCGGAGCCGGCATCCCCGGGCACCGCGAGCGCAACCGGCAGCGTGACCCGGTCGGCGTCGGCGGGCCCGGCGGTGAGCGGGAACGAGGACGACTCGAGCACGGTGCCGTCGAACCCGACGCGGGAGACCGTGACCTCCTCGGCGACCGATGCCCCGGACGCGTTCACGAGCACGACGTCGAGCCCACCCGCAGCACCGGACGCATCGGGCTGCACGGTGAGCAGGACCGGCTGGTAGGCCTGCCGCACCGCGTACCAGACCGGCTTCCGGATGCCCGCGTGGTCGACGAGTGCCCATGACACCACGGGCCAGTCGTCGTTGAGCTGCCAGACGATCATGCCGGTGTTGTCGGGCGTGCGGGACCGGAACCACTCCATGCCGAAGCGGATCGCGTGCGCCTGGTTGAGCTGCGCGGCGAAGTGCCAGTCCTCGATGCTCGTCGGTGCGGGCAGGTGCCCGCGCATGCCGTCGGCGAGCTTCTGGTTGCCCTGGTCGGCCTTCTGGTGCACGAGCATCTCGTGGCCGTCGGGGTCGAGCGGCTCGTCGTGCACCACCGCGGTGAGGGTCGACCACGCGGGCGGTCCCTGGAACCCGAACTCCGCCACGAACCGCGGGTTCCAGTCGGCGTAGGCGCGGTAGTCGAGCCGGTTCCAGACGTCCCAGATGTGCACGCTGCCGTTCCGCTCGTCGTTCGGCGTCAGGTACTCGTCGAACGAGAACGGGCTGCCCGGCGTGTACGGACGGGTCGGGTCGAGCTCGGCGACGATCGACGGCAGCAGCGAGCGGTAGTAGCCGTTGCCCCAGGTCCGGCCGACGAGCGACGGCCGCCATCCCCACTCGGCGTACGCGACGAGGTTCTCGTTGTTGCCGTTCCACACCACGAGCGACGGGTGCGGGCTGAGCCGGGTGACGGCTTCGCGGACCTCGGGCTCGACCTCGTCGGCGAGCCAGGGTTCCTCGGCGTAGGCGGCGCAGGCGAACAGGAAGTCCTGCCAGACGAGCACGCCGAGTTCGTCGCACCGGTCGTACAGGTCGTCGGACTCGTAGATCCCGCCGCCCCAGACGCGGAGCAGGTTGACGTTCGCGTCGATCGCGTCGTCGATCCGGTCGGCGTAGCGCTCGGGCGTCATCTCGGTCAGGTACGCGTGGTCGGGGATCCAGTTCGCGCCCCGCACGATCACGGGCCGGTCGTTCACCCGGAGCAGGAACGGCGCTCCACCGCCGTCGGCCGCGGTGTCGAGCGTGACGGTCCGGAACCCGACGCGGCCGGTCCACACGTCGTCGCCGACCTCGACCCGGACGTCGTACAACGGCTGGTCGCCCTCGCCGCGCGGCCACCAGACGGCGACCTGGGGCACCTCGAGCCGCACGACGACGGACCCGGTCGTGCGATCCGGACCGGTCACGACGGGGCGCGCGCCGACGACCCGGCCGGCGGTCGCCGCGTGGTCGGCGGGGCGGACGGGAGGCACGGTGTCGGCACCGGGGTGCGCTGCGGACGCGTGGTGCGGGGCCAGGGTGATCCGGGCCTCCAGTCCGGCACCGGCGTCACCGCCCGCGGACGCGACGGGTGCGCTGCCGATGGCCTGCGAGAAGGCGCCGGAGGAACCGGCGAACTCGACGTCCACGTGCGCGGTGAGCACGCCGGTGGTGCCGTCGACGTCGACGAGCGGGCGGACGGCCGCGATGCGGGCGCCGCTCCACGACTCGATGCCGATCGACTTCCAGATGCCGCTCGTGGCGACGTCGATGCCCCAGTCCCAGCCGAAGTTCGACGCGTTCTTGCGCAGCGCGTTGTAGGGGTGGTGGTTGACGTGGGGGAGTTCGCCGCCGTGCAGGGCGGACAGCCGCTCGGCCGCGGGGACCGGGGCGTCGAAGGTGACGACGAGCTCGTTCGCGCCGGGGCGCAGCAGGTGCCCGACGGGGAACCGGTACGCGCGGTGCTGGTTCGCGGTGGTCGCGACGACGACGCCGTTCAGCTCGATCGTCGCGAGGGTGTCGAGACCGTCGGCGACCAGGTCGTGGCGGTCGTGCGTGCCCGTGCCCGACCACTCGAAGGTGCGGCGGTACCGCCAGACCGTGTCGCCGATCCACTGGGTCGCGGCCTCGTTGTCGCCGTCGAACGGGTCGGGGATCCGACCCGCCCGCAGCAGGTCGGTGTGCACGCAGCCGGGGACGATCGCGGCGACCGGCTCCCGGTGCGCATCGGCCTGTGCCGGTCCGTGCACCGCCTCGACCGTCCACGTGCCGTCCAGGGTGGTCCGCTCCATTGCGTCTCCTCATCGTTACGGGGCCGTGACACGACCCCTTGACCGCCTTAGTTTACGCGTGTAACAATCACGCTCACAACGTGGATCCTGCGACGACGCAGACCGAGAGGACAACGATGTTCAACCCAACCCGTTCACGGCTCGCCATCGGCGCCGCCGTACTCCTCGCCGCCGGCCTCGCGCTGAGCGGCTGCAGCGCGAGCGGCAGCGCCAGCACGAAGGGCGACGCCGCCTCGACCCTGGTCGCCTACACCGGACAGTCCGGCGACTACCAGATCAACTTCAACCCGTGGTCGCCGTCCAACATCGGTGGCGTCGGCACGATCTACGAGTCGCTGTTCTTCATCACCAACGTCAACACGAAGGACCCGAAGCCACTGCTCGGCAAGTCCTACGAGTGGAACACGGACGGCACCCAGCTCACCATCACCCTGCGCGACGGGGCGACCTGGAGCGACGGCGAGCCCTTCACCTCGAAGGACGTCGTCTTCACGCTCGACATGCTCACGAAGCAGAAGGCCCTGAACTCGATCGGCTACGACGGCACCGCGAAGGCCGACGGCGACGACAAGGTCGTCGTGACGTTCGACAAGCCGTCGTTCGTGCTCGGCCCGAACCTGCTCGGCAAGACCTGGATCGTGCCGGAGCACCTGTGGAAGGACATCGACCCGACCACCGACGTCGTGCGCGAGCCCGTCGGCACCGGTCCGTACACGCTCGGCACCTTCAAGGCGCAGGCCTTCACCCTCGAGGCGAACAAGGAGTACTGGGACGGCGCCCCGGCCGTGAAGACCATCCGCTACCTGTCGCTCTCCGGCAACACCGCCGGCGCCGACGCGCTCAAGCAGGGCTCGATCGACTGGCAGACCGGCCCGGTGCCGAACATGGACGACATCGCCGGCAACTACAACGGCTACGACGGCATCACCGTCGGCCAGAACCAGATGGCGCTGCTCACCTGCGCGAACACGGACCTCGGCTGCGCCGGCCCGCAGACCGACCCGGCCGTCCGCCACGCCATCGCCGACGCCATCAACCGCAAGCAGCTCAACTCGCTGGCGTTCGAGAACACCGCGAGCGAGATCTCGCCGACCTTCGCGCTCACCACGACGCAGAAGGACACCATCTCGAAGGACATCGAGCCCGCCGTGATGCCGGAGACCGCCGACAAGGCCGCCGCCGCGTCGACGCTCGAGGACGCCGGGTGGAAGAAGGGCGCTGACGGCATCTACGCCAAGGACGGCAAGAAGCTGTCCCTGACCGTCGAGGTCGTCACCGGATGGACCGACTACATCACTGCGATCGACACGATGACGCAGCAGCTCAAGGCCGCGGGCATCGAGCTCAAGGCGCAGCAGTCGTCGTGGAACGAGTGGACCGACAAGAAGACCAAGGGCAACTTCGAGCTCGCGATCGACTCGCTCGGCCAGGGCCCGACGGCGAACCCGTACTACCTGTACAACAACTACTTCACGACGGCGAACACCGCGAAGGTCGGTGAAGCGGCCCCGATGAACATCTCGCGGTACAGCAACCCCGACGTCGACAAGGCCATCGCGAAGCTCGCGACGATCGACCCGTCCGACACCGCTGCGACGCAGCCGGAGATCGACACGATCCAGCAGCACATCGTCGAGGACCTGCCGTACATCCCCGTCATGACCGGCGGCACGACGAGCGAGTTCCACGCGGCGAAGTTCACCGGCTGGCCCACGAAGGACGACCTCTACGCCTTCCCGGCGGTCTGGGCGAGCCCGGACAACGCCGAGATCTTCAAGGCACTGAAGCCGGCGAAGGGCTGACCACGATGGGATCGCGACCGAGGAGCACTCGACGATGACCTACTTCCTGCGCAAGATCGGCTTCTACATCGTCGCGCTGTGGGCGGCACTGACGCTGAACTTCATCATCCCGCGGCTGCTGCCCGGGAACCCGGTGGACATCCTGCTCGCCAAGCTCCAGCAGCGCGGCGGGCAGGTGACCCCGGCGACACGGCAGGCGTACGAGCTGCTCCTCGGTGGCGATTCCTCGGAACCGTTGATCTCCCAGTACGGCCACTACCTGGTCAACGTGTTCCGCGGTGACCTCGGGGTGTCCGTCAGCTACTTCCCGGCGCCCGTCACCGAGGTCATCGCAAGCTCGCTGCCGTGGACGATCGCGCTGGTCGGGATCGCGACGATCCTCGCCGCGATCATCGGCGTCGGCCTCGGTGCCTTCGTCGGCTGGCGTCCGGGCACCTGGCTCGACTCGTTCGTACCGGCCACCACCCTGCTCGCCGCGGTGCCGTACTTCTGGCTCGCGCTGATCCTGGTGTACTTCTTCGCCACCGGCATCCACCTGTTCCCGGCGCAGGGTGGCTACGACGTCATCCTGACCCCCGGGTTCAACTGGGACTTCATCGCCTCGGCGGTCCAGTACGGGGTGCTGCCCGCCGTGACGATCGTGCTCGCGTCCCTGGGCGGCTGGCTGCTCGGCATGCGCAACATGATGGTGTCGACGCTGTCCGAGGACTACATCACCACCGCCCAGGCCAAGGGACTGTCCGACGGCAAGATCCTGCGGAACTACGCCGCCCGGAACGCCGTCCTGCCCTCGGTCGCCGGCTTCGCGATCTCCCTCGGGTTCATCGTGTCCGGCTCCGTCGTCACCGAGCAGGTGTTCTCGTACCCGGGCATCGGGTCGAAGCTGCTGTCCGCCGTGACGAACAACGACTACGCGCTCATGCAGGGGATCTTCCTGTTCATCACCCTGGCGGTCCTCGGCGCGAACCTCGTCGTCGACCTGCTGTACGGGCTCATCGACCCGCGGACGCGGGCGCGGAGCTAGGGAGGACACGCCATGACCAACATCCAGCAGGACACCGAACCCACCATCGGCGCACTCGCCGAAGAGGCCGACACCACCACGTCGATCGCCACCAGGCGGCAGACGAAGGGCGGCATCCGCCGTTTCCTGCCGACCCTGACCCCGTGGCTCGTCACGGGCATCGCCCTCGTCGCCGGCGTCACGCTGTTCGGGGTGATCGGGCCGCTGCTCGTCGGCGACCCGACCACCATCCGCGACTCCGGACTGCAGGGGCCGAGCGGCTCGAACGTCCTGGGCACCACCCAGACCGGGCAGGACGTCCTCGCCCAGCTCGCCTACGCCACCCGCGGCAGCCTGCAGATCGGCCTGATCGTCGGCGTGCTCGCCACGGTGCTGTCCGCGTTCTTCGGGATCCTCGGCGCCTACCTGGGCGGGATCATGGACGAGGCGTTCTCACTGTTCTCGAACGTGTTCCTCGTCATCCCCGGCCTGCCGCTCGTCATCGTGATCTCCGGCCTGGTGCCGCGCGAGGCCCGCGGGCTCTGGACCATCGCCGTCGTCCTCGCGATCACCTCGTGGGCCGGGTCCGCCCGGGTCCTGCGGGCGCAGACGATGTCGATCCGCAACCGCGACTACGTCTCCGCCGCCCGCGTCGCCGGCGAACGGCCCTGGCGGGTCATCGCCGTCGAGATCCTGCCGAACCTGCTGCCCGTCCTGGCGTCGCAGTTCGTGTTCGCGGTGATCGCCGCGATCCTCGGGGAAGCGGGACTGTCGTTCCTCGGGCTCGGGGCGTCGAACTCGTCGACGCTCGGCACCATGCTCTTCTACGCCCAGAACGGTTTCGCGCTGGCGAACGGTGCGTGGTGGTGGTTCGTACCACCCGGCCTGCTCATCGCGCTGCTCGGCATGGGCCTGTCCCTGGTGAACTTCTCGATCGACGAGGTCATCAACCCGCGGCTCGCCAACGTGCGGGCGCAGCGACGGCGCGACCGTCGTGCGAAGCGCGCCGCCCGCGCCACGCGTTCCGCACGCACCACGAAGGAGTTCGTCCGATGAGTGCCGAAGCCGTGCTGACGATCGACCACCTCGACGTCGTCTACGAGACCGAACACCCCGTGCACGCCGTCAAGGACGTGTCGCTCACCCTGGCCCCCGGCGAGATCCTCGGGCTGGCGGGGGAGTCCGGCTGCGGCAAGACGACCCTGGCCTACGCCATCACCCGGCTGCACCGACCGCCGGCGAAGGTCGCCTCGGGCAGCATCACGTTCCACGACCGCGACGGCACCGACATCGACCTGCTCGGGCTGCCGCACGAACAGCTGCGGGCCGTGCGCTGGTCGAAGCTGTCGATGGTGTTCCAGGGCGCGATGAACGCCCTCAACCCGGTCACCACCATCCGGGCGCAGCTCGACGACGCCCTCAAGGAACACCGGCGCGACCTGTCCCGCAAGGAGCGCCGTGCCATCGCCGAGGACGCCCTGAGCCGCGTCGGCGTCGACCCGTCCCGCATCACCGCGTACCCGCACGAGCTGTCCGGCGGCATGCGGCAGCGCGTGATGATCGCGATGGCGATGCTGCTCGAACCGCAGATCATGATCATGGACGAGCCCACCACCGCGCTCGACGTCGTGGTGCAGCGCGAGATCCTGCGCGAGATCGTCCGACTGCGCGACGAGCTCGGGTTCGCCGTCGTGTTCATCACGCACGACCTGCCGCTGCTGCTCGAGATCAGCGACAGGATCGCGATCATGCTGCGCGGCGAGGTCGTCGAGTGCGACCGCGCCTCGGTCATCCAGCACGACCCGAAGCACCCGTACACGCAGAAGCTGCTGCAGTCGTTCCCGAGCCTGTCGGGGGAGCGCGGCGCGTTCATCCGCTCCGGCGTCGACGACCACGCGGCCGCAGTCCACGAGGAGATCCGATGACCAGTGTGACCGTCAGCCACCTCGGCAAGGACTTCCACACCCGCAAGGGCCTCAAGCGGACCACCCTGCGCGCCGTCGACGACGTGTCGTTCGACCTGTTGCCGGGCCGGACCGTGGCGCTCGTGGGGGAGTCCGGCTCGGGCAAGTCGACCATCGCCCGGATGCTCGCCAAACTCGAGAGCACCACACGTGGCTCGATCGACGTGCGGCTCGAGGACGGCACACCCGTCGTCGGCAGCATGTACCGCCGGCACGTGCAGATGGTGTTCCAGGACCCCTTCGCGTCGCTCAACCCGTTCCACTCGATCGAGCACCACATCGCTCGGCCGCTGCAGCTGCACCACCGGTCCCGAGGCGCCGACGAGACCGCCGAGAAGGTGCGGGAACTGCTCGGCCGCGTCAACCTCGACGAGGACTTCGCGAGCCGCCGACCGCACGAGCTCTCCGGCGGGCAGCGGCAGCGCGTCGCCATCGCCCGCGCACTCGCCCCCGGCGCCCAGGTGCTCATCGCCGACGAACCGGTGTCGATGCTCGACGTGTCGATCCGGCTCAGCGTGCTCAACCTGATGGGACGCCTGCAGCGCGAGGACCACCTCGCCGTGCTGTACATCACGCACGACCTGGCGACCGCACGCCACTTCTCCGACGAGATCCTGGTGCTCTACCGCGGCCGGGTCGTCGAACGCGGACCCTCCGACGCCGTGATCCTCAACCCGCAGCACGACTACACCCGGCTGCTCGCCGAGGCCGCCCCGGACCCCGAACGGATCGACCGCAAGGTGACCTCGGGCAGCGCCCTCGACCGCGCGAAGATCGACAACACCACCTGCTACGACCACGGCGTCGGTGACTGGGTGACGAGTTCGCCCGCGCCGGTCGGCGCACGGTGAGCGGAGCCTTCGCCGACTGGGTC
Source organism: Curtobacterium sp. TC1 (assembly GCF_019844075.1). Classification (NCBI taxonomy): domain Bacteria; kingdom Bacillati; phylum Actinomycetota; class Actinomycetes; order Micrococcales; family Microbacteriaceae; genus Curtobacterium; species Curtobacterium sp. TC1. The sequence goes on from NZ_CP081964.1 coordinate 1,526,133, forward strand.
ACGCCCGGGTTCTCGGCACGCTTCCGGATCGGCGACGACCAGCCCGCCGCACTCGTGTCCTTCGTGCCGGCCGGTGGAGCGCTCGCCGACGGACCCGACGACCCGCAGCCGTTGGTCGAGCTGACCACGATCGGACACGGGCGGTTCCCGGGCGGGTTCCGGCACGTGGACTCCACGATCGGGGCGCGACTGCGACCCGTTTCCTGGCATGGGTCCGACGACGCGACCGATCCGTGGTTCCGGATCGTGCAGACGGACGCGGCCACGGGCCTCCAGGTCGAGTCGGTGTTCCGGGCGCGCGCCGACGTCCCGGGGTTCCAGACGTGGACCGAGGTGTCCGCCGACGACGGCGAGCACGTCGTGGACTTCGTGTCGTCGTTCGCGACCGGGGCGTTCCTGACGGACTCCGGGGTCGGCGTCGACGACCTGGCCCTCGTGCACGCGGACAACGACTGGGCGGCCGAGAGCCGGTGGCGGACCGATCCGCTGCGGTCGATCGGGCTGGCGGCGATCGACCGCGAGGCGCAGCACCACCCGCCCCGCAGCCGCGCGGTCGTGCAGAACCGGGGGTCGTGGTCGACGGGAGAGGCCCTGCCGATCGGGGTGCTGCAGGCGGACGGCGCTGTGCCGACTCCGTACGCGCTCGTGTGGCAGATCGAGCACAACGGGCCGTGGCTGTACGAACTCGGCGACACCCGGCGGCACGCGTACGTGCTGCTGAGCGGACCGACCGACCAGGAGCACCAGTGGACGGCCGTCGTCGCTCCGGGGCAGCCGTTCGTGTCCGTTCCGGTGTCGGTCGGGATCGCCGGCTCGGTCGGTGGCGCGTTCGAGGTGCTCACGGCGCAGCGTCGGGCGTTCCGGCACGTGCGCGAGGCCGACCGTGCCCTGCCGCTCGTGTTCAACGACTACATGAACACGCTCATGGGCGACCCGACCACCGAGAAGCTCCTGCCGCTGATCGACGCGGCAGCAGACGCCGGAGCGGACCTGTTCTGCATCGACGCCGGCTGGTACGCCGAGGGGCACTGGTGGGACACCGTCGGAGCGTGGGAGGAGGCTGCGTCGCGGTTCCCGACCGGGCTCGGGTCTGTCATCGACCACATCCGGTCGCGGGGCATGCAGGCCGGGCTGTGGCTCGAGCCCGAGGTCATCGGCATCCACTCGCCGCTGGCCGTGACCCTGCCGTCGTCCGCGTTCGTCCAGCACCACGGGGTCCGGGTCGCGGAGCACGGGCGGCACCTGCTCGACCTCCGTTCGCCGGAGGCTCGGGCGCACCTGGACGCGGTCGTCGACCGGCTGGTCGGGGAGCTCGGGGTGACGTTCTTCAAGATGGACAACAACACCATGACGGGGCCGTTCGCCGGGATGCTCGACCACCAGCGGGCGCTGCTCGACTGGCTCGACGCCGTGCAGGCCCGGTACCCGTCGCTGCTCATCGAGAACTGCGCCTCGGGAGCGATGCGCGCCGACTCCGCGATGCTGTCCCGGTTGCACATGCAGTCGACCTCGGACCAGCAGGACCCGGTGCTGTCCGCGTCGATCGCCGCGGCCGCTCCCGCCGCGATGCTGCCCGAGCAGGCGGGGAACTGGGCGTACCCGGCGCCGACGATGTCGCCCGACCTGTTCGAGCTGTCGCTCGTGAACGGGGTGCTCGGGCGGATGTACCTGTCGGGCTACCTGAACGCGATGTCGCCGGCGCAACGGGCGGTCGTGCGTTCTGCGATCGAGGCACACCGGACAGTGCTCGAGGTCATCGAGTCGGCGGTGCCGGTGTGGCCGCTCGGGTTGCCGGCGTGGGAGGACCCGTGGCTCGCGCTCGGGTTGCGGGCCACGTCCGGGGAGCTGTACTTGTCGGTCTGGGCGCTGCCCGGTGCCGGCTCGTCGGTGTCGTTGCCGCTGTCGGGCTTCGCCGGGCAGGAGGTCGTCGTCGAGCCGCTGTTCCCGACGGCGCTCGGATCGTGGTCCGTCTCGTGGGAGGCATCGGCAGGCGTGCTCCACGTCGGTCACGGTGGTGCCACCCCGACGGCACGGGTGTTCCGCGTCCGACCGGAGGGGGCGGACGCGGAGCACTGAGCCGGTGGTGACACCGGGTGGGCGCGCGTCGATGGCAGCGGCGTGCGTCAGATGGTGAGCAGGAATGGTCGGGTCGCGGTGACGCACCCGACCATTTCTGCTCACCAAGCGCGCGTCGGGAAGCGCGGGGGTCAGGGGAAGAGTCGGAGCTCCATCGCACGGGTCACGGCACGGGTGCGGTCGTTGACGCCGAGCTTCTCGAACACGTGCCCGAGGTGCGTCTTCACCGTCGTCTCGCTGAGGAACAGGGCGCGGCCGATCGCCGGGTTCGAGTTGCCCTGGGCGACGAGTTGCAGGACCTCGAGTTCGCGCGGGGTCAGGGACGGGCCCGTCGGGATCCCACCGGTGGCCCGCCTGACGAGCGCAGCCGCCGCCGACGGGGCCAGTGCCGTCTCGCCCCGCGCGGTCGCCCGCACCCCGGCGAGAATCTCGGACTCCGGGGCCGCCTTGAGCAGGTACCCGGTGGCCCCGGCCTCGATGGCCGCGAGGATCTGGTCGTCGGACTCGTACGTCGTCAGGATCAGGACGCGGACGCCCGGTTCCGCCGCGAGGATCTCCGCCGTCGCCGCATCACCGTCGAGCTCTGGCATCCGCAGGTCCATCAGCACGACGTCGGGGCGCTCCGCCAGCACGACGGACACCGCGGCACGGCCGTCGCTGGCCTGGCCCACCACGTCGATGTCGTCGGCGTCCTGCAGCAGCGCAACGATGCCCGAGCGGACGATCGGGTGGTCGTCGGCGACCACGACGCGGATCACCGGGCCACCTCCGCCACGGGGTGGCGAACGGCGGACGGGAGGCCCGGTGCGGCTCCGGTGGGCAGGGTCGCCTCGACGACGGTGCCCCGGCCCAGGGCGCTCGTGATCGTGCAGGTACCGCCGGCGAGGGCGAGGCGCTCGCGGAGCCCGCGCAGGCCGTGCCCGGCCGTCGGCTGCGCGGGGTCGAACCCGGTGCCGTCGTCGGTGATCCGCAGCACGGTCTGCTCTTCTTCGCGGAGCAGACGGACCTGCACGGAGGCGGAGCCGGCGTGCGCGCGGACGTTCGAGAGGGCCTCCTGCGCGACGCGGAGCAGGACCACCTGCGCGTCGCGATCCAGTGCACAGTCGGACGCATCGACGGTCACGACTGCGCCGGTCTCGCGGGTGTGCCGTTCGGCGAGGCGGTGGAGGGCGCCGGCGAGGCTGTCGTGGGTCATGCCGGCTGCCCCGGCTGCGACGAGGACTCGGGATTCCTCGAGGGCGGCTCGGGCGGACTCCTCGAGGACGGTGAGTCGTTCCTCGAGCGCATCGGAGCGGTCGTTCGCCAGGTCCCCGCGGGCCCGTTCGGTGAGCATGACGATGCCGGCGAGGTTCTGCGCGACGGTGTCGTGGATCTCACGGGCCAGGCGCTCCCGTTCGCTCGCGATGCCCGCAGTGCGGTTCGCGTCGGCGAGGGACTGCTGGGTGGCGCGGAGTTCCTCGACGAGCTGGCGGCGCTCCTCGGACAGGCCGGCGACGCTCGAGATCCACACGCCCATCGCGCAGGCACCGATGACGCTGATGCCCTCGATGAGCAGGGTGCTGACGAGGGCGTCCGGGCCCTCGGAGACCTGCAGACCGATGCCGCTCACGACGCCGACCGCGATGGACAACAGGACCGCGGTGCGGACCCGCTCGGACTGCACCCAGACCAGCGGGAACACGATGCACTGCACGAACGCGGTGCTCGGCACGACGGCCGGCAACACCAGGGCGGCGACGACGACGAGCGGCAGGAACGCGGCGGCAGCTCGGGGGCTGTCGTAGCCGCGGTGCCCGTACGCGATGTACGCCACGACGAGGACCACCACAGCGAGGTACGCGGGCCAGCGGGTCGACCACGGGGACCAGCCGAGCGCGGTGATCACGGCGGTGAGGAGCATCGTGCCCGCGAAGAACACGTGCAACCACCGGTTGCGCACCCACGTCTCGCCGCTCATGACCACAGCATCCCATCGATGCAGCACCGCGGAGCGGTTCTCCACAGGCCCCATCAGGAGTCCTTGCGGTTCCAGCGGAAGGTGAGGGCGCAGGCCACCGTGCCCCCGACCAGCCACGCGACCAACACGAGCGTTCCGAGGGCGAGGTGCCACGCGCCTCCCGGCTCGGCGGACGCGAACGCGCCGGGCAGGAAGACGGACCGCATGCCGGACGCCATCCAGCGCAGGGGGAAGACGGACGCGACGTTCTGCAGCCAGTCGGGCAGTTGCGTGAAGGGCAGGTAGACGCCGGAGATGAACTGCAGCACCAGGACGATGGGGACGATCGTGGCGGTGGCGCGGCGGCCCTCGCGGGGGAGCGCCGAGATCGCGATGCCGAGGACGCAGCTGGTCGCGATGCCGAGGACCATCACGCCCGCGAAGACGCCCCAGTTGCTCGCCGCGGTCGGGAGGTCGACGCCGAACACGAGGCTCGCGATCCCGAGCAGCAACGCCGTCTGCACGATGGTCGTGACGAGGACCATGCCGATCTTGCCGACGAAGTAGCTCAGGACCGGCAGGGGTGTGCCGCCGAGACGCTTCAGCGTGCCGTCGCTGCGTTCGGTGGCGATGTCGACGCCGAGGGACTGGGTGCCGGAGAGCAGGATGCCCGTCGCGACCAGCCCGGGCAGGTAGTAGGTGGCGTAGTCGACGCTGATCGGTCGCCCGTTGCCGGCGATGGCGCGGATCGGGTCGGCGTCCGCGAACGCGACCGAGAAGAGCGCCAGCATGATGATGGGGAAGAGGAACGTGAAGAAGACGGCGTCGGGGGCGCGGAAGTAGGAGCGGATCTCGTACGAGATGCGGCTGGTCGCGGTGTTCACTGCTGGCCCACCATTCCGAGGTAGACGTCCTCGAGGGACGGGCGGATGACTTCGAGATCGTGCATGGCCGTGGTGCTGCTGCGGACGAGTGCGGTCGGGTCGGTCGTGCGTTCGTCGTGGTGTTCGCCGGCATCGTCGCGCCAGCGGACTCGTGGCGTGCGTGCTGCGGCGCCGCCGATCTCGTCGATCGGGGCGATGTCGAGCAGCTTCCCGTCCGCGATCACCGCGGCCCGGTCGGCGAGCTGTGCAGCTTCGTCGAGGTAGTGCGTGGTGAGCAGGATCGTCGTGCCCTCGTGCTGGACCTGGCGCAGGAGGTCCCAGAACTGCCGGCGGGCCTCGGGGTCGAAGCCCGTGGTCGGTTCGTCGAGGAACAGGACCTCGGGGCGGCCGATGATGCCGAGGGCGACGTCGACGCGGCGGCGCTGGCCACCGGAGAGTCGGGCGATGCGGGTGTTGCGCTGGTCCGTGAGACCGACCGCAGCGATGAGGTCATCGACGCTGCGGTGCTTCGGGTAGAGCGTCGCGAAGTGGTGCAGCTGCTCGGCGACGGTGACGTTCGGGGACTCGGCGCTGGTCTGCAGGACGATGCCGATTCTCTCTCTGTGTCGTCGGGACGCCTTGTTCGGGTCAACGCCGAGGACACGGACCTCGCCGGCGGTGCGGGAGCGGTACCCCTCGAGGATCTCGACCGTCGTGGACTTGCCGGCGCCGTTCGGACCGAGGAGGGCGAAGGTCTCGCCGGGCTGGATGACGAAGCTGACGTCGTCGACGGCGACCTTGCCGGTGGCGTAGGTCTTGCTGAGGTTGTGGACCTCGATGGCGGGGGACTCGGGCATGGGTCCAGCCTGGCCGGTGGGGTGCCGCGGGGGATCGGTGGGGGCGGTGGTGCTGCATCCTCCGATCGGGGGATGGTGCGAGCGCGTCGGTGGACGCGCTATCAGGTGCTCGCGCACGGAAAGGGCATGTTGTATTCCGAATATCTGCAACTTCAGATTTCGACGTTCTTCTGATTGGCTCCTGTCGAGCCGATCCGAGCTCGCTGTCGCAACCAGAAAGGCCGAACCATGAACCGATTCGGAAAGCTGTCCGCTGTCATCGCCGGGGTGTCGCTCGTGGGGGCGCTCTCGACCGGCGTCGCGCACGCAGCACCGGCCGAGGTCTCCTCCGTGACGAGCGGAAGCGCATCCGTCGATGGCGTCAGCACGAACGGGACGCAGGCTGTCGGTGGTGGTCTCTGGTCGTACACCGTGACCCGCGACAACGTCGTCTCGGCGTTCGAGAACCACCGCTTCATCCACAGCACGGCGGTCAAGTCATCGGGCAAGACGAAGTCCTCTGGGCTCGTCGCGAAGGGGCGGCTCGCCAGCGCCGTTCGACCGAAGGCGCTGTTCGGGAACCAGGCGTTCTGGGGCATCTACTGATCCGGAGCTTCGCGGCCGCCACCGTCCTCGCGGTGGCGGCCGTACCCGTGCTCGTAGCCGGCCTCGTCGTGTTCGTGGTCGGGAGCGGCGAGGCGAGCGGGTACCTCTCCGCACGGACGATGATCGACGTCGTCGACCTGCCGTTCGGACCGACGAAACAGGAGCACGTCGAGCAGCTCACCGAACTGGCCGAGGAACACGACGTCTCGCTGGCCCTCGTTGTACCCGACCGCTCCGGTGCACCGAACTCGGTCGACGCGTATGCGTTCACCGGTTCGGTCGCCGAGCCGCTGTTCTGGGGGACGGTCGTCGAGCACCCTGCGAGTGACATCGGTGATGCCGTGATCGTGTGGTCGTACGCCGTCGACGGGACTCCTGACCAAGTACGGTCGTTCCTCGCCGCGTTGCACGGCGCGGAATTCAGGTTCGTGGATGCCACACCGACGGCCCATGTCCTGGTCCCCGCGGTGATCCAGCAACCCGGCGTGCTGGCGATCTCGGCGTGCGTCGTGCTCGGGATCGTCATCGCACTCGTCGCTGAATCGGACCGGCGCGCGAGTCGACAGCGCCTTCGCGAACTCGCCGGGTGGTCGCCGAAGCAGATCGCAGCTCGTGAGTCTCTCGAGATCGTGGGGCTGCTCGTTGTCTGTTCCGTGCTGGTGTGCGGAACACTCGCCGTGTACCTGCTCGTCCGCGGGGCATCGCCGACGATCTGGTCGTTCAGCTCCGGGCTCGCCGCGGTGGTGTTCCCCATCACCCTCGTCAGCGTCGTCGGAGTGCACCTGGTCTGCTCGATCGCGGGCCGTCGCAGGTTCGGGAGCCTCGCGGCCCCGGTCTGGCGCCCGATCGTCGTCTCGCTGTGTGGCGTCGCACTCGTCGGCATCCTGACCGTGAACGCCGGCGCTGTCGCAGAGAACGCACGACGGGCGACTGCACTCGAGCGGTCGCTGAGCCGCGAGGCTCCGCACGGCGATGACGTCGTGCTGGGTGTCGGCAACGACACCATCGAACAGGAGCGAACGTTCGGGCAGATCGCCCGTCGAGCCCTCGACGCCGGTACCGCGGGATTGGCGCAGACGACCTTCATGCAGGACGCCCTCCTGATCGCCGGCGACGCCGCTGAGCAGCTGACCGCTCCGAACCGCGACGGCGTGACCGTGCTGGTGCCGCGCAGCATGGCAGGCGATGCTGACGCCGTCGTCGATCACGTCCGTACGGCTTTCGATGACGGCTGGGAAGTGGACAGTGTTCGTCCGCCCCGAACAGTTCCGATCCGCCCCGAGGTGGTGGACACGACCGCTCCGATCGTCGAGTCCGCCGATCGATGGGTCGACTGGGTGACGCCACGAACCACCGACTCGCTGGACGTCCCCGTGATCGTGGTGGCAGATCTGCGAGACCTCCCGCCCAACCGGCTCGGGACGGCGGCTCGCAACGGTGAGGTGCGGTTCGCCGACCGGTCGACGCTCCTCCGTGAACTCCGCGCCGCTGACCTGCTCGACGTCGTCACCCAGATCAACCGGGTCGGTGCCGTGCTCGAGCGCGAGCTCGCTGCCGTCCGCACCGAGCGGGTGGTCGTCATCGGGGCATCGCTCGGCGCCGTACTCGCGAGCCTGTTCGCTGCCGCCGCCCTGGTCGCCGACCACCGGATGCGACGTCGACGCGCGGGACGCCTGCGATTCCTGGTCGGTCGCCACCCAGCCGTGCAGCACAGACAGTTCGTGTGCACCGCGAGCGGGATCGTCGCCGGAACCACCGCCGTCGTGCTGCTCGGTGGTGGGACCGTCGATGTGCTCCACGTTGCCGGGACGGCTGGCGCCGCCGCTGTGCTCGCCGCTGTGGCCCTGTCGGTCCTGCTCGCTGCCACACACCACCGAGAAGGGACCTGACGATGACCGAGCAACTGCGACTCCGCGCCGAGGGGATCGGGTACGACATCGCCGGGCGGACCCTCTGGGACGGCGTCTCGTTCCAGCTCCGCGCCGGGGAAGCCCTCGCCCTCCGCGGGCCTTCCGGGCAGGGCAAGAGCACGATGCTCCGCTGCTTGGGAGGACTCGAACAACCGACACGGGGGCGGATCACCATCGATGGCAACGTTCTGCAGACGGCAGGAGAGGGAGAACGTCGGGCGCTGCGCCGGGACACCGTCGGCCTGGTCATGCAAGACCACGCCGTCGTGCCGGAGTGGACGGTCACGCAGAACTTGCGGGTGTTGCGTCCGAGCGGCGTCGCCCGTGCCGAGCTCGGCGACCGGATCGACGAGGCGCTGCGGATCGTCGGGCTCGGTGGTCGCCGTACTGCTCGTGCCGGGACGATGAGTGGCGGAGAACAGCAGCGGGTCGCTGTCGCACGGGTCCTGGCGCAGCGACCACGGCTCGTCCTGGCCGATGAGCCCACCGCGTCGCTCGACAGCGAGAGCGCGGCCCGCGTCAGCGCCGGTCTGGACGCGCTGCGTGCATCCGGCAGCGCCGTCGTCGTGGCGACCCACGACCCTGCGCTCATCGCATGGGCCGGCGCGGAACTCGCGCTGGCAGTCGACGCGACCACCTGACGGACGCCAGGCGCTTAGCGAGCTGGCACCGGGCCTCCCGTCCGAACGAAGCACCCATCGAAAGGCGACCATGGACGTCCGCGAGACCACCCTGCAAGAGCTGTTCGGGGGACCGAAGCAGTACCTCGTCCCGCTCTACCAGCGGCCCTACGCGTGGGAGGCCCGCCAACGCGAGCGGCTCTGGGCCGACGTGCTGGAACTCAGCGAGACCCGACGCACCGAGCCCGGTGCCACGCACTTCACCGGGTCGCTCGTGTTCTCGACCGGCACGGTCGTCCCGAGCGGCATGGAGTTCCTCGTGGTCGACGGCCAGCAGCGGTTGACGACGCTCTCGATCCTGCTCTGCGCCCTGCGCGACACGTTCCGGGAGCGCCGTCCGGAGTCGCCCGTGCTCGCCGAGAGCATCCACGAGCAGTACGTCGCCGATCGCTTCAAGCCCGGCGATGCCCGGCTCAAGCTCCTGCCGACCCAGGCGGACCGCGACGCGTACCGAAGCGTGGTCGACGGCGGTGCCGACGTGCCGGACGAGCCCGACGCGTCGGTGTCCGGCGTGCGCGACGCGTACACGTACTTCCGACGCGAGCTCGGCCGGGTCGACGACCTCGAACTGACCCGCGACGCCGTCCTCGGCGGCCTGGTCTTCGTCTCGATCACCGCGAAGGACGAGGACAACGTCTACCGGATCTTCGAGTCCCTCAACAACACGGGGATGCGGCTGACGCAGGGCGACCTGGTGCGCAACGACCTCTTCATGCGACTCGGGCACCGAGGTGAATCGGCCTACTCGTCGTGGTGGCTGCCGATGCAGCGTCGGCTCAGCGTGAACGACCTCGAGCTGCTCTTCTGGTTGGACGCCGTGGCCGAGGAACCACTGCTGAAACAGGGCGACATCTACAGCTCGCAGCAGGCCCGCCTGGCGGCGATGGACGACGAACAGATCCTGGCCGAGATCGAACGGTTCAGCCGACTGTCCGAGCACCTCATGCGCATCCGGGACCCGTCGCAGGAGTCCGACCCGACCGTCCGGAAGCACCTGCGGCACCTCGCCGAGTGGTCCTCCACCACGACCGTCCCGCTCACCCTGCGGCTGCTGTCCCGTCGTGCCGCCGGCACCAGTACCTCTGCCGAGGTCGCCGGGGCGCTCGCGACCCTCGAGGCGTACCTCGTCCGGCGCACCCTCGTCGGGCGGCCGGGGCAGGGACTCAACCGGATCATCCTGCAGGCCTGCGGGGAACTCGACGACCGACCCGTCGACCAGGTGCTGCTCGACTACTTCTCCACCGGCCGGAAGCACTTCGCGACCGACGAACAGGTGCGCGATGCGATCCGGACGCAGCCGTTCTACCTGCGCGGGCTCCGCAACCAGCAAAAGCTCATCCTGAAGTGGGTGCAGGAGGAGTTGAACCCCAACGAGCCGATCGACGTCGAACGGGCCACCATCGAGCACGTCCTGCCGCAGACGCTGACCCCGGACTGGCGGGCAGCGCTCGCCGCAGACCTCGACGGGGAGCCCGTCGACGTCGTGCACGAACGACTCGTCCACTCGCTCGGCAACCTGACGCTCACCGGGTACAACGCGACGCTCGGCAACCGCCCGTTCCCCGAGAAGCAGGAGGAGTACCGGCAGAGCAGCTTCACCGCCCTCAACCGGCTGCTGCTCGATGCGCCGGTGTGGGGGCGGACGCAGATCCTGGCACGGAGTGAGTGGTTCGCCGACCGCATCACCCGCCAGTGGACCGGCCCGAACGTGCGCGCCCGGTCGGTCGGCGGCCGCCGGGACTGGTCGATCGTGCACCGGGCGATCGCGGCCATCCCGGCGGGGCGCTGGACGTCGTACGGCGACCTCGCGGCCCTCATCGGCACGCACCCCGCTGCGGTCGGCGCGCACCTGGCGGGAACGCACATCCACGGGACACATCGGGTCCTGCAGGGGAGTGGCACCGTGGCGCCGGGGTTCCGCTGGCCGGACCCGGCGGACGGCCGCGATCCCCGGGCCGTCCTCGAGGCCGAGGGACTCGCTTTCTCGGCGAGCGGCGTCGCACGCGCTCGAGATCGGCTGTCGACCGCTGCGCTCGCGGCGCGGATCGGCCTCATCGACGAGTGAGCCGAAGCACTGACGGTTCTGGTTCGCGATCGTCGGGGATCGTGAACCGGAACCGTCAACGTCTCAGTACTGCGGCCGGATCCAGTCCGTCGGTTGCACGAAGCGGGCGCGGGGCAGGACCTCGTCCGGCTCGGCGGTCCGCACGCTCGTGATGATCGTGGCCTCGCCGTACTCGTACGAACGGCGGGCGATGCCGTCTCGCTCGTCGATCACCAGCGTCGAGCGGAACGCCGGGTCCTCGCCGTGCTCGAAGGTCACCAGGATCGAGTGCTCGCCGACGTGCTGGACCAGGATCGGGTGGACGTCGTCCGAGGCGCGGCCCCACCGGAGCATCAGGTCGGGGACTGCCATCCGGACGACGGGAGACGAGACCATGCTCCGGGCGAACGACACCTCGATCGGGCCGTCGTCGGGCTCGTGCAGCACGCCGTCGCGGTAGGAGACCGGCTTGGCGCGCTGGCGGACCAAGGTCCAGGTCTGCGCGGCCTCATCGACGTCGACGCGGAACTGCGAGTACTTCTGCCGTGACTCCTGGTGGATGCCCTCGAGGACGTACCGGGCGGGTCGGCGGAGCGCGGCGAGCTCCTCGGCGATCGCGGGGCCGTCGGGCCGGGGGAGGAGTTCGTCGAAACGCACGCTGTCAGCATGGCGCACCACGCGCAGTGGACGTCACCCCGTGACGGACTGGAGGCCCGTGGCGGCCTGGCGCCGTGCCTCCCGTCCGATCGCGGGTCGCGTCAGGTTGCGTCAAGCAACGTCCGCGTAGACCGGGAGGATGCAGGTCGTCGGAGTCGAACAGTTCGGAGGGCCGGAGGCCCTCGCAATCCACGAGATGCCGGAGCCGCACGCCGGCGCGGGGTCCGTGCGGATCCGGGTGCAGGCGTTCGCCGTGAACCCGACCGATACAGGGGTGCGTGCCGGGGAGCGGGACAGCTCGCAGGCCTCACCGCCGTACGTGCCCGGGATGGACGCCGCCGGCGTCATCGACGAGGTCGGGCCCGACGTCACCGGATGGCAGGTCGGCGACGAGGTCATGGCGATCGCGCTGCCGCTCACCGCCCACGGTGGCGCCTACGTGCAGGAGCTCGTCGCGCCGGTTGGGTCGTTCACGCGGATCCCTCGTGGGACGTCGCTTCCGCTTGCCGCCACAGTGCCGATGAACGGGCTGACGGCGTTGCAGATCCTGTCGCACGCCTCGCTCGCGCCGGGACAGACGCTCGCCGTGACCGGGGCCGCTGGGCTGCTCGGGAACTACGTGGTGCAGCTGGCGAAGGCCGCCGGGATGATCGTGATCGCGGATGCAGCTGAGAAGGACGAGGCGCTGGTGCGGTCGCTCGGGCCGGACCACATCGTGCCGCGCGGCGATGGGTTCGCCGCCGCTGTGCGTGCGCTCGTGCCGGACGGGGTCGATGCGCTCGCCGATGCTGCGGTGCAGCGTGGGGTCGTCGTCGATGCCGTTCGCGACGGCGGAGTGTTCTTCGACGTGCGTGGGTGGCAGGGCGACGGGGCTCGGGGGATCGAGTTCGTGCGGGTCATGGTGTTCTCGGAGTACCGGTCGTTCGACAAGCTCGAGCAGCTGCGGCACGCGGTGGAGAGTGGGACGTTGACGCCGCGGGTGGCGGAGGTGCTGCCGGCTGCGCGGGCTGGGGAGGCGCATGAGCGGTTGGAGGCTGGGGGAACGCGGGGGAGGTTCGTGCTGACTTGGTGACCCTCACTTTTCACGCGACTTGAGCAAGTCCTCGTTCAGCCCAGGGCGACGCCCTTCCTGCGGTTGCACGGTCCGCAGAGCACCTGCAGGTTCTCCGGCTCGTTGCTGCCACCCCTGGAGAACGGGATGATGTGGTCGAACTGGAGCTCCGACGTCGTACCGCACCAGTTGCAGCGGCCACCATCGCGGGCCCACACCAGCTCCTGGATGTCTCGGGGAACTGCTCCGCGACGGCGCTGCACGGGCTCGACCGGGCTGTTCGCGATCGTGTGCGCGCGGGCGATGGTGGCGGCCTGTCGGCGGTCTCGGGTCTCGAGTAGGGCGAAGACCTGTTCAGACAGCAAGCCGTCGTTGTCCCAGAACCAGCGGCCCCGGAACCACCAGTACTGCCGTTCCTTGACTCGGCCGATCTTGACCGGGCGGTCGTCCGACGTCGCGAACGCAGCGCTGAGTTCGTCCTTCCGCAGCTTGGAACCGACGTAGTACGTGGACCGACCGACGGTGAGTTCGACCCGCCCCTTGCGCGTGAACACGTTCACGCGATGCCTCATCGATACGTTCTCAGCCCTACGCAGCACGTGTTCCCCTCGGTCGCTGTCGTTTTCCGCCGACCATCATGGCGGGACGGCGAACTGGTCGGCTAGCACCCAGTTCGGGGAGGGCGGCCGCTCGCCTCACCCTCGAACGGGAACTCGCGGAGCGTCAGTGGGTGGCATCAAGATGGTTCCGCGGACCGGGGATGTCGTCCGCGCGCGCGACGAGGGGAAGACAATGCACAACGGGTACGCCGTCATCGACCTCGAGACCACCGGGCTCGCCCCGTCGTACGGGCATCGGGTGATCGAGATCGGCATCGTGCACGTCGCACCGGACGGGGCGATCGAGCGCACGTTCGAGACCGTCGTGAACCCGGGGCGCGACCTCGGGCCGGTGCACATCCACCAGATCCGCGGTGCCGACATGGTCGGGGCTCCCGCCTTCGCCGACATCGCCGGTGATCTCGTCGACCGTCTGCGCGGACGAGTCGTGGTCGCCCACAACGCCGCCTTCGAGGCACGTTTCCTCCACGCCGAGTTCGAACGACTCGGCCATCGCTCGCCGTTCAAGCAGGCCAGCACTGCGCTCTGCACCATGCGACTCGCGCAGGAGTTCCTGCCCGGTTCCGGCCGGAAGCTCGCCGACTGCTGCAGCGCGTACGACATCGACCTCGTCGACGCGCACGAGGCGCTCGCCGACGCACGAGCCACCGCTCAGCTGCTCGGCGCCTACATCGGTTCCGCACCGCACGATCCGCGGTGGGGAACGTGGGGCGAAGCCGCGGTCGGGCTGCAGTGGCCGGGCGTCCGCGGCACCGATCAGCCGTGGACCGCCCGTCGGCGCGGCGGCGCGACTGCCGAACGCAGTCGGGTCGACCGCGCGACGGACTTCCTGCCGGCGCTGGAGGGCAACACTGGCGCACTGCTGTACGCGGCCGTCCTCGACAGGGCGGTCTCCGGAGACATGCTCGCGGCGACGGACGCCGAACAGGTCAACGAGTTCGCTGCGGAGTTCGGGCTCGGAGCTCCGATGCGGGCTGCTCTGCACCAGCAGTACTTCGGGGACCTCGTCGACGCCGTGTGGGCCGACGGCGTGCTGTCGATCCAGGACCACCTGCAGCTGGAGCGGGTTGCGCGCCTCCTCGGCGTGTCGAACGACCAGCTCGAGCGTGCGGTCCACGGCCGGCAGCCCGCGCGGATGGGCGCGAACTCGTTCTCGGCGGCACACATCGCTGATTCGGGGGATGCGACCGGTGCGATCGACCTCGACGAGAACAGCATCGTGACGCTCACCGGCGACATGCGACGTGGCCGGAACGAGATCGAGGCGGACCTCGCTCGACTCGGCATCCGAACCGCCCCGAACGTCACGAAGAAGACGACCGTGCTGATCGCGGCGGACGCGGACAGCCTTTCGGGGAAAGCCCGCAAGGCGCGGCAGTACGGGATCCCGATCATCGAGGAAGATGTCCTGGAAGGCGCGCTCGCGGCGGCGGCACGCGCCTGATCTCACCATCGTCGGAGTGTCGGCCCGCAACTCCGATTACGCGACGGAGTCGCGAGGCCCGACGAGCGGGGCTCAGGCGGATCGGTTCTCGTCAGCCGCAGACTCCGGCGCTTCGCGCTGGGGCACTTCGGAGAGACGGGCGCGTTCTCCCGCGAGGACCTGGGTGATGAGCTGCGTCTCCGAGATGTCGAACGCCTGGACTGACGCGTGCGCGGTCTCGCTGACCGCCGCGAAGTCGGCGAACGTCTTCGACTTGCGGGCGAGCAGCCGCACGAGCGCAGCGTCGACGCCGTCCTCCGACAACAGGCGGTGCACCTGCACGGTGTCGAGCTGCCCCATCCGTCGTGCCCGGGCGATCGCCTGCCACTCCGTCGTGGGCTTCAACTGAGGCTCGCAGATGACGACGACCGAGGCGGCCTGGATGTTCAGACCCACTCCGCCGGCGATGATCTGTGCGACGAGCACCGCTCCCGGGGCGGCAGCGGAGAACTCATCGACCATCGCTTGTCGCTCGGAGGGTGAGGTCGACCCGCTCAGCGGACCGAACGTGACGCCGTCCACCGACCGGAGCACCGCCTGCAGGACAGCGCGGTAGTGCGAGAAGACGATCGTCTTCCTCCCGTTCGCGCGCGCTTCCTCGACCACGTCGAGGAGCGACTGGACCTTGCTCGACGACGAGCCCTCGAGCATCGCGAGCTGCCGCATGCCGTGGAAGTCGCCGGCATCGACGGCCGCGACGTACCGGTCGGCCTCGACCTGCGTCAGGTCCGTCCACTCCTCGACCTCCACCAGCTCCGGGAGCTCCGTGAGGACGTCCGCTTGGCTCCGACGCAGGTACACCGGGGCGATCTGCTTCCGGAAGGTCAGCGGGCTGTCGTCGCCGCCGTCCACGACGAGGTCCGGTCGGATGTGGTCGATGAGGACGCGGAACTCCTCGACTCGGTTCTCCAGCGGCGTGCCGGACATGAGCAGGACCCGCTCCGAGCGTTCGAGCAGCGCTCTGGTGTTCTTCGTGCGCTTCGCATCCGGGTTCTTGACGTAGTGCGCCTCGTCGACGATCACCGTGGCGAATCCGAGGTCCTCGGGGACCTGGGTCCGCACCCATCCGAGGGTCTCGAACGTGGTGACGGCGACGCCACCGGCGGCAAGCCAGTCGGCGACGCCACGAGAACGTTCAGGCCCGTGCAGCCGGAAGGCGGGGACCGAGGTGTGCCGCTCGGTCTCCCGCAGCCAGTTCGCGACCACCGCAGCGGGGCAGATGACGACGAAGTGCGGGAGAGAGCCGGTGGTCGTGGCAGCGATGTGCGCCAGGACGGCGAGGGCTTCGACGGTCTTGCCCAACCCCATTTCGTCCCCGATGACGACCCGGTCCTGCACCAGGGCGAACGCCGCCCCGAAGCGCTGGTAGCCGCGCAGCGATGCCGACAGCAACGAGGTGTCCAGACGGAACTGCTCGACCTGCTCGATGAGCCCTTCGGGGAGGAGCCCGCGACCGGCCGTCGTCGAGTCGGTGACCCCGATCTCGTCGAGCAACGCGAAGTAGCTCGCCGGGCGATCCAGGAAGTCGCTCCAGTCGTCCGTCGTCGCGACCCGGTCCCGGTCACCGACGACGGCGATCGCACGCTGCCGGGCGTCGTCGACGTCCACCTCGATTCGCTCAGCTGCGCCTTCGGCAGGGTTGAAGGAGCCGGATGCGAGAGCACCGGGTTGGTGGACGATGCCGAGGACCGCGCCCCGCGACACCGCATCCGCGATCGGGGTGAGTTCCTCGACCAAGGACGCGGTGTGCTCGCCAGCGCCGAACTTGGCTGCTTCCCAGCGGCGGAGTGACGAGACCAGGGCGACGCTCGCCGTGTCCTGACACCGCGCATCGATCTGCACCGCTGCCCCGTCGAGCGCTGCGTCCTGCAGGGACCGGGCGGCGGCGTTGATGCGAGCCGCGGTGGTCTCACCGATCCCGGGGAGCTGCCCGGCGACGACCGGGGAACGGAGGAGATCGCCGACCGTGCTGATGCCGGCGTCACGAACGGCACCGAGGCGGAGCTGGTCTCGGGTGACGTCGCGCAGCCGATCGATGTCCATGCCGCGGAGTTCGCGTCGGGCCGCGTCGGAACGGACGCGGTGACTGGCATCCAGGACGCTCGCTCGCGCGGCGCGCTCCGTGTCGATCACGGTCCGGAGCGTCTCGACCGTCGTGGGCAGGTGCGCCATCGCGCCGAGGTCGAGCAGCGCTGCTGGGCCGAGGTCCTTGGTGGCGGTGAGGAGCGGCCCGTCGGTCTCGAGGAGCGCCTCCACCGTCAGGTCGGCACCACGGCGATGACGGGTGTCGAGCGCTTTGAGCGTGCGCACGGCACCGGTCTCCTCCAGCCACGCGTGGGTCGTCGTGAGGAACTGCTCGGCGCGGACACCGGCTGCACGGCGGTCTCTGCCCGCGAGCAAGCCGGCGATGCCGGACGCGGCGCGGTCGTCCTCGAGCGCCGCCGGTACGTCCGTCGTGAGCACCGTCACGACGGAATCGGCGTGGAGATCGGTGCGGGGGAGTCGCGCGGCGTCGGCGAGTGCCGAAGCCAGACCGCCGTCGTCCGCGCGCAGCGGGAGCACCGAGCACGACAGCGCTGGACCGCGCACCGTGAAGCGACGGCCGAGCAGCTCCGCGCGAGCCGAGGCGGCGGCGTCCTCCACGGACGCACGATGGCGTCGTACCTCAGCTGCGACCTCCGCCAGCACCTGCAGCCGCTCGCGGATCACTCTCTCGACCATCGCCGCCCTCCCCGGTTGTCGGTCTCATCGTGGCACGGGACCCCGACATCGCTGTCCTCGGGACGCTTGGTGCGGCGGATCACTCCGTGAAGTAGGCCCACGTCTTGTCCTCCGTATCGAGGACCTGCTCCGGAGCCACGCCGACGTGGACCGCGAGTTCGATCGACCCCTGCAGAGCCACGTCGACGTCCGGCGAGAACGCCCGGTCGAGCACGGCGAGGTACACCGACGTGGTCGACCGGAGCTGTTCGAGGAGCCGTTGGTGTTCGACAGCCAGCTGTTCTTCCAGGGCGCGCTGTTCGGCGCGGTACCGGTCGATGAGCGCTGCCTCACGGTGTGCGAGCGAGGACGAGACCGACTGGTACATGACCGTGCCGACCGTGGAGCCGATGACGGCACCGAGCACCGGGATCGGGACGACTGCCTGGCCCACGACGGAGGACAGCGCGCTGATCGCGCTCTCCAGGCAGATGAGCTCCGCACCCTCGATGAACTCGGCCTCTGTGAGCTCACCACCGCGCAGCCTGTTGGCCAA
The DNA here is from genome assembly GCF_019844075.1 of Curtobacterium sp. TC1. Classification (NCBI taxonomy): domain Bacteria; kingdom Bacillati; phylum Actinomycetota; class Actinomycetes; order Micrococcales; family Microbacteriaceae; genus Curtobacterium; species Curtobacterium sp. TC1. The sequence continues at coordinate 1,544,151 of NZ_CP081964.1, forward strand.
CGCCGCGATGCCGAATCCCGACGTGACCATCGCGCTCGCGACGGCCGCAGGGGTCGCGGTGAGGTTCGTGAGCGAGTAGACGCTGGCGCCTCGGACGGCACCCGTGAGGAACCCGGTACCGGATTCGGCCGCGATCTCGGTCCAGTCCTCGTCGGTGAAGTCCGCGATCCCCTTCCCCGCACGGCGCTTCCGGACGACGCCGAGCACGAACGCGGTCCCGCCTTCGACAGCCGACGCCATCGCGGTGGTCGCCACCCCCTGTCGCAGTGTCGGACGGCTCGCGGCGTGGGCGTCTTCACGGCGTGTGCGATCCGTCGCACGGAGCGAGTCTCGCTCGGCGTCGAGCGTGCGGTCGTACACGCCACGCTGCACGTCTCGGTAGTCGAACGTCGATGGCTCGAGGGACTCGATCGAGACGTCGCTCGTCGCGAAGAACTCCTGCACGCGCTGCCAGTCAGTGAACGAGGGTCCGGAGTCGCCGCTCGTCACGAGCCTTCCCGCATCGGTGGGCGCCATCGTGTGGAGCGTCCGCACCGTCTCGTAGTGGTCCGCCGGGATCTGATACCGCCCGCCGTTCCTGATGTAGTCGGGGTACTTGTCGAGGTGCTGCTCGACCGCGCGGAGACTGAACCACCCGCCCGAGGCGCTGAACTTCTGCTGGATGGCCACCCCGTCGCGCAGGAGGTCCACCGGGCTGTTGTCGTTCACCCACTGGTGGACGCCGTCCTCGCCGACGACCTGCGCCCGCGCGTTGCCGACACCGACCTCGGCGATCTCGGCGATGAACCCGTGCATGCCCTTCGTCGCACCTCGGTTCTTGGCCACGATCTCGGTGTCGATCTTCCGCATGGCTGCATCGACGGTGGCAAGGGCGTCCTCGAGGTTGCCGGTCTGCGCACGCAAGCGCTGGACCAGGGCGTCGAGTCGGAGTTGGTTGAGGTGCGCCACCCAGGCCGCGACCGCTTGCCCTTGGGAGTGCTCGACGTGCTCCGTCCTGTCACGCATCGGCGACTCGCTGCACGACTCGTTCGCTGAGCAGGCCCGCAGCCGCCGTCGCCGTGTTCACGAGCGCTGCGAGCCGGGAGCGTTGGGTCGCGGAGAGCGCACGGAAGTCACTCGCGAACAGCTCCTGCGCCGAGACGTAGTTGGTGCGCACGAGTTCGCGGGCGGACGTGCTCCGCTGGAGGAGATCGGCGATCTGCGCGTCCAGTCCGTCGACGATCGCGGTGTTCTGCTTGACGGCGGTCAGCGCCTGCTGCTTCGCCTCGCGGTGCTCGAACCGCTTCTTCGTGAAGAGCACGATCGACGTGAGCAACGCCGCGCCCGCCACCGTCCAGCCGATCGGGCCGGCGAGCGCCAGGAGTGCCGTCCCCGCGGCGGTTCCACCGCCGCCGACCGCAACCGCTCCACCGCCGAGCCAGGCCAGCGCGGCGTTGGTGGCGGCAGCGCCCGAGAGCGTCGAGATCGCGGTGCCCGTCGACGCTGCGCCGAAGGTCGTCGCGACCCAGATCGCAGCGCTCGGGGCCATGCTCGCGACCGCCGCTCCCGCCGAGAGCCCGGCGCCGGCACCCGCTGCGGATGCCCGCGCGGCCTCGAGGTCCATCCGTGCGAACTCCTCCGCATCGAGGAACGCGGCCCGGTGCAGGTCCACCACCTCGAACGCGGTCGCGAAGGACTTCGGGGTGTTGGCGATGCTGTTCACGAGCAACTCGACGAGTTCGAGCAGGTCTGCCGAGCGCTCACGTTGTCGGAGGAGCGACAAGCCCTTGTCGTTCATCGCCGTGAACGCGCCGTTGTACGCGACGACTGCTTCTTCGTACGAGAGTGGATCGTCCGCCGTCAGCTTCTCGACAACGTGCACGGTGGCGTCCCGGAGATCGGTCGCCTGGTCGACGATGTGTGCCGAGGCGCCGCGGGCGACCTTCCCGACGTCGTCGAGCGACTTCGCCAAGGTGTCCCGGACCTTCTTCGGGTTGAACGGTTCGACCAACGCGCCTCTCCTGGATCGCTCGACTTCGACGTGCACGGGAACGCTCAGCGGCTGCGCGGGGCACCGCTCCGGACGCCCACCCACAGACCATCTCGTGCTCGTGTCATCCCAACGTAGAGCTCCCGGCGGCCTCGCTCCCGCCGCTCTCGTTCGGTCTCGGTCGGCTCGGCCGGGGCAGCATCGAGCAGCCGGGGATCGACGTGCGCGAGCAGCACCTGTTTGAACTCGAGGCCCTTCGCACGTTTGACGGTCCCCACACGGACCGCGTCCGAGCTTCGACCCGCGTACTGCTGCAGTGAGACGGTCGGCACACCGGCTCGCCCAAGAACCTCCAAGACGTCGTCCGCCTGTCGGTTCGTCGCCGTGAGGATGCCGACGTCCCCGTGACCCGTCCCGACAAACCGAAGAACCTCGGTCAGCCGGTCGAGCATCGCGCGGTCGTGGTCCGCGCGGCTCGCGAAGCGCGTCACGGTCGGAGCAGCACCGGAGCGCGAGACGTCGGACACCGCGTCACCGACCCCGTCGACGCCCTCGATGTCCACGAACTGGTCGTCCGCCACCATCTCCTTCGCGAACTCGAGGATCTCAGCGGTGTTCCGATGGTTGACGTCGAGCACCACGCCGCGACCCGACAGGTTGATGCCCACCTCGCCGAGCGTGTACCCGCCGGGGTAGATGGTCTGCTGGCCGTCACCGATGAGTGTCAGTCCGTCGGTACGGTCACCGACGAGCTGGTGCACCAGCGCGACCATCGCGCAGGACAGGTCCTGCGCCTCGTCGACGATGACCGCGTCGTACCGCTCGAGCGGCACCGCGCGGACCGCGTCGCGAGCGAGGAGGACGATGTCCTCCCAGTCGTGCGCCCGGCGCTCGCGCAGCCCGCGCGCGTACGCCTCGTACAGGTCCCAAACGGCTTGCCGCGTCTCCAGCGGGAGCGCGTGCTTGCGCCCGATGCGAGCCAGGTCCGCGTACTCGTCGAACCGCGACAGGCCGTGGCCCTTGATGACGTGCTTGATCTCGTCTTCCCAGTACGAGCGTGAGAATCGCGACGACCGCAATGGACTGGAGGCGCGGATTGCGTTCCACGCGTCGTCGAACGCGAGCTGGGCCTCCCGTCCAGGAGCGCGGAACGCGATCCCGCGTTCCTTCAGCAGGCGCGTGGCGAACGCGTGGACGCCCATGAAGTCGACGCGGCCGACCATGTCGGGCGCGAGGCGTTCGAGGAGTGATTCGAGGACCTTCGGCAGGGTGCTGATGTACGTCGTGAAGAGCACGCGGCCGCCGGTCGCGCGTGCGAGGTACGCGGCGCGGTGCAGGCCGACGACGGTCTTGCCGGTACCTGCAGCGCCGCGGATGCGTGCCGGGCCGTTGAAGCTGCGGCGGACGAGCTTGGCCTGTGCCGGATCGAGGAATGCCATCCAGTCCTCGATCGGCGCTTCCAGCACCCCGTCGAGCAGTTGTTCCGTCAGCTCGTCGTCCGCGGTATCGATCGTCGGGACGAGTACGTCGGGTTCGCGGGGGAGTACCGGTGCCGGGACGACGACCTGTGGCGGTGTTGCTCCGCCGTCGCCGATCACGGGGAAGTGGTGCAGCATCGCGGCGAGGACCTCGTCGACGCGGGATGCCGACAGTCGGGCTCCGCGCTTCGTGATGTGCCCGACGAGGTCGTGCGCGCCGATGACGTCGACCGAGGCGACGCGGGCGTGCATCTTCTTCTGGCCGGCGAGTGCGGCGACCGCGTGGACCTCGCCGGGTGCGAGTCCCGTGTCCGCCAGTGCTGCCTCGGTGCTGTACGCGAGGTCGGCGAGGCGGGCGATGTCGTCGGTGACGTCCTCTTGGCCGCGGGTGATCCGGTCACCGTGGACCGCGACCTCGCGCCAGGCCTTCGTGTCGACGATGAAGACACCGGCGCGACCGACGACGACCATGTCGACTTGGGCCGTGCGGCTGCCGGGCCAGCGGCGGTCGGCGAGCAGGTGGTACCCGATGCCGGTGAGTGGGGCGAGGATGCGGGCGGTCTCGCTCGGGCCATCGTCGTGGTGGTCCCTCGGGGCGCCCCTGGTCCTCGGTGCCGCTCGTCGTCCCCGGGACGAGTGGTGTTGAACCATCCTCGTGGGTGGGCGGGAGCAGGCGGGAGTACCCGTTTCGGGGTGGTGAGCGGATCTCCGGATGGTGTCGGTGGCCGGCAGAACCGCCGGACCTGGCCGGTGAGTTCAATTCCCATCGGCCCGATGGTGTTGACTGACTCTCGACGAGCGCTGGGGGGAGTACATGGTCAAGATCCACGGGTATTACGAGTACGACGACGATTCGCTAACGCCAGGGCAGGCGAAGGACGGCGGAGTGAGCCAACTGCTCTTCGATAGCGAAGGGAAGCTGTCGGATCATGCGTCGTTCCATCCCGAGGATCCGGACGACGAGGACGAGAACAGCTATGACTCGACGACGCGGACTGATGATTCAGACGCAGAGGCGGATGCACAGGCCGCGGCGCTCCTCATCCTGGCTGTGATCGGCGCTGCGGCGGGCGGGTATGCGCTGATCCGCAAGGCGGCGCCGCACGTGCAGCGCATGATCAACGAGCGGGCGCTGCCAGCAGTTCGGTCATTCTGGAAGAAGGTGCGAGGCCAAGGTAGTGAAGTCGGAGGGGCTGACGAAGACGAGACGAGCGTCATCTTCGTCCACACTCCGCCCGCGCGTGGGAAGGTGGCAGCTCCCGGAACCGACGCCGCCATCACGAAGCCCCAGATGAGCCCGGACGAGTGGTATGCCCGCTTCCGCGCGATGTTCGAGGCGCGCAAGTTTGCTGACGAGCAGTGGAAGCTCCTGTCATCGGTGCAGGTCGCGGACGACGAAGCAATCGCCGAGCTGCAGCGTGAAATGACGCGCAACCGCCCGGAGGCTGTCGTTCGGCAGGTGGCGCTGATGCTCGAGGCAGCGCCGGAGATCGATGAGGACGCGACAGCCGAACCAGTTTCGATCGAGGTAGAGCGCGACACCGGACAGCGCCATCCGTGATCGCTATTCACGAAAAGCCCTGTTCAGGAGATACTCAGGGCAGTTATCGGCATCAGGCAAGGCGAGCTGCTCCCCCCCCCCCCCCCCCCCCCCCCCCCCCCCCCCCCCCCCCCCCCCCCCCCCCCCCCCCCCCCCCCCCCCCGGCCGGAACGCGACACGAAGTCTCACCCGAGGTGTCGTCGGCTCGAATGTCATAGTCGGCCGATACCTTGAGACGGAATGACTCGACAGCATTAATCTGCGCCACGATGGCGCCAAGGAGACGTAGACCGTAATGGGCATCCAGTACAGCAGCGGAACACAGAAGCCAGTAGAGGCCGCGAGGGTGGTGGCTTGACGGTGGCTCTCAAGAAATCTGATCTGTACAGCTCGCTCTGGGCTGGAGCCAACGAGCTCCGAGGCGGCATGGATGCCAGTCAGTACAAGGACTACGTGCTGACGCTGCTCTTCATGAAGTATGTCACCGACAAGGCTAAGTCTGATCCGGACAGCCTGATCGATGTCCCCGAAGGCGGATCCTTCGATGACATGCTCGCCGCGAAGGGCGATGTCGAGATCGGTGATCGCTTCAACAAGATCATCGGCAAGCTCGCCGCCGCGAACGGCCTTCGCAACGTCATCGATCAGGCCGACTTCAACGACGCTGAGAAGCTCGGCAACGGCAAGGAGATGCAGGATCGCCTCTCCAAGCTTGACGATCTTCAAAGACCTCGAGTTCGGCGGATCAAGAGCCGAGGGGGATGACCTCCTCGGTGATGCGTATGAGTTCTTGATGCGGCACTTCGCTACAGAGTCCGGCAAGAGCAAAGGTCAGTTTTACACGCCCGCCGAGGTCTCACGCGTAGTGGCGAAGGTCGTAGGGATCAACGGCCAGACCAGGCAGGACGAAACTGTCTACGACGCGGCCTGCGGGTCCGGTTCACTGCTTCTGAAAGCCGCAGCTGAGGCGCCCCGCGGCATGACGATCTACGGCCAGGAGAAGGACAACGCGACCTGGGCGCTCGCCCGTATGAACATGATCTTGCACGGCAACGAGACCGCGGAGATTCACAAGGGCGACACGATCACGAGCCCTAAGCTCACGAACGGCAACAGGCTGAGCACCTTCGACTATGTCGTCATGAACCCACCGTTCTCAGTGAAATCATGGTCCAACGGGCTGGACACTGAGTATGGGCGTTTCGAGTACGGCATGCCGCCGGAGAAGAACGGAGACTTCGCCTTTCTGCTGCACGCACTCACGTCGCTAAAAGCGGAAGGCAAAGCAGCGGTCATCCTGCCGCACGGTGTCCTGTTCCGTGGGAACACGGAGGGGAACATCCGCCGCGAGCTCCTCAAGCGGGGCTTCATCAAGGGAGTCATTGGGCTTCCAGCGAATCTTTTTTATGGCACTGGCATCCCCGCATGCATCGTGATTCTCGATAAGGAGAACGCGGTTAGTCGCACCGACGTCTTTATGGTGGACGCAAGCAAGGGCTTCATCAAAGACGGCAACAAGAACCGTCTTCGCGATCAGGACATCCACAAGATTGTCGACACGTTCAATCGTCAGCTGCCGGTAGATGGCTACTCACGCAAGGTGCCGATGAGCGAGATTGCGGATGAGAAGAACGCCTACAACCTCAACATCCCGCGCTACATCGATAGCTCGGAGCCCGAGGATCTCCAGGACCTCTCAGCTCACCTGCACGGCGGCATCCCGAATCACGACATCGATGCACTGCAGGACTACTGGGATGCGCTGCCCGCGCTGAAGGACGCTCTGTTTGAACCGCTTCGGCAGGGCTACTCAAAGCTCCGGGTCGACCTTTCCGAGGTGCAAGACTACGCGCTCAACCGTGGCGGTCTCGAGTTCATGCGTGCGGATGTCGAGCAGGTCGTCGATGACTGGTTCGCGGCCCATCGCGCGGCACTGCTTGCGATCGACGCGAACACCAGGCCGAACGACCTCGTTCGCACCCTCGGCGACGAGCTCCTTGAGCGGTTCAAGACCATGCCGCTGCTTGACGAGTACGACGTCTACCAGCAGCTCATGAGCTACTGGAACGGGGTCATGCACGACGACATGTACCTGCTCATGACTGAACTCGATAGCGGCGAGACTTGGGCTACTGCCGCCAAGCCGCGCAAGACGATTGAGGACAAAGAGCGAAAGCTTTCGGAGGATCCGGACCTCGAGATCGGCGCCGGCCGTAGCAAGACGAAGTTCAAGATGGACCTCGTCCCACCCGACCTGATCGTGGCTCGCTACCTCGCGGACGAGCAGGCTCATGTCGATGAGCTCAATGCAAAGCTCGAGTCGGCCTCGGTCGCAGTGGTAGGACACGCCGAGGAGCACGGCGTCGAAGAGGCACTTCTCTCCGAGGCGACCAACGACAAGGGTGTGTACACCAAGCAGCTAGTCAGCGCGGTGATCCGTGAAGCCAACGCGAGCGGCGATTGCGAGACTCTCGCCTGCGCCAATGCCGCACTTGGCCTCGTGAATGCCGAAGTTGCGGCCAAGAAGGGGGCAAAGGAGGTGCAGGCTGCACTCGACGAGGCGACGCTTCAGAAGTACGGCGAGCTCACTGACGAGGATGCGAAGTCAATCGTTCTCGACGACAAGTGGCACGCCACTATTGCGGCGAAGGTCGACAGTGAGGTCAATGCGTTGACGCTTGCTCTCGTTGCTCGTATCCATCAGCTCGGCGAACGATATGCCGAGACCATCGGTGAAATCGATACACAGCTAAAGAGGCTCGAAGCTAGGGTAGCGAGCCACATTGCCGCTATGGGGATCGAATCATGAACGCAGTCAGCCAAGTCCTGACGGCAGGCGAGCTGGGGACCTTCCGGGGTGGCAGCGGCTTTCCTGTGCGATATCAAGGCAAGAAATCCGGGGATCTACCATTCTTCAAGGTTTCCGACATGAACAGTGAAGGCAACGAGCAGTTCATGACGCGGGCGAACAACTACATCAGCGAAGCCCGGCGCAAGGCGCTAGGCGCAGTCCGCATGCCCAAGCGAGCGATCGTGTTTGCAAAGGTCGGTGCCGCCGTCTTCCAAGAGCGGAAACGTATCCTTGCCCAAGATAGTTGCATCGACAATAACATGGCTGCCTTCATCGTGGATGAGAGCAAGTTGGACGTTCGCTTCGCGTACCACCTTCTGACGGCATTCAGGATGTCGGATCTTGTCGCAGTGGGGGCGCTGCCGTCTTTGAATGGCGGACAACTTCGATCCATTCCGCTGCTTGTGCCCAACCAGCTCTCCGAGCAGCGTCAGATTTCATCAACGCTCACCGACGCTGATGATTTGATTAGTGCTCTCGAACGCCTTATCGCCAAGAAGCGAGCAATCAAACAGGGCATGTTGCAGCGGCTCCTTAGCGGAAGTACTCGGCTACATGGATTTTCGGATGCGTGGATTTCGAGTCGACTTGGGGCGTTGGGTTCATTCCTCAAAGGCCGTGGCATCAAACGCGATGACGTTCGAGCGATAGGGGTGCCTTGCATTCGATACGGTGAGATTTACACGGCATTCGGTGACTACACGGATCGAACACGCTCCTTCGTCGCATCCGATGTGGCGGCCTCCGCTGTTCCGCTCCGCCGGGGAGATGTGCTGTTCGCGGGCTCTGGTGAAACTAAGGCTGAGATTGGAATGAGTCTGGCGTACGTTGGTGATGAAGAGGCGGTCGCTGGCGGAGACATCGTGATTTTTCGCGGAGAAAGCTTCAACCCGGTATTTCTCGCGTCTCTGCTGAATACACCATCGATTGCATCGCAAAAGGCCCGTAAGGGGCAGGGGGACGCTGTTGTCCACATCAGCAGCTCAGCTCTCGCAGATTTGCGCATGAGAGTTCCCGATCGCGATGAGCAGGACGCAATCGCAGCCGTCATCGAGGAAGTGGATCGCGAACTTTCAGCGCTCGACTCTCGACTTGACAAAGCCCGTGCTATCAAGCAGGGCATGATGCAGCAGCTCCTTACCGGTCGCGTGCGTCTCCCCGCGGAGGTAACAACGTGAGCGGCCTAAACAACTCTTGGGCCGCGGAACAATTGACGGCCTTCATCCACATGACTGAGTGCGTCGTATCGTCCTCTCCTGGCGTCTTCGGCTCGTTCGCCAGAGGACGGGAGGAAGACATCGCCCGTCAAGCTCAGGTCGTCGCGCAAGACCTCGATCGGGCGACTCCGCAACGGCGGGGGCAGGTGATCGAAGGCGGTCGGAGATGGCAGGGCCTCCGGCAAGCCGCAAGCAGAGGTCTCGCACAGATTGATCGGGCGCAGGAACTCGACGAGATGCTCGCGGACGATGCGCCGCGAATCTCAGCTGCCGACATCCACCCATGGATCTGGAGCGGAGCTCGTTCGTTCTGGCAGTCTGGCCACGTCGTTCAGACCGTGCGCGACGCCGTAACTAAGCTCAACGCCGAGACCCAAAACAAGGTCGGGCGCCAAGAAGTGAGCGAAACAGATCTCTTGAAGCAGTCCTTCTCGCTCGATGAGGCGAAGCCGGGGAGGTTGCGACTGCGACGGATTCCGCCCGAGGATAGCGACACGTATCGATCCGCACAGCGCGGGGCGATGGCCTTTGCTGAGGGTGTGTTTGCTGGGATCCGGAACCCGCTCTCGCATGAGGCGGATCAAGAGCTCACCGAACAGGTCGCGCTCGAGTACCTAGTAGCCCTGAGCGTGCTCGCGCGGTGGGTCGATGATTCGTTAGTTAAGCACGCAGGGGGAGTGTAATGAGCGCAGTAGGACAGATCGAGAAGAAGACGCAGGACCGCGTCGTGAAGCTGTTCACCGAGCGGTTGGACTACGACTATTTCGGGGATTGGCACGACGGAAACCGCGCCACTGGGATCGAAGTCGATGTCCTGACGCAGAATCTACGCGCTCGCAACTACGACGAGACGCTCATCACTCGCGCTCTGGACCAGCTCCAGAAAGCCGCGGCGGTTGGCGTTGGTCACAACCTTTACGAGGCGAACCGTGACGTCTATCAGCTGTTGCGCTACGGCGTGAAGGTCAAGGCAGCGGTGGGGGAGTCGACGCAGACTGTCTGGTTCATTGACTGGCAGACGCCGTCCGCCAACCACTTCGCCGTTGCGGAGGAAGTGACCGTCCTCGGTCAGCACACGAAGCGCCCGGACATCGTGCTCTACGTGAACGGGCTGGCGCTCGGGGTGATCGAGCTCAAGCGATCGAAGGTCTCGCTAACTGAAGGTATCCGCCAGTCCATCGGCAACCAAAGCAAGGATTTCATTCGCCCGTTTTTCTCGACGGTGCAGTACCTCTTCGCGGGCAACGATGCTGAGGGACTTCGCTACGGCGTGATCGATACGCCGGAGAGGTACTGGCTGGAATGGAAAGAAGACTCCGACGTCGACTCTCCGCTTGACCGCGCGCTATTGCAAATGTGCGCGCAGGACCGCTTCCTCGAACTGATTCACGACTTCGTCGTCTTCGACAAAGGAGTCAAGAAGGGCCCGCGTCACAATCAGTACTTCGGTGTCAGAGCTGCGCAGCAGCGCATTGCTCGGCGCGAGGGTGGCATCATCTGGCACACCCAGGGGTCGGGCAAGAGCCTGACCATGGTCTGGCTGGCGAAGTGGATCCGCGAATCGCAGGTCGGGACCGATCCGCGTGTACTGATCATTACGGATCGCACCGAGCTGGACGAGCAGATCGACAATGTCTTCAAGGGTGTCAACGAGTCGATTTATCGGACGAAGAGCGGCGCCGACCTCATCAGTACGCTCAACACGTCCGAGGAATGGCTCATCGGGTCGCTCGTGCACAAGTTCCGCAATAGCGGCGACAACGGTGATGCCGACGCGGATGACTACATCGCGGAGCTGAGCGCTTCGCTCCCGAAAGACTTCCGCGCCAAGGGCAACATCTTTGTGTTTGTCGACGAAGCCCACCGCACGCAATCTGGCCGAATGCACCGCGCCATGAAGCAGCTTCTGCCGGACGCAATGTTCATCGGATTTACCGGCACCCCGCTCCTGAAAGCGGACAAGGCGACCAGCATCGAGACCTTCGGCTCGTTCATCCACACCTACAAGTTCAATGAGGCTGTCAACGACGGCGTCGTGCTCGACCTACGTTACGAAGCCCGAGACATCGATCAGGCTCTGACGTCGCCGGCCCATGTTGATAAGTGGTTCGAGGCCAAGACCAAGGGCATGACGGATCTCTCTCGCGCCGAACTCAAAAAGCGCTGGGGCACCATGCAAAAGGTGGTATCCAGCAAGTCTCGCGCCGAGCAAATCGTGGCCGACATCCTCTTGGACATGGACACCAAGCCACGGCTGATGGATCGTCGTGGCAATGCCATGCTCGTTGGGGCGAGCATCTACCAGGCGTGCAAGTTCTATGACCTGTTCGTCGCTGCCGGGTTCAAGGGTAAGTGCGCAATCGTCACGAGCTACCAGCCCAATATCTCAGAGATCTCCAAAGAAGACTCAGGGGCTGGCAAGACAGAAAAGTTCGCGCAGTACGACACGTACCGTCGCATGCTCGCGGACTACTTCGATGAGTCCGAGGACGCTGCGATGGGCCGCGTCGAGGAGTTCGAAACCGCAGTCAAGAAGCAATTCGTCGAAGAACCAGGACAGATGCGGCTTCTTATCGTGGTGGATAAGCTGCTAACAGGCTTTGACGCGCCGAGCGCGACATATCTGTACATCGATAAGAAGATGCAGGATCATGGCCTCTTCCAGGCGATCTGCCGAGTAAACCGACTTGACGGCGACGATAAGGATTACGGCTACATCGTCGACTACCGTGACCTCTTCAACTCCCTGGAAAGCGCGATCAATGACTACACGTCGGGCGCGCTTGAAGGCTACGAGAAGCAGGACATCGAAGGACTTCTCTCTGATCGAATCGAGAAGGCGCAGGAAGACCTTGAGGATGCCCTTGAGCGCATCCGTGCGCTGTGCGAGCCGGTGCTGCCACCGAAGGGCACAGACCAGTACCGCGCCTACTTCGTCGCGAACGAGGCAGGGAACGCGGCCCAGATCAAGGCCAACGAACCGAAGCGAGTTGAGCTCTACAAGGCTGTCTCAGCAGTTACCCGCGCATTTACCAACCTCGCGAACGACATGACCGAGGTCGGGTATAGCCCAGCGGATGTCGAGAAGATCAGGAAAGAGATCGCGCACTACAGCGACGTCCGGGCAGAGGTGAAACTCTCCGCCGGCGAGGACGTCAATTTCAAGGCCTACGAAGCTGATATGCGGTTCCTGCTCGACACGTACATCAAGGCTGGTGCCTCGCAGGTTGTGTCGGATTTCGAGGACACCGGTCTCATCGATCTCTTCGTCAAGCTCGGTCCGAACGCGCTCGACAAGCTCCCCCCCGGTGTCAAGCAGAGCAAGGATGCGGTCGCCGAGGTCATCATCAACAACATGCGCAAGGTGATCATCGACGAGCATGCGCTTAACCCGAAGTTCTACGACCGGATGAGTGAACTTCTCGACGCAATCCTCGAGGAGCGCCGCAAGCAGGCGCTCGACTACGAGCAGTATCTGGCCAAGATCCTGCAGGCCGCGCAGCAGCTGGGAACCAAGGACACCGGCAAGACCTATCCATCATGGGCTAAGCACGGAGGGCAGACGGCACTTATGGACACGCTCGATGATGATGCTGACCTCGCATTCGCAATCGACTCTGCGATCCGTAACGTGAAGCAGCACGGTTGGATCGATAACCCGATTAAGCAGAAGCAAGTGAAGCGAGCGATCGCACGGCTTCTGCCCGCGGGTGATGAGCGGGTGGAAACGCTGTTCGATCTCGTGAGGTCTCGTGATGAGTATCGCTAGCGCGTACCTCACCGTCCGCGGGCTCGATATCGAAGTCGTTCGCAAAGACATCAAACACCTACATATCGGGGTCTACCCGCCAGCTGGACGTGTCCGTATTGCGGCGCCGCTTCGCGTCGATGACGATCAGATCCGGCTCGCCATTGTTCAGCGTCTTGCGTGGATTCGTCGTCAGAGGATAGAGCTTCAGGATGCTGCCAGGCAGACAACCCGCGAGATGGTGACCGGTGAATCCCACTATGTGTGGGGAGTGCGCAAGCGGCTCAAAGTTGTCGAGCGACCGGGGCGCGCGAACGTTGAGGTCGACGGGGACAGACTTGCGCTCTACGTCGCGGTAGAAACCTCCGCCGACCAACGCCGCAGATATCTCGAGCGGTGGTACCGCGAGCAGCTCGGAGCTGTGGTTCCCGACCTGGTGAGCAAGTGGGAGCATCGGCTCGGAGTGACGGTCCCCAAGTGGACTATCCGCAAGATGAAGACGAAATGGGGCTCGTGCAACCGCGATACGCACAGTGTCTGGTTCAACCTGGAGCTCGCGAAGAAGCACCCCGATTGTCTCGAGTACATCGTGGTGCACGAGCTCACTCACTACTTTGAGGGAAGCCACGGAGGGCGATTCTCGACGCTCATGGACCGCAACCTTCCTGACTGGCGGCTGCGTCGCGACGAACTGAACGGGGCGCCGCTCGCGGAGGAGGACTGGGAAGTATGACCGAGCGCGCTCAAGCGCCCGAAGGCGCAACATACGAGAAACCCGGATCTGCAGGGTGGGATCTCACCGCGCTCACGCCGGAGTTCATCGAGTCCGAGCACGCGTGATACGCCTAAGCCATCGCCGAGAACTTGAAGAAGGACGATGTCCTGAACATCGCGCTTTCCGGTAGCTACGGCGTCGGCAAGAGCAGCATCTTGGGGCGCGTTGCGGACGATCACGAAAACCGCGTGGTCGAGCACTCGCTTGAACCGTTCGACATAGGCGGCGAGGATGCCACCCGCCAGACCACCAAGCACACCGCCCTGCCCGGGCGCCAAGGTCTCGCCGAACACGGTGACGTTCGCGACGCCGGCCGCGACGATGATGCCGCCGACCGCACCGCCGAGGATGGGCGTGCCGCCGAACTCCTTCGCGGCGTTCATCCCGACGAACACGGCGAGCAGCGACAGGAACTCGCTGGACAGCACACCGAGGAACGGCGTCACCCCGGGCACCCACCCGAGGTTCGTCAGGATGCCGTTGATCCCGGCGATGAGCCCGCAGGCGATCAGCGCGGGGATGAGCGGGATGAAGATCGCGGAGATCTTCCGGATCGCGCGCATGGTGCGGCCATCGGAGCGAGACCGCGCGGAGGCCTTGATCGACGCGCCGCGAGCGGCGAGCTCCTCGGGCGACGCACCAGATCCGCCAGCCGCAGCCGCCGGGGCGGCCGCGCGCAGGGCCTCCAAGTCGTCGGCCACACGATCGACGAGACCCGGGCCGAGCACGATCTGCAAGTTGGAGCCGGCGGCGATGGCGGCCATGACGCCGTCGGTGGCCTGCAGCGCAGGCAGGTCGACCGACGCGGGAGACGAAACCTCGACCCGGAGCCGGGTCATGCAGTTCTCGACGTCGGCGATGTTCGCGGAGCCACCGACGGAGTCGAGGATCTGCTGGGCGAGTTGCTGTGCATCGGGCATGGGGTGCTCCTCGGGGGAAAGGAAACGAACGGAGGAAAGGCAGAACGGGTCAGGAGATGACGGCGCGCAGGGAACCATCGGCAGCGACGAGGCGCTCACGGGCGTCAGGAGCAGATGCGCCGGTGAGGATGACGGCGATGGCGGTCTTCACCTCGCCGTCGGCTTCGGACAACGCAGACGAAACGATCGAGTCGGAAGCGCCGGTGACGTCCTGCACGAGCGAGAACGCCCGCGCGACGAGCTTCGCGTTCGTGGCCCGCACGTCGACCATGCGGTTGCCGTAGGTCTTGTGGCTGCGCACCATCGCGAGCGTGGTGAGCATGTTGAGCACGAGCTTCTGCGCGGTGCCCGCCTTCAGGCGGGTCGAGCCGGCGATGAACTCGGGGCCGACGACGACGTCGATGGCGATGTCCGCCTCCCGCCCCGCGGCCGAGTCGGGGTTGCACGCGACGGAGACCGACAGGGCGGAGCGGCGCCGGGCCTCCAGGATGGCTGCGATCACGTAGGGCGTCCTGCCGGACGCGCTGATCCCGACGACCACGTCGTCGGCCGTCAGGCCGAGCGCGTCGAGGTCGCGGACGGCCGCTGCTTCGTCGTCCTCCGCGCCCTCGACGGCGGTGGTCAGGGCGACGTCGCCGCCGGCGATGAGCCCCACCACCTGGCTCGGGTCGGTGCCGAAGGTGGGCGGGCACTCGCTGGCGTCGAGGACGCCGAGTCGGCCCGGCGTGCCGGCGCCGACGTAGACGAGTCGGCCGCCGCGCGCGAACGCTGCGGCGATCGAGTCTGCCGCCAGGGCGATGGCCGGGAGGCACGGCTCCAGTGCCGCAGGCACGCTGCGGTCGCCGGCGTTCATGCGCTGGGCAGCTTCCAGCGTGGAGATCGTGTCGATGTCGTCCAGCGAGTGGTCGGTCGCCTCGGTGGTGAGGGCGGCGAGTTCGTCGCGGAGGGCGTCGTGGGTGTGGGTCATGGTGGTGCTCAGTTCCGGTGGTGGGTGCGGACGGCGTCACGGCTGCGGGCGAGGAGCGGCTGGGACCGCTCGTCGGTGCGCTGCGCGACGACGATGAAGAGGGCGTCGACGATGGCGAGTTGGCTCATGCGGCTGCCCATGGCTGCGGGGCGGAGGGCGCTCTCGGCACCGGCGACGCCGAGCAGGACGTGGTGGGCCGCGGTGGCGAGCGGGGCGTTGGCGTGGCCGGTGATCGCGACGATCGTCGACCGCTGGGCTGCGGCGGCGTGGGCGACCTCGAGCGTCTCGGTGGTGGAGCCCGAGTGGCTGACGAGCACCAGGACGTCGTGCTCGCCGATGACGCTCGCGAGGGTCAGGGCGTTGTGCGGGTCGTCGGCGATCGAGCTCACGATGCCGATGCGTTCGAGCTTGAGGTGGAGGTCACGGGCGACGATGCCGCTCGCGCCGACGCCGTACAGGACGACGCGGCGGGCTTCGCTCACGGCTGCGGCCGCTGCGTCGAGCGCGTGCGGGTCGAGCGCGGCACGGGTATCGGCCATCACGGCGCGGACGTCCTCGGTGACCTTCGCGATCACGGTGACGACGTCGTCGTCGACGGCGACCCCTGCGTGGATCTCGGTGTGCTCGCGCTCGTGGATGCCGCGTTCGACGGCCCGGGTCATGCTGCGCTGCAGGCCGGCGAAGTTCGCGAAGCCGAGGTGCTGGGCGAAGCGGGAGACCGTGGCGGGGGAGACGCCCGCGCGGCCGGCGAGTTCGGCGGCGTTCGTGGTGGCTGCGGCTGCCGGGTCCTCGAGGACGGCGTCGGCGATGGCGCGCATGCTCGACGGCATCGTGGCCGACTGGGTGCGGACGAGGGCGAAGGCGTCGGCGCGCTCGACCCGGTCGGCTCGCTCTGACCGCTCTGACCGCTCGGTGATCGTCATTCCGCTATGAAAGCGTCTTTCGTGCGCGAGCGCCAGCGGTGAAAGTAAATTCCGTGTTACGGGTGGTGAGCGTGCCGGGACTGGCGGCGAGGCGCGGTGCGGTTCCGGTTCGCACAACCGGAGTCAGCTCGCGCCGCGGGATCGCGCGGCGCGGATGCGCTTTGGTTGTGCGGACGGCCGGACGGCCGGACGAACCGACGGACGGGTCTGGGGCCGGCGACCGGCCGGCTCCGTCATCCCCGCCGGTACCGCGTCGCAGGCTTCCCCGGCCCGTCCGCCCGCTTCGTGTCCGTCGCGACCAGCTTCGGCAGCATCGCTCGACGGAACGAGTCCGGCAGCAGGCGCTCGCCGAGAACTGCCTCGTGCAGCTGCCGCAACTCCGACATCGTGAACGGCTCGTCGAGCAGCCCGTGCGGATCCGGAGCATCGCTGTGGACGGACCGGAGCCGAGCGACCGCGAACTCGAGGATGTCGTCGTGTCCGTGCACCATCCCGCGCGCCTCGATCACCGGCGCGAGTCGCACCTGGGACTCGTCCACGTCCAGAGCATGAGCCGGCACCACGTCGAGGTGCGCCACCGACAGCACCCATCCGCGATCATCGCGCGCCGGGTCGTCGAACACGTGGAGCTGCTGCGGTGCGAGCCCCGTCACGCCCGCCTTCGTGGAGAGCGACCGCAACACCGCGTCCGCCAGCCGCTCGCCCTCGTGCACGAACGTCCCGGGGAGTCGCCAGTCGCACTCAGTGGCATCGCGCACTTGCACGACGGACAGTGGACTGCCCACGGGGACGGTCAGCACGGCGGTGTCCACGGCGACGGACGGTCGCGGGTAGTCCGTCAGTCGTCGGCCGCTCGCGTCGCGGTACTCGTCGGTCATGGTCGTGAGTTTACGCACACTTGCGTAAACGCGGCGGACGGTGCAGTCTCAGTTTTACGCAGTTCCGCGCAAACCCGATCCGGAGGTCCACATGACCACCCCGCAGATCCACGACCGAGCAGTCGGTGCCGTCCTCGGTTCCGCCGCCGGCGATGCCCTCGGCGCCGGGTACGAGTTCCGACCAGCAGTGCCCGAGCCGACCCCGATCACGATGACCGGCGGCGGCTCCTTCGGCTGGGCGCCGGGGGAGTGGACCGACGACACGAGCATGGCCGTTCCGATCCTCCGCACGGTCGCCCGCGGCGGCGACCCAGCGTCGGAGCCAGCTCTCGACGGCCTGGTGGCCGCCTGGGCAGCGTGGTCGGTCAACGCGCCCGACGTCGGCATCCAGACGCGCAACGTGTTGACCGGTCTGGAGGCGCGGATCGCCTCCGTCGCGCGGGCTGCGGCCCGACAGGAGCACGAGTTCAAGGGCCGCTCCGCCGGTAACGGGTCGCTCATGCGGACCGCACCGCTGGTGCTCGCCTACCTCCGCGGTGACGCCGGCGAAGAGGAGCGGCTCGCCTCGGCGGCTCGCGCGATCAGCGACCTGACGCACTACGAGTCCGACGCGGGGGACGCGTGCGTGCTCTGGTGCGTGGCGATCCGGCACGCGGTGCTGAACGGCGAACTCGACGTCCTGCGTGGGATCGACCTGCTTGACCTCGACCGGCGCCGACTGTGGGTGGACCGCATAGTCACGGCCGAGCACTCGGACCCCGTCGACTTCACGGAGTCGAACGGGTGGGTGGTGTCCGCGCTGCAGGCCGCCTACGCCGCGGTCAAGCTGAGCTCCTCGCTCGAGGACGCCCTGGTCCGTGCAGTGCGCACCGGCAACGACACCGACACCGTCGCCGCGATCGCCGGTGGCCTTGCCGGTGCGCTGTACGGGGCGTCGTCGTTGCCGGCCCAGTGGCGCGAACTGCTGCACGGCTGGCCGAACCTGCGCGCGGACGACCTCGTCGCGCTCAGTGAGCAGGCGCTCGCCATCTGACCGACCCGGCGTCGGAGGCTGCCGTGGGGGGAGCCTCCGCCGCCGCACAACCGGAGTCACCTTGAACCGCGGAATCGCGCGGCGCGAGGTGATTCCGGTTGTTCGCCGGGCGGCGGACGGAACCAGACCGACGGCGCGGGCGGCGGGGCGGAAGCGGGCTGGGCCTCCCGGTCGACCGCCGTCAGGCGATGCCGCGTCGCGGACGGAAGACGCCCGCACGGACCAGCCACACGTAGAGCAGGCAGCCGATGCAGACGTCGAAGACGGCGTTGAGGAACGCGGCGACCAGAGCGACGGCGGCGCCGATGGGGGCCGCGTAGGGCACGCCGAGCAGGGCGAGGAGCAGCGCGACCGCGGTGACGAACAGGCCGACCTGCTGGGCGAAGGTCGGGGGTTCCGGAGCCTCGAGTTCGGCGGGCGGGGCGAGGCGTGGGCGGACGAAGCGACGGAAGAGCGCGCCGTAGGGGTGGCGGCGGATGCCGGCGATGCCCCCGACTGCGAAGAGCGCCACGATGACGGCGAGCAGGACGATGCCGACGACCCACGTGGCGGGGATCAGCGTGAGGACGATCGTCGCGGCGAGGAGCACCGTCGTGACGGCGGCGCCGAAGCGTGGGGAGCGCGGGTCGATGCCGCGGGCGGTGTCGGGGGTGCTGGTCATCGGGACTCCTGTGGGCCGGTGAGGACGGTGTCGAGGGCTGCGGCGAGTTCCGGTGGGCGGGGTGGCCCTCCGAAGCGGGTGCGGACGGCGTGGGAACCGTCGACGAGCAGGACCGTGGGTGTCTGCAGGACGTTGAAGCGGGTGGCGAGGTGCGGGTGCTCGGTCAGGTCGATCTCGAGCCGAGTCACGCCGGCGTACTGCGCTGCGAGGCTGTCGAGCTGGCGGGCCGTCGCGGGGCAGCGCGCGCAGGTCGGCGTGGAGAACTGGACGAGGGTGGCGCGGGTGCCGAAGGCGGTCGACGGCGCGATGTCGGCGACGCTGCTGTCGGTACTGGCTTCCGTGTTCCGCGCGCGGCCAGTGCTTGCGCGCAGGAGCAGGCCGATCACGGTGGCGAGTGCGAGGACTCCCACCAGGACGGCGACGGCCACGATGACGGTCATGCCGTGACGGTACGTCGTTCCGGTGCGACGCAGGCGAACGTGACCCAACGTGACGGTCTCGGAGGAGCGCGGCGGGGTCGGCGGGGCTCGCGTTCAGAGCTCCGCTCGCCGGTCTCCGTCCCCGTGAACAGGCATACTGTTCAAGGGCCCGGCCCGGCCCCCGGCGCCGCTCGACGAACGTCCGTACGCCCCTGACGACGACGGCCACGCGCCGCCCGTACCGTGCTCAGACGCGGCGGAGCAGCCGGGCAACCGTGCCTTGCAGCACGAGGAGCAAGGCCCAGAGCAGACCGATGTTCGGGAACACCACCGACAGGATCAGGGCGAGCGACAGCAGGCCGGCAGCGATGAGCCCTCGCGCCGAGTCGCCCAGCGGTGTGGCGAGCAACTCTGGGTTCCGTCGGAGCACGAGTTCGATGCCGGTGAGGGCCAAGCTCGTCACGACCATGCTGCCGAGGTAGAGGGCGTGCGCCACGCGGTCGTCGTTCTCGCCGCTGTTGAGCAGGTTCGCGGCGAAGGGCAGGAACACGATGCTGATGAGCCACACGAAGTTCAGCTGCATGACCCGGGCGTTGTAGGAGCGGACGTGCTCGAACACCTGGTGGTGGAGGATCCAGAACCTCGAGATCAACCAGAACGTGATGAGGAACTCGAGCAGGGCGGGCCAGTGCGCTCTGAGCAGGTCGCCTGCGCCCTTGCCGTCGCGCAGGTCACTGGCGATGTCGACCAGCGGCAGGATCAGGAGCGTGATCGCGATGGCGACGGTGGCGTCCGAGAAGTTGACGAGTCGGTCGAGGCCGCGGTCCGTTCGAGCGTGCTCGGTCATGGCCCGAGTGTAGGAGCGCTCTGCCACCCGGCCCTAGCATCGCGGGTGTGAGCGACGACGTGACTCCTGGCCGGTACCGCCACTTCAAGGGCAACGACTACGAGGTGCAGCTCGTTGCCCGTGACGTCGAGACCGAGGAACCGGTCGTCGTCTACCAGGCGCTGTACGGCGAGCGGGGGCACTGGGTTCGCACGCTCGCTGACTTCACGGCGCACGTGACCCGCGACGGGTACGACGGGCCGCGGTTCGTGCCGGTACCGAGCGCGGACGAGCCGGATTTGTCATTTCAGTCACCACATTGATATACCTTGCAGCGGCAACCAGGGCGGTTGTCTGACTGAGAGGGGGGTGTGCAGTGCAGCACACCATGAAGCAAATGCTGGTCGTCGCCGCGGTCGCCGCGGTGGTCTCACCGTTGCTGGCAGCTGGCCCGGCGGTCGCGGCCGAACCTGACCCATCGTCGGCCGTTCCCGACAACGTGGTGGTCGACCCGACCTTCGACCCCGCGAACGCGACCCGGGTCGACGAGGACGGGAACTCGATCAGCCGGAAGAATCCCTGCCATGACCGCGCGTTCACGGCGATCCCGAAGATGCTCACGTCCGTGTCGGGGTGCAGCATCATCGGGTCGAGCACGAAGACGAAGGTCACGTACAGCTGGTACCGCGACCAAGGCCGGGTCGGGGTCTGCGTGTGGAGCAAGGGCTTCAACGCTCGTGCGCAGACGACGTGGACCGCGTCGGGATGCGGGACCGGTCGCCGTGGCGTGGTCATCAACTGGGGCAACGTTGCGGCATCGAAGCAGATCCGGGGAATGACTGCTTCGGGCGTCGCGGGCGTGCAGTGGGGCTGATCGCGACACGTCGGCGCAGGCGCTCGCTCATATGGGTGGGCGCTTGCGCCGTCGCGGTCGCCGCGACCGGGTGCGGCGCTCCCGACCCGACGACGACCCGAACGCCCCGGACCACCACAACCGTTCGCCCGGCGACGGAAAGCGCCCGGATCATCGAGACCGTTTCGCAGCAGCGTCTTGCCGATGTGCTCATTGCGGGGCTCCCCTGTGAGGACCGGGACGACTACCAGGACGACTTGACGTTCTGGGACTCGATGCGTGGCTACGACTGCGTGGACGCGGCCGACACGGTCTCCGTTCGTGTGTACGGCAGTAGCCGGTCCGTCGACCAAATCCTCCCGTCCTGGGCTGACGCTCTCGTGGACGGACGCGGAGCCCGGCGCGGCGTGAACTGGTTCGTCGTCGGACCGCGCGATCTGATCTCCCAGGTCGACCCGCCTCGCGAGGATCCCGAGGTGCGGTCGTCGTCGACATCCGCCCCTGCCCCGACGGCGCAGCAGGAGTTCCTGACCAACTGCTCCCAGTACACGTTCGACGAGGCCGTCCGCGCGATCCGCGGTGAGCGGGTAACGGAGACGGACGGTGCGTACTACGACCGGGCGTTCTCTGGCGTCGGCGAAGCCGTGCGAGCGTCGTTGGACCAGCGTGATCTCGCGCTCCTCCGTGCGGAGGACGACGAGGCGCGATGGCCATCGATGCTGTCCGAGCGCGGCCCCGCGTGGAAACAGGTGTGTCTGACAGCCATGTCACGGCACGACGACCTGCTCCGGTCTGGAGCGCGGGACTGATGCGCGTTGAGTCGATCGGACGAAGCGCCGGGGCGCTGGGGGCTCTCGGAGTGACGATCCAGGCGGCCGATGACTTCACCCGCATCTTCTTCGCGAGTCCGATGGCTGGCTCGTCCGCCGTGGTGGCGGGTGCGAGCATCGTGCTGCTGCTGATCGGGGGCGTGCTCAGCTGGCGTGGAGACCGGATCGTGTGCTGGACGCTCGGTGCCCTGGCTGTTCAGGTGGTTGGTCGCATGGCTGTCGATGTGGAACCAGAGGCCGTGTACTGGTCGGTGTCGGTTGCGCACATGCTTGGGCCGGTCCTCGCGCTCGCCATCGGCGTGGTGATCGCCCGTCGGGCCGGTTCCACGGCACTGCGGCGTCTCGGGTGCATCATCGGGATCGCCGCGGGCTGCTGGACGCTCGCGAGTTGGACGCAGGTACCGTTGCTGCTCGTTCCGCTGACGCGCGCCGTCACGGACGGCTGTCTGCTCGCCGTGGTCGCTTGGCCTGCCGTCCTTGAGGCCGGTCGGCTGGCGCGCCGCCTTTGGGACTCCGCGGAGGTGCGCTGACGCCGGCCGCCGCCGTCTGACCGCGCGCGGCGCCGGTGTCGGCGGGCGGCCCTAGGCTCGCAGGGCACCAGAGAGACGGGGGAACGCATGCAGATCGGCGTCGACGGGCACGTGCTGCTCAGCCCGAGCGACCTCAGCACGTGGTCGGCCTGCGAGTGGGCGTTCCTGCGCCGGCTCGACGTCAAGCTCGGTCGCGGGGAACCCCTGCCCGAAGCACACGACGACATGCTCGAGCGCACCGCCCGGCTGGGGGACCAGCACGAACTCGACTACCTCGACATCCTCAAGCAGACCCGCGACGTCGTCGAGTTCGACCGCCCCGCCCCGCCGGACTACGCACACGCCGCAGCCGAAGCGCGACAGGCCTTCGCCGACGGCGCAGACGTCCTGTACCAACCGACGTTCCACGCGGCACCCTCGACGGAGACCCCGGGCTTCATCGGGTTCGCGGACTTCATCATCCGCAACGACCAGGGCGAGTACGAGGTCTACGACACCAAGCTCGCCCGGCACGCCAAGATCAGCGCCCTGCTGCAGCTCGCCGCCTATGCCGAGCAGATGCAGGCACACGGCATCCCGACCGGGCAGCAGGTGCACCTGGTGCTCGGCGACCGCACGACGACCACGCACGGCCTCGCCGACATCGCGCCGGTGTACCGCACGCAGCGCGCCGAACTGCAGCGGGTGATCGCCGAGCGCATCGCCGCCGACGAGCCGCTGCAGTGGGGTGACCCGCGCTACTCGTCGTGCGGCCGCTGCGACGTCTGCTCGACCCAGGTGGCCGAGCACCGCGACCTCGTCCTCGTCGCGGGCATGCGTCTGGATCAGCGGGCGAAGCTCATCAAGCACGAGGTGCGGACGATCGACGACCTGGCGGTCCGCACCCGGGCAGTGCCGGGCTTGTCCCGCGCGACGCAGGATCGGCTGGTGCGTCAGGCGAGCCTCCAGATCGAGACGGAGACCGCCCGACGGAACGGCGCCGACGGGCCGGACCAGCCCGCGAAGCCGCGCTTCGAGGTCCTCGATGCCCGCGCGCTCGACGCGATCCCGGCACCAGACCCGGGCGACGTCTTCTTCGACTTCGAGGGCGACCCGCTGCACACCGAGGACGGCGTGCACTGGGGCCTCGACTACCTGTTCGGCCTGGTCGACGACCGCGCGGAGTTCACCGCCTTCTGGGCGCACACGATCCGCGACGAGCGAGTTGCGCTGGAGCAGTTCCTCGCGTTCATCGAGGCCCGGCGGCAGCAGTACCCGGGCATGCACATCTACCACTACGCGGCCTACGAGCGGACGCACCTGCTGTCGCTCGCCGCGCGGCACGGCGTCGGTGAAGAGGCCGTCGACGACCTGCTGCGTGCCGGCGTCCTGGTCGACCTGTACCCGATCGTCCGCAAGGCCCTGATCGTCGGCAGCCACAGCTACTCGATCAAGAAGCTCGAGCCGCTGTACATGGGCGACGACCTGCGCGAGAGCGACGTCACGAACGCCGCCGACAGCATCACCGCCTACGTCGACGCCATCGAGGAGCTCCGGAACGGCGACCCCGCCGCCGGCCAGCACATGCTCGACGAGGTCGCCGACTACAACGCCTACGACTGCCGCTCGACCCTGCGCCTGCGCGATTGGCTCCGATCGCTGCGCACCGACGACCCGGACGCAGCCGACCCCGCGCTCGAACTCGAGCTCCCGCCGATCCCCGTCGAGCGAGAGCCGAACCCGGTGTACGTCGCGCTCGCGTCGCACCTGGAGGGTGTCGACGCCCTCGACCGCACGCCCGACGAGACCGCATTGGCGCTCGCCGCAGCCGCGATCGAATACCACCGGCGCGAGGCGAAGACCTTCTGGCAGGACCACTTCGACCGCCTGCGCAACCCGGTCGACGACTGGGCCGACACCCGCGACGTGCTCGTCGTGGAGCGTGCGTCCGTCGAGCGGGACTGGGACACGCTGCCGCGTGCCCGCTCGCAGTCGCGAGAACTCCGGTTGTCGGGGACGCTCGCGCCCGGTTCGCGGCTCCGGCCGGGAGGCACGCCCCACCTCGTCTACGACGACCCACTCCCGCCGTCGGTCGTGTCTCCGGGCCCCGGGTCGAAGGGCGCGTCGTCCCGCGCCGTGATCGTGGACGTGTGGGACGACGGCGATGCCGTCGAGGTGCTCGTGAAGGAGGGACTGCCCGTCGGAGCGGAGCCGCACCACGAGTTCCCGGTCGCGCTCGCACCGTCGGCTCCGCCCCGGGCGAAGCCGCAGCCCGAGGCGATCGCCGAGTGGGGGCAGCAGGTCCTCGACGAGCTGCCCTCGATGGTGGCGGACCCGGCCTTCGACCTGCTGCGCCGGGTGCCGCCGCGCGGTGCCATCGTGCCCGTGCAGGGCGACGACACGGTGTCCGCCGTGGTGTCGACGCTGCTCGGCCTCGACCACTCGTACCTGGCGATCCAGGGGCCTCCCGGCACCGGCAAGACCTACGTCGGCTCGAACGTCGTCGCACGGCTCGTCCGCGAGTACGGCTGGCGCGTCGGCGTCGTCGGGCAGTCCCACGCGACGTCGGAGAACTTCCTGTCGTCGGTCGTGAACGCCGGCGTCCCCGCGGACCGGGTCGTGAAGGTGCCGAAGTCCGGTGCGACCGAGGACGAGCTCGACGCCGCCGCGTGGACGCCCCTGAAGAACGGTGCCGCCGTCGCCGCGTTCCTGTCATCGTGCGAGGTGTCCGGCACCGGTGGCGTGGTCGGCGGGACCGCGTGGACGTTCGCGAACGCGTCGACGATCGAGCGCCGGTCCCTCGACCTGCTCGTCGTCGACGAGGCCGGGCAGTTCTCCCTCGCCCCGACCATCGCGTCCTCGATCGCCGCGACCCGACTCCTGCTGCTCGGCGACCCGCAGCAGCTCCCGCAGGTGTCCCAGGGCTCGCACCCGGAGCCCGTCGACGAGTCCGCGCTCGGCTGGCTCGCGGACGGCGAGCACGTCTTGCCACCGGAGTTCGGCTACTTCCTGGCCCGCACCCGGCGCATGGAGCCGGCGCTGACCGAGTCCGTGTCGGCGTTGTCCTACGACGGGCAGCTGGCGTCGATGGTCTCCGGTCGGCACCTCGACGGCATCGATGCCGGGGTGCACCCCGTGCCGGTCGTGCACGGGGGCAACACGACGTCCTCTGCTGAAGAGGCCGCACGGGTCGTCGCACTCGTCGTCGACGTCGTCGGCCGCACGTGGACCGACGGTTCCGAGACCCGCTCCCTGACCGACGAGGACGTCATCGTCGTCGCGCCGTACAACGCACAGGGCGCCCTGATCCGGCAGGAGCTCGACCGCGCGGGCTTCACCGGCACCCAGGTCGGCACGGTCGACCTGTTCCAGGGCCGCGAGGCCGTGGTGTCGATCGTGTCCCTGGCGGCATCGAGTGCGGCCGACATCCCGCGCGGCCTCGACTTCCTGCTCATGCCGAACCGGTTGAACGTCGCGATCTCGCGGGCGAAGTGGGCGGCCTACCTCGTGCACTCGCCGGCGCTCACCACGGGGCTGCCGCCGTCGATCGCGGGGCTGTCCCTGCTGTCCCGCTTCATCGAGCTCGTCGACCCGGCTCGCTGACCGAGGCGACGCGCCGAGTCCTCTAGGCTGCAGACGGCCGAGGGGGCCAGGGGAGCGGGGGGCGATGTCTGCAGGATCGCAAGGATCACTGCCGGCCGGGGGACCAGCGCCGGACACGGTCGCGGCACCGAAGCCGAACGTGGCTCGGACGGTTGACCTCGTCGTCACCGTCGCCCTGTTCGTGGTCATCGCGATGCTCAGCGGCTTCGCGGTGCTGTTCGGCTGGGTCCTCGGGACGATGTCGCAGTACGGGTGTGACTGGGAGTCCTCGACGCGCGTGTGCAACCGGTCCATGGGCATGCAGACCGCAGTGGTCGAGGCGATCGTCGTGGTCTTCGTGTGCACGGCGGGCGGAGTGCTCGCGGCGAAGGTCCGTCGGAAGCGGCCGCTCGGGTGGCTCGTCGCGCTCGGGACGGCTGCGGCGGTAGCGATCGCGATCGCACTGACGCTTGCGGTGATGGGGGCGGCGTCGGGTTCCTGACGCCCGCTTGACGGTTTCGGTTCACGAACCCCGAGGATCGCGAACCAGAACCGTCACCCAGCGGAAATGCCTCGCACTCGCCCCGGAGCGGGCGGTCAGACGGAGCGGGCGGTCAGACGGAGCGGGTCACTCGTCGTTGGTCGGGACGCCGCTCTGCATCTGCGCCCGCATCTCGGCGAGGACATCGGCGTGCAGGAAGTTCGCTTCGGCAGCGCTCGTCGGGTCGACCACGATCCCGAACTCCTCGGGCAGCGCGGACACGAGCTCGGACATCGGAACCGGACGGCCCTCGGCGTCGGGCAGGCCGGCGGCGAGTTCGTCCGGGTCGGTGAAGACGGGCACGAACGGCTTGTCACGGATCATGACGTGAGCGACACTGCCGGCCTCCGGACCGCCCGCCGGCTTCCAGGGGACCCACGCCGCACTCCGCAGGAAGCCCGCTGGCGAGGCTGCCATCCGGCGGCGGAGTTCGGCGGCCGCGGTCGGCGGGGCCTTGTCGACGCCTCGGCCGAAGGCTGATCCGTTGGTCTCATTGGTGCTCACGCCAGCCATGCTGTCACGGAGCGACTCAGTACGCGGCCGACTGCCCGCCGTCGATGGGGACGACCGTCGCGTTGACGTAGGACGCGTCGTCGGACAGCAGGAACGCGACGACGGCAGCGATCTCGGGGGCCTCGCCGTAGCGCTTCGTCGGGTTGACCTGGATGAACTCCTCGGCGGCCTTGCGGGGGTTCTCCGCGTCGAGCTGCTTCATCGAGTTCTCGACCATGGGGGTCCAGATGGCGCCGGGGGCGATGGCGTTGATGCGGATGCCGTAGCGGCCGTACTCGACGGCGGAGTTGCGGGTCAGGCCGACGACGCCGTGCTTGGCGGCGGCGTACCCGGACTGGTTGCCGATGCCGCGGATGCCGCCGACGCTCGCGGTGTTCACGACCATGCCGGAGCCCTGCTCACGCATGACCTTGAGCACCTTCTCGAGGCCGAGGAACACGCCACGCAGGTTGATCGAAACGACCTTGTCGAACTCGGCGGCGGTGAAGGACTCCGTGGGGTTCTGCTTGCCCTCGATGCCGGCGTTGTTGAAGAAGCCGTCGATGCGGCCGAAGCGCTCGGTGGTGGCTGTGACGTAGGCGTCGACCTGGGCCTCGTCGGAGACGTCGGCGACGGTCGTCAGGACCTGTGCATCCGGGGTGGCCTCGAGCACGGCGGCCTTCGTGACGTCGAGTCCCTGCTCGGAGACGTCGACGAGGGAGAGTGCGGCGCCCTCGGCGGCCAGGCGGACGGCGGTGGCGCGGCCGAGGCCGGAGCCGCCGCCGGTGATGAGGACGACGCGGTCGGCGAAGCGGGACGTGACGGCGTTGGTTCCGGGCATGGGGGAGGCCTCCTGAGGTCTTCGACGGTGAAGGGCTCGGGGTCCGCAGTGGGGCAGCGAGTCCGATCGATGCATCTGCATCGAGACGTCTAGACTACACCTGTTGTTTTACATAGCGACCAGGGCCCATCGCGCCACCGGCTTCAGCTCGTGACGATCGTGGTCGTCGTCGCGGTGGTCGCCGCCATGATGGCGATCATCGCCGCGGCTTGGATCTCCTCGAGAACTGCCTTCACCGCGGGGCTCGCCCAGGTGCCCGAGGTGATCTCCTTCACCAGGTCCTTGTCGGCGGCGCCGAACTGCTTGCGCAGCGTGTTCGTCGCGTCGAGCAGCCCGACGACCGCGGCGGAGAACGGCGTCGGGCCCGCGCGCCGAGCCAGGACGTCCGCGATGCCGGATCGCAGCAGTGCCTCCGGGGCTCCGTCGCGCTCCGGGTGCTTCGTGGTGGGGAAGAGCCCGAGCACCTTGCCCTGCTCGACGCTGATGATCCCTCGCTCGACGAGTCCGGCGAAGACGTCGTCGCGGAGCCGCTGCTTGCCGAGCCGGCTCACCCACCACTTCGCCTTGCGCGGTGTACCGGCCGCCGCGATCGAGCCGACGACGCCGTCGAGTACCGGGTCGCCAGTGGCAGCGCCGTCGACGACGGTGACCAGGCCGTTCTGCAGCGAGACCGCACCGCGGAGCGCCAGGTCGGCGAGGACCGCTCCCGCGAGACCGGTGTCCAACGTCTGCCCGTCGAGGGACTTCCGGCCATCGGGTTCGATCTGGAGGAGCGCAAACGCCTGCGGGACCGTGAGTTGCTCAGCCATGTCCGCAGCCTGCCACGCGGGGCGGAGGTGCGCCGGGCCTCCAGGCCGACACCCAGCGGCGCCAGCCCGCCCGACGTCAGCAGGCGTCCAGCACCCGAACCATCGCGGCCCGCTCTGCCGGAGCCACCCACAGGCGGTACTTCGCCTTCACCGTGACCTGGTGCTCGATGTAGGTGCAGCGGAAGGCCGTGTTCGCGGGCAGCCAGGTCGCGGCGTCACCCGAGCGCTTCTGGGAGTTCGACCGGCCGTCGACGGCGAACAGGTTCGACGGGTCGTTCGCCAGGGCCTCCCGCTCCGACTGGCTCAGCTGCTGCGCGCCGGTGCGCCAGGCGTTCTCGAGCGCGACGACGTGGTCGATCTGCACGAGGGTCGAGGTCGTGTTCCCGCGCACGAAGTCGATCGTCGCCCCGGTGTACGGCGACACGAGCGTGCCGGTCACCACCTTGCACGGACCCTGGCGGACGATGCGGCTGAGATCGCGCGCGAGCACGTCGTTCCGGGTGTCGCAGCCGTTGTGGTCGACGTCGATCCACGCGCTGCCGAACTCACCGGTGCGGTCGTACCCGGTGCCGGCGGCCTTGCCCTTGACGGGCAGCGTGGCGAGGAGCGCGCGGGCGTCCGCAGCGTCGGTGTCGGTCGACGAGCTGACGGTCGGACTGGAGGCGCGGCTCGGCTCCGGTGCGCCGCTGTCCGTGCCGACGGTGGCCGTGGCGACTGCCGTGGGACCGGCGGCCGCGTCGGCATCCGGTCCGAGGACGCCGGTGGCGTCGAGCGCGTAGCCACCGACCGCGAGGGCCAGGACGACGAGGACGGAGGTGAGGCTGATGCGGGTACGGCGGCGTCGGCGGGACGTCATGGGTGCGTGGAACTCCTGGTGGTGCGGTGGTGCTGTGGTGCTGTGGTGCGGGCCGGGTGGCCTCGACGATCATGGCGGAGACCTCGGACATGGCCGTGGACCGCCACGCTCCGAACCGACGCACGACCACGGCGTAGACAGGTCCGCATGACCGATTACGCGAATCCGTCCGTGTCCGTCACCGGTGGGTCGATGCCGCTCCTGGGCTTCGGCACCTGGCAGATCCCCGACGGCGAGGCGCCCGCCGCCGTCGGCGAAGCGCTGGCGGCCGGGTACCGCCACATCGACACCGCCACGGGCTACAGCAACCAGCGCGGCGTCGGGAAAGCCCTCGCCGCGTCCGGCCTCGCCCGCGAAGACGTGTTCGTGACGACGAAGCTGCCGCCGGACAACGCCGACCGCGTGCGCGAGACGATCGAGGAGAGCCTCGACCAGCTGGGCCTCGACCACCTGGACCTCTGGCTCGTGCACTGGCCGCCGAACGGTGCAGCCCGTCCCGACGTGTGGGAGCAGGTCGTGCAGGCCCAGTCCGACGGGCTGACCCGAGCCGTGGGTGTGAGCAACTACTCGCTCGACCAGATCGACGAGCTCGTGACAGCGACCGGGACGACTCCCGCTGTGAACCAGATCAAGTGGAGCCCGGTCGAGTACGACCGGACGATCGCGGATGGTCTCGCCGAACGCGGGGTCGTCCTCGAGGGCTACAGCCCCTTCAAGGCGAGCAACCTGCAGGACCCGACGCTGCTCGACATCGCGACCGCACACGACGCCGACAGCGCCCAGGTCATCGTCGCGTGGCACGTTGCGCACGGCTTCGTCGTCATCCCGAAGTCGTCGAACCCGGAGCGCATCCGGTCGAACGCCGCCGGGGCCCGCATCGAGCTCTCGGCGGACGAGGTCACGGCGATCGACGCGCTCGCACGCTGACGCCCGCACCCGCGCTCGCCTGATCGCTCCGGCGCGTCAGGCGAGCAGCGAGCGGATGTCGTCGGCCGTCAGGTCCTCGGCGAACAGTGCGTCGTCGTCGATCATCGTGGCGAACAGTTCGGCCTTGCGCGCGGCGAGGGCGAGGACCTTCTCCTCGATGGTGTCCTCGGCGATGAAGCGCTGCACACTGACCGACCGGGTCTGCCCGATGCGGTGGGTGCGGTCGACGGCCTGCGACTCGGCGGCGGGGTTCCACCACGGGTCCAGGACGAACACGGTGTCCGCCTCGGTCAGGGTGAGCCCGAAGCCGCCGGCCTTCAGCGAGATGAGGAACGCCGGCGCGGTGCCCTGCCGGAAGCGCTCGATGACCTCCGGGCGCTTGCGGGTCGACCCGTCGAGGTACTCGTAGCCGACACCCCGCTCGTCGAGGGCGTCCGACACCATCCGCAGGAACGACGTGAACTGGCTGAACACCAGGGCGCGGCGGCCCTCGGCGGCGAGCTGTTCGAGCTCGTCGAGCAGCAGGTCGAGCTTTGCGGAGGGGATCGGCGTCGACGGAGACGTGACGTCCGGATCCGCTGAGCCCGAACCGTTCGAGACCAGCGCGGGCGACAGCGCGAGCATCCGCAGGAGCGTCAGCGACCGGAACACGATCATCCGGTTCTTCGACAGGTCGTCGATGAGGTCGAGGACCTTCAGCCGCTCGCGGTTGAGCGTGCGCTCGTACAGTTCGCGGTGCGCCGGGTCGAGCGTGACGCGGACGACCTGCTCCTGCTTCGGTGGCAGGTCGGCGGCGACGGCCTGCTTCGTCCGGCGGAGCATGAGCGGCCGGATCCGACGCCGGAGCTTCGCGGTCAGTTGCTGACGGGCCTCGCCCCGCAGGTCGGGCGAGGCGAGCGGCTTCACGTAGTCGTCGCCGAACCGGGTCCACGTGGACAGCAGTCCGGGCGCGACGATGTGGAACAGCGCCCACAGGTCGGTCAGCCCGTTCTCGAGCGGGGTGCCGGTGATCGCGAACTTCACCGGTGCCTGCAGCTCGGACGCCACCCGGTGGGTCTGCGACTGCGGGTTCTTCACGAACTGCGCCTCGTCGAGCACGAGCGCCGACCACGGCAGGTCGGTCCACGCCGGGGAGTCGAGCCGGAGCAGCGCGTACGAGGTCACGACGACGTCGGCCTGCGACGCGGTGCGGGCGACGAGCCCGGGGTCCTTCAGTGACGTCGAGGTGACGGCGGACACCCGCAGTGACGGCGTGAACTTCGCGGCCTCGGCCACCCAGTTGCCGACGACCGAGGTGGGCGCGACGACGAGGAACGGCGGCGCCTCGGGGTCTGCTGCACGGCGGGCGGCGACCATCGCGAGCACCTGCAGGGTCTTGCCGAGGCCCATGTCGTCGGCCAGCACCCCGCCGATGCCGTGCGACGCCAGGAACGACAGCCACGCGTACCCGGCGTGCTGGTACGGCCGCAGTTCGGCGTGCACGGTGTCCGGCACGGGGACGTCGCCCGGGGGAGTCGCCCCCATCAGCCCCGCGGTGATCTCCTGCCAGCGTTCGTCGTGCGAGGTCTCGTCGGCGAGCAGGTCGAACTCGGTCCACAGCCCGGCCTGCAGCGGCGTCACCTGGATCGGCTGGTCGGGCTCCCACTCGTCGAGGTCGCGGGCCTCGTCGATGAGTTCCTTGAGCCGGTCGAACGCGGGGTCGGCCAGTGACAGGTAGGAGTTGTCGACGAGCTTGAGTCGCCGCTGTCGACCCGCGAGTGCGGTGAGCAGCGGCGTGAACGGGATCTGCTTGCCGTTGACACTGACGATGATCCCGAGGTCGAACCAGTCGTGCTTGTCCGACGGCATCGTCGTGACGCGGATGTGTGGCCGCCCGCTCAGCCGCTCGTAGTCGAGCCGCTCGCCCTGCACGACGGTCCGGACGCCGAACGCCGGCAGCTCGGGCAGGAACTCGTTCGCGAACACCGCGACGTCGGCTCCGTCGACGGTGCCGTCCTGGAACCAGTCCAGTCCGCCACCGGGGCCGGCAGGGCGGACGGGAGGCTCGGCTGCCGTCGCGTCGTCGGCCGGCGCCGTCGACGTGGCCGGGTCCAGGGCTTCGGCCGCGTCCGCAGGATCGTCGGTGCTGGCGGGATCGTCCGCGGCGCGCAGCCCGGACAGGTCGGGGAGCGGCCCGTGCAGCGAGACCGGGTCCTTGCGGCCGTCGACGTGCCAGCGCCAGTGCAGGTGCACCCGGTCGTCGGTGCGGGGCGCGCGGGCCGGCTCGAACGTCGCCGTGAGCACGAGCTCGGGCGGCGTGCGCTCGGGCAGCTCGACCGACCCGTCGGAGCTGACGAGTCCGAGGGCACCGCGCAGTCGGGGGGACCAGTCGGCCAGGAACTCGTCGACCTCGGCCGTCGGCACCGTGATGCGGGTGCCCTCGAGGAGCATGCGGCGTTGGTCCTCGGGCACGGGCGTCGGGGTCGGTGCGAGTCCGACCGTGAACTCGGGGCTCTCGCGGAACACGTACACACCGTGGTCGCCGACCATCCGCGCTGCACCGTGGACGACCGGGCGGCCGTCGAGCACCGCGCTCGCACCGATCACCACGGCGTCGTCGTGCCGGGCGACGTCGAGCAGCACCTGGGCCTGCTCGCCGAGGACCGCGCCACCCTCGCGCTTGCCGGTCACGAAGGCGATGCCGAGCGCCGACGCCTGCCGGAGCAACGGCCACAGCAGCGGACTGCGGAAGTCGTCGAGGTGGAGCCAGTCGCTCTCGCCGGGCAGCCCAGCGAGCTGCCCGGCGCGGTGCAGGGCCGCGAGCTGCATGAACCACCCGTGCTGCTCGGCGCCGAGGCCAAGGCGGTTCTGCGAGTAGGGGAGCGTGCCCCAGGTCAGCTGCCCGCGCACCCAGTTGCCGGCGTCGCTCCGGGTCACCGGCCGGACCCCGAGCCGCACGCTGCGGGACGGCGCCGGCAGGGCGCGCCCGGCGGCCCGGGCTCGGGCCGCGAGCGCAGCGGGGACCGCGTCACGCAACTCGAACTGCAGACCCATGCGGGTGCTCTGCGGGGTGACCGCCTGCGCGTCGTCACCGGCGAGGCGGGCGAGGTCGTGCCTCCAGTCCGAGGGCGGCGGAGCCGGCGCTTCCGGACGCGGGCCGGCGTTCGCGGCCAGGGCGCGGGCGTTGATGGTGAGCAGCGCAGCGGCGACGTGCTTGCAGTCCCCGCCGAGGGGGCAGCTGCACGTGCTGCGGACCGGCCGGATGAAGTCGCCGCGGGCCACGGTCATGTCGATGCGGCACGCGTAGGGGTCGTCGGCGGTGCCGGACACGGTCGCCGTGACGGTGCCGTCGTCGGCGTTCCAGACGGCGTCGTCGACCAGGCCCGCGCGGACGACGTCGCGCGCGCGACCGAAGGTCTGCGGCCCGACGAAGCGGATGACGTCGACGGCGTCGATCATCGGGGCTGCTGGCACGGGTCAATCGTGCCAGGTGCCACCGACGTCCGTTGCTACGGTGGAACCGCGCCGGAGCGGCGCACCACGACAGGGGGAACACCATGGGGACGAACCGACGGATCGGCATGCTGCTCGCGGGAGCGGCGCTCGTGACCACTGCGCTCGCGGGGTGCGCGTCCGGAGGGACGGACGGGTCCGGTGACGCGGGACCGACACCGACCGAGACCACCGCGGCGACGACGCCGGGGACCGCATCCTGCGACCTCGTCACCGGCCGCGGCAGCGTGACGCTCGAGGAGACTGCCGACGCGTACCGCATCGAGTGGACGGGTGTCCCCGTCGACTCGGACGACAACCGCACCACCTACGAGGTGCAGCTCGGCAACGACGAGATGCAGGGCGGCGTCGACCTGTACATCGAGTACGACACCGTCACCGGCACCACGTACGGCGTCATGCCGCAGGGATCGAACGACGTCGACCCGATCGACGGTGAACCCGAGACTTCGGGGGACACGATCGTCGGGACGTTCCCGAAGGACGACGCACTCACCCCGACCTGGTGGTCGCCGAAGTACACCGTCATCGACGACTCCGGCGCGACCTCGACCGTGTGCACCGACGACGGCCAGGTCATGGACTACGAGCCCCTGTCGTAGCGGACCCGAACGGCACACATCGGACGGGGCTACCGTCTGTGTGGACGGGCGACGACTGCTCGCCGCTCTCCACTCGATTGGACACGCTCATGCCGGACCGCTTGCGGTGGGTGCACGATTCTGCAGACCACTGGAACGTGTGGCTGGGTTCCGAGGTCGTCTGCGACGTCACCCGGACCGACCAGTTCACCGTCGGTTCGCCCGACA
This sequence comes from Curtobacterium sp. TC1, assembly GCF_019844075.1. Taxonomy (NCBI): domain Bacteria; kingdom Bacillati; phylum Actinomycetota; class Actinomycetes; order Micrococcales; family Microbacteriaceae; genus Curtobacterium; species Curtobacterium sp. TC1. The sequence goes on from NZ_CP081964.1 coordinate 1,578,897, forward strand.
ATTCGATCGCCGGGGCGCACTCGTCGCTCGAGAGCGCTGCGGCGCAGGTGCAGGGCTGGGTACGCTGGAGCGGACGCTAGGCCGACCGCTTCTCGGTGTTCCCGGGCTCGGCTGCCGCCAGCTTGCTGTGCTTCCGCGAGTACCCGAAGTACACGCCCAGGCCGATCGCGAACCAGATCGCGAACCGCACCCACGTCTCCCACTGCAGGAACGTCACGAGCCACAGCGACGCGATGACGCCGATGACCGGGATGACCGGCATGAACGGCAGCGTGAACTGGCGGTCGAGGTCGGGCTGCCGGTAGCGGAGCACGATCACGGCGGAGCAGACCACCACGAACGCGAGCAGGATGCCGATGTTCGTGAGCTCGGCCACGACGCCGATCGGCAGGACGCCCGCGAGGATCGCCGACGCGATGCCGAGGATCCAGGTCACGCGGGTCGGGACGTGGCGCTTCGGGTCGGTCTTCGCGAACCACTTCGGCATGAGGCCGTCGCGGCTCATCGAGAACCAGACACGGCTGGCGCCGAGCATGAAGGTGACGAGCACCGTGACGATGCCGACGATGGCGCCGATCGCGATGACGTTCGCGACCCCGCCGAGCCCGACCGAGGCGAACGCCGACGAGAAGCCCGAAGCCGGGTCGATGTCGGTGTACTTCTGCATGCCGGTCAGCACGAGGGTCGCCAGCACGTACAGGACCATCGAGATGCCGAGCGACAGCAGGATCGCCTTCGGCATGTGCTTGCGGGCGTCGGTCGACTCCTCGGCCGCGGTGGACATGGCGTCGTAGCCGAACACCGCGAAGAACACCGTCGCGGCACCGGTCATCACGCCGCCGAAGCCGAACGGGAAGTACGGGGAGTAGTTCGCGCTGTTGATGTGGAACACACCGAGCACGACGATGAGCACGACGAGCGCCACCTTGATGCCGACGGCCACGAACTCGAACCGGGCGGCGCTGCGGATGCCCCGGGTGAGGACGAACGCGGTGACGAGGCACAGGATGATCGCGAAGACGTCGATCACGTGGCCGTCGCCGGTGCCGGGTGCGCCGAGCATCCAGGCGGGCAGGTCGATGCCGAACTGGCCCACCAGGAAGCCGACGTACCCCGAGATGCCGATCGCGACCACTGCCACGATCGCGGTGTACTCGAGCAGCAGGTCCCAGCCGATGAACCACCCGACGATCTCGCCGAGGACCGCGTAGCCGTACGTGTACGCACTGCCGGCCTTCGGGATCAGGCCGGCGAACTCGGCGTACGACAGTGCTGCGGCGGCACTCGCGACGCCGGCGACCAGGAAGCTGATGAGGACCGCGGGACCGGCGACACCGTTCGCCACGGTGCCGGCGAGGGTGAAGATCCCCGCGCCGATGATGCCGCCGATGCCGATCGCGGTGAGCTGCCAGAGGCCGAGGTGCCGTTTCAGGCCACCCTCGGCTCCGGTGTCGTCATCGATCGTCTCGATGGGCTTCCGTCGGAAGAGCGTGCGTGTCGTCGTCGTCACCCGCCCATGGTGCACCTTGCGGCGGCTCCGCGCGCGGCGGTCGGCGGGCCGAGACTCGGGCTGAGCGACAGTCCTCGCGCCGCCGGGCCCGTGGAGTGTCGCTCGCCCCGAGACTCGGGGCCACCCGGCCGAGACTCGGGCCCGCCCGCCCGCCCGCTCCGCAGCCCGACCGCAGCCGCGCGGCGTACACATGACCTCATGCGCCATCCGAAACGGATCTAACCCGGCCCCGGACAGGAATCGGTCTGGGACTACCCCCGCCCGCCCGCCGTCGAGCCCGTCACCGCCCGCGTCGTCGTCCGGTTCGGTGGCGCCGTCGTGGCCGACACGACTGACGCGGTGCGGGTCCTGGAGACCTCGCACCCGCCGGTGTACTACCTGCCGATGGCGGACCTCGACCTCCGGCCCGCCCAGGGGTCGAGCATGTGCGAGTTCAAGGGCCGTGCGCGGTACTTCGACGTGGTCGGCGGGGACGGCGCCGTCGCGAGCCGTGCCGCGTGGAACTACCCGACGCCCGAGCCCGGCTACGAATCGCTCCGGGACCGCGTCGCGATCTACCCGTCGGCGATGGACTCGTGCGAGGTCGGCGGCGAGGTCGTGCAGTCGCAGGACGGCGACTTCTACGGCGGCTGGATCACGTCGGACGTCGTCGGACCGTTCAAGGGGGCGCCGGGCACGCTCGGCTGGTGACCCGTCGCTCCGCGGGTGAACCGCGTCAGCGGTTCGCGTAGGGCGACCAGAACGGCGGCGGGAACGCGCCGGCGGTCGCGATGACCAACAACTGCCAGACGATCATGACCAGCCCGACCGCACCGATGACGATGCCGATCCACGCCCAGACCTGCACCGCCCGGCGACGGCGGCCGGCGATCGTGATCGCGCGCCAGCCGCTCAGCACACAGACGATGCCGAACGCGGCGCCGAGCAGGACGTGCCGGACCGTGCCCTGCGCCGGCACGATGATGCCGAGGTAGAACGCGACCGGTCCGAGCAGCACGGCGAAGGTCGCGGGGGCTGCTGGCGGTTCGTGGTCCCGAGCGGGTGCTCCCATGCGTCTGAATCTACCGAGCGGGCCGCGTTCCGTACACGCCCGAGCGCCGTCGTCCGGGAGCGGGCACCATGGAGGCATGCGTTCCTTCCTCCGCGTCCTGCTCGGCCTGGCGCTCGTGTTCGCCGGCACGAGCCACCTCACCTTCGCGCGCAAGGAGTTCACGGCCCAGGTGCCGGAGTTCGTGCCGTTGTCGGAGGACACGACCGTGCTGGCCTCGGGTGTCGCGGAGATCACCCTCGGTTCGGCGCTCGTCCTCGCTCCGAAGCCGGCTCGGCGTTTCGTCGGTTCCGTCGCTGCGCTGTTCTTCACGGTGATCTTCCCGGGCAACCTGTCGCAGTGGGTGAACCGCCGCGACGCCTTCGGTCTCGACAGCGACGAGAAGCGGGTCGCGCGCCTGTTCGGTCAGCCGCTCCTCATCGCTGCTGCCCTCTGGTCCACGCGCGGTCGGCGGTCCTGATGGACGCGCCCGCCCGGTCGTCCGGCCCGGCCGACGTCGGGTCGAGTCCGGAGTCGGTCCGAGGGTCGGTTCCGGGTTCGGCTCTCGATCCGCTCGGGTCGGCTCCGGCACGGTTCGGACGGGAGGCCCGCCACCCGTTGGCAGGACGCCGCCGCGTCGCTGACATGGTCGCCTCCATCGCCCTGCTCGTCGTGCTGACGCTCGAAGCGTTGGCAGCGGGGTGGGGCATCAAGCTCATGTCGTTGGCGTTCGTGTCGTGCGCGGCCCCGGGGAACACCTGCAACGTGGGGCTGGGCGACTCGGTCGTGACCGTCGGGCCGATACTGATCGCGCTGGTGCTGGTCGCCTCGATCGTGGTGTGCATCCTGCGGCTGGTGCGGCGTCGGCTGGCGTGGCCGGTCGTGCTCGTCGGGATGGCCGCCGTCGTCGCGGTGTTCTTCGCGGCGCTGCTGCTCATCGAGAGCTCGGTGACGCACGGCATCTGAGCGGCGCTGCCGTCCCGAGGTTCCGAGGCTTCCCGAGTCGTCCCGAGTCGTCCCGAGTCGTCCCGAGGTTCCGAGTCGTCCCGAGGTTCCGAAATCTCGGCATGTCGGCGTCCCATTCGTCGAGGTCTGGAACCTCGGCGATCATCAGGCGGCATGTCGTGGAACCTCGGCGAGCCGGTCAGGTCTGGACTGAAGCCCCGTCCAACGTCGTTATCGCGCTGGCCGAAGTCGGACGGCCCGCGGCCTCAAGGTCGTCCTCCACAGGTGACTGCGGCGGCGAGGTTGTCCACAGATGCACACGATGGTCGTCGGTGAGCGGGTGGTGTTCGCGACGCTGGAGGCATGCCTGACACCGACACCCTCGACCGCCTGATCCGAACCCCTGTCCGTACCGACGACGACGTCGTCCAACTCGTCGCCGCCCTGGTCGACCGCCCGGTGCGTCGGCAGTGCTGGGTGGTGTTCCTCGACGAACGCGGGATGTCGATCCCGTTCCTGCTGCCCATCGCCGACCTGCCGTACCAGCCGGACGAGCACGTCAACGACTTCGCGTCGTTGATCTCCGAGATCGTCGGGCAGCTCGGCGCGGTCGACGTGGTGCTCGCGTGGGAGCGGCCCGGCGTCGACCGGGTGCACCCGGTCGACTGGGAGTGGGTCGACGCGTGCGCCTGCGCCCTCGACGAGCACGCGATCCGGCTGCGCGCCCAGGTGATCGTCCACGACGGCGGCGCCGCGATGATCGAACTCGACGAGCACGACCAGGAAGCGGCATGACCGTCGGGCCCGGTCGTCTCGTGACCGGTCAGCCCTGTGGCGCGGTGTCGGGCACGGTCTCGCCCGTCAGCCCTTCGACGACGGCCTTGGCCGCGGGCCAGGACTTCGCGTAGTGCTCGGGGTCCGAGTTGATCTGCACCGCGTGCGCCATCTGCGTCGGCGTCATCGTCTTCCAACCGGGCACCTTGACGAGCTTCGCGTAGAACATCGACGCCGCCGTGTACGGGTCCATTCGCTGCTCGTACGTGCCCCAGGCGCCGTTGTCGCGCTGCTGGAACAGGCCGCGGCTGTCCGGGCCGGCGGCGTCGCCGTGGTCCAGGTTCACCAGGCTCGACTCGCCGATCGCCGTCATGACCCCGACGGCCTGGGTGTGCGGCCCGATACCGAGCGCTTTCGCGGCCTGGATCACGGACGCAGCGTTGACCAGGCGGTCCTGGCAGAAACCCGCGATGGGACCGGCGGGGACGACCATGCCACCGACGGTCTTCGAGGCGACCTTCGGGCACGTCGGGGTGGCGTCGGCGGCGCTGGACTTCGCGATCCCCGCGATCGAGTTGACCGCGATGACGACGAGCACCACGACCCCGATGCCGACGACCACGATGCCGGCGCCGAACACCGACGCGAGCGTGATGCCGACACGGCGCATGACGGGACCTCTCGACGGACGGGGCGGGGCAGGCGGAGCACGACGAGCGTACGTGCGCCGCCTGGGAACCGCACCCGCCCGATCGGGGGCCGCGGTGACCCGCTGCCGGTCGTGGTTCGCCGAATGCGGGGTTCGGGAACCAGGACCGCCAGCGGCAACACGAGCTTCGGTCCGACGTCAGCTTCGGTCCGACGTCAGCTTCGGTCCGACGTCAGCTTCGGTCCGACGTCAGCGGCGGCCCGACGTCAGCGGCGGCGTCGGCGTGACCTGCTCCGACCCCATCCGCCGGCGGAGAGCGAGACGAGCGCGATGGCCGCGATGACGATCGTCCAGATGACGGCGGTCGCGTCCATCAGACGTCGCGGTGGTCGTGCGGCGGGTGCTGCACCTTCGTCGGTTCGGTGACCAGGCCGGTCGGGGCCTTCTCCGGCTGCTTGCGGCCGTGTGTGAACCACGTCACCGCCCACAGCACCACGCCGAGGGCCAGCAGTGCGCCGGCGATCTGGTACTGCTGCGGGTCACGACCGGACGAGAACGGCAGCACGAGCCACAGGCAGGTGATGATGCCGATGACGGGGATGATGACGCCGGCACGGAAGTGCTTGTGGTCGACCTTGTCGCGGCGGAGCACGAGCACCGTCAGGTTCACGACGGCGAACACGGTGAGCAGCAGGAGCGAGGTCGTGCCACCGAGGACGACCACGATCGGGGAGTCCGGGTCGAGCGAGACCCAGCCGATGAGCAGCAGGGAGATCGCGGTGGTGAAGACGATCGCGTTCGACGGGGTGCGACGGGCGGGGGAGATGCGGGCCAGGAAGCCCGGCAGCACGCCCTGCTTGCTCATGCCGTACAGCAGGCGCGACGCCATCATCATGTTGATCAGGGCGGTGTTGGCCACGGCGAACATCGAGATGAAGGGCAGCAGGTCGGCGATCGGGAAGTCCGGCGCCGCGGTCTGCACGACGGTCACGAGCGGGGTCTCGTTGCCGGCGAGCTCACCGATCGGCACGACAGCGACGGCGCAGATGGACACGAGCGTGTAGATCACGGCCGTGATGCCGAGGCCGGTGAGCATGACCTTCGGGAAGATCCGCGAGGGGTCCTTCGTCTCCTCCGCCATGTTCACCGAGTCCTCGAAGCCGACCATCGCGAAGAACGCCAACGACGTCGCCGTGGAGATCGACATGAGCAGGGTCTTGTCCTCGGGGGTCTCGAACATCACCACGCGCGAGAAGTCCGCGTTGCCGCCCGCGATGGCCCAGAAACCGATGAGGATCACCATGACGAGACCGGACAGTTCGACCAGGGTGAGGACGACGTTCGTCTTCACGCTCTCGCTGACGCCGCGGAAGTTGATCGCCATCACCGCGAGCATGAAGCCCATGGCGATCAGCATCACGACGACGTTCGGCAATTCGAGGCCGAACCCGACGCCGAGGTTGGCGGCGAACGCGCGCGACGCCGTCGACGCCGAGGTGATGCCGGAGCACATCACGATGAAGGTCACGATGAAGGTGATGAAGTGGACGCCGAACGCCTTGTGCACGTAGAGCGCAGCGCCCGCGGTCTGCGGGTACTTCGTCACGAGTTCCAGGTACGAGAACGCCGTCAGCAGGGCGACCGCGAAGGCGATGAGGAAGGGGAGCCACGCTGCTCCTCCGACCTCTGCCGCAACCTGACCGGTGAGCGCGTAGACACCCGTCCCCAGGATGTCGCCGACGATGAACAGCAGCAGGAGCTTGGGACCGATGACCCGGCGGAGCTCGGGCTGCTCCTGCTGTGGTCGGTCCGTCTTCGTGGTGGCCATGCGTCACCCTTGCGCGCGGGACACCTTGCTGTCTAGTCCCACAGGAAGGTTTCTCGCGATCGCAACACGGTCGCTCGGCGACGGATACTCTCCGGGCCATGGACCACGAGCCGAACACCACCGAAGAGCCCGTCGAGTTCGCCGACTTCAACGCGAAGCTGCTGGTGCTCGACGTCCTCTGCTACGACCTCGACGTCCTCGACCCGTACGACCCGGAGACCGCCGACGAGACGGACGAGGACCTCGACGTGGACGGCCAGGACGACCGCGCCCGCGAGTACTACGACGACCTGGAACTCCTGCCGTCGCACCTGTCGCTCGTCACGGAGCTCACCGTCGACACCGACCTCGAGGTGCTCCAGGACGTGCACCCCGGTTGGGAGGGCTCCGACGACCGCTTCGACCCGCAGAACTGGGACGACGTCCTCGACCTGCCGGCACTCCGCACCGTGTACGCCGCGGCACCGCTGCCCGCCCACGTCGCCGAGGCCCTGGCCGCGAAGGACATCGAGGTCCGCTCGGCCTGAGCGGGCACCCGACCTGGGCTACCGGGCCAGCGCCTGCAGCTGCTCGGTGAACTGCTTCGCGCCGCCCTGTGCCGGGTGCCGGACGGCGATCGCCTCGATGCCGGCCAGCGCGAGCGCACCCTGGGCCTTCCGACCCACGGCGACGACCCGGACCCGGTCGACGCCACCGAGTGCCTCGAGCAGTGCGAGGGCGACGGGTGCTCCCGAACGCACCTCGGCCGGACGGGGTGTGCGGTTCGTCCGGCGGTCCGGTGCGACGAAGGGGTGGTGCGGGAAGATCGCCCACGCCACGGGCAGCGGTCCGGTCCAGTCGGACAGCGCAGCCTGCACGACGCGCGAGGACGCCTCCCACGGTGCCGTCGGCTCAGGAGGTGCGGAGTACCCGGGTCCGAGCTCGCGCATGCTCGTGAACGGGATGCCGGTGTTCGTCATGCCGCGCCACCCGGGCGCCTCGGCCACGAGCAGGGTGTCCGCCGCCGGCCCGAAGCGCTCCAGGTACCGCTGCAGGTTCGACCGGCGCAGTCGTCCCTCGGCCGAACCGAGGTCGTACAGCGCTTCGGCGTCGGGCTCGACCGGCACGGCGTCGAGCGCCGCCCAGAACGCGTCGAACGCCGTCACCTCACGATCCGACCCGCGACCCGCTGCCGAGCACCCGGCGGTACACGTCCTCGAGGCCCGAAGCCGACCGCTCCCAGCTCAGACGCTCCGCGTGCTCGCGGCCCGCCGAGGCCAGCCCCGCCGCGTACCCGGAGTCCGTCAGGATCCGCTCGATCTCGGCAGCCCACACCGACGGCTCACGGGACTCGAGCACGACGCCCGTCTCCCCGTCGACCACGGCCTCGCGCAGACCCCCGGCAGCGGCCGCCACGACCGGCACGCCGGACGCCGAGCCCTCCAGCGCCACGAGACCGTACGTCTCGGAGTGCGACGGCACGAGCACGGCTGCCGCGCCACGGAACAGGAACGCCAGGTCGGCACGCGACTGCGGCCCGATGAAGGTGACGCGGTCGGCGATGCCACGCGCGGCGGCGAGCCGACGCAGTTCGTCCACGTAGTCACCCGCCTCACTCGAGGCATCACCCGCGATGACCAACGTGGGGCGGGCCTCCTGGCTGATGCCCGCGATCGCCTCGATGGCCAGGTCGAGCCCCTTCAACGGCTGGACGCGAGCCGCCGCGACGACGTAGGGGGTGGCGGCTCGGCGTGCCCCGACGGCCGCGGGGCGGAAGACGGACCCGTCGACCCCAGGCGGCACGATCCAGATGCGCGCGTCGGCACCGCCGAGCCGCGTCCGGACCGTCGAGGCCTCGGCCTCGGACACCACGACGACTGCATCGGACTCCCGAGCCAGCAGCTGTTCGCCCGCGATGCGCCCGGCGGACTCGGGCCGCTCGCCCTCGGACAGCGGTGTCTCGGGGCCGGCCGCGATCGAGTGGAAGGACTGCACGTGCGGGATGCCGCGCTCACGGGCGACCGGCAGCGCAGCGGCACCGGAGAACCAGTGGTGCGAGTGCAGGACGTCGAACGGCCCGAGCTGCTCGAGCTCGCGCCGGAACGGCTCGATGAACGCGTCGTGCTCGCCCTTCGGCACCGGCTCCGCCGGACCCGCCGACAGGAACCGCAGACACACACCCGGCACGAGCGACACCGAGTCCGGCTGCGTCGGCGCCGAACGCCGCGTGATGATGTCGACGTGGTGGCCACGGTCGGCCAACGCCTCGGCCTGGTGTCGGACGACGACGTTCATGCCGCCGACCTCGCCCGATCCGGGTTCGTCTCCGGGGGAGGTGTGCAGCGACACCAGCCCGATGTGCAGGGGTTCGCTCGTCGTGCTCACCGGTCAACCCTAGCCGCGCGGCCTCCGCTGCGACGGGCGCGCGGGCGCCACCACGACGGGCCGGCGGCCCGCCTCGTCCGCAGGATCGGTGGGGAGGCGCGGCTCGCCTCCCAGGATCTGCACGCGCTGGTCGCCGTGTCGCTCCCAGAACGCCGCCGTCCAGGCACAGAGGGCGCCGTCGAGCAGGTCCTCGCGGTGCTTGTGCGTCGGACCGTGCAGCACCGACGGGTCGGCGAGCCGCGCTGTCAGCGGGTGCGAGTCGAGCAGCAGCGCCGGGTCGAGCGGCGTCACTCGCAGACGCCGGACGAGCTCGTCGAACGCCTCGGCGCGACGGGCACGTGCCTCGGCGGCGGGGATCCGGAGGTCGAGTCGCTTGTAGCGGGGACGCTCGACGTCGTACCCGAGCTCCTCCACCCCGACGAGCGTCGTGTAGGGGTAGCACTCGAACACCGCCGGCCCGGTCCTGTCGTGCATCGATGCGGTGTCGGACACGTAGTCGACGCCGAGCTCGGTGAGCCGGTCGAGCAGCTGGGTGCCGGCGCTCGCCGCAGAGGCCTGGTTCGTCGGGTTCGCCGCGACCTTCCACCGGCCGTACCGCTGCCCGACCTGCCGTTCCGCTTCGCGGATCCCCGTCGGGTTCGTCACCACGAGTGAGGCGTCGACCGCGATGAGCGACCGCGGCCCGAGGTGTGCCGCGATCCAGTCGGCGACGTCGTCGACCCCGCGGGCCCATCCGGCATCGGTGATCGTGCCGTCGGACTCCATCGCGACCAGTCCGGTCTCGTTCGGCGCGCGGCTCGCGGTGCCGAGCCCCCACGCCAGGTCCACTCCGAGGTACGCGCTCACTCGTCCATCGTGCACCGAGTACCTTCCGCTGCATGGCGAGCGAAGCGACGACGGTGCGGGTACCCGGGCCCGACGGGGGCCGCGAGGTCCGGATCAGCAGTCCATCGCGCGTGCTCTGGCCGGACGCCGGGATCACGAAGCTCGACCTCGCCGAGTACCTGGTGACCGTGGGCGACGCCTTCGTCCGGGCCAACGGCGACCGGCCCATCTCGCTGCAGCGGTTCCCCGGCGGTGTCGACGGCGAGCAGTTCTTCTCGAAGAACCCGCCGAAGGGCGCCCCGGAGTACGTGCGATCGGTCACGGTGACGTACCCGAGCGGCCGGAAGCACCCGCAGCTCGTGGTCGACGAGCCGGCCGTGGCGGTGTGGGCCGCGCAGATGAACACCGTGGTCTTCCACCCCTGGGCGTCGCGCGCCGAGGACAGCGACCACCCGGACCAGCTCCGCATCGACCTCGACCCGCAGCCCGGCACGGACTTCTCGGACACGGTGCCGGTGGCGCAGGAGCTCCGGAAGGTCCTGGCGGAAGCGGGTCTGACGGCGTGGATCAAGACGAGCGGCAACCGCGGTCTCCACGTGTTCGCCCCGATCGCACCCGAGCACGAGTTCCTCGACGTCCGGCACGCCGTGATCGCCGCCGCACGCGAACTCGAACGCCGGATGCCCGACCGGGTCACGACGGCGTGGTGGAAGGAGGAACGCGGCCAGCGGGTCTTCGTCGACTTCAACCAGGCGAACCGCGACCGCACGATGGCCGGTGCCTACAGTCCGCGGGCACTGGCGCACGCCTCGGTGTCGACGCCGATCACCTGGGACGAACTGCCGACAGCCGACCCGACGACGTTCACGATCGGGACGGCCCCGGAACGTCTGGCGACGATCGGTGATCCGTGGCAGTCGATGCACGACGAGCACGCGAGCATCGCCCCGCTGCTGGAGTGGTGGGAGCGCGACCTGGAGAACGGTGAGGGCGAGCTGCCCTTCCCGCCGGACTTCCCGAAGATGCCCGGCGAACCACCGCGCGTGCAGCCGTCGCGAGCGAAGAAGCCCTGAACCGAGTCAGACGGCGGGCAGCGTGTCCGTCGAACGATCCGGGTCGTCGACACGCGACGTCTGCAGGGGCAGTCCGACGCTCGCCGTGTGCAGGCGGGTCAGCCGCGACCAGGTGCCGCGGTGCGCGTCGCTGATGCCGTCGACGATCACGAGCCCAGACCGATCGTGACCAGGGCGAGCGCCGTGGCGGTCACGCCGGCGATGGCGCTGATGACCGCACTGAGCTGGAGGGTGCGCTGGCGGCGTGCCTCGCGCACCTCGGTGAAGGGGTTCCGCTGCGAGTGGCGGACAAGCGTGCTGGTGCTCATGTCGATCCGCTTTCGATCCTGGGGCTCCCGGGATGGGTGCCTCGTGCTGCTGATCACCATGCTGGCAGCGCGTCGCTAGTTTGCCTAACTACTTTCCTGCTGGTGCCGCGAACACGTCGAAAAACGGACAAGGAGGCGTCAGGACAGGACATCCCGCAGGTCGTACGCGGAGGGCACCTCGAGCTGGTCGAAGCCGCACGACTCCGCGTCGCGGTCCGGGCGCCACCGCTCGAACTGCACCGTGTGCCGGAACCGCTCGCCCTCCATCTGGTCGTACCGGACCTCGAGCACGACCTCCGGCGCCAGCCGGACGAACGACGTGTCGCGACCCGACGAGAAACGCGACCGTTCCCCGTCGCCGGTGACGGGCCTCCCGTCCGCATCGCGGAGCACGACGGGCTCGAGCTCGTCGACCAGGGCGAGCCGGCGTTCGTCGGAGAAGGCGGACACGCCGCCCACCTGGCGGAGCTCGCCGTCGTCGCCGTACAACCCCACGAGCAGCGACCCGACCCCCGAGCCGCTCTTGTGCACGCGGTACCCGATCGCGACGACGTCGGCCGTCCGGTGGTGCTTGATCTTGAGCATCGTCCGCTTGCCCGGCTCGTACGGCTTGGCCCGGCGTTTGGCGACGACGCCGTCGAGTCCGGCGCCCTCGAAGGTGGTGAGCCACTCGCGGGCCTGTTCGACGTCGAGCGTGGTGCGCGTGACGAACAGCGGGTCGGCCATACCGCTCGTGAGCTGTTCCAGGCGTTCGCGGCGCTCGTCGAACGGCAGGTCGACCAGCTCGTCGCCGTCCGCCGCGAGCAGGTCGAACGCCACGAACTGTGCCGGCGTCTCGGCGCTGAGCTTCGCGATCCGCGACGCCGCCGGGTGGATGCGTTGCGACAGCGCCTCCCAGTCGAGGCGTTCGGCTCCGGGCTCGCCGGAACGCAGGATCACCTCGCCGTCGAGCACGACAGGATGGTCGCGGCCGCCGAACTGGGCGCGGAACGCCTCGACGAGTTCGGGGAAGTAGCGGGTGAGCGGTTTCGCCCCGCGGCTGCCGATCTCGACGTCGTCGCCGTCGATCGTCACGATGCCGCGGAAGCCGTCCCACTTCGGTTCGTACCGCAGGCCGCCGGTCACGCTGTCGGGTTCCGGGACGTCGGCGACGGCCTTGGCCAGCATCGGTGCGATCTCCATGGGCCCTGTCTACTCGGGCGGTCCCTCGCTTCGTGAGCAGGAATGGTCGGGTCCGGCGCGACGACTCGACCATTTCTGCTCACGAAGTGCGGCCGGGAGGCCCGGCTCGCCCTGGGCGGCTCGGCGCGCGTCAGTAGGGTGGTGCGGGTGACGACCGTGCCTCCGTCGGCAGCGCCGGCTCCGGAACCGATCAGCCCCGTGCAGGCCGCCGCGCTCCGCGACGGCGTCCTGCCGCCCGTCGAACAGGTGCGGCCGGGCACCTGGACCTTCGCGGTACCGTTCCGGTTCGGTGTGCCCGACGCGACCCTGGTCTACGCGGTCGAGGGGGCGGACGGCTCGCTCGCGCTGATCGACCCCGGGTGGTCGGCCGACGGCGGGCTGGACGAGGTCCGCGCCGCACTGTCGGCGATCGACCGGTCGCTCGACGACGTGTCCCTGGTGGCCGTCACGCACCTGCACGCCGACCACCTCGGCGCCGCCGCCGCGATCCGCCGAGCGATCGGTGCGCGGATCGCGATGCACGGGCTCGAGGTCGAGGCGCTGGACCGCGAGCGCACCGACGCCGTGCAGAACGACGCCGACATCGCCACGTGGGGCCTGCCGCCCGAGCTGCACGACGGCGTCGTCGCGGCCTGGGGGAGCGGGCGACGGATCGGGCTCGGGCGGAGCGAGGCGCCGTACGCCGACCTGCTGCTGGCGGACGGCGACGTGCTGCCGATCCCCGGTCGCACCATCCGGACGCTCTGGACGCCCGGGCACACCGCCGGTCACGTGTGCTTCGTCGACGAGGCCGACGGACTGTTGTTCACCGGCGATCACGTGCTGCCGCGGATCAACTCCGGGATCGGCCTCGGCGGTCGGACCGCCACGAACCCGCTCGGCGACTACCTGGCGTCGCTCGGCCGACTCGACGGGTACGCCGGGCTCGAGGTCTGCCCGGGCCACGAGTACCGGTTCACCGACGTCATCGCCCGCGCGCGGACGCTGGCGCGGCACCGCGAGGAACGGTCACGGCACGTCGCCGAGGCGCTCGACGTGCTCGTCCGGCCCACGCTGTTCGAGGTCGCCGCGCGCGTGCCGTTCAGCGGCGGGATCGAGTCGATGACCGGGTTCCTGCTCGCGAGCGCGCTGACGCAGACGGCGTTCCACGCGGAGCTGCTCGGACGTTCCGACGAGATCCGTCCTGCCTGATCGTTCCTCCACAGCCGTGTGGGTGACCGCCTGTCTACACAGGTCGGCGCCACCCGTGTGATCCACGAACAGTGCTTCGGAAGACTCGTGTCGAGGCCGGAATTTCTAGTGGCCATTGATGGACCTGACTAGAAGGGCTTGATATCGTGGTGCGAGCTGTTCAGCACCGGGCCGTCACGACGTTCCTCCGGCATCGGGGGTGGTGGCTGGACCGAACCCGAGGGAGCCACGAGGTCTGGCGCGGACCCGACGGAGGTCGCCTCGTCGTACCGAGGCACCGAGAGCTGAGCCCCGGCGTGGTGCGGCAGGTGCTCAGGGTCTTCCCGGATGCACCGGACAGCTGGCGATGAACGGAGGAACGATGACGACGACGTACCGAGCGAATGCGCGTCGAGAGGGCCGCTGGTGGGCGATCGAGATCCCCGCGGCCGGCGCGGTCACACAGGCACGGCGAGTCGCCGACGTCGAGTGGATGGCGCGGGAGTGCGTCGCCCTGACACTGGACGTCCCGGAGGAGGACGTTGCGATCGACGTCGAGTTCGTCCTTCCCGACGACGCCCGTGCCGATTGGGAAGCGTCCCGCACACTCGCTGAGCAGGCACGGCAGGACGGGGCCGAAGCGGCTCGTCTCGCGCGGAACGTGGTGACGCGGATGCGGGCGGAGGGGTACACGTACGCGGAGATGGCGTCCGTGCTCGGGCTCTCCGCACAACGGGTGCACCAGCTCGCGAACGCCTCCTGACGTCAGCCGAGGGTGGTGGCCAAGCGCTCGAGCGTCGTCTTCGCGTCGGCGAACTCGGCGGACGCGTGCTCGGCGAGCGGCGCGAGGTCAGGCAGCCGGTCGGCCAGGGTCGCACTGACCGTGATCGGGTAGGGCTTCATGCCGAGCGCCGTGCCGAGGATGAGGTGCAGGACGGGCGATCCGTGGTCCCAGTCCTCGGTCGGGGTGCCGGCGTCGTACGTCGCGCCGCGGCTGACCACGGTGACGACCGGACGGCCGGCCAGGGGCTGCACGTCGCCGGCCAGGACGCCGGGGACGTGGATGCGGTCGATCCACGCCTTGAGCGTCGACGGCACCGTGTAGTTGTACAGCGGCGAACCGACCACCACGACGTCGGCGGCGAGGAGTTCGTCGATGACCTCCTGGCGGAGCGCTTCGGCCTCGGGGGCGACGGTCTCGTCCGCGGTGCGGTCCGCTGCCGCCCAGTGCAGCGCCGAGGTCTCGAGGTGCGGGAGCTGGTCGACGTACAGGTCGCGGCGGACCACCGTGTACTCCGGTCCGCGGGCGCGCCAGGCGTCGGCGAACGCGGCGGTCAGCGCGCGCGAACGGGAGTGAGCGAGATCGGCCGAGGAGTCGATGTGCAGCAGCGTGGGCATGGTGCCCACGCTACCGACGGTGGCACGGAAACGGCCCCGCCGCCCCGGTGCGGGGTCAGGCGGGGCCGAGGTGGGCCTCCCGTCCGTCACGCGGGCACGCGACGGACGGGAGGCGACGGGGCCGTCAGCGCTGTGCGCGGCGACGGCGCAGGGTGCGGGCGCCGATCAGGCCGGCACCGGCGACGAGCAGGCCGAGGGCCCAGGGCAGGGCGCCGGTGGCGTCCGAACCTGTGTAGGCGAGCTGGCCGCCACGGTTCGTCGGGGTGACCGGTGCGGCCGCGGGGACCGGGGTGACCGGCGTGGCGACGCCGGGGACGGCCGGGACCGCGGTCGGCTGGACGTCCACCGCGAACGAGGTGCTGAACTCGCCGGCGGCGACGGTCAGGTTGTGGATCGACGCGTGCGGGAACGTGACGTTCACGAGACCGAAGAAGTCCAGGTCGGGGTCCGGCGCGATGACGTCGCTGGCGACGTCGGACGTGACGGTCGGGACGATCGACTCGTCGTTCTCGTCGAGGATCTCGTTGCCGTACCGGTCGACCAGGTTGCCGGAGACGACCAGGGTGCCGCCCTGCTTGATGGTCGGTCGACCACCGTCGACCTCGGTCCCGACGGACCCACCTTCGCCGTCACCCTTCATGGTGATCGTGTAGACCTTGCCCTCCGGGTCGATGACCCAGGTGGTCCGGGTGCTCGTGTCGTCGTCGTCGAAGTCGAACGCGCCGGCACGGTCCGTCGTGAAGACCACCACGCCCAGCGGTGCTGCTGCCTCGACGGTCAGGTCGACGTACTGCGTGACGGTCTCGGTACCGCTGGTCGCGGTGACGGCGAAGGTCCAGTCGGAGCTCCAGGTCGTGACACCGCTCAGCTCACCGGTCGACGCGTCGAAGGTCAGGCCGTCGGGCAGCTGGTCGGCGGGGGAATCGTAGAACTCGGCGTCCTCGTCGAAGGAGTACGCGAGCGCGTACGTCGGCTCCGGGAAGCCCTGCGCGCGGAACGTGTACGAGAACGCGTCGCCGGCGGCGGTGCTCAGCTCGAGCGGGTGGTCGGCGTCGGCGCCGGCCTTCGTCGGCTTGCCGTCCTCGCCGAGGAAGGCGGGGGTCTGGGTGACCGGAGCGGTCGCGTCGGAGGTCACCGAGGTGGTGTCCGTGGCGCCGGGCAGCGTGCCGGTCACCGTGACGGTGATCGTCTTGCGCACGTCGGTGGGGTCGATGCGGTAGGTCGCGGTCTTCGACAGGACGTTGCGGTCCTGGTCAGCCCAGACGTACTTGTACGAGGAGTCCTCGTCGAAGCCGGTGACGACGGCGCTCAGGAGCGTGCCGACCTTCGCCGCGCCGTCGATGGTGACGGTGGCGTCGGCGGCCTTGGTGGTCACGTCCGGCGTCGGCGTCGCGGTCGGCGCCGGGGTCTCGGCGGCCGGAGCCGTGGTCTCCGGAGCGGCCGGCTCGTCGGCCGGGGCGGTCGCGTCGTCGCTCGGGGTGGGAGCCGGGGTCTCCTCGGCGGGGGCCGGGGCGGGGACGTCCGTGGTCTCGTCTGCGGGGACCGTCGGGTCGTCGGTCGGTGCGGGCGTCTCCGTCGCGTCGACGGGTGCCGGGGTCTCCTCGGAGACGACGGGCTGCGTCGAGTCGACCGGCTCGACGGCGCTGGCGGCGGTCGCGGACATGATGCCGAGACCGGTGGTCAGACCGACGAGTGCGACGGTGGTGCCGACGGCGCATGCGCGACGAACGGCGGAGGTGCTGCGGTGCACGGGTTCCCCCCCATGTTCAGGTCCGGCTGGGCGGCCGGATCGTGAGAATCTGCCGAGAGTTTCGGCCTGCTCGGATCGTAGTGCGGCTGCGGGGCCGTTCAGGCGTCGGTGACCGGAATGTGACCATGGTTGGGGGTCCGTGCGGGAACCCGCGTCGGACGGGAGGCCCGTGGCGGATCCGCCACGGGCCTCCCGTCCGTCATCCGGCGCGGTGCACCGCGTCAGGCGCGTCGGCGACGCAGGCGGTGGACGAGCAGGCCGCCGCCGGCGGCCAGCAGGCCGAGCGCCCAGGCGAGCGGGCCGGACGTCTCCGCTCCCGTGAACGCGAGGGTGCCGGTACCCGCGGTCGGGGTCGTGGTGCCGACGGTGGCGGCCGTGGGCTGCACGTCCACGTCGAACGAGGTCGAGACGTCACCGAGCGCGACCGTGATCGTGTGCGGCGACGCATGCGGGAACGCGACGCGGGGCTCCCACGGTCCGTACGGGAGCGAGACCTCGTCGCTGGACACGGTGCTCGTCACGACTGGCTGAGCGCCGTCCGATTCCTGCGTGCTGTTCCCGAACGCGTCGAGGGCCGTCACACGGATGGCCATCGTCGACCCCTGCGTCACCGGGACCGCGTCGAACGGGATCGACTCCCCGCTCTCCGCGAAGACCTCGCGCAGCCCCTCGGTGTCGCGGAGCCAGCCCCTCGGGGACCCGATCGTGCCGACGAGCAGGCTGAGTTCCTCGGTGGCGGCCGGACGGATCGACAGGTGCACGTACTGGGTGGCTGCGCGGGAGCCGTTCGTCGCCATGACCTGGAAGTCGTACTCACCGGCCACCGTCGGGGCGCCGCTCAGGACCCCGCTGGTGTCGCCGACGGTGAGCCCGAGCGGCGCGATCGGGGCTTCGTTGCCCGGGACGGGGAACGCGGTCGCGCCGGTCAGCAGCACGTAGTGGAGCTCGCTCGAGGACCCGGTGGCGGTGAAGGTGCGTTCGATCTGCTCGCCCGCGATCGTCTCGATGCGGATCGGGGACTCCGGCGTCGACTGCTCGTCGAACGTGATGGTGTCCGGAGCGGCGGGTTCGTCGGCGCCGTCGGCCCCGACCACCACGTCGAACGCCGTGGAGACGCCGCCCTCCGAGACCGTCACGGTCCGGGTACCGGTCCCGCCGAAGGTCACGGTCGTCGAGGAGTCTCCGTCGTTCCACGTCGCCACGTCGGAGTCGTCCGTGCTGGTGACCGTCGACCGCGGGTAGTCGTCGTCACCGCCGGGGGTGGTCCGGTTGCCGTAGGCGTCGACGGCGAGCCCGGCGAGGGTGAGCGGGGTGTCCTCGGCGACGGGGACGTCCGGCACGATGCGGACTCGGCCCTGCCCGGCGGCCTGCTCCCAGATCGTGCCGTCGGCGTCGACCTGCCAGAGTCCGTCGTGGTCGGGAGTGGCGACCCCGAACGTCACGCCCACGGGGGCACCGGGGGAGACGGTGAGCTCCACGTACTCGGTGATCTGGGTCGAGCCGCTCAAGGCGACGACCTCGAAGTCGAACGTGCCGGCCTCTGTCGGGGTGCCGCTCAGGACACCGGTCTCCACGTCGACGCTGTACGCCGCTGACGGGGCGTCCTGGATGGCGTAGCCCACGGTGCCGTTGCCGCCGGTGGTCTCGAAGGTGTGCGAGAACGGGGTGCCGGCGGTCGCGGTGAGGGCGAGCGGGGCGTCTTCGGTCGACGGTTCCGTGAACGCGAGGTCGCTGCCGTCATCGGCGGCGGGCGCAGCGGGCAGTGGGGTCTCCGACGCGGCGGCGGGAGCCGGCGTCGGATCGGGAGTCGCGCCTCCTGGCTGTTCGTCAGGGGCGTCGGGGGCGTCGGTCGGGACGGGCGTCTCGGGCGAGGCAAACGCAGCGGGTGTTGCGGCGCTCGTCGCCGCCGGTGTCGCGGCGCTCGCCGCCGCCGGTGTCACGGTGCTGGTCGCGGTCGGTTCCTCGGCGGCGACGGCGGTCGTGGCGCCGATGCCGAGGGCCGACGAGGCGGCGACGATGGCGACGGCGGCGCCGATCGCGGCGACGCGACGCGTGGTGGACGTGCAGGGCTGACTCATGGGATCCCCCTCGGATGCCGGACGGGGCACCGAGAAGTGCCCTCACCAAGGAGGTGTCGTCGATCCCGCGATCCTGACGGCCCGTCAGGTCTCGGTTCGGTCTCGGTGTGGTCAGCCGGATCGGGGACGGAGCCGTCAGTCGCCGACGGCCGCCGCGGCGCGTTCGAGGGCTGCGCGCAGCGCACGGACCGCGGGCGAGGACGCCCCGGCGGCCCGCACGACGGTGAAGATCGTCCGGCGGGGCTGCTCGGGCAGTTCGAGCAGCCGGCAGGTCGTCGTGCGTCCGGTCCACATCAGGTCCGGCATCAGGCTGACGGCGTTGCCGGACTCGACCAGGCGGATCTGGGTCTGCAGGTCGGCGGTCTCGTAGCGGACGTCCGGCTCGAAGCCCCAGCGTCGGCACACCTGCTCGGCGAAGTGCCGCGAGGCCGTCCCACGCGGCTCCATCACCCACGGCAGGGCCTCGGCGTCCTCGAGGCTCGAGACCGGCAACAGCGCCGTGTCGAGCGGCGGCAACGCCAACCGGACCGCATCGGTGGTCAGGTCGGAGCGGTCGAGCCCGGACAGGTGCGGTGCGGCGTGCGCCGGGTACTGCTCGGCGATGACCATGTCGAAGTCGCGCGCCCACGTCTCGTTCAGCGCGGTCTCGGGCTCGCGCTGCACCATCTCGACGCGGACGTCGGGGTGCTCGGTGGCCATCTCGTGCAGGGCGTTCGGCATGAGTGCAAGGGCGGCGGACTGGAACACGGCGACCCGCACCCGCCCCTGGACCGACGGCAGGGTGTCCTCGACCTGCGCCTGGGCCTGCTCGAGCACGTCCTGCACGTGGCCGGCGGCGGCGACGAGCACCTCGGCCTGCGGGGTGAGCTGCAACCGCCGTCCGGCCTTGCGCAGGAGCTGGACACCGGCCTCGCGTTCCAGGGCGCTGAGTTGCTGTGACACCGCCGACGGGGTGAAGTTCATGGCCTCGGCGACGGCCGCGATGGTCCCGCGGATCGACAGCTCGCGGAGCAGGACCAGGCGGCGGACGTCGAGCATGATCCGACGGTAGCGGGGTCGCAGCGGATTCGGTAGTGCAACTGAACGGTACCCATCAGGAACGGTCGCTTCCGCTACCGTATCCCGGGCCTCCACACTGATCCCATGACGACCCTGCAGGAGCACCCCGCCACCGACCACGACGCCCTGGCGGACCAGTCCGTCGCACTCGTCCGACAGTGGCTGGCCGAGGCCGAGTCGTTCCCGGTGGACGGCTCTGCCAAGCAGCTCGCCGGGGTGCTCGCCGACCCCGCCGGTCTGGACTTCGCGGTCGGCTTCGTGGACGGCGTCGTCCGCCCGGAAGACCTCGCCGTCGCCGCGCGCAAGCTCCGGCAGATCGCGCCCGGCGCCCCCGGGTTCCTGCCCGCCGCGATGCGAGGACTCGTGCGCCTCGGTGGCGGCATGGCACCGGTCCTGCCGAACGTCGTCGTGCCCATCGCCCGCCGGGTGCTGCGCGGCATGGTCGGCCACCTCATCGTCGACGCGACCGACTCGAAGCTCGGCCCCGCGATCGCCAAGATCAAGCGGGACGGCGTCCGGCTCAACGTGAACCTGCTTGGTGAGGCCGTGCTGGGTGAGCGCGAGGCGGCACGCCGGCTCGAGGGCACGCACAAGCTCCTGGCCCGCGACGACGTCGACTACGTGTCGATCAAGGTCTCGTCGACCGTGCACCCGCACTCGCCGTGGGCGTTCGACCACGCCGTCGACGACATCGTGGAGCAGCTCCGCCCGCTGTTCGAGCGTGCCGCCGCCGCGACCCCGGCGAAGTTCATCAACCTCGACATGGAGGAGTACAAGGACCTCGACCTGACGATCGCGGTCTTCACGAAGCTCCTCGACGAGCCCGCGTTCCTCGGCCTCGAAGCCGGCATCGTGCTGCAGGCGTACCTGCCCGACGCCCTCGCCGCGATGGAGCAGCTGCAGGAGTGGTCCGCCGCTCGCCGGGCCCGCGGTGGTGCCGGCATCAAGGTCCGCCTGGTCAAGGGCGCGAACCTGCCCATGGAGCAGGTCGAGGCCTCGGTGCACGGCTGGCCGCTCGCCACCTGGCACACCAAGCAGGACTCCGACACCAACTACAAGCGCGTGCTCGACTGGGCGCTCACCCCGTCGCGCGTCGAGAACGTCCGCGTCGGCGTCGCCGGGCACAACCTGTTCGACGTCGCGCACGCGTGGCTGCTCGCCGGTGAGCGTGGCGTGCGGGACGGCATCGAGTTCGAGATGCTGCTCGGCATGGCGCAAGGCCAGGCCGAAGCCGTCCGCCGCACCGTCGGTTCGTTGCTCCTGTACACGCCGGTCGTGCACCCCGGTGAGTTCGACGTCGCCATCGCGTACCTGATCCGCCGCCTCGAAGAAGGCGCCTCGCAGGACAACTTCATGTCGGCGGTCTTCTCGCTGGTGTCCTCACCGCCGCTGTTCGCCCGCGAAGAAGAGCGGTTCCGCGCCTCGCTCGTGCCGCTCGCCACGCCGGAGGGCCTCGCCGCCCCGGCGTCCCACCGCGTCGCCGACCGCTACGCGGCCGTCGGGCGCCCCGGACCGGACCGGTTCGAGAACACGCCGGACAGCGACCCGTCGGTCGCATCGGTGCGCCAGTGGGGTTCGGCCATCACGGACCGGATCGCGTCGTCGACGCTCGGCGTCCGCGCCGTCCAGGAGGCCCGGGTCGACTCCGCCACGGCGCTCGACGCCGCGCTCGGCCGCGCCAAGGCCGCCGGTGCGGTCTGGGGCACCTGGTCCGGTGGCGCTCGTGGCGCCGTGCTGCACGCCGTCGGCGACGCGCTCGAGGCGAACCGCGCCGCACTCATCGAGGTCATGGCCGCCGAGACCGGCAAGACCATCGACCAGGCCGACCCCGAGGTGTCCGAGGCGATCGACTTCGCGCACTTCTACGGCACGCTCGCGTCGCAGCTCGACGAGGTCGACGGCGCGACCTTCACCCCGGCGAGCCTGACCCTCGTGGCGCCGCCGTGGAACTTCCCGGTCGCGATCCCCGCGGGCTCGACCCTGGCCGCGCTGGCCGCCGGGTCCGCCGTGGTCCTCAAGCCGGCACCGCCCGCCGAGCGCTCCGGGGCAGTCCTCGCCTCGATCATCGAGACCGCGCTCGACGCCCACGGCGCCCCGGCCGACGTGCTCGCGTTCCTGCAGGTGTCCGAGAACGAGCTCGGCGAGCAGCTCATCGCCTCGCCGATGGTCGACCAAGTGATCCTCACCGGCGCGTACGAGACCGCCGAGCTGTTCCGTTCGTTCCGTCCCGACCTGCCGCTGCTCGCCGAGACCTCGGGCAAGAACGCCGTCATCGTCACCCCGTCGTCGGACCTCGACCTCGCGGTGAAGGACGTCGTCGCCTCGGCCTTTGGGCACGCCGGTCAGAAGTGCTCGGCCGCGTCACTCGTGGTGATGGTCGGGTCGGTCGCGAAGTCGAAGCGCTTCCGCAACCAGCTCCTCGACGCCGTGTCCTCACTCACCGTCGGCTACCCGACCGACGCCGCGACGCAGATGGGCCCGGTCATCGAGCCGGCGTCGGGCAAGCTGCTCGACGGCCTGACGACGCTCGGCGCGGGCGAGTCCTGGGCCGTCGAGCCGAAGCAGCTCGACGAGACCGGCAAGCTCTGGAGCCCGGGTGTCCGTCAGGGCGTCCGACGCGGCTCGGAGTTCCACCGCACCGAGTACTTCGGTCCGATCCTCGGCATGATGACCGCCGACACCCTCGACGAAGCGATCGACATCGTCAACGAGGTCGACTACGGCCTGACCTCGGGCCTGCACTCGCTCGACCCGGCCGAGATCGGCACGTGGCTCGGCCGGATCCAGGCGGGCAACCTCTACGTCAACCGCGGCATCACCGGTGCGATCGTCCGCCGCCAGCCGTTCGGTGGGTGGAAGAAGTCTGCCGTCGGCGCCGGCACGAAGGCCGGTGGGCTGAACTACCTGCTCGGGCTCGGGTCGTGGGCGCCTGCTGCTGCGACCGCTTCGGCGGCTCCGTCCGCCCCGATCCGGGCGTTCGTCCGGGCGGCCGAGGTGTCGTCGCCGGTGCTCGACCGTGCGCTGGCGTCCGACGAGCAGGCCTGGTCGACGCTGTTCGGCACCGCGATCGACGTCTCGGCCTTGAGCGCCGAGCGGAACATCGCGCGGTACCTGCCGTTCCCGTCGGTGCAGGTGCGGCTCGCGTCCCAGGACGAGGACGCTGTGCCCGAGTTCGTCCGTGTCGTCGCCGCCGCACTCCGGGCCGGCACGACGATCGAGGTCTCGACGGCGCGGGCGCTGCCCTCGGCCGTCGCCTCGGCGATCCGCTCGCTGCCCATCGTGCGATCCGTGTCCCAGTCGGTCCCCGACGAGGCCTTCGCATCGTCGATCGCGGCGGGTCCGTCGACCCGTGTCCGGCTCATCGGCGGCGACACCTCGGCGCTTTACTCGGCGATCGGTGGGCGTCCCGACGTCGCGGTGTACGGCGGCCCCGTGACCGAGGCCGGGCGGCTCGAGATCCTGCCGTTCGTCCGCGAGCAGGCGGTGTCGATCACGGCACACCGCTTCGGCACGCCGAACCACCTGACCGACGACCTGATCTGACCGGACCGCGGCGCTGGCGTTCGGGTCCAGCGCCGCTGTCCGGTCGCCGCACGGTGTCGGGATGCACCGAGGTGGCAGGGGTTGCCTCGGGTGTGCGTCGCAACCACGGCGCGCACCCGACGGCCCTGCGTCGGGTCGAACCCGGAGGAGCTCCACCATGACCGAACCGTTCGCACGCCCGACCGCCCTGGCCCACGTCCGCGTCACCGTGACCGACATCCACCGCAGCAAGGCGTTCTACCAGCAGCTGCTCGGCACCGACCCGGCGATCGACTTCAGCGACCAGGTCGACGAGCCCGGCGTGCGCGAGGACCGCGAGCGCTTCTACGGCGGATCCGTGTTCCAGCTCGGCGACCAGGTCTTCGGCCTGCGCCCGGTCGCTCCGGCGGGGCAGACGTTCAACCCGGACACCGTCGGCCTCGACCACGTCAGCTTCGTCGTGGGGTCCGTCGACGAGCTGCACCAGGCGGCCGCACGTCTCGATGCGGCGGGTGTCGAGCACGGCGATGTGACCGACCTCGGGGACGCCGGCATGGTGATCCTGTCCGTGCAGGACCCGGACGACATCAACCTCGAACTCGCAGCCCTCAAGTCCTGAGTAGTCCTCGGGCCGCGGGCTAGCATGGGGTGACGAGAGGGGACGTCATGCGCTTCGTACACGCCATCGGCCGAGGGATCGGCTTCGTGTTGTCGACCGTCGCGAAGGTGCTCGGGACCTTGAACGGCGGGAAGCCCGCAGGCGACGACCTCGCCGCACGGCTGAACCGGCCGAGCCGCGACGACTACCGCCCCTGACCTGCTCGCTGCGCCGGCCCTCGGAGCCCGGTGCCGACCCGGCCTGCACCACCAAAGTGCCCTCGAACCACGCGATTGTGCGGTTCGAGGGCACTTTGGTTGTGCGCCGGGGTCGGCGCAACCGCGGCGCGGGCTGACGTCGGGCACGTCGCCAGCGTCAGTCGGCGACGGCGGGCTCCTGGGCGACCATCGTGCCGGTCACGAGCTCGCGGAGCGCCGAAGGCAGGGGGATCGGCCGACGGGCGCCCTCGCGGTCGATGATCACGTGCACGAACTCGCCGGTGGCGAGCAGCGCGCCGTCGGACTGGCGGAACAGGCCGAACTCCCACGACAGGCTCGTGTTGCCGAGGTGCTTGGACCGCATCCCGACCTCGATGACATCCGGCCACACGGCGGACTCGACGAACCGACAGCTCGACGACACCAGCACTGCGATCCAGTCCGACGAGAACGGGTCGAGCCCCGCTTGCTCGCGGAACCAGTACGTCGACGCGTTGTCCATCGCCGAGTAGTAGATCGTGTTGTTGACGTGCCCGAACATGTCGTTGTCGTTCCACCGCGTGGGGTAGAGGCGGCGGAACGGGTATTCGTCGATGGTCATCGGTCTCCGATCGGAGGAGGTGCGGGTGTGGCGTGATCGGCGGCGGGGCGCAGCACGTACTCGAACGCGGCGCGTGCCCGGACAGGGTCGGGGGCCTCACCGGAGATGAACTCAGCGTAGGTGAACGACTCTGAGATCCGGACGAGCAGCCGGGCGAGCTCCTCGGCGGAGAGCGGGGCTGGATCGAACTCGCCGGACGACTGTTCCTCGACGACGAGTGCAGTGATCCGGTCGACGAACCGGCTCTGCACGTCGCTCTCCGAGGTGGTCAGCAGGCGCATCGCCCGCGCGGGCTCGCGGGTGAGGAACGCGCGGAAGTAGGTGGCGTCGATGAGGTCGGCGGTGAACCGGTCGAGCACGTCGACGATGCGTGCTGCGCCGGTCGACCCGATCGTGTCGGCAGCGCGGGACGCCCGGTCGAGCGTCGGGACTGCGAGGGACCACAGGATCTCGGACAGCAACCGGTCACGGTTGCCCACCCACCGGAACAGCGACGTACGGTCCACGCCGAGTGCGGCAGCCAAGGCGCCCATGTCGATCCGTGCGCCGTCGATGAAGGTGTGGCGGGCCTCCCGGAAGGCGCGCAGCGCAGAATCCGATGTGTACACGCGACCCTCCCTTGCAACGTTTTCGAGAATGATGCATCGTTGGTTCCATGTCAACGCTGACGCCCACGACGGGCCTCCTCGAATCGGACTTCTACGGCTTCCAACAGCAGCTGACCGAGCCGGAGCGCGCGTCGATCGGGCGACTCCGCGAGTACCTCGAGCACGAGGTCGCGCCCATCGCCGACGGGTACTGGGCACGCGCCGAGTTCCCGATGCAGGTGATCGCCCCTCTGGCCGAGCTCGGGATGTACGGGCCGGGGATCCCGCTCGTGCGCCAGTTCGAGAACTCGGCCGTGTACCGCGGGTGGGCGGCGCTCGAACTCGGACGGGTCGACGCGAGCGTCGCGACGTTCATCGGCGTCCAGTCCGGCCTGGCGATGAACTCGATCGCGGTGGCCGGCAGCGAGGAGCAGCAGCGCGAGTGGCTGCCGCGCATGGCGGCCGGCGAACTCATCGGGGCGTTCGGCCTGACCGAACCGCTGTCCGGCAGCGACTCCGCCCGCGGCCTGCGCACCACCGCCCGGCGCGACGGCGACACGTGGGTGCTCGACGGTGAGAAGCGCTGGATCGGCAACGCCACCTTCGCCGACGTCGTCGTCATCTGGGCGAAGGACGTCGCGGACGAGCAGGTGAAGGGCTTCCTGGTCACCACGGACACCCCCGGTTTCACCGCCACCAAGATCGAGGACAAGATCGCGCTGCGCGGGGTGCAGAACGCCGACATCGTCATGCAGGGCGTCCGCGTGCCCGAGTCGCGTCGACTGCAGCGCGCGGACTCGTTCCGGGCAACGGCCGAGGTGCTGCGCCTGACCCGCACCGAGGTGGCCTGGCAGGCCGTCGGCATCGCGGTCGGCGCGTACGAAGCAGCCCTTTCCTACGCCCGCGAACGGATCCAGTTCGGCAAGCCGATCGCGTCGCACCAGCTCGTGCAGGACCTGCTCGTGAAGTCGCTGTCGAACATCACCGCGTCGATCGCGCTCTGCACGCAGGCCTCGGCGATGCAGGACACCGGTGTCGGGGGCGACGAGCACTCCGCCCTGGCGAAGGCGTTCGCGACCGCGAAGATGCGCGAGACCGTCGGCTGGTGCCGCGAGGTCCAGGGCGGCAACGGCATCGTGCTCGACAAGGGCGTCGCCCGGTTCTTCGCGGACGCCGAAGCGATCTACTCGTACGAGGGCACACGCGAGGTGAACACGCTCATCGTCGGACGGGCGATCACCGGACAGGCCGCGTTCGTCTAGGCCGGGCCTGCTCGGGTGGATCCGACCCGGAACGACATCCACGATGTCGTACGACGTCGATCGTGTCGTTCCGGGTCGACCAGGGCCGCGACTACCCGAGCAGCTCCGGCCGCTCCCACTCCTGGCCGAGCACGTGCTGCCCGAGGAACGCGAACACGGTCTCGTACCAGACCACGGCGTGCTGCGGCGAGAGCACCCAGTGGTTCTCGTCCGGGAAGTACAGGAACCGGTGCGGCATCGTGCCGTCCGGCGCCGCGTGGTGCTCGGCGAGCTCGGACCAGAGCCGCAGCCCCTCGCCGATCGGCACCCGGTAGTCCTTGTCGCCGTGGATGACGAGCATCGGGGACGTGATGTCTGCCACGAAGCGGTGCGGGTCGTTCGCCTCGATGCCGGCGGCGTCGAAGATCGACGACCAGTACTGCGACGAGTCCGTGGTGCCGTTGAACTGGTCGAGCGCCCACAGGCTGGCGTGCGTGACGATCGCGCGGAACCGATCGGTGTGCCCGGCGACCCAGTTCGCCATGTAGCCGCCGAACGAACCGCCCATCGCGGCCGTGCGGGTCTCGTCGATGTCGCCGCGCGCCTCGACCGCATCGGTGATCGCCATCAGGTCGGTGTACGGAGCCTGCCCCCACGCGTTCCACCCGCGGTTCACGAAGTCGAGCCCGTAGCCGGTCGACAGCGCCGGGTCCGGCAGCAGCACGGCGTACCCACGCGCCGCCAGGAGCATCGGGTTCCACCGCCACGACCACTGGTTCCACGAGTTGAGCGGTCCGCCGTGGATCCAGAGCAGCAGCGGGTGCGGCCCGTCGCGCTCCGGCACCACCAGCCAGCCGCGCACGCGCGCACCGTCGGCCGCCGTGGTCTCGACCTCTTCCAGGTGCGCGGGGACGTCGGGCAGGGCCGCCGGCGTCGCGAGCGGGGTCACCACCCCGTCCGTCGCGATCCGCACGGGGTGCAGCGGCGCCGCCCAGGAGGCCCGGAGCGCCACGACCGCACCGGTCGCCTCCGCCACGCGCAAGCTCGAGTACGCCCAGTCGTCGTGGGTCAGCTGCTCGACGGCTGCGCCGTCGAGCGGGATGCGGAAGACCGGTGCCCGGCCGTCCTGGTCGGCCACGGCCAACAGGGCCCGGTCGCCGTGCTCGAACACGAGCTCGCTCGGCCAGCGGTCCCAGTCGGTGGCGATGCGGTGCGGGTCCGACCCGTCGATGCCGGCGGTCCAGACCTCTTGCTGGGCCGCGCCGGCAGGCGTGGAACGAACCGTCCTGACCCACGCGATCGTGCGGCCGTCGTGGCTCAGGGCGGGCATCTCGTGGTCGACGTCGACGTCGTCGAAGAGCACCGTGCGGTGGCCGCTGGCGCAGTCGATCGTGACGAGCGTCGAGCGGTCCCCACGGGCCTCCCGGACGCCCACGGCTGCCAGCAGGACCGATCCGTCGGGCGTGAGCGCTCCGGCGACGTGGTCCAGCGACCGGCCCGGGGCCGGTGTGCGGTCGGTGAGGCGGGGGAGTGCGGCGTCCCCGGCGTCCTCGGTGTGGCCGTCTGCCAGGTCGAGCGTCAGCACGTGCGTCTGGTCCGGGCCGAGGTCGTGGTCCCAGTACCGGACCGGGTACGTCTCGTGCAGGATCGCGCGGACCTTCTTGTCCCTACGGGCCTTGCGGAGCTCGGCGTCCGCGTCGAGCACGGTCGTCGGGTCGGAACCGGCCCCGGGCAGCAGGTCGGCGGTGAGCGCGACGGTGTCGGCGGCTGCAGCGGTCGCGAGCACACCGCCGACCCCGCCGGTGAGCCGGGTGAGGGGGCGTGCCTCACCACCGGCTGCCGGAAGGACCCAGAGCTGGGCGGCCTCGACGTCGGCCGCGTCGGCATCGGGGCGGGTGGAGACGAAGAGCAGGTCGCCGGTGCGGGTGAAGGCCACGCCGCCCTCGCCCTTGGCGGAACGGGTGAGGCGGACGGCGCTACCAGGTGCGTATCCGCTGGCCGCGTCGGCGTCGTTCCCTGCTGACACCTGCCAGATCGAACGGCGGTACCCGGTGCGGTCCGGGTCGAGCGCACTGACCGTCAGGGCGACGCGCTCACCGTCGGGGCTGATCGCGATCCCGTCGACCCGGGGAAGGGCGATGTACTGGTCGAGGTCGGCGAACGGCGTCGTCATGCGTCCACGCTCACCAGGTCGTCCGCCCAGAACGCGGCGATCTGCTCGGCGACCGCCGTGCCCTGGGTGCGGCCGGCCTCCGCCGACGGCGCCTGGGTGGCCAGCGAGAGCGAGTTCGTGCCGAAGGCTTCCTGGGCGGTGCTGTCGGCCACGACGACCTCGACCGAGCTGCCGCCGGCGCGGAGCGACTCGACCGCGACGTCGAGCCAGGGGCCGACCGGCGACGGACCCTCGGGACCGCAGGCGATGACGAGGACACGCTCGTGGCCGGCGGCGGCGTCGGCGTTCGTGCCGGACCGGACCCCGCCGTCGACGTACGGTCGGCCCTCGATGCCGACGGGCGACCACACGAAGGGCACGGAGCAGCTCGCGGCGACCGCGCGGGGGAGCGGGACGCCGTCGGCCGCGGTCAACAGCCGGAACGTGCCGTCGGTGGCGTCGACCGCGGTGATCGCGAGCGGCTTGCCCGGCCATTCGGTGGACGGCAGGGTCTCGGCGAAGGTCGCCACGCGTTCGTCGTCGGTCTGACCGTCGGTGACCTGCTGGGCGGCGAGGCCGAGGCGGGCGCGGGCATCCTGCTCGCCGGTCGCCCCCTCGAGCGCGGCGCCGATCCGCTGCTGGACGGCGTCGGTGTCGATGGCCGGCGGCTCGACGTAGGTCGTCGGCGCCGGGGTGTGCTGCTGGTCGTACGCCTGCTGTACCGCACCGTTTCGGACGAAGGCCCCGACGACGCTGCCGGCGCTCGTGCCGACGACGAGGTCTGCTGCGTCGAGGTCGACGCCGGCGTCCTGCAGGGCGGAGAGCACACCGACCTCCCACGCGATCCCGGCGACACCACCACCGCCGAGGACGAGGGCTCTGGTTCCGGGTACGGGCGTCGCGACGTCGGTCATGGGTCCTGCTTACCAGCTGCCGGCGACGCGCTGGTGGAGACCCGGTCTCGCTGTGGAGAACTGCCCTGTGGACAACTCCGATCGCGTCGGTGGCGTGACCTAGCGTCGTGGTCATGGGGCAACAGCGTTCAGGACGGGTCGGCACGGTCGGGTGGCCGATCGTGGTGGCGGCCGCGCCCACCGCGGCGTTCCAGCTGCCGAACCTGTTCGTCACTCCGGCGGTCCGACTGTCGCTCGTCGTGTTCGGGCTCGTCGTGCTGGTCGGTGCCGTGGCGGTGCAGGTGGTCCGGACCCGACGCAGCGACGCTGTGCGGGCGGTGGCCGAGGAGAACGCGACCGCGGCGGAGCTCGAACAGTCGACGGCGGTCCGGTACGCGTTCGGCCAGATCGCCACCCGGCTCGTCCGGTTCGCCGAACTGCCCCGTTCCGAGCGTCACGCCGAACTCTCCGTCGTCGCCGACCGCATCGCCGTGGCCCTGGCGTTCTACCTGCTGCCGAAGGTGCCCGACGTCCGCGCCAACGTGTACCAGCTGTCCACCGATCTGCGTGCGCTCGAACCGATCGGTCACGGGGGCGCCGGCGACACCGCTGGGGTCTTCCGCGCGGGCACGCCCTACGGCGACCGCAACCTCGAGTGGGTGCTGGTCGGAGGGTCACCCCGGATCGTCGGCGACCGCTCCGCCGACGTCGATGTCGACCA
This sequence comes from Curtobacterium sp. TC1, assembly GCF_019844075.1. Taxonomy (NCBI): domain Bacteria; kingdom Bacillati; phylum Actinomycetota; class Actinomycetes; order Micrococcales; family Microbacteriaceae; genus Curtobacterium; species Curtobacterium sp. TC1. Next base: position 1,609,370 of record NZ_CP081964.1, read on the forward strand.
GGACGTGTCGGGCTTCGAACCGCGGTACTCCTCGTACGTCTCGGTGGTGATCCGGTCCGACCAGTACTCGTTCGGCATGCTCACCGTCGACTCCCCGGTCCCCGACGCCTTCACCGATCTCGACGCGAAGAACATCGCGATGATGGCGTCGTTCATGGCCGTGGCGTTCTCGTTGACCTACTCGTTCCCCGAGCGCGACCGCAATCCAAGGAAAGGCCCGTGATGCTCACACGCTCTGTCGGACGCTCGACGTACGATGCCCTCATGACGACCGTGAACCCTGCTCCGCCGTCGTTCGGGCGTGCCCGGATCTCATCGCCCAACTGGAACGACACCACCACCGACGCCGACTACGAAGACCTCGACGTCATCGCCGCCAACCTCGAGCGCGAGCGCGAAGCAGCCCGGATCCGGGTCGCCGCAGCCATCGCCGCGCGCCTGGGTCGCTGACCCTTCCCGCATCCTCCACGACGAACGGCTCCCACGTGCGTGGGAGCCGTTCGTCGTCCGGGTTCGGGGCTACTGCGCCTCGGGCACATCGATCAGCACCTTGCCGACGGTGTCCTGCTCGACGGCGTCGTGCGCGTCCGCGGTGCGGGCGAGGTCGAACCGCGTGAGCGGGAGCCCGGCGTCCTCGCCGACCGGCAGCACGCCGTCGTGCAGTGCCTCGGTGACGTCCTCGGCCGCGGCTGCCAGTGCTTCGTCGCCGATCGTGTAGAGCAGCAGGAACTGGTACCGCGCGTTGACGCTCATGTTCGGGCGGATCGGCAGCGAGGCCTCGTCGCCGCCGTTGTTCGCGTAGATCGACACGACGCCGTGGTTCGCGAGCACGTCGGCGACCAGGGCGGCGTTCTGTGGGATCGACACCTCGACCACGATGTCGACGCCGTCGGGAGCGATGTCGCGGATGCGAGCCGCGGCGTCGTCCTGCCGGTAGTTCACGACGTGGTGAGCGCCCGCGGCGGTGGCGAGCGCGGCCTTGTCGTCCGAGCTGATGGTCGTGATCACCGTCGCGCCGGCCCAGCGGGCGAGCTGGATCGCGGCGTGCCCCACGGCGCCGGCACCGCCAGCGACGAGCACGGTGAAGCCGTCGAGGGATCCGGGGCCGAGTCGCGACGGACCGTCCTCGTGCGTGGTCAGGGCACGGTGCGCCGTCATCGCCGGCACCCCCAACGAGGCGCCGACGTCGAACGAGATGCCGTCGGGCAGGCGGACCGCGCGGCTCTCCGGCACGACGGTGTACTCCTGTGCGGTGCCGGTCGGACGCGAGGCTGCGGCCATGAAGAGCCACACGCGGTCACCGACGGCGAGGTCCTCGACACCCGGGCCGACCGCGTCGACGATGCCGGCGCCGTCCTGGTTCGGCGTGATCTCGGGGAACGGCAGGCCGTCGCCGTAGGTGCCGCCGGCCCGGGCCTTCCAGTCGGTCGGGTTCACGCCGGAGACGACCACGCGGACGCGGACCTCGCCGGCGCCGGGTTCGGGGACGTCCCGCTCGACGAGTTCGAGGACGCTGCTGTCACCGGGCTTCGTGTAGACGATCGATCGCATGTCCCCAGGCAACCACTCGCCGCCGTCGGGGATTCCGAGTGTGGGCGTGGCGACGCTTCGTGAGCAGGAATGGTCGGGTGCGCGCTGCCGACCCGACCATTCCTGCTCACGAAGTGCTCCGCGCCCGTCCGCCCGCGCCCCCGCGCCCGCGCCGCGCCCGCCCGCGCCCGTCAGCGCGCGTCGTACTCCTCGCGCGACACGGCGACGTCGTCCATGTGGGACGTCGCCCACGCCTCGAGCGGCTCGAGCACCCGGCGGAGCGACCGCCCGCGATCGGTCAGTTCGTACTCGACGTGCGGCGGGATCTCCGGGAACACCGTCCGCGTCACGAGCCCGTCCCGTTCGAGCGCGCGGAGTGTCTGCGTGAGCATCTTCTGCGACACGCCCTGTACCCGGTTCGCGATCGCCGAGTACCGTTGCGGCCCGTCGGCGAGGGTGCCGATTGTCAGCACACTCCAGCGGTCGCCGATGCGGTCGAGCAACTGTCGGCTGGGGCAGTCCGCCGCGTAGGGGCTGTACTCGAGTGCTGACATGCTGGCTTGGCCTCCGTGACGACGGGCTCCGTTACGCACTGTGAGGTGCCTACTTACTCAAAGAGAGTAACTCTTGTACGGTGAGCAGCACCAGCCCCACGAAAGGAACAGCATGACCAGCATCGTCGTCTTCGGAGGCACCGGCTACGCCGGCTCCGCCATCACCCGCGAAGCCCTCTCCCGTGGCATCGCCGTCACCGCCGTCGCGCGCGACACGAGCAAGCTCGACGCCGCAGAGGGCCTGACCCTGGCGCAGGGCGACGCGTTCGACGCCGACTTCGTGGCCGAGGTCACGAAGGACGCCGACGTCATCGTCGTCGCGCTGCACGCGGTCCAGGCCGACGGCAGTGAGCTCAAGGACAAGTTCCAGCACTTCGTCGACGCTGCCTCCAGCGCCGGTGCGCGGCTCGGCATCGTCGGCGGCGCCGGTTCGCTGCTCGTCGCCGAGGGTGGTCCGCGCCTGTTCGACTCGGCCGAGTTCCCGGACGCGTTCAAGGGCGAGGCGAAGAGCCACGCGCAGATCCTCGACGCGCTCCGTGCCTCGGACACCGACGTCGACTGGTTCTACGTCAGCCCGGCCGCCGGCTACGGCAGCTACAACCCGGGTGAGCGCCGCGGCACGTACCGCACGACCGACGAGGTCCTGCTCGCCGACGCCGAGGGCAACTCGGACATCTCCGGTGACGACTTCGGTCTGGCCTTCGTCGACGAGATCGCGAACCCGGCACACCACCAGACGCGCTTCGGCGTCGCCTACTGAGGCAACCGCTCGCGGGACGGGACGGGACGGGACGGGACGGGACGCGCGTGGCGGGGTCGCCCCGAGCCTCCCTCCCGCCCGTCCCGGACCGCGTCCGCGCCCCGTCGCGGGCATTGCGCCCCTGTGAGTCGGGGCGCGACGCCCGCAACGGGGCGCGACGCGTCCGCGCGCAACCCTCGGGGCGCGACGCGTCGGCGCGCAGCGCCTCGGGCTGCGCCCACCCCTCCGCTCAGTGCGCGACGATCGCCGGCAGCGGCACGTGGTGGCGCATGCGCACCGCCACGTGCAGGCCTCCGCGGCGGGCGAGGACGAGCGCGATCACGGCGGCGGCCGCCGCGGGCACCCCACCGGCGACCATCATCCCGACGTGCGCCCCGAAGTGGTCGACGACCTGGCCCATGAGCGGCCCGCCGATCGCCTGACCACCGAGCAGCACGAGCACGTAGAGCGACATCACCCGGCCGCGGATCGCCACGTTCGAGGACAGCTGCACGAGCGAGTTCGACGCGGTCTGGAACAGCAGCTGCGACATCCCGACGGCGACGAGCGCCACGGTGAACGGCGCGATCACGGGGATGGACCCGGAGACCACGAGCAGCACCCCGGTCCAGAAGACCCCGCCCACGATGGTCCGGAGCCGCACGACCGCCCGCCGCGTGGAGAGCAGGGCGCCGACGAGTGCGCCGATCGCCACGGCGGAGTTGAACACGCCGTACCCGGCGGCGCCGACGTCGTACACCTGGGACGCGAAGGCCGACAGCAGCACGGGCATCGTCAGTGCGAACACCGAGAAGAACGCGACGAGGATCACCGGCACGATGATCGTCGGCTTGTTCACGGCGTAGCGGAGCCCCTCGATCAGCTGCCCCTTGCCGCGGGGTGCCGGGGGCGTCCGGTGCAGCTCCGAGACCTTCAGGAACCCGAGCGTCACGACGACGGCGACGCAGGCGATCGCGTTCACGCCGAACGACCACCCCGCCCCGACGGCGACGAGCAGTGCGCCGGACAGCGCCGGTCCGATCATGCCGCCCAGCTGGAACACCGACGAGTTCACGCTGATCGCGTTGCGGAGGTGCTGGTGCCCGACGATCTCGGTGACGAACACCTGCCGGGCTGGGTTGTCGATCACGGTGACCATGCCGACCAGGAACGCGATCACCCAGATGTGCCAGGCCTCGACGACCCCGGCCAGCGTCAGCACGGCGAGCAGCGCGGACAGCACCGCGAAGGCGCCCTGCGTGATCATCATCAGCGCGCGCTTCGAGAACCGGTCCACGAGCACCCCGCCGAGCAGCCCGAACAGCAGCATCGGCGCGAACTGGCAGGCGACGGTGATGCCGACCTGCGCGACCGAGCCGGTCAGCTGCAGGACGAGCCAGTCCTGGGCGATGCGCTGCATCCACCCGGCGGTCATCGCGACGAGGTTGGTGGCCGTGAACAGCCGGAAGTTCGGCACGGACAGGGCGATGAGGGTGTGCCGCCAGGGCGGGCGGGTGGCCTGGATCGGGAGTGGTTCGGTGGGCGGGGGGAGGGTCGTCGATGACGCACTCACGGTGAGGGGTTCTCCGGACGTCGTTGCGGATCTGGTACCCCAACGAAACTACGTGACCGAGGGCCATTCGACACCCCTATGGTGGCTATCAATCCATTGCGATGTCGAATGACCGCGCGAACGCCCGCGAACGAACGAGGTGCCCCGTGCTCGATCCGGTCCTGCTGCAGACCTTCCTCGCCGTCGCCGAGACGCAGAGCTTCACGCAGGCCGGAGCCCGCCTCGGCATCAGTCAGCCCACCGTGTCCCAGCACGTCCGGCGGCTCGAGACCGCGGTGTCCCGCACCCTCGTCGCACGCGACACCCGTGGCGTCACCCTCACCGACAACGGCGACGCGATGGCCGGCTTCGCCCGGACGATCCTCGCCGCGCACGCCACCGCGGACGCGTACTTCTCGGGGTCGGCGACCCGCGGGCGGCTCCGGTTCGGCGCGGCCGACGACCTGGCGATCACGCAGTTGCCGCGCATCCTCCGCGACTTCCGGCGGCTGCACCCGCAGGTGAACCTCGAGCTGACGGTCAACCAGTCGTCGCCGCTGCTGCGCCGGGTGCACGCCGGCCAGCTCGACCTGGTGTTCATCAAGCAGACCGCGGGGGAGTCCGCCGAGGGCACCCGCGTCGCGACCGACCAGATGGTGTGGATGGCGCAGGACGGCATCGCGGTCGAACGCGACGAGCCCGTGCCGCTCATCGCGTACCAGGCGCCGAGCATCAGCCGGCAGATGGCGATCGACGCCCTCGAGGCCGCCGGCCGCACCTGGCGGATCACCTGCAACACCCGCGACGTCAACGGTGTCCTGGCCGCGGTGCGGGCGGGGATCGGCGTGGCGGTGTTCCCGCACTCGCTCATCCCGGCGGACCTCGTGAAGGTGTCGCAGCGGTTGGGGCTGCCGGACCTGCCGGCGGTCGACTACGTCCTCATCGCCAACCCGACGGTGCAGCGCGAGCCGATCGACGCCCTGACGAACGCGATCCTGTCCCGCGGGGTCGTCCGCGCGGTCTGACCGCGACCGGCGTGCAGCGGACGCGCGGGCTACGGCGCGAGGGTCGGAGTCGTCCCGGTGCCGGTCAGGTCGGGCAGCGTCACACCGGCGAGCGGCAGCAGCGCCGAGGCGACGGCCCACAGCAGCACGAGTGTGCCGACGCCACCGAACACGGCGCCGAGCAGCGCGACCGGCCGCTGCCACGTCGCCGCCCGGTCGCGCAGCGTCACGAGCGACACCACCAGCGCGAGGAGTCCGAGCACGACACCGACACCGTGGACGGTCGCCGGCGCGGTGAACCACCACGCCGCGAGTCCGAGCGTCGCGATGCCGGCCACGGCGCCCAGCACCGCTCCGGGCGTCGCACCGAGTGCACGGCGCGGCTCCGGCTGGGCGGCTGCGGCCACGGGCTGGTCGAGCAGTTCGGTCGGGAGGCCCGGCTCGGCCCCGACGGACGCACTCGCCTCGGCACGGGGTGCGGTCACGGGCACGACCGGGTCCGGCGCCATCGGTGCGGTCGACGAGGCGGTCGGCGCCGACGGCGCCTGCAGGACCGCGTCGAAGGACCGCACGTGGGCGGACGCCGGCGTCGGTGCCGGTGTCACGGTGGCGGCGGCCTGCTGGTGGGCGAAGCGGCGGGGCGTGCGGAAGCCGATCGGGCCGACGGGTTCGGGCTCGGTGCCCTCGACGACGACGTGCTCCAGGCCGGGCACCGAGAACCGGGGCTGGCCGGCGGTGGGAACGGGCGACGGCGCGGGAGCCGGTGCGGTGCGGGGAGCGGCGTCGATCGTCGAGACCGGGGCGGGGGCGGAGGCCACGGCGGCGGTGTCGAACGGCACGGTGTGCACGGACGGCGAGGTCGGCGCCGGCGGCAGGAGGTCCTGCTGCGGCGGGTAGTCGGGGACCGCGACGTCGTCCTCGACGAGGCTCGCGATCGACGCGGGCTCCGGCGTCGGCACGGCCGTCGGGGCGAGCGTGGCCGTCGGCTGCGGGCCGGAGCCGACCACGGCGGTGGGTGCCGGCGCACCGTGGGCGGTGCGTGACGTGGCGGGGGTGTGACGAGCCTCCTGGCCGGTGCTCGCTGCGGCGTCGGGGGCGAGCCGCTCGACGGCCACGGCCGGTTCGACGACCGGTGCGGTCACCCAGGACGGGACGGGACGGCGCGGCCGTTCCGAATCCTGCATGCGATGCGACGCCACTACGGTGTTCCCTTCGTCGACTGATCCATCGTCAGTTCTAGCGGCAACGGTCGCGGATGTCGCAGCCCCAGTTCCGGGGTCGCCGGTCCGTTCGGGGCATGACCGGCGACCGGGCGGGGCCGAGACGCAGAGGCGTCAGCGGGTCGCTGCCTGCAGGGCTTCGCGCAGCTGGTCGGCGGTCAGGCGCGGGCCGTAGCCGGGGGTGTCCCGCTGGATGCGCCAGCCCTCGGCGAGGGGTCCGGCGTCGACGACGTCGAAGCCGAACTGGTCGATGAGGTCCGTGGTGACCTGCTTCGCCTCGGCGTCGTCGCCCGCGACCACGAGGGCGCGGCGGTCCGGGGTGCCGGCCGGGGTGGCGTGGCCGGTGAGGTCCGCGGCGCCGATGTGGTTGAAGGCCTTGACGACCCGCGCGCCGGGCAGGTGGTCCTGCAGCAGCTCGGCGGTCGTCGTCGACCCGTCGTCGAGCGCGGCGATGTGGCCGTCGCGCTCCCAGTAGTAGTTGTTCGTGTCGATGACGACCTTGCCGACGAGCGGTTCCGCCGGGATCGTGTCGATCGCGGCGAGCGGCACGGTGACGACGACGACTTCGCCCGCGGCGGCGGCTTCGTCACGGGTGGCCGCACGGGCCTGGTCGCCGAGCTCGGTCACCAGGTCGGTCAGGGTCTCGGGGCCGCGGGAGTTCGCGATCACCACCTGGTGGCCGTGCTGCACCGCGAGTCGTGCGAGTTGGGATCCGATGTTGCCTGCGCCGATGATGCCGATCGTTGTCATGGTGTCCATCCAACGCTCGGCGGCCACGAGCATTCCCCGTGGAGCGCGTGCGCCCCGGGCGGAGCATGATGGCGGCATGGACCACGAGTTCCGCGACGAGACCGACCAGGACCGCTACGCCATGTACGTCGGCGGTGAGCTCGTGAGCGTGCTCGACTACCGCGAGAACGGCGACGCGATCGCGTTCCCGCACACGTACACGGTGCCGAAGCACCGCGGGCACGGCTACGCGGCCGAGCTCGTCGAGTACGCCGTCGCGGACGTCGAGTCGAACTCGACGAAGCGGGTCGTGCCGATGTGCTGGTTCGTCGGCAAGTGGTTCGACGAGCACCCCGAGAAGTCAGACCTGCTCATCCGCAGTGCCGCGGACTGAGCCGACGCGAGAAGAGGGCCACATGCCCACCATCACCCCGTTCCTCTGGTACGACGACCAGGCCGAGCAGGCCGCCCGGTACTACGTCGACCTGTTCCCCGGCAGCTCGATCGACAGCGTGGCGAAGACCCCGGACGGCGCGACGCTGGTCGTCGAGTTCACGTTGCTCGGGCAGCCGTACCGGGCGATGAACGGCGGCCCGGGACACCCGCACACCGACGCCGTCTCGTTCCAGGTCGACGTGGACACGCAGGACGAACTCGACCGCATCTGGGACGCCCTGCTCGCCGACGGCGGAACGCCGAGCATGTGCGGCTGGTTGTTCGACCGTTGGGGTGTCGCCTGGCAGGTGACGCCGTCGAAGATGGGCGAGCTGATGACCGGGTCGGGCGACCCCGAGGCGAACGCCCGTGTCTTCCAGGCGATGACGACGATGCAGAAGCTCGACATCCCCGCACTCCGGGCCGCAGCCGCCGGCCACTGAGTCAGAACCTCGCGTACCGCCCGGTATGGTGTCGGCACGGAAGACCGCCGGCCGGCGCCGGCACCGACAGGCTGGAGCCACGATGGACCACCCGAGCTCCCAGATCCGGAACAGCGAGATCGGCCGGGCCTACACCGAACTCGCCCGGATCACCCGGCGCGCGAGCATCCGCGCCCGCGGGGCCGACGACGCATTGAGCGTCGTCGACCAGTCCCTCGTCGACTTCGTGGTGCAGCACCCCGGCTGCATGGCCATCGACATCGCCCGGTACCTGCGCCTGAACCGCTCGACGATCTCCCGCCAGCTCTCCGGGCTCCTCGCCACGGGCCTGATCCGGACGACCGACGGCGGCACCGGCAACGCGAAGCCCCTGGAGGCGACGGACGCCGGCCGCACCGCGCTCGAACGCTCCGTGCAACTGCACCGCGACGCGCTGGAGGAGCGGCTCGCCGGCTGGTCCGACGACGACATCGCCCTGCTCGCCGGCCTGCTGGAACGGCTCGGCGCCTCGGACGAGGCCGGGCTGCCGACGCCCGGGCGCGCGTCGACGTGACGACCTCGTTCGTCCTGCTCTCCGACACGCACCTGCCGAAGCGGGCGAAGGACCTACCGGCGGCGCTCTGGTCCGACGTCGACGCCGCCGACCTCGTGGTGCACGCGGGGGACTGGGTCGACCTCGCCACCCTCGATGCCGTGCAGGCCCGATCGCGCCGGTTCGAGGGGGTGCGCGGCAACAACGACGGCCCCGAGTTCGATGACCGGCTCCCGCTCGTCGCACGCTTCGCCGTCGAGGACCTGCGCTTCGCCCTGGTGCACGAGACCGGCGCCGCGACGGGCCGGGAGCGCCGGATGGCCGCCGAGTACCCGGACGTCGACGTGCTCGTCTTCGGGCACTCGCACATCCCGTGGGACACCGTCGCGCCGTCCGGACTGCGGCTGCTCAACCCCGGGTCGCCCACCGATCGTCGCCGGCAGCCGGACTTCACGTGGATGCGCGGGACGGTGACCGGCGCGGACCTGACCGTCGAACTGGTGCGGCTGCCGCCGCCCGCGCGCTGACGGACCCGCGGTGCCGAGACTCGGGCCAGGCCACAGTTCTCGGGCCCGGGGCCGCGAGAAGTGTCGCTCACGCCGAGACTCGGGCCCCCGGAACCGTCAGCGGCATCTCGAAGAACGCCAGCTCCCACTCGGTCGAGCGGCGGAACGCCCGCGCCATCCGCCCCCGCTCGGCCGGGGTCGCGGCTGCTGCCGTCTCCTCGACCAGCCGGGTCGCCTCGGCGCTCGACGCCGCGAAGCCCTCGTCGCCGTACGCGGCGATCCAGTCCGCGAACGGGTGTCCGTCCGGCGCCGTGCCGAGCTGCGCGCCCACCCAGGCGTAGACCCGGAAGCAGGGGAGCACCGCCGCGGCGAGCACGGCCGCCGACCCGGAGTCCGCCGCCTGTTGCAGGTGCGCCAGGTACCCGGCGCACGTCGGGTGGACGGGGTCGTCGGCGTGGGTGCCGGCGAGCCGTCGGTGGTGCAGGTCGCGGGCCTCGGCGGCGCACCCCTCGGACGCGGCAGCCCAGAACGCGGCAGCCGCAGGACCCGCACCAGCACCGGCAGCGCTCGCCGCCAGCGCCGCGAGGTGCCGCTCGTACGCCCGCAGGTAGTGCACGTCCTGTGCGAGGTACCCCGCGAACACGTCCGCATCGAGCGTCCCGTCCCGCAGCCCCACGAGGAACCCGCACGCGATCGTCGACCGCAGCAGGGAGCCGACGTCCTCCCACCACACGTCGGTGGACGGGACCACGGGCAGCGCGGCGCGGACCACGGCGCCGTGGTCGATCGGCCCGTTGCCGGACCCGACCTGCAGCTCATCGGCTCCCTGCAGCGCCGCCGTCAGCCAGGGCTTCGCCACCCCGACCGCGAGCTCCCAGTCCCCGTGCCGGGCAGCGAGCGTCGCGATTGCACTCGACAGGGAGCACCCGGTGCCGTGCGTGTTGGCCGTCGCGACGCGGGGAGCGGTGAACCGCCGAGCGGACCCCGACGGCGACACGAGCACGTCGTCGGAGGTCGGCCCCTCGTCGTGCCCGCCCTTCGCCAGCACGAGGACGTCCCACGTCGACGCCACGAGCCGCGCGGCATCCAGCGACGACAGCGGAGCCCGCGACGGAGCCCCGGCCAGCTCCGCCAGAACCGCCAGCTCGGCCCGGTTCGGCGTGACCAGGTCGGCCAGGGCGAACAACGTGCCCATCGCGGCGGCGGCGTCCTCGTCGAGCAGCCGGTCCCCGCTCGTCGCCACCATCACCGGGTCCACGACGACCACGGGCGGCCGGTGCTCCCGCAGCCAGTCCGTCACGACGCGGACGACCGGTGCCGTGCCGAGCATGCCGATCTTCACGGCGTCGATCGTGACGTCGTCCGACACCGCGTCGAGCTGCTCCCGCAGGAACGCGACGTCCGGCACGTGCACCGACCGCACGCCGTGCGTGTTCTGCGCGACGAGGGCCGTCACCACCCCCATGCCGTAGCCGTCGTGCGCGGCGATCGCCTTGAGGTCGGCCTGCAGCCCGGCACCGCCCGTCGGGTCGGTCCCGGCGACGGCCAGGACGCGCGGGACGGTCACGAGTCCGCCCCGTGGTGCGAGGAGGCCGGGAGGAACGGATCGCCCCGACCGGATCGCGTCGCCTCCGCCGCGTGTCCGGTTCCAGGGCCCCACGCGGTCACGTACGCGGCCGCCGCGGATCCGGGATCGGCCGCGGCGCAGATGCCCGACACGATCGCGACCCCGGCGGCGCCCGCTGCTCGGAGCGGCACGACGTCGTCGAGCGTGATGCCGCCGATCGCCACGCACCGTACCTCGGTCGCCGCCGCGAGCCGGGCGAACCCCTCGTGACCGAGCGCCGGCGGGTGGTCGGCCTTCGTCGCCGTGGGGTGCACGACCCCGACGCCGAGCAGGTCGACGGTACCGCGGGGCAGCCGCTCGACGGCAGTCAGGTGCTCGAGCGTGTTCGCCGTCAACCCGACGTGCGCGTCCGGCCCGAGCAGCGCCCGGGCGACGGTCACGGGCACGTCCGACTGGCCGAGATGCACCCCGGCCACCCGGTGCCCCGCGTGCCGAGCGGCGAGGGCGACGTCGAGCCGGTCGTCGACCACCACGACCGCGCGGTCCCCGACAGCGTCGGCCACGGCGGCGGCCAGGGCGAGCAGGTCACGGGCCGAGGCGTCCTTGTCCCGCACCTGCACGATCCCGACCCCGGCGTGCACCGCAGCGCGGACCACCCCGAGCACCCCGACACCGTGCCGGTCGGCCAGCGCGCCGTCGGTCACCAGGTAGACGCCGACGTCCCGCCGCGGCCCGCTCATGCCGGCACCACCGGGGACGCAGGCTCAGCCTCGACCGTGATCCGGGCCTCGCGGACGACGTCCTCCGGGGTGAGCGACGCCAGCCGGTCCAGGAACAGCGGCTGGAAGGTGCCGGGGCCGCCGGCCTCGCGGGCAGCGAGCTCCGCGGCGATGGTGTGCACCGCGGTCGCGGCGACCGCGGCCGCGCCGGCGTCGTCGGGTGCGACCGCCGTGAACGCGGCGACGACCGCGCCGAGGGCACACCCGCCCCCGGTGATCCGCGTCAACAGGTCGGTGCCGTTCGCGACCCGCACCACACCGGTGCCCGGCGCGACCAGCAGGTCGACGGGACCCGACACGGCCACCGCGGCCACGAGCCTCCCGGCCGACGCCTGCACGGACGCGAGACGGGCGTCCTCGGTGCCCACCGTGCTGTCGACGCCGCGACCACCGGCCGAGTCGCCGAGCAGGGCGAGCACCTCGGAGGCGTTGCCGCGCAGCACCGTCGGGTGCAACCCGAGCAGGTCGCGGGCCAGGGCGGTGCGCACCGGCAGCGAGCCGACGGCGACGGGGTCGAGCACCCACGGGGTACCCGTGTCGCGGGCGGCGCGAGCAGCCTCGAGCGCGGCCACCCGCGGTTCCGCGTGCGGGGTGCCGGTGTTCACCAACAGGGCGTCCGCCACCCCGGCGAACGGCCCCGCCTCGGTCGGGACGTCGACCATCGCGGGTGACGCACCGAGCGCGAGCAGCACGTTCGCGGTGACGTTCTGCACCACGGTGTTCGTGATGCACTGCACCAACGGACTCCGGGCACGGACGGCCTCGAGCAGTTCGGCGGTTCGGTGGGCCCAATCAGGGGAGGGCGCAGCGGTTTCCATGGACGATCCCTTCGCGAGTACGAGCTCGAGCAGGTTCGACGGGTGTGATCTCAGCCGCTGGTTGCGGCACCCCGTGTCTCGAGCGACACCGTACACGAGCCGCTGCGTCGTGCCACGGCCGTCGTCTCCGGTCACATGTCCGGCCCCGTGTGACAGGGTTGACGGGTGCCAGACACCACGCCTCCCGGACCGCCCCCGGGCCCCCGCGACCCCGGCGACGCCTGGGCGGTCGGCCCCGACGGCACCAAGGCCTGGGGACTCTTCGGCGCCGCCGGACTGCTCGTCGACGACGGCGCCGGACGCGTGCTCCTGCAGCACCGCGTCGAGTGGAGCCACCACGGCGGCACCTGGGGCATCCCCGGCGGCGCACGACACCAGGGCGAGGACGCCGTCACCGGCGCACTCCGCGAGTCCGCGGAGGAAGCCGGGGTGCCGCACGACGGCGTCGACCTGCGCCACACCGCACTGCTCGACCTGGGGTTCTGGACCTACACGACCGTCGTGGGGCGCGCCTCCCGGCCCTTCGAACCGGTCATCGCGGACCGCGAGAGCATCGCGCTCTCCTGGATCCCCGTCGACGACGTCGACGACCTGCCGCTGCACCCCGGGTTCGGGAAGTCGTGGCCGGCCCTCCGCGCGTCCATCACCACCACGCCGCACATCGTCGTCGACGCCGCGAACGTCGTCGGCAGCGTGCCCGACGGGTGGTGGAAGGACCGCGCGGGTGCCGCCGCGCGCCTGCTGTCGTCGGTGACGGCGCTCGCCGCGTCCGGGGTGGCGGCCGACCTGCTCGCGTTGCCGTTCACCCGGTGGTGGCCGCGGTGGACGGTGGTGCTCGAGGGCGCAGCCCGTGGCGCCACGTCGGACGGGACCGACGCGTCCGGACCGGTCGAGGTCGTGCATGCGCCGGGCTCCGGCGACGACGCGATCGTTTCGGCTGCGCAGTCCGCGGTGGACGCGGGGGACGGACCCGTCGTGGTGGTCACCGCCGACCGTGGGCTCCGCGCCCGCGTCGAGGCGATCGACGCTGTCGTGCACGGACCGTCCTGGCTGCGCGACCAGTCCTAGCGGGGCGGCGCGGCACGACTCGCCGTGTCCTTCGTTGTGACGTGTTGTTCACACCGCTGTGTCACGAGCCGACCCACTCGTCGGTACGCTGGCCGGACGTCAACGGAGACGCACACACAGGAGGTTCTCCATGGAGCGGATCACCAGGGCCGACGACCGAGTCCACCGCCCGGCCGGGCCGTGGACACCGACCGTCCACCGGCTGCTCGCACACCTGCACGAACAGGGGTTCGTCGCGGCACCGGAGCCGATCGAGCACGGCGACACCCTCGAGACGGTGTCGTTCGTCCCCGGGGTCGCGGGGGAGTACCCGTGGACCGAGGACGTCGCGAGCGAAGCCGCCCTCGTCACGAGCGCCCGGCTGCTCCGGCAGTTCCACGACGCCGCAGCCACGTATCCGCTCGACGCGACACGCGACCTCTGGTCACAGGCGGTCCGTGCCCCCGTCGAGACGATCGTGCACGGCGACTTCGCCCCGTACAACTGCGTCTACGACGGCATCCAGGCCGTGGGGCTCATCGACTTCGACACCGCACACCCCGGGCCCCGCGTCTGGGACGTCGCGAGTGCCGTGTACCGGTTCGCCCCGTTCACCACCGGAGACGTCGAGGGCATGACCGCCCCCGCCCTCGAGGACCGGCTCGCCCGTGCCGCGGAGTTCTGCCGCGCCTACGACCTCGACGCCCGCTCCCGCAGCGTCCTTGTCGAGACGATGACCGCGTCCCTCGTCGCGATGGTCACCACCATGGAGACCGAGGCCGCCGCGGGCAACCCGAAGTTCGTCAGCGACCTGGCACACGGGCACGCCGACCTGTACCGGGCCGACGTCGCCTACCTCGAGCAGCACGCCGACGCCATCGCCGCCGCCGTCGCGTGACCCCGACCCCTGCGCAGCTCCGCACGCTGCGGCTCGCCGCGCAGGGGATCGCGGTCCCCGGGCTCGACCCCACCGCCGCCGTCGAGCGGATGACCGCCGTGCAGGGTCAGGACCTCGGCCAGGCGCTCTGGGCCATCGGGGTCCGCGCACCCGGGGCAAGCCGCGACGACGTCCGCGCCGCCTTCGACCGCGGTGGACTCGTCCGCTCCTGGCCGATGCGGGGCACCCTGCACGCCGTGCGCCCCGACGACCTGCGACTCCTGCTCTCCCTGACCGCCGAACGGACCCTGCGGAGCATCGCCCGACGCGCCACCGAACTCGGCATCGACCGGCCCCTGCTCGACCGAGCCCGGGACGCCACGGTCGCCGCACTCTCCGGCGGTCGTGCCCTCGTCCGCGACGAACTCTTCGAGGAGTACCGCGCCGCCGGAATCGACCCCGCCGCCGGCCGCGGCTACCACCTGCTGCTGCAGCTCTCCCAAGAGGGACTCGTCGCCTGGGGACCCACCGCCCGCGTCGGCCAGGGACTCGTGCTCCTCGACGAGTGGGCACCGGCGGCCGCCGAGGTCCCGGACCGCGACGAAGCACTCCGCCGCGTCCTCGTCGGCTACCTGCGCGGCCGGGGTCCCGCAACCGAGACCGACGCCGCCGGCTGGACGAAGCTCCCGCTCGGCGACCTCCGCCGTGCCCGAGCCGCAGCCGGCGACGCCGTCGAGGACCTCGGCGACGGACTCCTCGCGCTCGCCGACCGTCCCACCACCGGCGGGACACCCATCGTGCACCTACTGCCCGGGTTCGACGAGTACCTGCTCGGGTACGCCGACCGCTCCGCTCAGCTCGACCCCGCGCACGCCGACCGGGTCGTCCCCGGCGCCAACGGGATGTTCCTGCCGATGGTCGTCGTCCGCGGTCGGGTCGTCGGCACCTGGAAGCGGACCGAGCGCGCCGGCGGGGTCCTCGTCACCGTCACGCCCTTCGCGGCGCTCGACACCGCTGCGGTGCGCGCGCTCGACGCGGCCGCCGCCCGGTACGCGCGGTTCCTCGACGCGCCCGTCGCGTTCGGGGTGGTGGAGGCGACCAGCCGCTGACCGCAGCCGGTGGTGTCGAGTCCTTCCAACCCTCCAGGCCGTCCCCAGCAACCACGCGGCGGACTCGTACCCTGCCTCGGGTAATGTCGCAGGGCCATGACCGACAGCCCGGCCGACGCCACCCCGTACGAAGTCCTCGGCGTCCCCGCGACCGCCGACGACGACGCGCTCCGCCGCGCCTACCGCCGCGCTGCCCGCGAATCCCACCCCGACCTCGGCGGTGACGCGCAGCACTTCCGGCGCGTCCAGCTCGCCTGGGAACGCATCGGCACGCCCGCTGCACGCCGCGCGTACGACGCCGGCTCCCGCGGCTCGTTCAGCAGCAGCGGTACCGGGCCGTTCAGCGCGTCCGGTGCGTCCGGTTCGTCGACCGGGAGGCCCGATTCCGGTCGCGACGCCTACGCACCTCCGTCAGCCCGTCGCGACACCCGCCCCCGCGCGCGGTCCCACGGACACCCCGGCGGACGGTCCCGCGAGGTCTTCCTGCAGGCGGAACGCGAATGGGTCGGACTCGGCGACCCCATCGAGGACCCCTACGACCCCACCCTCATCCGGTCCGCGCCCCGGCACATCCGGCGGCTGCTCGGCGAAGCACTCGCCGAGGAGGCCACCGCCTCGATCGTCTCGGACATGGGCATCGGCGTGACGGTGTGGCACGACCTGGACGCCGGCGCCGAGGGCAAGCTCGACCACGCCGTCCTGACCCCGAGCGGACTCTGGGCCGTCGAGTCGATCGACTGGGGCGCCCCGGTGCGGGTGGAGCACGGCGACATCGTCGGCGAGACCCTGGCACCCGGCGAGCGGCCGGTGAAGGAACTGGTCCGCGCCGCCCGTGCCGTGCAGAAGCAGACCCGGGTGCGGTTCACCGGCCGCTTGCTCGTCGTGCCGGACTCCGCCGTCGAGGTCGACGTGCAGCTCGTCGGCTCCCCGAAGAAGCCGACCGCGCTCGTCGTCCGGCGCAGTGCGCTCGGGCAGGTCCTGAACGGCGTGTGGTCTCCGCCCGGCTCGGTCGACGTGTTCGAGATCCGCGACCGCTTGCAGCAGACCGTCCGCTTCGTCTGACGTCCGGCGGGCGTCGGCGGTCGGCGCGCCTCGGTGCTCGGCGTCAGTAGCCGCGGAGCTTCTCGAGGTCTCGGCGCTCCCGCTTGCTCGGGCGTCCGGCACCGCGGTCACGCATCGGGACGAACCCGGCCTCTTCCTTTGAGAGCCGCGGCGGCGTCTTGTCCTCGAAGTGCTTCGCGGCCTCGGGCGCACTCGTCCGCTTCAGGATGATCCCCGTCACGACGACGATCCGGTCGAACCCGTTCTGCCGGACCCGGACCTCGTCGCCGGGGCCGATCGGCTGCGCAGGCTTCGCACGCTCCCCGTTCACCCGGACGTGCCCGGCCTTGCACGCGGCGGTCGCAGCGGAGCGGGTCTTCGTGATCCGCACCGCCCAGATCCAGCTGTCCACGCGAGCCTTGGCCATCCCCTCACTCTAGGCGGCCCCTACGCTGGGCGGGTGAGCACCGGGGAGCAGGCAGCGATCGCGCGGGCCCGTGCGCTCGGCGTGCTGCACGACGCCGAGGTCGGAGACCGTCTCGTGGTCCGGGCGCACCAGGGCGACCGCGCACAGGACGCCCTCGGAGACCTCGTCGCCCGCAGCCCCGACACCGTGACGATCGCCACCCGCCGTGGCCCGGTCGAGGTCCGGCTCGCCGACGTCGTCGCCGCGAAGCCCGTCCCGCCGCCCCCGGCCCCGCGCGCGCCCCGCCGCTGACGGGTGCGACTGGCGGCTCGGTGCGAGGTTGCTCACCCGGTGCGAGGTTGTTGCGCGGCACGGAGTGGTCAACCTCGCACCATGCGAAGCGCACGCCACGCGCCCCGCCCGCCCGCGCGTGCACGGCGAGCCGCACCCCTCCGCGCCCCGCACCCGACGTAGCCTCGTGCCATGGCAGTCCCCGTCCCGCTCGGCACCGAGGACCGCACCGCCCGCCTCACCCTCCGCCGCCCCGACCAGTGGCGCCGCGAGGACTCAGCCCAGGCGGACCTGCGCGTCACCGGCGACGACATCGTCCTCACCGTCCGATCCCGCCCCAGCGACCGTGCGATCGGCGACGAGAACACGGGGCTGCTCGCGAGACTGCCCGGCTCCGTCGAGGGCCTGCTGCTCGTCGGCTGCGACACCTGGACCGCCGCCGGTGCTCCCGCGCGCCTGGTCGAGTACGTCCGTCCCGACGAACACGGCGACGTCGCCGGCGCACACCTGCTCTTCGTCACCGGGCGGCACCGCGTCGACCTGACGATCGAACGCCCCCTGGCGCGACTGCTCGAGACCGACGAACTCGTGTTCGCGGTCCTCGAGAGCGTCCGCGCGACCGAGCCGTCCCCGGTCCGCCCTGAGCGCGACCTCGAACCACTGCCCGCCCCGGTGCCCGGCCCGGAGCTCGACGGCCCCCGCCTGAGCGCCGACGCGGTCGGCACGCTCAAGAGCCTCGCCGGACGCCGCTGGAACCCGACGCTCCTCCGCACCGCGGCGGGCCGCGAACTCATCGAGGCGGGCCTCGTCGGCCGGCTCGGCACGCTGCCGGAGTCGACCCAGACACTGCTCGAACCGTGGCAGGGCGATGCCCAGCCGATCACGCTGGAACAGCACCTGCCCGACGGTGGCGAGTCGCGCCTCCAGGCCTGGTCGCAGACCGTCGTGGACGGGACCGCCGAGGCGGGCGCGGTGGTCGCGTCCGTCACGCCGGACCGCGCGGTCGCGCTGACGGCCGGGAGGCTCGGCATCGGCCCGACGTGGACCTTCCCGTTCCGCACGGGGTCGCTGCCAGGGCACCTGCTCGGCCGTCGGCTGGCCGGCGGTTCCGACGCGCCGGACCTGCCGGAGGCACTCGTCGAGGCGGACCCGCGGCTCGCGCGCTTCTGGGCGGCGCCGTGGACGGTGTCGTACCTGCGGCGACCGGGCAAGCCGAAGCCCGTGACGATCGTGCGCGCCGAGGGGATCGGCTTCGCGCGGGTGGGCAAGACGGAGGCCGGGGAGACCGTCTTCCAGACGGACTCCCCGGCCAACGTGTACCGGTCGGTGGTGCGGGCGCTGCTTCCTTCCGCTTAGGCGGCCGGGCCGGCGGTCAGGGTGACGGTGACGGTCTTGGCGGCTCCGGTGCTGTCGGTGTAGCCGACCACGACCTTGTCACCGACGGCGTGCGACTGCACGGCGGCGGTGAGCTCGTCCGAGGTCGTGACCGTGGTCCCGCCCAGGCTCGTGATCGTGTCGCCCTCGGTCAGGCCGGCGCTCGCGGCCCCGGAACCCTCGACCGTGCCGGCGACGGCCACACCATTCGTGGTGCCCGCGGTGCTGCTGACCTGGACCCCGAGGAACGCGGGCAGGCCGATGGTGATCGTGCTCGAGGACTCCCCGTCCAGGATCTTCTCGGCGATCGCCTTCGCGGTGGTGATCGGGATGGCGTACCCGGTGACGTCCGCGGTGCCCGAGGACGCCGCGGTCGCCATGCCGACGACCTCGCCCTCGCTGTCGACGACGGGGCCGCCGGAGTCGCCGGAGACGATGTCCGCCGCGATCTCGATCAGACCGGACAGCGACTCGGTGCCGGTGCCGGACTCGCTCTGCACCTGGATGTCCTGGTCGGTGGCCGTGACGGTGCCCTCGGCGGCGACGAGGTTGCCCGTGCCCTCTGCGTTGCCGACGTCGGTGACGGTGTCGCCGGTGCTCGGCTCGCCGTCGTCGTCGAGCGTGACGGTGGACAGGCCGGACGCGTTCTCGAGTTTCAGGACGGCGACGTCGTTCGTGGCGTCGGTGCCCACCACGTCGGCCTTGTACTCCTTGCCCGTGGTCTCGTCGGTGACGGTGATGCTCGTGGCGCCCTGGATGACGTGGTTGTTCGTCAGGACCGTGCCGTTCGCGCTGAGGATCATGCCGGTGCCGGCAGCCTGCGAGGACTCGTCGTAGTTCAGGACGGTGTTGATCGTCACGACGCCCTTCTTCTGGGCGGCCGTCGCTGCGGTGGCGGGGGACTGGGTCGTCCCGGTCCCGGTCCCGGTGCCGCTCCCGGTGCCGTCGCCGGGCACCGTGAAGCCGTTCGTCCCGTCGCTGCTGCCGGTGCCGCCGGTACCGGATCCGCTGTCGGGCAGCGTCGTGGTGCCCTGCGACTGGCTCGACGTGGTCGTCGTGCTCTGCGAGGACAGACCCAGTGCGGTGCCGCCGGCGGCGCCCACGATGGCGAGTGCCGCGATGCCGGAGCCGATCATCAGGCCGAGGCGCCGCGGGCGCTTCGTGACCGCACCCGGGTGGTTCGCCGTCGCCGCGGTGTGCGCCCAGGCGTGGTGGGTGCCGGTGAGCGCCGGGCTGCCGATCAGGTACGGGCCGCGGCCGTCGGGGGAGTAGGCGTAGGGGCCGGAGCCGTCCGGGCCGTAGAGGTACGGGCCGGAGCCGTCGAAGGCGTAGGCCGGACGGAGGGTGGCGGGGTCGGCGTGCGGTGCCTCCCAGCGCATCCCGTACGCCTGCTGCTGCCGCTGCTGCTCCGCGCCGTCGGTCCGGGCGCTGCCCTGCTCGTCGTGCTCGCGGTCGGCGTCGGCGGCGGGGTTCGGGGTCTCGTTCATCGGTGCTCTCCGGTCGTCCCTCGACGACCCGGGCGGGTGTCGATGGAGACCAGTACAGGCGGCGATCCGATGACGAGCCTATGAACGGACCCAGCGGATGCTCCGGGCTTGCTCGGGGGACGCCGAGTGCGCTGCCCGGTCGGTCGCGCAGGCGTCCGTTAGGGTTGCCTTACTCCCCATGCGCTCCTCCACGTCCGCGCCACCGGCGCCCGCCTCCGTCTCCCGCCTGGTCGGGGCGACCGTGCTGGCCGTCGTCGTCCTCGCCGTGGCGTGTGCGCTGTCGATCGCCTACGGATCACGGCCGATCCCGCTCGGCACCGTGCTCGACACCGTCCTGCACCCGGGGCGCAACGACGAGGTCGGGCTCATCGTGCTCGGCAACCGCGTCCCGCGCACCGTCGTCGGGCTCCTCGCCGGTGCGGCCCTCGGTGTCGCCGGCGCGGTGATGCAGGGTGTGACCCGCAACCCGCTCGCCGACCCGAGCGTCCTCGGCATCAACTCGGGGGCAGCCCTCGCCGTGGTGGCCGGCATCGCGCTGTTCGGGGTGAGCGGCACGGCCGCGTACCTGCCGTTCGCGTTCGTCGGTGCGGCCCTCGCGGCACTGCTCGTCTACGGGATCGCCGCCGTCGCCCGCCGCGGGCTGTCACCGGTCGGCCTCGCGTTGTCCGGCGCCGTGGTCGCCGCTGCGCTCTCGTCGATCACGACCGCGGTGCTCGTGACGAACGCGAGCCTGCTCGACCAGCTGCGGTTCTGGCAGGTCGGCGCACTCGCCGGCAAGGACCTCGGCACCGCGGGCATCATCACGGCCCCCGTGCTGATCGGTCTCGTGATCGCGTTCGGCCTCGGACGGTCGCTCAACACCCTCGCCCTCGGCGACGAGCTCGCAGCGTCGCTCGGACAGCGGGTGGTGCTCGTGCGAGCCGTCGGCGGACTCGTGACGGTGCTGCTCGCCGGGTCCGCGGTGGCCGCAGCCGGGCCGGTCGCGTTCGTCGGGCTCGCCGTGCCGCACGCCGTCCGTCGCCTGAGCGGCCCCGACCACCGGTGGACGATCCTGCTCTCCGCGATCGTCGCCCCGGCGCTGCTGCTGGTGGCCGACGTCATCGGGCGCGTCGTGGCGTACCCGGGCGAGCTGCAGGTGGGCATCGTCACGGCGCTCATCGGTGCGCCGGTGTTCATCGCGCTCGTGCGGTCGAGGGCGGTGCGGGGCCTGTGACGGTGTCGACGTCCCTCCGGGGTGCGCTCGTCGGTGCCCGGCGCGAGCTCGTGGTCCTGGCGGCCGTCGTCGTCGTGCTCGTCGCGCTGGTGCTCGTCGGACTCGGGGTCGGTTCGATCCCGCTCACCCCGGCGCAGGTGGCCGGCGCGCTGTTCGGTCAGGGCGACCGCATCTCGGACTTCGTCATCGGGCAACTGCGCGGTCCGCGGGTGCTCGGTGCGGTGCTGGTCGGCGCGAGCCTGGGAGTCGCCGGCGCCATCGTGCAGAGCGTGGTCCGCAACCCGATCGCGAGCCCGGACGTCATCGGCATCACCTCGGGTGCCAGTGCGGCGGGTCTCACCGCGATCGTGCTGTTCGGGGCGTCCGGCGGCACGCTCTTCTCGGTCGTGCTCGTCGGCGCGGTCGTCGTCTCGGTCGTGATCGCCGGACTGGCCTGGCGCCGGGGGATCACCGGCAACCGGGTCGTGCTCGTCGGGATCGGCGTCGCGGCGATCTGCTTGAGCATCACGGGGTGGATGCTCACCAGCGGTACCGTCACCCAGGCCGGCACCGCGCTGCTCTGGCTGTCCGGCAGCCTGAACGCCGTCGACCGGAACCTGGTCGGGGTGCTCGGTGTGGCGTTCGTCGTGTTGTTCCTGCTCGCCTTGCTGCAGTCGTCGCGCCTGACCGTCCTGACGCTCGGCGACGATGTCGCGGCGGCCCTCGGGCTCCGGCCGGACCGCGCGAAGGTGCTCCTGCTCCTCACCGCGGTGTGCCTGACCGCAGCCGCGGTGGCCACGGCGGGCCCGGTGTCGTTCGTCGCACTCATGGCGGCGCCGATCGCCCGTCGCCTCGTCGGGGGCGGCCGCGTCGCCCTCGGGCCGGCCGCCGCGGTCGGGGCGGCGATCACGCTCGGCAGCGACCTCATCGCCCAGTTCGCGATCCCCGGCAACGCCCTGCCCGTCGGCGTCGTCACGGGCGTCGTCGGCGCCCCGTACCTGCTCTGGCTGCTCGCGCGCGGGCGCTGAACCCGGACCGCGCGTTCGCGCACCGCGGACGATCGTCCACAGGCCCAGTTCGGGGCTGCCGCTGAAGCCCTCCTTTCCGATACGCTGGTGGGCCAAGAGGAGGAGGTCCACCGATGCCAGATCCAGTGGTCCCGCAGCCCGACGGTCAGAAGACCCCGGAGCAGCGGCTGGTCGACACCACGCTGACCTTCAGCATGGACATGGGCGCGGCGCTCACCGCCGAGTCCGGTGTCTCAGCCGAAGAGCGCGAGGCGGTCAACGCCCTACCGTCCGGATCGGCGCTGCTCGTCGTGCGCCGCGGTCCGAACGTGGGTGCGCGGTTCCTCCTCGACTCCGACGTCACGACGGCCGGTCGGCACCCCGACGCCGACATCTTCCTCGACGACGTCACGGTCTCCCGCAAGCACGCGCAGTTCCTGCGGCAGGGCACGGCCTTCACGGTCAAGGACAACGGCTCGCTGAACGGCACGTACTTCGACGGTGCACGCATCGACGAAGCGCCGCTCACCGACGGGGCCGAGGTCCAGGTCGGCAAGTTCCGTCTGACGTTCTACGCGTCCCGGGTCGACCTGGCGCGCCTGGCGAACGCGTAGTGGCCGCACGGTCCGCTGCGGCCCGGGCGGGGTCAGCGGCACCGGACCTGCTCACGATCGGGCAGGTCCTCGCTCGCCTCAAGCCCGAGTTCGCGGACCTGTCGAGCTCCAAGCTGCGCTTCCTCGAAGAGCGCGAGCTCGTCACGCCGATCCGCACGGCCAGCGGGTACCGCAAGTTCTCGGCGGCCGACGTCGACCGCCTCCGGGTGATCCTCGGCCTGCAGCGCGACCACTACCTGCCGCTCAAGGTCATCAAGGACTACCTCGCCGACCTCGACGCGGGGCGCGAACCGGTCCTCCCCGGTGGTGGGGACGCCCCTCGCCCCTCGATCCTCGGGCGCGAACGTCGGTACACCCGCGACGAGGCCGCGCGCGCGGCCGGCGCGTCCCCGATGCTCCTGGCGGACGCGGTCTCCGCCTCGTTGCTCCCCGCCACCGAGACCTACGGCGAGGACAGCGTGTCCGTCCTCAAGGCGCTCGTCGAGCTGCAGCGGACCGGCATCGAGCCGCGCCACCTGCGCACGCTCCGCAGCACCGCCGAGCGCGAGGTCGGGCTCATCGAATCCGCGCTCATGCCCGTGTCCCGCCGGGGCGACGCCACGTCGCGGGCGAAGGCCACCGAACTGGCACGCGAGATCGCCGTCCAGCTCGAGGTCATCCGCTCGAGCCTCATCCGCGCGGCGATCGGTCGTCTCGACGCATGATCCGTTCCGGTGCTCCGCGGGGGCTTGTGCGTCAGTGGGTGGGGCGTATCCTCGACACGCCGGACGCGCCGAGTCGGATGTCCCGCGCGGGAGCGGTCGGAGTCGCTACCGTTGACCTCGGAACAACTCTCAACCCGTCGTTGAACCTTCGGGTGGGAGCTCGATCGTCGTGGAAGGCAAGCGCATGAGTGGGAACGACACCCCAGGCACCGAGTCGGACACGACGCGGTACGACCTCGGGCTGCTCTTCACCGACGGCCTCCCCGAACACGACGAGCAGAACGGGTACCGCGGCACCGTCGCCGCTCGGGCAGCCGGCATCTCGTACCGTCAGCTCGACTACTGGGCCCGCACCGAACTCGTGCAGCCCACCATCCGCGGTGCTGCCGGCTCCGGGTCGCAGCGTCTCTACGGTTTCCGCGACATCCTCGTGCTCAAGCTCGTGAAGCGCCTGCTCGACACCGGCATCTCGCTGCAGCAGATCCGCACCGCCGTGAACCAGCTCCGCGAGTCGGGCGTGTCGGACCTCGCCCAGACGACGCTGATGTCCGATGGCGCCTCGGTGTACCTGTGCACCTCGGACGACGAGGTGATCGACCTGGTGTCCCGCGGCCAGGGTGTCTTCGGCATCGCGGTCGGCAAGGTCCTGCGCGAGGTCGAGACCTCCCTGGTCGAGCTCGACGCCACCGCGGCGGCCGATCCCTCCGACGAGCTCGCCGCTCGTCGCGCCTCCCGCGCGTCCTGACCCCGGGTCCGCGCCCGCCCCGACGCCCTGCCCCGAGACGCCTGCCTCCGAGGTTCCGAAATCTCGGAACCTCGGCACGGTCGGGGCTCGGGAGTGGAACTTCGGCGAACCTGAGCGGCGTGTCCTGGAACCTCGCGCCCGCAAGCGACCGGCCGCGTGGCGTCAGTAGACGCAACACTCGGGCGCGCCACTCGGACGGGATGCTCGGACGGGATGCTCGGACGGGAGCCTCGATCCGTGCGCTCTCGAGGTTCCGAAATCTCGAAACCTCGGCGCGCTCGGAGCTCAGGAGTGGACCCTCGGCGAACCTGAGCGGCGAGTCCTGGAACCTCGGCGAACGAGAGCGGGCGCTGAGCACACCCAGCGCCGAACGACCCCGACGCCGAACGACTCCGGCGCCGAACGACCTACCGCCTACGCTCCGGCCGCACCCGCACCGTCGGCGTACGGACCGATCTTGCCGGTCCGCATGATGCGCTCGAGCAGCTGGTCGAAGTTGCGCGCCATCTCCTGCGCGGACTCGCCGGGCCACACGTGCAGGGGCTTCGCGGCACCCTGCGCCTGCTGCAGCGAGGTGCGCTCGGGCAGCTGCGGGGAGAGCACGAGCGGGCCGAACATGTCGCGGAGCTCCTTGATGCGGAACTGGTGTTCGAGCGACTGCACGCGGGCGCGGTTCACGATGATGCCGAGGGGCTGCAGGCGGGGGGAGAGACCGCGGCGGATCTCCTCGATGGCCCGGAGCGCACGGTCGGCGGCGGCGACGGAGAACAGGCCGGGCTCGGTGACGACGGTGACGCGGTCGGACGCTGCCCACGCGGTGCGGGTGAGGGCGTTCAGCGACGGCGCGCAGTCGATGAGGACGAGCTCGTAGTCCTGCTCGACGTTGGCCAGCGCCTCTTCGAGCTTCCAGATGTCGCGGATCGACGGGTGCGGACCGTCGAAGTTGATCGCGGAGGGCGATCCGACCATCACGTCGATCTTGCCCTGCGACCCCTTCGTCCACCCGGACGGGGCGATCGCCTGACGGACGATCTTCTCCTTCGGGTTCTCGAGGACGTCGGCCACGTTGAGGTGTCCGGCGAGGTTGATGTCGAGGCCCGTCGAGACGTCGGACTGCGGGTCGAGATCCACCACCAGCGTGCGCAGTCCCTTGGCGAAGGCGGCCGAAGTCAGGCCGAGCGTCACCGTCGTCTTGCCGACACCACCCTTGAGGGAGCTCACGCTGAGTACATGCACGATCAGCAACGTTACCGCCACTAGGGTTGTCTCACCTCAACCCGGGCTGAAAGGGACGTCGTGTTCAGCAAGATCCTCGTGGCGAACCGTGGTGAGATCGCCATCCGTGCGTTCCGTGCCGCGTACGAACTGGGGGCGCGCACCGTCGCCGTCTACCCGTACGAAGACCGGAACTCCCTGCACCGTCTGAAGGCCGACGAGGCCTACCTGATCGGTGAGCGGGGCCACCCGGTCCGGGCGTACCTGGACGTCTCCGAGATCATCCGCGTGGCGCGCGAGTCGGGTGCCGACGCGATCTACCCGGGGTACGGATTCCTGTCCGAGAACCCGGAGCTCGCCGCCGCGGCCGCCGCAGCGGGGATCACGTTCATCGGCCCGGGTGAGCACGTGCTCGAGATGGCCGGCAACAAGGTGACCGCGAAGGAGCACGCGATCGCGGCCGGCGTCCCGGTCCTCGCGAGCACCCCGGCGAGTCGTGACATCGAGGAGCTCCTCGCCGGCGCCGACGCCATCGGGTTCCCGGTGTTCGCCAAGGCCGTCGCCGGTGGTGGCGGTCGCGGCATGCGCCGGGTCGAGACGAAGCCCGAGCTCCGTGCGGCGCTCGAAGCGGCGATGCGCGAGGCCGACAGTGCGTTCGGCGACCCGACGATGTTCCTCGAGCAGGCGGTCATCCGGCCCCGGCACATCGAGGTGCAGATCCTCGCCGACGCGACGGGCACCGAGGCGGGCACGATCCACCTGTTCGAGCGGGACTGCTCCGTGCAGCGTCGCAACCAGAAGGTCGTCGAGATCGCTCCGGCGCCGAACCTCGACCCCGCGATCGCGCGGGCGCTGCACCGCGATGCCGTGGCCTTCGCCCGGTCCATCGGGTACGTCAACGCCGGCACCGTCGAGTTCCTGCTGGACACCGAAGGCGAGCGCGAGGGACAGCACGTCTTCATCGAGATGAACCCGCGCATCCAGGTCGAGCACACCGTCACCGAAGAGGTCACCGACGTCGACCTCGTGCAGTCGCAGATGCGGATCGCCTCGGGCGAGTCGCTCGCCGACCTCGGCCTGTCGCAGGACACGGTCGCCGTGCACGGGGCCGCGCTGCAGACCCGCATCACGACCGAGGACCCGACGCAGGGCTTCCGCCCGGACACCGGCCGCATCACCACCTACCGCAGCCCCGGCGGCGCCGGCGTCCGACTGGACGGCGGCACGGTCGCCACCGGTGCGCAGATCAGCCCGCACTTCGACTCGATGCTCGCCAAGATGACGTGCCGCGGACGCGACTTCCCGACCGCGGTCGCCCGTGCGAAGCGCGCCCTCGCCGAGTTCCGGATCCGCGGCGTCAGCACGAACATCCCCTTCCTGCAGGCGGTGCTCGAGGACCCGGACTTCGCCCGGGGTGACGTCTCGACGAAGTTCATCGAGGAGCGCCCGCAGCTGTTCAGCGGCCACGTGTCGAAGGACCGCGGCACGAAGGTCCTGAACTGGCTGGCCGACGTCACGGTGAACAAGCCGAACGGCGAGCGGTCGCCGCTGGTCACCGAACCGAGCGCGAAGCTCCCCGCCCTCGACCTCGGTACCCCGGTGCCCGAGGGCCAGCGCGACCTGCTGCTGGCGACCGGCCCGGCCGAGTGGGCGAGGGCACTCCGCGCCCAGACCCGGCTCGCGGTGACGGAGACGACGATGCGCGACGCACACCAGTCGCTGCTCGCGACGCGCGTCCGCACGAAGGACCTCGTCGCGGTCGCGCCGTACGTCGCGCGGCTCACGCCGCAGCTGCTCAGCGTCGAGGCCTGGGGCGGGGCGACGTACGACGTCGCCCTCCGGTTCCTCGGCGAGGACCCGTGGGAGCGGTTGGCCTCGCTGCGCGAGGCGATGCCGAACATCCCGATCCAGATGCTGCTGCGCGGCCGCAACACGGTCGGCTACACCCCGTACCCGACCGAGGTGACGGACGCCTTCGTCGCCGAGGCCGCCGCCACGGGCGTCGACGTCTTCCGCGTGTTCGACGCGCTCAACGACGTCAGCCAGTTGCGACCGGCCCTGGAGGCGGTGCTCGCGACCGGCACGGCCGTCGCCGAAGCGGCGCTCTGCTACACCGCCGACCTCCTCGATCCTGCCGAGGACCTGTACACGTTGGACTACTACCTCCGCCTCGCGGAGCAGATGGTCGAGGCCGGCGCGCACGTCATCGGGATCAAGGACATGGCCGGCCTGCTCCGCGCCGGCGCCGCCGAGAAGCTCGTCGGCGCGCTGCGCGAGCGCTTCGACCAGCCGGTGCACGTGCACACGCACGACACCGCCGGCGGCCAGCTCGCGACGCTCCTCGCCGCCGCGCGTGCCGGTGCGGACGCGGTGGACGTGGCCTCGGCGCCGATGGCCGGTACGACCAGCCAGCCGAGCATGTCCGCCCTGGTCGCCGCCCTGGCGCACACCGAGCGCGACACCGGCCTGTCCCTCGACGCGGTCGGCGACCTCGAGCCGTACTGGGAGGCGGTCCGCCGGACCTACGCCCCGTTCGAGTCCGGGCTGCCCGGGCCGACGGGTCGTGTCTACAAGCACGAGATCCCCGGCGGTCAGCTGTCGAACCTCCGCCAGCAGGCGATCGCGCTCGGCCTGGGCGACCGGTTCGAGCAGGTCGAGGACTGGTACGCCGAGGCGAACCGGATCCTCGGACGCCCGACCAAGGTGACGCCGTCGTCGAAGGTGGTCGGTGACCTCGCGCTGCAGCTCGCCGCGGTGGACGCCGACCCCGCCGACTTCGAGCAGAACCCGGACAAGTACGACATCCCGGACTCCGTGGTCGGGTTCATGGCCGGCGAGCTCGGTGACCTGCCGGGTGGGTGGCCGGAGCCGTTCCGGACGAAGGTCCTGGCGGGCCGCGACGTCCGCCTCGAGATCACGCCGGTGCCGGACGCCGAGCGCGCGCACCTCGACACCCCGGGGCCCGAGCGTCAGCAGGCGCTGAACCGACTGCTGTTCCCGCAGCCCACGGCGCAGTTCGAGCGGGTCCGCGACCAGTACGGCGACCTGTCCGTGGTGCCGACCGTCGACTACCTGTACGGGCTGCGCCCCGGGCAGGAGCACGTCGTGCCGCTCGGCAAGGGGGTCAACCTGTTCGTCGGGCTCGAGGCGATCGGCGAGGTCGACGACAAGGGCATCCGCACGGTCATGGCGACGATGAACGGGCAACTCCGCCCGGTCTCGGTCCGTGACCGGTCGATCGAGGTCGAGACGAAGGTCGCCGAGCAGGCCGACAAGTCCGACCCGAAGCACGTCGCTGCACCGTTCTCCGGTGTGGTGACGCTCAAGGTCGCCGTCGGTGACGTCGTCGAGGCCGGAGCGGCCGTGGCGAGCATCGAGGCGATGAAGATGGAAGCGGCCATCACGGCGCCCGTGGCGGGCACCGTCGGCCGTCTCGCGATCCCGGTGACCCAGCAGGTGGACGCCGGCGACCTCCTGGTGGTGCTGCAGTAAATTGACCGTCCGTCCCATCCGCCTGTTCGGCGACCCCGTCCTCCGTTCGCCCGCCGACCCGATCGCTCCGGCCGCACTCGGGTCGAGCGGGGTCCGCGACCTCGTGCAGGACCTGATCGACACCGTCAAGGAGCCCGGCCGCGCCGGCGTGGCCGCGCCCCAGATCGGTGTCGGCCTCCGCGCGTTCTCCTACAACGTCGACGGCGAGGTCGGCTACGTCCTCAACCCGGAGATCGTCGAGGTCTCGGGGGAGCCGGAACTCATGGAGGAGGGGTGCCTGTCCGTCCCCGGCCTCGGCTACCCGACGAGACGACACCCCTACGCCAGGGTCCGCGGCGTCGACGTCGACGGCGCCGAGGTGGTGCTCGAGGGCACCGGGCTGATGGCCGAGGCGCTGCAGCACGAGGTCGACCACCTCGACGGCACCGTCTACGTGATGACGCTCGATCCCGAGGTGCGGCGGCAGGCGCTGCGGGACATCCGGGCGCAGGAGTGGTTCCACTGACCGGGTGCCGCTGAGCACCTGCTCATGACACCCCCACGGGGGATTGTCGCTTTGTCCTGACGAAGGGGTACCGTATCGGCGTCGGCCTCACACCGACGACCATCCCATCCCCCCAGGACTCCCGCATGACCAGTCAGACTGACGAGCTCAGCTCCCACCGCACCCGCACCAACCGTCGTCCGGCCGACACCACCGTCGCCACTGGTGCGACCGCCGTCCTCGACGCCCCTGCGACGGAGCAGTCGCCGGAGGCCTGAGCCCCGCGCACACCGGAACCCGCGCACACCGGAACCCGCGCACACCTGGCGGAATCGGGCGTACCTGGTCAGAAGAAACGACCTGCTACGCCCGAAACGCCCCGGTACGCCGAGACGACGGGGCGCTACGCGCGGCGCCCGCGACGCTCCTCGATGACGGGCGTCGCGGTCGTCTGCACCTTCGACCCCGAGTAGATGTGGTCGATGTCCGCCGCGAAGTCGCGGAGGATGACCGACCGCTTGATCGTGAGCTTCGGCGTCAGGTGTCCGGATCCCTCGGTCAGCTCGGTGTCCAGGATCGTGAACGACCGGACCGACTCGGCTCGTGAGACCCGGCCGTTCGCGGTGTCGATGGCCTCCTGCACGGCGCTGAGCACGCGTTCGTCGTACGCGGCCTCGTGCGCGGAGAGCGCCGGGGTGATCCCGCGGCTCTCGCACCACCCCGGGAGCATCTCGCGGTCGAGCGTGACGAGGGCGGCGACGAAGGGCTTGCCCTCGCCGACGACCACGACCTGTCCGATGAGCGGGTGTTCGCGGATGCCGTCCTCGAGCGGCGCGGGGGCGACGTTCTTGCCGCTGGCGGTGACGATGAGCTCCTTGGCGCGGCCGGTGACCGTCAGGATCCCGTCGGCGTCGAGCCGCCCGAGGTCGCCCGTGCGGAACCAGCCGTCGTCGGTGAAGGCGTGCTCCGTGGCCTCGTCGTTCCGCCAGTAGCGGTCGAACACGTCGACGCCGCGGATCAGGATCTCCTGGTCGTCGGCGATCCGGATCTCGACGCCGGGCAGCGCGCGGCCGACCGTGCCGATGCGGAGCTCTGCAGCGCGGTTCACGGTCGCGGGGGCCGTCGTCTCGGTGAGCCCGTAGCCCTCGAGGATGAGCACGCCGATCGACCGGAAGAAGTGCGACAGCCGCGGTGAGAGCGGCGCCGAACCACTGACCGCGTACTCGGTCCGACCGCCGAGGGCGTTCCGGAGCTTCGCGTAGACCAGCTTGTCGAAGAGCTTGAACTTCAGGCCGAGCACGAGCGGCACCCGCCCGGCGGCCAGCGCCTCGGAGTGGGCGACCGCTGTCTCCGCCGCGGCCCGGAAGATCCTTCCCTTGCCGCCGAGGTCGGCCTTCTGCTCGGACGCGTTGTAGATCTTCTCGAAGACCCGGGGGACCGCCAGCAGGAACGACGGCTTGAAGGACGACACCGCCTGCATGAGGTCCTTCGTGTCCGGCTCGTGGCCGACCAGGACACCGGCCGACACCGACATCGCCGCGATGAACCGGGCGAACACGTGGGCCATCGGGATGAAGAGCAGGGTCGAGGCGCCGTCCGCGACGACCTCGGGCATCGCGACACTGGCGTTCTCGACCGTCGCGGTGAAGTTGTCGTGCCGCAGGACGCATCCCTTCGGGCGCCCGGTCGACCCGGAGGTGTAGATGATGGTCGCGTCGTCGTGGCCGTGCACGGTCGCCGTCCGGGCGTCGAGTTCGTCGTCGGTGACGTCCTCGCCGAGCCGGGTCAGGTCGTCGAGCCCACCGCCGTCGATCGTCCAGTGCTGTCCGAGGTGCGGCAGGTCCGGTGCGATCGAGGCGACCCGACGCGCGTGCTCCTCCTGCTCGACGACGATGGCGACGGCCTCGGAGTCGGAGAGGATCCACCGGACCTGGTCGGGGGAGCTCGTCTCGTAGACGGGGACGGAGACCAGCCCCGCGGTCCACACCGCGAAGTCGACGAGGGTCCACTCGAGGCGCGTGCGGGACAGGATGGCGACGTGGGCGCCGGGCTCGAGGCCGGCGGCGACGAAGCCCTTCGCGATGCCGCGGACCCGCTCCAGGACCTCGCTGGCGGTGATCGTCGTCCACGTGTCACCGTGGCGCTGGGCCAGGATCGGACGCGACGGCGTCAGCCGGGCGCGGTCGCCGAGCAGCCGCGCTGCGGAGCCGTGGTCAGGAGCGACGGGGCCGCTGGTCGGACGCGATGCGTGCCTCCCGGGCGGAACGCCGACGCTGTCGGTGACTGCGCTGTCGGCGAGAGCACCGTCGGTGGTGACGCTGGCGCGTTCGGGTCGCTGATCGTTCACGGTGACTCCCTTGTCTGCCGGTTCGATTCGAGGGCGCCTCATCCTGCGAGGCGTCACAGCCAGCATAGGGCGCGTGACCGGGCGTTCCGTGAGTTCGCGGTGAACCGGTAGGCTCTTGGACCGTGCACGCCATCGGAATCGACATCGGGGGCACCAAGATCGCGGGAGCGGTCGTGACGGAACTCGGCGAGATCATCGCCGAGGACCGCGTGGCCACCAACGCTGCGGACCCGAACGCCATGCTCGACGACGTCGTCTCGATGGTCGAGCGACTCAGTTCGGGACACGAGGTCGGCGCCGTGGGCGTCGCGGCTCCCGGGTTCATCGACGCCTCGCAGTCGATCGTCTACTACACGCCGAACATCCGGTGGCGGAACGAGCCGCTGCGCCAGAAGCTGCAGCAGCGCCTTGGCGACCTGCACATCACGGTCGACAACGACGCCAACGCCGCCGGTTGGGCCGAGTTCCGCTTCGGCGCCGGCCGCCTCGTCTCCGACATGACCATGCTCACCATCGGCACCGGCGTCGGCGGCGCCATCGTGACCGAGGACCGCCTGTTCCGCGGCGGCTTCGGCACCGGTGGCGAGATCGGGCACCTGCGCATCGTGCCGAACGGTCTGCCCTGCGGCTGCGGTGCCCGTGGCTGCATCGAGCAGTACGGTTCCGGCCGTGCCCTGCAGCGGATGGCGAACGACGTCGCCGACGCCGGCGGCATCGGCTCGGCCCTGGCCGACGCGCGCGAAGCCAACGGCGGCGAGCTCGACGGTCACATTGTTGGCGACCTGATCCTGGCCGACGACCCGGGTGCCCTCGCGGCCCTCCGCCGTCTCGGTCGGCACCTCGGTGAAGCCTGCGCCTCACTGTCGGCGGTGCTCGACCCGCAGCTCTTCGTGTTCGGCGGCGGTGTCGCCAGCGCGGGGGACCGGCTGCTCGACCCGATCAAGCAGGCGTACCTCAACAACCTGCCGGCGCGTGGCTACCACCCCGAGCCGGACTTCGTGATCGCCGAGCTGGTCAACGACGCCGGGGTCGTCGGTGCCGCCGACCTGGCCCGCATCCACGCCCGCACGGCGTAGGCGCATCCTCGTCCGCACCGCGTAAGGTCGCTCTGGCCCGCCCCACCACCTGGAGTCGTCGATGACCTACTGGCTGCTGAAGAACTTCGTGCTCGGCCCGCTCATCCTCACCCTGTTCCGCCCCTGGGTGGTCGGCCGCGAGCACGTCCCCGCCAAGGGGCCGGTCATCTTCGCGTCGAACCACATCTCGTTCATCGACTCGGTGATCCTGCCGGCCGTGCTCGACCGGCGGCTGTCCTTCCTGGCGAAGAGCGACTACTTCACCGGGCGCGGCCTCAAGGGCTGGGCGACGAAGACGTTCTTCAACGCCATCGGCCAGCTGCCCATCGACCGCTCCGGCGGCAAGGCGTCCGAGGCGTCGCTCCGCACCGGCCTGCAGGTCTTGGCACGCGGCGAGCAGCTCGGCATCTACCCGGAGGGCACCCGCAGCCCCGACGGCAAGCTCTACCGCGGTCGCACCGGCATCGCGCGGATGATCCTCGAGGGCCGGGTCCTCGTCGTCCCCGTCGCCATGGTCGGCACGCGCGAGGTGCAGCAGATCGGGCAGCGGTTCCCGAAGATCAAGCGCGTCGGCGTCGTGTTCGGCAAGCCGCTCGACTTCTCGCGGTTCCAGGGCTTCGAGACCGACCGGTTCATCCTGCGGAGCGTCACCGACGAGGTCATGCACGAGCTCGCCGGGCTGAGCCGGCAGGAGTACGTCGACGTCTACGCCACCAGCGTCAAGGAGCGCGCGAGCTCCGCACGCGAGGCCGTCATGCGGGAACGGAAGTCGTCGCCCGCACGTTAGGCTCTGATGGTCCCGGCACCCCGCCAGGACGCCCGTTCTGCCGCCTTCCGACGGCCAGGCGGGCCGCCCGCACAGAACACCGAGGTAACGCCCTTGTCCGAGTCGACCGACTTCGTCGCCCTGCAGGATCCGGACGTCATCGAGGGGCTCGACTATTGGCGCACGCTCCCCATCAAGCAGCAGCCGACGTGGCCCGACGCGAGCGCGGCCGAAGCCGCCTCGGCCGAGATCGCCACGCTGCCGCCCCTCGTCTTCGCGGGCGAGGTCGACAAGCTCCGCGAGCGGCTCGCCGCCGCCGCCCAGGGCAAGGCGTTCCTGCTGCAGGGCGGTGACTGCGCCGAGACGTTCGCCGGTGCGACCGCCGGCTCCATCCGTGACCGGGTCAAGACGATCCTGCAGATGGCCGTCGTGCTGACCTACGGCGCCTCGATGCCCGTGATCAAGATGGGCCGCATGGC
Organism: Curtobacterium sp. TC1; assembly: GCF_019844075.1. Lineage (NCBI taxonomy): Bacteria > Bacillati > Actinomycetota > Actinomycetes > Micrococcales > Microbacteriaceae > Curtobacterium > Curtobacterium sp. TC1. Next base: position 1,643,531 of record NZ_CP081964.1, read on the forward strand.
CGGGCAGTTCGCCAAGCCGCGCTCGAGCGACTTCGAGACCCGCGGCGACGTCACGCTGCCCGCCTACCGCGGCGACATCGTGAACGGCTACGACTTCACGCCCGAGAGCCGGACGGCCGACCCGCGCCGCCTGGTGCAGGGGTACCACACGGCCGCGTCGACCCTGAACCTCGTCCGCGCCTTCACGCAGGGTGGCTTCGCCGACCTGCGCCAGGTGCACTCGTGGAACAAGGGCTTCGCGTCGAACCCGGCGAACGCCCGGTACGAGCACCTCGCCAAGGAGATCGACCGCGCGATCCGCTTCATGGACGCCTGCGGTGCCGACTTCGAGGCGCTCAAGCACGTCGAGTTCTACGCGTCGCACGAGGGCCTGCTCATGGACTACGAGCGTCCGATGACCCGCATCGACTCGCGCTCGGGTCTGGCCTACGACACGTCGGGCCACTTCATCTGGATCGGGGAGCGCACGCGTGACCTCGACGGTGCCCACGTGGACTTCCTGTCGCGGGTGCGGAACCCGATCGGCGTGAAGCTCGGCCCGACCACGAGCGTCGACGACATGAAGGCCCTGGTCGACAAGCTCGACCCGAACCGCGAGCCCGGCCGCCTGACGTTCATCACGCGCATGGGTGCCGGCAAGATCCGCGACGAGCTGCCCAAGCTGCTCGAGGCGATCAAGGGCATGGACGCCAACCCGCTGTGGGTCACCGACCCGATGCACGGCAACGGCCTCACCACGCCCACCGGCTACAAGACCCGTCGGTTCGACGACGTCGTGGACGAGGTGCTCGGCTTCTTCGAGGCGCACCGCCAGGTCGGCACGTACCCGGGCGGCATGCACGTCGAGCTCACCGGTGACGACGTCACCGAGTGCCTGGGCGGCTCGGAGCACATCGACGAGGCCACCCTCGCCACCCGGTACGAGTCGCTCTGCGACCCGCGGCTGAACCACATGCAGTCGCTCGAGCTCGCGTTCCTCGTGGCCGAGGAGCTCGGCGCGCACCCGCACGTGCGCGCGTAGCGCGACCACCATCGGACGGGAGGCGCGGTGCCAGCTGGCACCGCGCCTCCCGTCCGTCGTTCCGGGCCCGCCCCGGGCCCGCCCCGAGTCTCGGAGGAGGCGACAGTTCTCGGGCCCGCGAGCACGAGGACTGTCGCTCAGGCCGAGACTCGGGGTGGGCGCGCGCGACCGCTACTGGTCGTAGGCGAGCGTCACCGTGTCGCCGCGGTACACCGTGGCACCGGCGCCCGGGTCGGTGCCGGTCACCGGGAGCTTCGACTTCCAGTCGTACAACCCGCACAGGATGTTCGTGCAGTCCGGTACGGCGACCTTGAGCCCGAGGCCCTCGAGCGTCGCGGTGGCTTCGTTGATCGTCGCGCCGACGACGCCGTCCTCCGGGACGGTGATCGGCGCCGGACCCTTCGACACGACGACGTCGATCGCGGTGCCGCGCACGGCGGGGGAGTCCTGCACCTCGGCGGAGACGATCTGGCCGGAGGGGACGGTCTCGCTGTACTCCTCGGTGCGCGCGCCGAGGATCAGTCCGACGTCGTCGAGTGCTGCCGACGCTTCGTCGACGGTCCTGCCGACGACGTCGGGCACGGCTCCGAGGGACACCGTGAGGGTGACCGGACCGGTCTCGCCGTAGGCCTTGACCGCGGTCAAGTCGAGCGCCTTGCCGCCCGACGCTCGGCCGGTCGCCGCGATGACGGTGTCCTTCGCGGCGTCGGCGGAGAACTCGTACCGGTTGTCCTGCAGTTCGAAGTCGTCGTCGAGCGCGGCGGTGACGGTGGAGATCGGCTGCCCGACGATCGCCGGCAGCGCGATCATCCTCGGGCCGTTCGACACGACGAGCTGCACGGACGTGCCCTTCTGCACCTCGCGCTCCGCGGCCGGCTTCGTGACGGACACCTGTCCCTTCGCGACGACGGCGTCGAACCGGGTTCCGGTCTTCGACGCCGCGTGCAGGCCCTGGGCTTCGAGCAGCTGCCGGGCCTGCGAGACCGACTTGCCCGTCACTTCGGGGATGCGCACGTTGCCACCCGGCCCCGGCCCGAAGTACCAGCCGAAGCCCGCGCCGATGAGCAGGAGCACGACGAAGACCGACAGTGCGATCCAGCCGCGCTTCCGGCGCTTCGCCGACAGGTCGGCCAGGCGCTGCCCAGCGGGGGACAGCACGCCGGGCTGCGCGCCGGTGCGGCGGGGGCCCGGACCGGTGTTGCGGTTGCGGGTCGCCGGGCGGCTCCGCTCGGGGGAGTCGATGATGGCCGTGGCGTCGGTCGCCGCCGCCGGTGCGTCGGCGGCAGCTGCGCGGGAACCAGCACCGGCTGCACCGGCCCCGGCCGTGGCGCCGCCGCCGGACGGCAGGATCGCGGTCGCGTTCTCGGGCCGCAGCACGGCGGTCCGGTACTGGCCCGTCGCGCGCTGCTGGTTGCCGGCCATGTGGTCGAGCATCTCGCGGGCGTCGCGCGGGCGGTCCTCGGGGTCGCGGGCGGTCGACCAGGCGACGAGTTCGTCGAGCTCGGGCGGCACGCCGGACACCGCTGCGCTCGGCACGGGCACCGTGTCGTTCGCGTGTTGGTAGGCGATCTGCATCGGCTGCTCGCCCTTGTAGGGCTGTTCGCCGGTGAGCATCTCGTAGAGCATGATGCCGAGCGCGTAGATGTCGCTGCGCGAGTCGGCAGCGCCACGGGTGACGAGCTCGGGGGAGAGGTACGCGATCGTGCCGAGCAGGGCGGCCCCGGTCGCGGTGTTCGCGGTCGTCGCCCGGGCCAGACCGAAGTCGCCGAGCTTGATGCGGCCGTCGTCGGCGAGCAGGACGTTCTCGGGCTTCAGGTCGCGGTGCACGATCCCGGCGCGGTGGGCCGAGGCGAGGCCGGCCAGCACCGCCCGCAGGATGTCGGTCGCCTGCTCCGGCGTCAGGGCGTGGTGCTCCTGCAGCAGGTCCCGCAGCGTGATGCCCGGGATGTACTCCATGACGATGTACGCGGTGTCGTCCTCGGCGCCCTGGTCGTAGACACCGACCAGGTTCGGGTGGGACAGCCGTGCGGCCGACCTCGCCTCTTGGATGAAGCGTTCGCGGAAGGCCTGGTCGTCGGCCAGGTGCCCGTGCATGATCTTGATCGCGACGCGTCGCTCGAGGCGGACGTCGGTCGCGAGGTACACGGTCGCCATGCCCCCGCGCGCGATGCGGGAGCGGACGCGGTACCGCTGATCGATCATGCGACCGATCATCGGATCCGTGGCGGCGTTGGTGGTCATCGGCGGCATTCTACGAATCGAGACTGCACGGGACCGCACCGGCGCACCGGTCGTGACCCAATCTCGATCTTCCGGATAAGACTCAGAGGGTGGCCAGCCAGCCCTCGGCGGCGCTCGCCCAGTTGGCGTAGGCCTTCGGGTAGGCGGAGAGCTGCACGGCCTGGGCGGCGTCGGTGATGCTCATCGACGACCACCCGGGCACGTCGAGCAGCCCGCGGGTCTTGCCCGCGTTCGGGTTGTTCCGCCCGCCGAAGAACAGCTTCGTCGCGTACGCCGGGTCCTGCAGCTTCGCCGCACTGCCCCAGCCCTGGCTCGGCCGCTGCTGGAACAGCCCGACCGAGTCGCGATCACCGTGGGGCAGGTTGCGCAGGCTCGACTCCTGCATCGCCGCGGCCAACGCCACCACGATGCCGCGGTCGGACACCCCGAGAGAGCGACCGACGGCGACGATGGTGGCCGCGTTCTGGCGCTGCTCGGCACTCAGTCCGACGGCGGCGCTCACCGCGGCACGCGACGGCGCGGCGGCAGTCACCGCGGCGGAGCTCGACGACGGGATGACGAGGGTCTTGCCCGCGTAGATCGTGCTCGTGTAGGTCAGGCCGTTCGCCGACAACAGCGCGGCGACGGAGACGTGGTGGGACGCGGCGATCGAGCCGATCGTGTCGCCCGAGGAGATCTTCACACTCGACTTCGACGAACCCGACGAACCCGACGACGCGGCGGCCGTCGACACCGAGCCGCCACCGGACGAGCCGTGCGGCACCCGGAGGGTCTGGCCGGGGTAGATCACGCTGCGCTGCGAGAGCTTGTTCGCACTGAGGAGCGCCGTCGTCGACACGCCGACCCGCGACGCGATGCCGGACACGGTGTCGCCCGACTTGACGTGGTAGCTCGAGGTGCTGGACCCCGACCCGGACGTCGATCCGGCGCTCGTGGTCGTGCGCGCCGTCGTCACCGCGGGCGTCGACGCCAGGTGCAGCGTCTGCCCGGGGTGGATGATCGTGTTCCAGCCGAGGCCGTTGCGCACCAGGACCTCCTGCGCCGACAGGCCGAAGCGGGCGGCGATGCCCGAGACCGTGTCGCCCTGACGGACCGTGTAGGTCGTGGGGGTCGCTGCCCTCGTCGTCGCGGCGACCGTCCTGACGGTGGTCTGCGCGGGACGTGCGACCGCGGTACCGAAGACCGGGCGGTTGCCGACGTTGCGGTCCTGGTCGACGTGGCGCTTGTGGTTCGCGTCCGCGTCGTCGTGTCGGGGTTCGGCGTGGGCGACCGGGCCGGTCAGACCGGCGGTCACCGCGATCGTGCCCGCGAGGACGATGGGCATGGTCGCGAACCGGGCGGATCGTGCGCGTCGGGCGGCTTCGTCTGCGGCGTTGTCCACGGTTTCTCCTGATCTCGACTGTCCCGTGCGCGTGCATGCGCGCACTCACAGGTGGCACAACGCTGGCATGGTGTGATTCCCAAGTCAACCAGAGAGCCGGATGTGGTGCGTGTGACGAATGTGACGAACGAGGCGTACTCACTCGGTGCCCCGCTCTGGCACCATGGGCGTGTGAGTGCTGCACCCGTCGACGACCTGACCCTCTCCGAGCGCTGGCTGACCGTCCCCGAGCTGGTGGACCTGTTCAGCACCAGCCCCGGTCGGATTCACCGCCTGTTCGAGGAGCGGACCCTGCTGGCGGCTCGCGTCGGTGGCGTCCTGCGCGTGCCGAGCGAGTTCATCGAGGACCGCGAACCCCTGCCCGAGCTGCGTGGCACCCTCACCGTGCTCGGCGACAACGGCTTCACCGACGACGAGGCTGTGCGCTGGATGCTCACCGTCGACGACTCGATGGGCGTCTCGCCCATCGCGGCGCTGCGCGCCGGTCGCAAGGCCGAGGTGCGTCGCGTGGCGCAGTCGCTGCTCTAGACGCGTTCCGGTTGGACGGGAGGCCCGTGGCGGTGTCGCCACGGGCCTCCCGTCTGTCCTGGTGTCGCCTCTAGGACGACCGGCGGCTGACCGTGTCGGCCAGCGACGCGAGCTGCTCGCGTGCCGACGGCGTCAGCGGCGACGCGTCGAGCGCCGCCTTCGCGCGCTGCACGTGCCGGTCGATGGAACGCTCGACGGCGGCGACCGCACCGGACTCGGTGAGGGTGGCGCGGAGCATCTGCACCTGCTCCTCGTCGAGGTCCGGGTCGCCGAGGAGCTCGTCCAGCAGCTGCCGCGGGCCGCTCGCCAGTGCCTTGCGCGCCGAGGCGATGAGCACGGTGCGCTTGCCCTCGCGCAGGTCGTCGCCCGCGGGCTTGCCGGTGACCTCGGGGTCGCCGAACACGCCGAGCATGTCGTCGCGCAGCTGGTAGGCGACGCCGAGGGGGAGCCCGAAGGCGCGGAGCCCCTCGAGCTGCGACCCGCTCGCGCCGGCCACCAGAGCGCCGATGACGAGCGGTGCCTCGATCGAGTACTTCGCCGACTTGAAGACGATGACGCGCTGGGCGCGGAGCAGGTGCTCGGACTCGTCGATGACGGGCCAGGCTGTTTCTTCGTGCACGTCGAGGTACTGGCCCGCGGTGACGTCGAGGCGCATGGCGTGGAACTCCTGGCGCACGATGCGGCCGCGCACCGGGTCGAGGAGTGCGAGGCCCTCGTCGAACACCGAGTCGCTGAGGGAGAGCAGCAGGTCGCCGAGCAACAGTGCCGAGTTCGTGCCGTACTGTCCGCGGTCGCCGACGAAACCGGACTCCTGGTGGAGCGACTCGAAGCGGCGGTGCGCTGCGGGACGCCCGCGACGGGTGTCCGAGCGGTCCATGATGTCGTCGTGCACGAGGGCCGCGGCGTGGAAGACCTCGAGCGCCGCGGCGACCGTGACGATCGCCTCGGCCGTGGTCTGGCGGGAACCCTCGGCGAGCGGGTCGAACGAGCCCGAACGGCCCGCCACCGACTGCCATCCCCAGTAGCAGAACAGCGCCCGGAAGCGCTTGCCGCCGGACAGCAGATCACGGGCGTACAGGTCGAACGGGGCGAGATCGGGGCTGATCGCGAGGAGCCGCTCACGCTGCTCGTCGAGTGCCCGGTCGATACGCGCCGATACGAGGTCCACTAATCGCGTACTCTCAGCCACAGTCCCTACCCTAGTGGAGCGGTTGGGACATAGAATCGGTCCATTCAACCGAGTGTTTTCCAGCCCGGTTGTTCAACCCCGCGTCGATCCCAGGAACAGAGGGAACCCAGATGCCGCTCTCGGAACAGGAGCAGCGCCTTCTCGAAGAGATGGAGCGCAGCCTCTACCAGAACGATTCCGATTTCGTGGCGCGTGTCACACGTCGACAGGGTCGTCCGACGTACACGGCCATCACGCTCGGTGTGCTCGGTGCACTCGCCGGCGTCGCGATCGTCATCGTCGGTCTCGTGATCAAGGCCCCGCTGCTCGGCATCCTCGGCTTCGTCGTGATGCTCGCCGGTGTCCTCTTCGCCTTGCGCCCGGGCATGCGTGCCCCGAAGGCGAAGCCCGCCCGACCGGGTGCTCCTGCGTCCGGTGGATCGGCTCGTCCGGCCAGCGGTGGCGGTGGGTCCTTCATGGACCGGATGAACGACCGCTGGGACAAGCGGAACGACCAGGGGCAGTAACAGCCCTCCACACTCCTCCCTCGTGACGGGGTCGGCCTTCGGGTCGGCCCCGTTTTCGCGTTCGCGGGTGCGAGCGCGGGCGAGCGTCGTCGAGGTTCCGAAATCTCGGGATCTCGCGCGCCCTGGCGTCCGTTCGTAGAACCTCGGCGACTCGCGCACGGCATGTCGTGGAACCTCGGCGCGGTGCCGGCGCCGTGGTGTGAGCAGCCGGGCACCCCGCGCCACATCGAGCCGTGCTCCGCCGCGCCGCCGTGACGCTCCACCGGCTGCGAAAGTCCTCCACTTTCCTCCACGCACTCCGCTCCGGCCCGGATCCGCGCCATGACAGGCATCCGCGGCGATGGCTCAGCCGCGACCGGCGCCTAAACGGCCCCAGAAGGGGTGCCACGGGGCGAAAAGGGAGCGGATTCCTGCGCATGGGGAGGGGAGTGGAGTAAAGTGGGGCCTGCAACGGTCCGGTGGAGCGGAGGGGAGGCCCGACGTGCTGCTCGGTACTCATGCCCCGAAGCTCGACGAGAAGGGTCGCGTGATCCTCCCCGCCAAGTTCCGGGACGAACTGTCCGGGGGGCTCGTGATGACCCGCGGCCAGGAACGCTGCGTCGTGGTCTTCAGCGCCCGGACGTTCGAGGAACTCCACGAGCGCATCCGGACCGCACCGATGACGTCGAAGCGCACCAGGGACTACATGCGCCTGTTCCTCTCGGGGGCCAGCGCCGAGCAGCCCGACAAGCAGAACCGCGTGACGATCCCGCAGAACCTCCGTGAGTACGCGGGGCTCGAGCGGGACCTGACGGTCATCGGCAGCGGTGACCGTGCCGAGATCTGGTCGACCACCGCGTGGGAGGCCTACTACGCCGAAGCCGAAGAGGCGTTCGCCGACAACGACGAGGAGGTGATCCCGGGGATCTTCTGATCCGTGGATCGGGACTCCCAGCCGTGAAGCCCTGACATCACTTCCCCGATGTCAGGTCGCATGGATGGGGATCCGGACCCGCGGCCCAGGAGACGAGGGGCTGCACATGGCCGACAACGACAACGGGACACCACGCTTCCCGCACACGCCGGTGATGCTCGAGCGCATCGTCGACCTGTTCACGCCGACGCTCGACGGACCGGGCAAGGTCGTCGTCGACGCCACGCTCGGCATGGGCGGTCACTCCGAGGGGCTGCTCGAACGGTTCCCGGAGCTGACGCTGATCGGTCTCGACCGCGACACCGATGCCCTCGGCATCGCGGGGGAGCGGCTCGCCCGCTTCGGCGACCGCGTCCGTCTGGTGCACACCGTGTACGACGGCATCGTCGACGCCATCGAGGGCGAGGGCTTCCGTCAGGTCGACGGCGTGCTGTTCGACCTCGGTGTCAGCTCGCTGCAGCTCGACCGGGCCGAGCGCGGCTTCGCCTACAGTCAGGACGCCCCGCTCGACATGCGGATGGACCGGACCGAGGGGCAGACGGCCGCCGACGTCCTGGCCACCTACGACGAGGGCGAGCTGCGCCGCATCTTCCAGCGCTACGGCGAGGAGAAGCTCGCCGGCCGGTACGCCCGCGCCATCGTCGAGCGCCGAGCGAGCGCACCGTTCACGATGTCCGGCGACCTCGTCCAGGTGCTCCACGACGCGACCCCGGTCGCGATCCAGCGCCAGGGCCACCCGGCGAAGCGCGTGTTCCAGGCGCTGCGCATCGAGGTCAACGCCGAGCTCAGCGTCCTCGAGCGCGCGATCCCGGCGGCACTCGACGCCATCGCGGTCGGTGGCCGGATCGTCGTCGAGTCGTACCAGTCGCTCGAGGACCGCATCGTCAAGCGGGCACTCGTGGAGCGCACGAAGTCGAGCGCCCCCGCCGGGCTGCCCGTCGAGCTCCCCGAGCACGCCCCCACCTTCTCCCTGATCGTCAAGGGCGCCGAGCTGGCCGACGAGGCCGAGCGCGCTGCCAACCCCCGAGCAACACCCGTGCGCCTGCGCGCGGCCGAGCGGATCCGGAAGTGACATGAGCACGAACCTCGCACTCGTCGACCCCGCCGTCGTCCCGTCCCGCGCCCCGCGCCCGGACCGACAGAGCCGGCCGGAGCTCGTCGAGGTCACCCCGACCGCGGCGCAGCGTCGTGCACGGCCCCGCATCGGCTACGCCGTCACGGCGGTCGTCGCGCTCGGCATCCTGCTGCTCGCCCAGCTCGGCATCAGCATGGTGCTCAGCCAGGGGGCCTACACGCTGAGCGCCCTCGGCACCGAGCAGACGAACCTCTCCCGCACGCAGCAGTCGCTCTCCGAGGAACTCCGCGTGCTCGACTCGCCGCAGAACCTGGCCCGCAACGCGCAGTCGCTCGGGATGATCGCGAACTCCACGCCGGTGTACCTCGACCCCAAGACGGGCCGGGTGTACGGCACGCCGACGCCCGCGGTCGCCGACCCGGCCACGGCGAGCACGGAGAACCAGGTGCCGAACTCGCTGCTGAACGACGTCCCCCTCGCCGCGAAGCAGGGCGACACGTCGACGAGCAAGGAGACGGGCTCGACCACCGGCAGCGCGAGCACCACCGGCACCGCCGGCAGCGCCGACGCCAAGGCCGATGACGCCGCCGACAGCGCGACGAGCAGCACGGCCGGCAGCGCCGCGTCTGAGAAGACGAGCGGCGCCAGCGCGTCGGACGGGGGTTCCTCGAAGTCCTCCGTAGAGTCCGACGCGAACCAGCTCCAGGCGCCCTCCACCCGGTGACCTGCGGGTCTGCACCACCCTCTGCACCATCCGGGAAGGACCGCACCGCGTGACGAAGACGATCCGCAACCGCCGACTGCGATACAGCATCGTGATGATCGCCGTGATCGCCCTGGTGGGCGTCTTCGTGGTCCGTCTCGTCGACATCCAGGTCGTGCAGGCCTCGGCCCTCAACGAGCAGTCCACCCAGAAGCGCAGCATCCCGGTGACCATCTACGGCACTCGCGGCTCGATCGTGGACCGCAACGGGACCGAACTCGCCGACAGCGTCACCCGGTACAACATCACCACCGCCCCGCGCCTCGTCAAGAAGTTCACGGGCAAGCTCGGTGGGACACGGGTCAAGGACATCAGCGTGTCGACGGCGCTCACCGCCCTGGCGAAGGCCTCCGGCGGCGACGTCGCGACCATGCGGAAGAACATCGCCGCGAACCCGAAGTCGGACTTCGCCTACCTGGTCAAGGGCCTCGACGTGAAGCACTACGAGGCCGTGACCGACCTCGGCATCCCGTGGATCTACAAGGAGCAGCAGGCGTCGCGGGTCTACCCGACGGGCGCGACCACGGGCAACGTGACCGGCTTCATGGGCACCGACGGCGCGCAGGCCGGCCTGGAGTACGCGTACAACAAGTGCCTGGCCGGCACGAACGGCTCGGAGACGTACGAGCGCGGTGAGGACGGCGTCCAGCTCCCGGGCAGCACCGTGACGAAGAAACAGGCCAAGGACGGCGGCACGCTCGTCACCACGATCGACAGCGACCTGCAGTACATGGCGTTGCAGACCATCGCGTCCGCCGCGAAGACCCTGCAGGCGGAGTCCGCGACGGCCACGGTCACGAGCGTGAAGACGGGTGAGCTGCTCGCGGTCGCCGACTACCCGACGGTGGACCCGAACGACGTGGACGCCACCACCGACAAGGGGGCGTTCGGTTCCCGGGCACTCACGGCGAGCTACGAGCCCGGATCGACGATCAAGGCCGCCATCGCCGCTGCCCTGATCGACCAGGGCAAGTCGAGTCCGACCGACCAGGCAGTCGTGCCCTACTCCCGCACGTTCCCCTGGGGCGGCCGCATCCAGGACTCGGAGTTCCACCAGACCGAGAACCTGACCCTGACCGGCATCCTGCAGAACTCGTCGAACGTCGGCATCACCGAGCTCGGCGAGCGGCTGACGGCCCAGCAGCGCTACGACTACATGAAGAAGTTCGGCCTGTTCGAGCCGGAGAGCGCGATCGACTACCCGGGCCAGCCGTCGATGGACTACGGCTCGAGCCCGAACTGGGACCAGCAGACGAACATCAACTCGATGTTCGGCCAGGGCATCTCGACGACCGCGGTCCAGGTCGCCAGCGTGTTCCAGACCATCGCGAACGACGGTGTCCGGATCCCGCTGCACTTCGTCAAGGGGTGCACCACCTCGGACGGCACGACCATCGACGCGCCCGACGTGCAGAAGCAGCGCGTCGTGTCCGCCGACGCCGCGACGCAGGTCACCGACATGCTCCAGAGCGTGGTCACGGGCGGCACGCTCGTGGGCATGAAGCCGATCTCGGGCTACAACATCGCTGCGAAGACCGGTACGGCCGAGGTGGCCGAGGGCTCGAAGGGCTACGGCGGTCAGCGCATCACCTCGGTGGCCGGAATGGCACCCGCCGAAGACCCCCAGTATGTTGTCACGGTGACGTTCACGAAGCCGCAGACCAACAAGTGGTCGAGCGGAGCGGCTCCGGCGTTCCGCACTCTCATGTCCCAGGTGCTCGAGAAGTACCGAGTAGCCCCCTCCGCGTCCGAGGCGAAGCTCTACCCGTCCACGTGGTGAGGAAGAAGGAATACTTGTCCGCACGGATCCCCCCGGTCCTCCGGCCCGAACACCCCACCCCGAGGGCGGTCGCCGAACTCGCGAACGCGTTCGGCCTCCGCGTGGTCGGCTCGGTCGACGCCGTCGAGACGACCGGTGTCACGCTGAGCGCCGCCGAGGTGCAGCCGGGTGACGTCTTCGTCGGCGTGCACGGTGCGAACCGTCACGGTGCGGAGTTCTCCGCCGAGGCCGCCGAGCGCGGTGCCGTCGCCGTCCTGACCGACGACGCCGGTGTGGCGAGCGCGCAGGCCGCCGGTCTGCCGGTGCTCGTCGTGGACGACCCCCGTGCTGCCCTGGGCGACGTGTCGGCCTGGGTCTACCGCACCCACCCGGACGAGGCCACCGACCTGCCGCAGCTGTTCGCCGTCACCGGCACGAACGGCAAGACGAGCACGTCCTACATCCTCGAGGGGATCCTCAAGCAGCTCGGCCTGGTCACCGGCCTGAGCTCGACCGCCGAGCGCCACATCGGCGCGCTCAGCGTGACGAGCCGCCTCACCACGCCCGAGGCCAGCGAGATGCACGCGCTCCTCGCCCGGATGCGCGAGAGCGAGGTGCGCGCGGTCGCCGTCGAGGTGAGCGCACAGGCACTCAGCCGCCACCGGGTCGACGGCATCGTCTTCGACGTCGCAGCCTTCACGAACCTGTCGCACGACCACCTCGACGACTACGCCGACATGGAGGAGTACTACCAGGCGAAGCTCCCGCTGTTCCAGCCCGAGCACGCCCGTCGCGGCGTCGTCTCGCTGGACACCGACTGGGGCCACCGCGTGGTGCAGGACTCCCGCATCCCGGTCACGACGATCACGGTGCACCCGGACGTCGAGGCCGAGTGGCACGTCGACATCGTCGAGGCACACGCTGCCTACACCGAGTTCCGTCTCACCGGTCCCGAGGGTCGCGAGCTCACCACCCGTGTGCCCCTGATCGGCTGGCACATGGCCGCGAACGCCGCACTGGCGATCGTCATGCTGGTCGAGGGCGGCTTCGAGCTCGGTGCGATCGCGCACGCGCTCGAGACGAACCACCGCCGCTACCCCGACGAGGACGAGCGCGAGCAGCGCGGCGAACGGACGAGCGCCATCGAGTGCTACCTGCCCGGCCGGACCGAGCGCGTCTCGGGCGAGCACGGCCCGAGCGTCTACGTCGACTTCGGGCACAGCGCCGACGCCTTCGAGAACACCCTCGCCGCCGTGCGCCAGTTCACGCCGGGCAAGGTCCTCATGCTGTTCGGCGCCGACGGCGACCGTGACACCACGAAGCGCGGCGACATGGCCCGCGTCGCAGCGGCCGGCAGCGACATCCTCGTCGTCACCGACCACCACCCGCGCTTCGAGGACGCCGCATCGATCCGGAAGACCCTGGTCGACGCCGCGCGCGAGGCGTTCCCGGACCACGAGCTGCACGAGGTGAGCCCGCCAGAGGCCGCCATCCGCCTGGCCGTCGGTCTGCTCGGCGAGGGCGACTCGATCCTCTGGGCCGGCCCCGGCCACCAGGACTACCGCGACATCGCCGGCGTCCGCACCCCCTACTCGGCACGCGACGAGGCCCGTCAGGCCCTGCGCGAAGCGGGTTGGGAACCGAACTCCGGTCCGGCCGAGGACCTCCGATGATCGCGCTCACCCTCGCCGAGATCGCCACCGCGGTCGGCGGCGAGCTGATCGGTGGTGCCCAGGCGACCGACGTCGCCGAGCCCGGCGACCTGGTGGTCGAGGGCTCGGTCGAGACCGACTCGCGCCTGGTCCGCCCCGGCAGCGTCTTCTTCGCCCTGCCCGGCGAGGTCACGGACGGGCGCCGCTTCGTGCCCGCCGCGACCGAGGCCGGCGCAGCGCTCGTCATCACGCCCGAACGGGTGGACACCTCCGCGCCGCAGATCGTCGTCGCGGACGGGTACGCCGCCCTCGCCGCGCTCGCGCACGAGGTCGTCACCCGTGTCCGGATGGCCTCCGCCGACCGCGTCGACGCCGAGGGACGGCCGGCACCCTTGCGGGTCGTCGGCATCACCGGCTCGAACGGCAAGACGAGCACGAAGAACATGCTCCGGACGATCCTCGAGCAGCACGGCGAGACCGTCGCGCCCCAGGGTTCCTTCAACAACCACGTCGGGGCACCGATCTCGATGCTCCGGGTCACGTACGACACGCGGTTCCTGGTCGTCGAGATGGGTGCGAGCGGCGTCGGCCACATCGCCGCGCTCGTGCGCATCGCCGAGCCGGACGTCGGTGTCGTGCTCAAGGTGGGCCTCGCGCACGCCGGCGAGTTCGGCGGCATCGAAGCCACGCAGCGGGCGAAGTCCGAGATGGTCACCGACCTGCCCGCGTCCGCGACCGCGCTGCTCAACGTCGACGACGACCGGGTCGCGTCGATGCGCGACCTGACGGCCGCGCAGGTGGTCGGCTTCGGCACGTCGGCGGATGCCGACTACCGCATCACCGGCATCGAGACGGACCGCAGCGGCACCCGCTTCACCCTCACCGCGCCTCCCGTCCCCGCAGGCGACCCGTCTGCAGACGGAGGCCGACGGGGAGGCCCGGATCACGTCGACGTGCGCCTCGCGATCCTGGGTGAGCACCACGCGATGAACGCGGCGGCCGCCCTGACGGTCGCCCACCGCTGGGGTGTCCCGCTCGCCGACGCCGCCGCGGCGCTCGCGTCGATGACGCGCGCCGAGCGCTGGCGCATGGAGCTGCTGCAGGGCGGCCCCGAGGGCGTCACCGTGATCAACGACGCCTACAACGCGTCACCGGACTCGACCGCAGCGGCGCTGCGGACCCTGGCGCAGATCGTGCGTCCGGGGGAGCGGACCGTCGCCGTGCTCGGCGAGATGGCCGAGCTCGGCGAGTTCTCGACCGAGGAGCACGACCGCATCGGTCGGCTCGTCGTCCGTCTCGGCATCGGACAGCTCGTGGTCGTCGGCCGCGGCGCGATGCCCATCCACCAGGCCGCCACCCTCGAGGGATCGTGGGACGGCGAGTCGGTGTTCATCGAGGACGTCGACGACGCCGTCCGGTCACTCCAGGACATGCTCCGCCCCGGCGACGTGGTCCTGGTCAAGTCCTCGAAGTCGGCGGAACTGCGATTCCTCGGCGACCGCCTCGGAGGTGTCACCGAATGATCGCGCTCCTCATCGCCGGCGCTGTGTCGCTGGTGTTCACGTTGCTGCTCACCCCGTTCTTCATCAAGCTGTTCCACCGTCTCGGGTGGGGGCAGTTCATCCGTGACGACGGCCCGCAGTCGCACCACACCAAGCGCGGCACCGCGACGATGGGCGGCATCGTGCTCATCATCGGCGCGGTGATCGGGTACTTCGTCGGGCACCTGGTCGGGGGCGACTCGATCACGCTGTCCGGCCTGCTCGTGCTCTTCCTGATGGTCGGCCTGGGCTTCGTCGGGTTCATCGACGACTTCCTGAAGGTCCGGCGCCAGCGGAGCCTCGGGCTCGGTGGCTGGGCGAAGGTCCTCGGCCAGGTCATCGTCGGGGTCATCTTCGCGACGGTCGCCCTGGTGGTGCCGACGTCGAACGGCAAGCCCCCGGCGTCGACCATGATCTCGGCGGTCCGGGACATCCCGTGGCTCGACTTCATGGCGCTCGGCACCGTCATCGGCACCGTGCTGTTCCTCGCCTGGATCGTCCTGCTGACGGTGTCCACGTCGAACGGCGTGAACGTGGCCGACGGTCTCGACGGTCTCGCGACCGGTTCGAGCATCCTGGCGATCGGCTCGTACGTGATCATCGGCTTCTGGCAGTCGAACCAGATCTGCGGCGGTGCCCGGCTCGACGCGAGCACCGAGCACGCCTGCTACACCGTGAGCAACCCGCTCGACCTGGCGGTCGTCGCGGCCGCGGTCTGCGGCGGGCTCATCGGCTTCCTCTGGTACAACACGTCGCCGGCGCAGATCTTCCTCGGCGACACGGGGTCGCTCGGCCTCGGTGGCGCGCTGGCGGGTCTCGCGATCCTCAGCCGCACCGAGCTGCTGCTCGTCCTGATCGGCGGCCTGTTCTTCATCGTCACCGGCTCGGTCATCCTGCAGCGGGCGTACTTCAAGATCACCCACGGCAAGCGGATCTTCCGGATGAGTCCGCTGCACCACCACTTCGAACTGAAGGGGTGGGCCGAGGTGACGGTCGTCGTCCGGTTCTGGATCATCGCGGGGCTCTTCGTCGCCGCGGGGGTCGGCCTCTTCTACCTCGAATGGATCGCACGTGTCGGCTGACCGTCTCGCCTCGCTCGACAGCTGGTACGCCGAGGGGTGGAAGGGCCTGAACGTCGCCGTCCTCGGCCTCGGCGCGACCGGCTTCTCGGTCGCAGACACCCTGGTCGAGCTCGGCAGCGCGGTCACGGTCTACTCGACCGACGCGCCGTCGGACAGCGTCGAGCTGCTCGACGTCATCGGGGCCCGCTTCGTGCAGACCCCGCTCGACGCCGTCCCGGCGGCACTGCAGGAGCAGGCGCCCGACGTCGTCATCGTGTCGCCCGGCCTGCCGCCGCACAACGCGACCGTGCAGTGGTCCGTCCGGAACAGCACCGTGTGGGGCGACATCGAGCTCGCCTGGCGCGTGCGCGACAAGGTCGTGCGCGGCCCGGTCGCCGCGCCGTGGATCACGATCACGGGCACCAACGGCAAGACCACCACCACGCAGCTCACGACCGCGATGTACGAGGCCGGCGGCCTGCGTGCCGTGGCCTGCGGCAACATCGGCGTGCCGGTACTCGACGTCGTGCGCGACCCGGACGGCTACGACGTCCTCGTGGTCGAGCTCTCGAGCCACCAGCTGCACTACATGGCGACCTCGGGTGACGGTGCGGTCGTGCCGCTCGCGAGCGCCTGCCTGAACATCGCCGACGACCACCTCGAGTGGCACGGCTCCGCCGCGGCCTACCGTGCCGCGAAGGCGAAGGTCTACGAGCGCACCGTGATGGCGTGCGTCTACAACACCGCTGACGACGTCACGCGCGACATGGTCCAGGAGGCCGACGTTGTCGAGGGCTGCCGTGCCGTCGGCTTCACGCCCGGGGTGCCCGCGCCCGGTGACGTCGGCATCGTCGAGGACGTCCTCTGCGACCGGGCTTTCACCGAGGACCGCCGGAACAGCGCGCTCGAACTCTCGACCGTCGCCGACCTCGAGGCCGCCGGGCTCGCCAGCCCGCACATGACGATGAACGTGCTCGCCGCCGCCGCGCTCGCCCGCGCCGGCACGGTCCAGCCGAGTGCGATCCGTTCCGCGGTCCGCGCCTTCCGCGCCGACCACCACCGCACGGAGCTCGTGGCCGAGTCGGCGGGCATCGCGTGGGTCGACGACTCGAAGGCGACGAACCCGCACGCCGCCACCGCGTCACTGGCGTCGTTCGACACCGTCGTCTGGATCGTCGGGGGCCTGTTCAAGGGCGTCGACGTGGACGCCCTCGTCGAGCGGTTCGGCCCCGAGGTGCGCGCCGTCGTGGTGATCGGCACCGACCGGACCCCCGTCGTGGAGGCATTCGCGCGACACGCGTCCGGGGTGCCGGTGCTCCAGGTGGAGACGACGGACACTGATCAGGTCATGCCCGAGGCGGTCCGGCATGCCGCATCGGTCGCGAGACCGGGCGACACGGTCCTCCTCGCCCCGGCGGCTGCGTCGTTCGACCAGTTCGGCTCCTACGCCGACCGGGGGCGTCGTTTCGCGGCGGCGGTCCACGAGCACCTGGGAGGCAACGCCGATGGCGACGACGGATCTTCCGAACAGTCGTAGCACGACGGCGACGGGCACCCCGCGTCGCACGAACGGCGCACTCGTCGCCGTCAAGAACGTCTTCGTCGCCGAGTCGAGCACCTTCTACACGATCCTCGGCGTCACGCTGTTCCTGGTGGTCTTCGGCGTCGTGATGGTCCTGTCGTCGTCGAGCGTCGAGCAGTACGCCGCGACGCACGACTTCTTCGGTGCGGCGTCCCGCCAGGGGCTCTACGCCGTCCTCGGCGTCCCGCTCATGCTCGTCGCGAGTCGTGTCCCGACGCGGCTGTGGCGGAAGTGGGCGATGCGCCTGCTCGGCGCCGCACTCGCCCTGCAGCTCCTCGTCTACACACCGCTCGGCATCGACGTCCAGGGCAACCGGAACTGGATCGGCATCGGCTCGTTCACCGCGCAGCCGTCCGAGGTCGTCAAGCTCGGTCTGGTGCTCGGCATCGGCGCGATCATGTACGTCAAGCGCGACAAGCTCGACGACTGGAAAGAGGTGTTCATCCCGATCGGGATCGCCTCGCTCCTGTCGCTCGGCCTCGTGATCCTCGGTGGCGACCAGGGCACCGCGATGATCATGCTCATCCTGGTCCTCGGTGCGCTCTACGTCGGCGGCGCCCGGGCCCGGCACCTGCTGGTCGGCCTGGCGGCGATGGCGGTCATGCTGCCGTTCGTGACGATGGCCTCGTCGTCCCGTCAGGTGCGCATCAGCGCGTGGCTGTCCGGCTGCACCGACTCCAACCAGTACGCCGACCTGTGCTGGCAGCCCGTGCACGGCATGTGGGCGCTGGCGTCCGGTGGCGTGTTCGGCGTCGGGCTCGGCAACTCCAAGGCGAAGTGGTCGTGGCTGCCCGAGGCGGACAACGACTACATCTTCGCGATCATCGGCGAGGAGCTCGGGCTGATCGGCGCCGTCGTCGTGCTCGCACTGTTCGTCGTGCTCGCCGTCGGCATGATCAAGATCATCCGGCAGTCCCGCGACCCGTTCGTGAAGACCGTCACGGGCGGCATCCTCGCGTGGATCATCGGCCAGGCGCTGGTGAACATCGCCGTGGTCCTCGGCCTGCTCCCGGTCCTCGGCGTCCCACTGCCGCTGATCTCGGCCGGCGGGTCCGCGCTCATCATGACCCTGGTGGCGATCGGCGTCGTGCTGTCGTTCGCCCGTGACCTGCCCGGCAAGAACGACCCGCGCACCACGAACCCGCCCCTCGACAGCACCACCACGAACGGACGACTCCGGTGAGCAAGTACCTCTTCGCCGGCGGGGGCACCGCCGGACACGTCAACCCGCTGCTCGCGGTCGCCGACCGGCTGACCGAGCGCGAGCCGGACGCCGAGGTGCTCGTCCTGGGCACCGCCGAGGGTCTGGAGTCCCGTCTGGTGCCGATGCGCGGGTACGAGCTCCTCACGATCCCGCGTCTCCCGTTCCCCCGGAAGCTGGGCGGCGCGGCCCTGCGCTTCCCGCAGCGGTTCGCAGCGGCCGTCAAGCGCACCGAGCAGATCATCCGGGAGCGCGAGGTCGAGGTCGTCCTCGGCGTCGGCGGCTACGCGGCGGCACCGGCGTACATCGCGGCCCGGCGCACCGGCACCCCGATCGTCGTGCACGAGCAGAACGCGAAGCCCGGGCTGGCCAACCGCCTGGCCGCGTTCCTCACCGACCACGTCGGCCTGACCTTCTCGAACA
Organism: Curtobacterium sp. TC1; assembly: GCF_019844075.1. Lineage (NCBI taxonomy): Bacteria > Bacillati > Actinomycetota > Actinomycetes > Micrococcales > Microbacteriaceae > Curtobacterium > Curtobacterium sp. TC1. Next base: position 1,662,367 of record NZ_CP081964.1, read on the forward strand.
CCCGACTGCGGCACGGCCGGGTCGTGGGCATGCCGCTCCGGCGCGAGATCGAGTCGCTCGACCGTCGTGCGAGCCGGGCCGCGGCCCTCGCGGAGTTCGGGCTCGACCCGTCCCGCCCCGTGCTGCTCGTCACGGGTGGTTCGTCGGGCGCCCGCAGCATCAACCGCACGATCAACGCGTCCGCGGCGACGATCGTGGGTGCCGGTTGGCAGATCCTGCACGTCGTCGGTGCGGCGTCCGACATCGGTCCGAGCGACCTCGACGGCTACCACGTGCTGGCGTACTGCGACCGGATGGACCTGGCGTACGCGGCGAGCGACTTCGTCGTGTCGCGCTCCGGCGCCGGCATGGTCTGCGAGCTCACCGCGGTCGGGCTGCCGAGCGTGCTCGTGCCGTACCCTGTCGGCAACGGCGAGCAGCGCCACAACGCGAAGGACGTCGTCGACGCCGGGGGAGCAGTGCTCGTGGCGGACGGGGAATTCGACCAGGACTGGGTGACGTTCCAGCTCCTGACGGTCCTGCAGGACCGGTCCCGCATCGCGGACATGACGGTCCGGGCGGGCAGCGTCGGGCACCGCGACGGCGCCGACCGGATGACCGACCTCGTCCTCGACGCCGCGAGGCACGCGCAGCAGGGCACCGGCGCAGCCAGCACCACGGAGGAACCATGACCATCAAGCCCGACCTGACGCAGCCGATCCCGGACGACCTCGGCACCGTGCACTTCGTCGGCATCGGCGGCGCCGGCATGAGCGGCATCGCCCGGATGTTCCTCGCCGCCGGCCACCGCGTCACCGGCAGCGACTCCCGCGAGACCGAGACGACGGGCATCATGCGCGACCTCGGTGCCGCGGTGCGCATCGGCCACGACGCCGCGAACGTCGGCGACGCGGACACCATCGTCGTCACGAGCGCGCTGTGGCCGGACAACCCCGAACTGCTCGAGGCGCAGCGCCGCGGTCTGCCGGTGCTGCACCGGTCGCAGGCCCTGGCCGCCCTGATCGCCGAGCACCGTCTCGTGGCGGTCGCCGGTGCCCACGGCAAGACCACCTCGACCGGCATGATCGTCACCGCGATGGTCGAGCTCGGCCTCGACCCGAGCTTCGTCAACGGCGGCGTCATCCAGTCGCTCGGGACGAGTTCGGCGCCGGGCACGAGCGACCTGTTCGTGGTCGAGGCCGACGAGTCCGACGGCTCGTTCCTGCTCTACGACGTCGCCGTGGCCCTCATCACGAACGTCGACGCCGACCACCTCGACCACTACGGCAGCGAGGAGGCGTTCACCGAGGCGTTCGTCGAGTTCGCCGCGAAGGCGAGCGAGCGCATCGTCATCTCGAGCGACGACGCCGGTGCCGAGACCGTCACGGCCGGCATCCGGCAGCGCGCCGACGCCCCCGAGGTCGTCACCTTCGGCGAGGCCGTCGACGCCGACGTGCGCATCGAGCGGATCATCGAGTCCGCGGGCGTCGAGGTCGAGTTCCGTGCCGGCGGCGAAGCACACCACCTGACACTGCGCGTGCCGGGCCGACACAACGCGATCAACGCCGTCGGCGCCTTCGCGGTCCTGACCGGCCTGGGCGTCAGCGCCGCGGACGCGATCCGCGGGCTCGAGGCCTTCGGCGGCACCCAGCGCCGCTTCGAACTGCACGGCGTCGAGCGCGGGGTGTCCGTCTACGACGACTACGCGCACCACCCCACCGAGGTCGCGGCGGCACTGAAGGCCGCCCGCAACGTCGTCGGCGACGGCCGCATCATCGCCATCCACCAGCCGCACCTGTACTCCCGCACCCGCCTGATGGCCGGTGACTTCGCCCGGGTCTACGAGGAACTCGCCGACCACACCGTCGTCCTCGACGTCTACGGTGCGCGCGAGGACCCGGAGCCCGGCGTGACCGGTGCCCTGGTGCAGGAGCGGTTCGCCGACCAGTCCCGCGTGGAGTTCCTGCCCGACTGGGACGAGGCCGCCGCCCGTGCCGCCGCGGTCGCCCGTGACGGCGACATCATCATGACGCTCAGCTGCGGTGACGTGTACCGGATCATCCCGCAGGTGCTCGGCGCCCTCCACGACGACGGCGCGCTGACGCGGTGAAACGACCAGAGGGGTTCGACGAGGGGGACGTCCGCAGGGACGTCCCGGCCGAGGGCGCCGACGCGCCCCGGCAGCGTCGTGGTCCCTCGATGCCGCGGCTCCCGTTCCGTGGGCGCACACCCGATGACCGGGAGGCCCGTCCCACGCCCGACGAGTCGGCTGCGGTCGACGAGGCGCCGCCCAGCACCACCCCGACCACCGATGCCGCCGACTCGACGCGTGACCGCGTCGGCACCCTCGCGGGCGCGGCCGGCCGCCGTGTCGGCGCCGGCTTCGGGGCCGTCGCCGACCGCTTGCGCGAGTACACACCGGACGAGGACCACCGCGACTCGCGCCCCGACGCGGGCAACGCGCCCCGAGGAGACGGGGCGCGACGACCGTCCGGGGGCGCGGCGGGCAGTGCACGCGACCAGGACGCGACCGTGACGGACGTGCTCGACGCGGGCAGTGCCTCCCGGCCGGTCCACCACGACGACGCACCGATCGGTGCCGGCGTCCGTGCGGCCGAGACCGCACGCGAGGCGCGCGTCGCGAAGCGCCGCCGCCGCCTGCTCGAACGGGCAGAGGTCCGTCGCTTCACCCGCCGCAGCCGCCACCGCCGCGCTGCCTGGATCACCGCGGCCGGCATCGTGCTCGTGCTCGGCGTCTCGATCCTGGTGGCGGTCTTCTCGCCGCTGATGGCGCTGCAGACGATCGAGGTGAAGGGCACGAACCGCGTCGACGAGACCGCGTTGCGACAGGCGCTGTCCGACCAGGTCGGCACGCCGCTCGCGCGACTCGACTTCGACGCGATCAAGCAGGACATCGCCGGCTTCCCGCTCATCGAGAGCTACGTGACGGAAGAGGCGCCGCCGCACACCCTCGTCGTGACGGTCACCGAGCGCACGCCCGTCGTGGCCGTGAAGTCCGGCAGCTCGTTCGACCTCGTCGACCCGGCCGGCATCGTCGTGCAGTCGTCGCCGAAGCGTCCGGCCACGATGCCGCTCGCCGACATCGCCCGCGCGCGCCTCGGGTCCTCGAGCTTCCGCACCATGACCGAGGTCGTGCTGGCGCTGCCCTCGACGGTGCGGTCGCAGGTCACGCGGGTCGCCGGGTCCACCGCCGACGACGTGACCCTGACCCTCAAGGACGGCTCGACCGTCGTGTGGGGGAGTCCCGACGACTCCGACACGAAGGCCGCGCTGCTCGCCGCCCTGGTGAAGGACCACGCGGCACGGAACCCGGGCGTCGTCGTCGAGTACGACGTGTCGGCACCGGACAACGGCGTGATCCGCGCGAAGGACTGAATTGCCGACCTGATCGGCGACACGCGGCGTGGCGGGGCGACAGTGCGCGGAACCCACCCGTAGCGTCGGAGACAGCACCACATCTACCAGCATTGCCCCTGAACTTCAAGTAGAGGTTGAGGGTTCAACCGGAGGCCTGACTGACGTGACCACGAACCACAACTACCTCGCCGTCATCAAGGTCGTCGGTGTCGGCGGCGGCGGCGTCAACGCCGTCAACCGGATGATCGAACTCGGCCTCCGTGGCGTCGAGTTCATCGCGATCAACACCGACGCCCAGGCGCTGCTGCTCAGCGACGCCGACGTCAAGCTCGACGTCGGCCGCGAGATCACCCGCGGTCTCGGCGCCGGCGCGGACCCCGAGGTCGGCCGTCGTGCCGCCGAGGACCACGCCGAAGAGATCGAAGAGGCCCTCGCAGGTGCCGACATGGTATTCGTCACCGCCGGTGAAGGCGGTGGGACCGGCACGGGTGGTGCGCCCGTCGTCGCCCGCATCGCCAAGTCCATCGGCGCGCTCACCATCGGCGTCGTCACGAAGCCGTTCAGCTTCGAGGGCAAGCGTCGTCAGTCGCAGGCCGAGAACGGGGTCGCCGGGCTCAAGGACGAGGTCGACACGCTCATCGTCGTGCCGAACGACCGCCTGCTCGAGATCAGCGACCGCGGCATCTCGATGGTCGAGGCCTTCGCCACCGCCGACCAGGTGCTCCTCGCCGGCGTGCAGGGCATCACCGACCTCATCACCACCCCGGGCCTCATCAACCTCGACTTCGCCGACGTGAAGTCCGTCATGCAGGGTGCGGGGTCCGCGCTCATGGGCATCGGTTCCTCGCGGGGTGCCGACCGTGCCATCAAGGCCGCGGAGCTCGCCGTGGCGTCGCCGCTGCTCGAGGCCTCGATCGACGGTGCGCACGGCGTGCTGCTCTCGATCCAGGGCGGCTCGAACCTCGGCATCTTCGAGATCAACGACGCCGCCCGTCTGGTGCAGGAAGCCGTGCACCCCGAGGCGAACATCATCTTCGGTGCGGTCATCGACGACACCCTCGGCGACGAGGTCCGCGTGACCGTCATCGCCGCGGGCTTCGACGGCGGCGAGCCGGCGCAGCAGCAGAAGGAGCGTCGCTCGAGCTACGTCGACCCCGAGTCGAGCGCGACGGCCCCCGTCGCCGCGTCGACCGGAGCGATCGAGGACTCCAGCACGTCGAGCCCGTCCTGGGCCTCGCAGGAGCACCAGCCGCCGGTGCAGCGCGCCGCCGACCCGGCGTTCGACGACGACGACGAGCTCGACGTCCCCGACTTCCTGAAGTAACCGTTCCATGGCAGGTGATCCGCGCCTCCCGTCCTCGTCACCAGACGACGGACTGGAGGCGCGTGTCGCGTCCGTCCGGAGCAGCATCGCCGACGCGGCGCGCGCCGCGGGGCGCTCGGTCGACGACCTGACGCTCATCGTCGTCACGAAGTACCACCCGGCATCCCTCGTCCGGGCCCTGGCGTCGCTCGGGGTCACCGACGTGGGGGAGAACCGCCACCAGGAGGCCCAGTCCAAGGCCGCCGAGCTCGACGACCTCGCCCTGACCTGGCACTTCGTTGGGCAGCTGCAGTCGAAGAAGGCCCGGCAGGTCCGTCGCTACGCGCACGTCGTGCAGTCGCTCGACCGGACCTCGGTGGTGGACGCCTTCGCGCCGACCGAGGCCGAACCGCAGCCGCCGGTCATCGACGGCTTCGTGCAGGTCAACCTGACCGACGACCCCGGCCGCGGCGGCGTGCAACCGGACGACGTCGAGGCGATGGCCACACGCGTGCTCGAGACCGGCACGATCCGGCTGCGGGGCGTGATGGCGGTCGCACCCCTCGACGAGGACCCCCGTGCGGCCTTCGCACGACTCCGGACGATCTCCGAGCGGGTCGTGTCACTCGCACCCGGCGCCACCGACATCTCGGCCGGCATGAGCGGCGACTACGCCGACGCCGTGCTCGAGGGCGCGACACACCTGCGGATCGGTACCGCAATCACGGGAAATCGGCCGGCGGCACCCTAGCCTCGTTGCAGGGCATCCACGTGCACCAACCTCCGGAGGAACCATGGCCAACCCGCTGAAGAAGACGATGGTCTACCTCGGCCTCGCCGACGAGGAACTCGACTACGAGGACGAGCAGCCGCAGCAGGCTGCCCCCGCGCGGCAGCAGGCCCCGGAGGCGAAGGCAGCCGCGCCACAGGAGTCGGCCGCCCCGGCGGACGCTCCCGCCGCCGCGGCTCCGGCCGCGGCCCCGGCCGCCGCTCCGGCGCCCAAGACGCACACGCACCAGCGCGGCGCCCAGGTCACTCCGCTCCGCCGCTCGCACACGACCGCACAGAAGGCGACCCCGGTCCAGGAAATGAACGAGATCCTCACCGTCCACCCGCGCGAGTACAAGGACGCCCAGTCCATCGCCGAGAGCTTCCGCGACGGCATCCCCGTCATCATCAACCTCTCGCAGATGACCGAGAACGACGCCCGTCGCATGATCGACTTCGCGTCCGGCCTGTCGCTCGGCCTGTACGGCAAGATCGAGCGCGTCACGAACAAGGTCTTCCTCCTGTCGCCCGCACACGTCGCAGTGAGCGGTGAGCCGGCTGAGGTAGAGTCCGACATCGAGGCGAACTTCTTCGCCCAGTCCTGAGCCGCCCGCGGCCACCCGCCCGTGAGCGTCGTCGCAAGACGCCGCTCGCCCGAGACGAGCGAGCCCCATCGTGTCCGTGATCCTAGGGATCATCTCCCTCGCCCTCCTGCTGTACTTCTTCGTGATGTGGGGGCGGTTCGCGCTCGACCTCGTGCAGAACGTCAACCGGTCCTGGCGACCGCGCGGGGGACTGCTCGTGGTGTCCGAGTTCGTCTACACGATCACCGACCCACCGATCCGCGCGGTCCGGCGGGTCCTGCCGCCGCTCCGCATGGGGCCGGTCGCACTCGACTTCGGCTGGACGATCGTCATGCTCGTCGTGATCATCGCCCGGGTCGTCGTCAACGGCATCGCCGTCGCGGTCTGACCCGATCCAGGTCCTTCCCGGGCCGATCCAGGTCCGCGACACGCGCCGCGCCGACACCGCGGTCATCGTTCCGCCCCGTCGTCGGTGTACGGTGGTCGGGATCGATGCTCGCCTCCGGCGCGGCATCCGCACCACAGGGCGCGACTGGTAGATTCGGTCGCGACGCAAGTGGTTCCACACGTTCAGCAGTTCTATTGAGGTGACGGCAATGGCTTTGACGCCGGAAGACGTAGTCAACAAGCGGTTCCAGCCGACGAAGTTCCGCGAGGGCTACGACCAGGACGAGGTCGACGACTTCCTCGACGAGGTCGTGGTCGAGCTGCGCCGCCTGACCGCGGAGAACGACGAGCTCCGCCAGCGCCTGCAGGCGGCCGAGTCGGCTCCGACGCTCACGAAGAGCGACGAGCCCGCTCCGGCGGCCGAACCGGAGCCCACGCCGGCCCCGGTCGAGGCGGCTCCCGAGCCCGCTCCGGTCGCAGCGGCGGCCCCGGCGACCACGGTCCCGGCGGACGAGGACACCGAGGGCACCACGAACCTCCTGACGCTCGCGCGCCGTCTCCACGAGGAGCACGTCCGCGAGGGCATCGAGAAGCGCGACGCGCTCATCGCCGAGGGCACCGCCCAGGCGGCACGCCTCGTCTCCGAGGCCGAGGCCAAGCAGCGCCAGATCATCGCCGACACCGAGAACACCAACCGTCAGCGTGTTCAGGTGCTCGAGCAGGAGCAGCGCCAGCTCGAGGGCAAGATCGACGAGCTCCGGACGTTCGAGCGCGACTACCGCGCCCAGCTCAAGAGCTACATCCAGGGGCAGCTCTCCGAGCTCGACTCCTCGAACGAGCAGTCCGGTCTCACCCCGGCGCCGGCATCGGCGCAGGGCTTCGGCAACTGACGTTGTCGCGACCAGCAACACGAGCGAAGGTCAGTGTCCGCGCTATCGCGGCACTGGCCTTCGCCGCTGTCGTGGTGGTGGCGTTCGACCAGGTCGCCAAGGCGCTGGTCGTCGTGAACCTGCCCTACGGCACCCCCGTCCCGATCCTGGGCGGGGCGCTCCAGTTCCTGTACGTCCGGAACCCCGGAGCGGCGTTCTCCTTCGCGGTGAACATGACGTGGGTGTTCTCGGTCATCTCGGCCGCGGTCGTCGTCGCGATCGTCATCTACTCGCGCCGGATCCGCTCGATGTGGTGGGCCGTCGTGCTCGGCATGCTGCTGGGCGGCGCGCTCGGCAACCTGATCGACCGACTCTTCCGTGAGCCCGGCTTCGGCCGAGGCCACGTGGTGGACTTCATCTCCACCCCGTGGATGATGCCGGCGATCTACAACGTCGCCGACTCGTTCATCTGCATCAGCATGGTGGTCTTCGTGCTGCTGGTGATCCTCGGCGTGAACCTCGACGGGTCCCGCACGGTCTCGGCCAAGCGCGCGGCGCAGGCGGACACGACGGAGCCGCTCGACGGCGGGGCCGCGTTCTCGGTCCCCGCAGCCGACGCGGGATCACCCGTCGCCGACGTGGCGGAGCCGGAGCGGGCCTCCCGTCCGGAACACCGCGACCGTCGCGACACGCTGGGGCACGACGCCACGTGACCGAGTCGCGTTCCCTCCCCGTCCCCGACGGGCTAGCCGGCGAGCGTGTCGACGCCGCCATCGCGAAGCTCCTCGGGTTCAGCCGGTCGTTCGCGGCCGACGTGATCGCAGCCGGTGGGGTCCGGGTCGACGGCGTCCCCGTCGACAAGTCCGACCGCCTGCACGCCGACTCGTGGCTCGAGGTCGAGTGGTCCCCGAAGGAGCCGCCGCGCATCGTGCCGGCGGCCGTGCCCGGGATGACGATCGTGCACGACGACGAGGACATCGTCGTCGTCGACAAACCGGTCGGCGTCGCCGCACACCCCTCGCCCGGTTGGGACGGACCGACCGTGCCCGGGGGCCTGGCGGCCGCCGGCTTCACGATCGCCACCTCGGGTGCCGCGGAGCGCGCGGGCATCGTTCACCGCCTCGACGTCGGCACGTCCGGGCTCATGGTCGTCGCGAAGACCGAGCTCGCCTACACGCACCTCAAGCGTGCCTTCAAGGAGCGCACGGTCGAGAAGGTCTACCACGCGCTCGCGCAGGGGCACCCCGACCCGACCTCGGGCACCGTCGACGCCCCCATCGGTCGGCACCCGTCGAGCGACTGGAAGTTCGCGGTCACCGCCGACGGCAAGCCGAGCGTCACCCACTACGAGACGCTCGAGGCGTTCCGCTCGGCGACCCTGCTCGAGGTGCACCTGGAGACCGGGCGCACCCACCAGATCCGCGTGCACATGGCGGCGACGCGCCACCCACTGGTCGGCGACACGATGTACGGCGCGGACCCGGCACTCGCGCAGGAGCTCGGGCTGACGCGCCAATGGCTCGACGCCGTGCGCCTCGGGTTCGACCACCCGCGCACTGGTGCGTGGGTGTCGTTCCGGGCGGAGTACCCGGACGACCTGCGCCTCGCGCTCGACCGGATCCGCGCCGCGTCGTCCTGACGCGAGCGCGCGCCGGCCCCGCGCGGTTGCGTCGGCCGTGTCGTGTCGCCGCTTGGTCCGTCGAGGTTCCGAAATCTCGGCATGTCGGCGCGCTCAGCACCGGTTCGTGGAACCTCGGCGATGCGCAGGTGGCATGTCGTGGAACCTCGACAGGGGCGCCACGGGTGTGTCGCGTGTGGGCTCCGGCCGGGAGGCCCGGGTCGGCCCCGCCCCGTGCCTCCCGTCCGCCACGCGCGGACTCCACCGCCGAGGGGCCACGATCTGCACACCTCGCGCCCGCCACGCGTCGGTTCCTGCACCCTCGCCGGACTACGTGCGGCGTGTCGTGCGACCTCGGCAGGAGACCGCTCCGACGCGCGCGGGTTTGTCCTCGGTCGCGGTTAGGCTGTTCGCGTCCCGCAAGCAGCTCGTTCGACCGGAGGTTCCGTGGCGGATTCCGACTCCTTCGTCCACCTGCACGTGCACAGCGAGTACTCGATGCTCGACGGCGCGGCCAGGCTCGGCGACCTCGTGCAGGAGACCGCTGCGCAGGGCATGCCGGCCGTGGCGGTGACCGACCACGGCAACATGTTCGGCGCCTTCGAGTTCTGGAAGGCCGCCAAAGCCGGCGGCGTGAAGCCGATCATCGGAACCGAGGCGTACATCACGCCCCGGACGCACCGCACCGACAAGACCCGTGTGCGGTGGGGCGACGGCGGCGGCGACGACGTCTCCGGCGCCGGCTCGTACACGCACATGACGATGTTCGCCGAGAACACCACGGGCATGCACAACCTGTTCCGGCTGTCGTCGAAGGCCTCGCTCGAGGGCTACTACTTCAAGCCGCGCATGGACATCGAGCTGCTGCAGGAGTACCACGAGGGCATCATCGCCACGACGGGCTGCCCCTCGGGCGAGGTCCAGACGCGCCTGCGCCTCGGCCAGTACGACGAAGCCGTCAAGGCCGCCGCCGACTACCGGGACATCTTCGGCAAGGAGAACTACTTCGCCGAGGTCATGGACCACGGGCTCGAGATCGAGCGCCGGATCATGAGTGACCTCATCCGGCTGGCGAAGGACCTCGACATCCCGCTGGTCGGCACGAACGACCTGCACTACACGCACTCGCACGACGCCAAGTCGCACGCCGCCCTGCTCTGCGTGCAGTCGGGCTCGACACTGAACGACCCGAACCGCTTCAAGTTCGACGCCGACGAGTTCTACCTGAAGTCCCCGCAGCAGATGCGGCACGTCTTCCGCGACAACCCCGAGGCGTGCGACAACACCCTGCTGATCGCCGAGCGGTGCAACGTCGAGTTCGACACCTCGGCCAACTACATGCCGAAGTTCCCGGTGCCCGAGGGGGAGACCGAGCACTCCTGGTTCGAGAAGGAGGTCGCGAAGGGGCTGGAGTACCGGTACCCGGGCGGGATCCCGGCCGAGGTCCAGGAGCGTGCCGACTACGAGGTCGGCATCATCAACCAGATGGGGTTCCCCGGGTACTTCCTGGTGGTCTCCGACTTCATCCTCTGGTCGAAGAACAACGGCATCCGCGTCGGCCCGGGCCGTGGTTCCGGTGCCGGGTCGATGGTCGCCTACGCGATGCGCATCACCGACCTCGACCCGATCCGCCACGGGCTCATCTTCGAGCGCTTCCTGAACCCGGACCGCGTCTCGATGCCCGACTTCGACGTCGACTTCGACGACCGGCGCCGCGGTGAGGCGATCAAGTACGTCACCGAGAAGTACGGGTCCGAACGCGTCGCGCAGATCGTGACGTACGGCACGATCAAGGCGAAGCAGGCGCTGAAGGACTCCTCGCGCGTGCTCGGGTTCCCGTTCGGCATGGGCGAGAAGCTCACGAAGGCCATGCCGCCGCCCGTGATGGGCAAGGACATCCCGCTCACCGGGATCTTCGACAAGGACCACCCGCGCTACAAGGAAGCCGTCGACGTCCGCACCGTGGTCGAGACCGACCCCGAGGCGAAGACCGTCTTCGACACCGCGCTCGGGCTCGAGGGGCTGAAGCGCCAGTGGGGCGTGCACGCGGCCGGCGTCATCATGTCGAGCGACCCGCTCATCGACATCATCCCGATCATGAAGCGGGAGCAGGACGGCCAGGTCGTCACGCAGTTCGACTACCCGGCAGCGGAGTCGCTCGGCCTGATCAAGATGGACTTCCTGGGGCTCCGCAACCTCACGATCATCAGCGACGCCCTCGACAACATCAAGACCAACCGTGGGATCGAGCTCGACCTCGAGACCATGGGGCTCGAGGACCCCGAGGCGTACGCGCTCCTGCAGCGCGGTGACACGCTCGGTGTCTTCCAGCTCGACGGTGGACCCATGCGTGGGCTGCTGCGCCTGATGAAGCCCGACAACTTCGAGGACATCTCCGCGCTCATCGCCCTGTACCGCCCGGGCCCCATGGGTGCGAACTCGCACACGAACTACGCCCTCCGCAAGAACGGCGAGCAGGCGATCACACCGATCCACCCGGAGCTCGAAGAGCCGCTGTCGGAGATCCTCGGCGGCACCTACGGCCTGATCATCTACCAGGAGCAGGTCATGGCCATCGCGCAGAAGGTCGCGGGGTTCTCCCTCGGCCAGGCGGACATCCTCCGCCGCGCGATGGGCAAGAAGAAGAAGTCCGAGCTCGACAAGCAGTACGCGGGCTTCGAGAAGGGCATGCAGGACAACGGCTACTCGGCCGCTGCGATCAAGATGCTCTGGGACATCCTGCTGCCGTTCTCCGACTACGCGTTCAACAAGGCGCACTCCGCCGCGTACGGCGTCGTGTCGTTCTGGACCGCGTACCTGAAGGCGCACTACCCGGCCGAGTACATGGCGGCGCTCCTCACCTCGGTGGGCGACGCCCGCGACAAGCTCGCGTTGTACCTGAACGAGTGCCGCCGCATGGGCATCAAGGTCATGCCGCCGGACGTCAACGAGTCGATCGGCTTCTTCGCGGCCGTCGGTGAGGACATCCGTTTCGGCATGGGCGCGATCCGCAACGTGGGGTTCAACGTCGTCGACGACATCGTGAAGGCCCGCACCGAGAAGGGTGCGTTCGAGTCGTTCCACGACTTCCTGCGCAAGATCCCGATCTCGTCGGCGAACAAGCGCACGGTCGAGTCGCTCATCAAGGCAGGTGCGTTCGACGAGTTCGGCGACTCCCGCCGCGCCCTGGTCGAGATCCACGAGGGCGCGGTCGAGGGCGCCGTCAAGGTCAAGCGCGACGAGGCCCACGGCAACGTCGGCTTCGACTTCGACTCCCTCTTCGCCGAGGTCGCCGAGGAGTCGCCGGCCACCGGTCCGGTGTCGCAGGTGCCCGACCGTCCGGAGTGGTCCAAGCGCGACAAGCTCGCGTTCGAGCGCGACATGCTCGGGCTCTACGTCTCCGATCACCCGCTCGCGGGGCTCGAGATCGAGCTCGCGAAGCACCAGTCGATCACCATCGCCGACCTCATCGCGGCCGACGACTCGATCGAGGGGGAGACCGTCACGGTCGCGGGGCTGCTGACGAGTGTGCAGCACCGGGTGGCGAAGACGAGCGGCAACCCGTACGGCATCGTCGACATCGAGGACTTCGGCGGCCAGATCGGCGTGATGTTCCTCGGCAAGACCTACCAGGAGTTCGGGCCGTCGCTCGTGGCCGACTCGATCGTGGTCCTGCGCGGTCGTGTGAACGTCCGCGACGACGGCAAGGCCCTGCACGCGGTGAGCATGTTCCAGCCGGCGATCGGCGATGCGATGGGCTCCGGCCCGCTCACGTTGTCGCTGCCGGAGCGGCAGGCGACCACGTCCACCGTGACGGAGCTCGCAGCCGTGCTCGGACGGCACCAGGGGGAGACCGAGGTCCGGCTGAAGCTGCTCAAGGACGACGTCGCGCGCACGTTCGAGCTGCCGTTCCCGGTGAACCTGACACCCGACCTGTTCGGCGAGCTGAAGAGCCTGCTCGGGCCGCGGTGCCTGGTGTAGCAGGGGTGTGACCGTGGCCGGGCACCGGATCTTCGGGACGCCCTTCGCGGAGGTCTACCCGCACTACCTCGCGAAGGTGGAGCGGAAGGGCCACACGAAGGCCGAGCTCGACACCGTCATCCGGTGGCTGACCGGCTTCGACGAGGCGGCGCTCGCGCGACACCTTGCCGACGAGACCACGTTCGAGGACTTCTTCGCCGCCGCGCACGTGCACCCGAACGCGCCGCTGATCACCGGCGTGATCTGCGGTGTGCGCATCGAGGAACTCGACGACCCGCTCATGCGGCAGATCCGGTACCTCGACAAGCTCGTCGACGAGGTCGCGAGAGGCCGCCCGAAGACGAAGGTGCTGCGGAGCGCGTGAACGGCACCGAGCTGGGCGCTCCCGACGCCGTGGCGCTGCACGCGTTCGGTGTGGGAGCGTCCACGCCGGTACGGCTCACGGGCGGGCGCGGACTGACCTGGCGCGCGGGCGGCGTCGTGCTCCGTCCGCACGACGGCCCGGCGGTGACCGACTGGCGTGCCGACCTCCTGGCCGAGCTCGAGCACTCGGCCGGATTCCGCACACCCAGCCCGGTGGCCACCGATGACGGGAGCTGGCGGTCGGGGGACTGGGAGGCCTGGGAGTTCGTCGCCGGTCGAGCCGACGAGTCCCGCGTCGAGGACGTGATCCAGGCAGCCCGTGCCTTCCACCGCGCGGTCGCCGGCGTCGACCGACCAGCGTTCATCGGCACGGCGTCCACCACCGGAGCCGCCACGGACCCGTGGGCCCGTGCCGACCGGATGGCGTGGGGCGAGGAACCGCTGCCGACGGCCCCCACCCTCGACCGGCTCGCGGCGTCGTTCCGTCCGGTCCACTCGCCGCCGCAGCTGGTCCACGGCGACTTGCTCGGCAACGTGCTGTTCGCCGACGGGCACGCACCGACGATCATCGACTGGCCGCCGTACTGGCGTCCGGCGGCGTTCGGCACCGCGATCGCGGCCGTCGACGCGGTGTGCTGGCACGGGGTCCCGGTCGATCGGCTCGACGCACTCGGCGCCGACGAGCCGGAATGGCGTCAGCTGCTGGTCCGGGCGCTCGTGTTCCGCATCGCGACGCTGCACCTGTTGGGTGCGTGGGACGCGACGAGCGTCGGACGCCACCGTCCGGTCATCGACGCGGTCGTCGTCTGACGGGAGGCCCGTGGCGGGGCCGCCACGGGCCTCCCGTCAGCAGGGGCGTCGTCTCAGGCGCCGCGCCCGGAGATCGCGCGGATCCGCGCGACGATGCGTGGGTTCCGGGCCCCGAAGCTCAGGGCCGTGAGCCGGCGGAGTGACACGGTCGCCCGGTGGACGAGCAGGCCCGTCGCCTCGGCGATGTCCGAGACGGCGTGCCAGCGCGCTCGGAGCGACGCGGGGTCGATCTCGGTGTCGGCCGCCATCCGGATCAACTCGACGAGCCCGTCGCCACCGCGCCAGGACGTGCTCTGGTTCTCGAAGCGACGGAGGATGCGGTCGATCGCCGACGCACGGTGGTTCGCGACCGCGTGCGACCAGCGGATGTCGTGGGAGACCGGGTCGACGAGGATCCAGCGCGGCGCGTTGGCGTTGAGCGCGGACAGCTGCGCGAAGGTCGTCAACGCCCCGAGCGCGACGGCCACGTCGAAGATCTGGCGAGGACGTCCGCCGACGGCGATGAGGGCTCCGGGGAACGCCTGCCGTGCCGGCCGGATCTGGGCCTTCGAGACGATGACCGTGACGACCACGTCGTCCGCCGCGCACGCGAGGGTGTCACGGACACGTGCCACGACCTCCGGGGTGATCTCCGTCGGCAGGTGCAGGGCCACGCGTACGACGTCGTCGTCGGGCAGGAACGCGTCGGCGAACACGTCGACGGCGTCGCGGTAGCGGGCGAGGAACAGGGCGACGGCGCCGGCGTAGAACGGGTACCGCTCGAGCAGGATGCGCTCGTGCTCCAGGCGGAGCGAGGGGCCGCGGTCGCCGCTGAAGCTCGTCGAGCCGGTGTGCAGGACGAGCGCGCGGTTCGCCAGCACCGACGTGTAGCCGTGCTCGTTGATGCGCAGGCAGAAGTCGTTCTCCTCGCCGTAGCCGGGGGAGAACACCTCGTCGAACAGGCCGAACCGGTCGATCACCTCGCGCCTGATGAGGAAGCAGAAGCCCATCGCCACGGGCGAGACCGTGTGCCGGGGGAGCAGGTACTTCGTCCGGCCGTGGAGCTCGCGCGTGCGGCGCGGGGGCAGCGTCGCCCGGGGGTTGCGCCGGGCGTAGGGGAACGACGCGATGGTCGCGTTGTCGCTCCGCGCGCACACCACCCCGATCGCGTCGTCGGACGCCAGCACGGCGGTCATCTCGTCGAGGAAGCCGGGCATCGGGACCGTGTCGCTGTTGAGCAGCAGGACGTCGTTGCCGGTCCGGTCGAGTTCGAGCACGGCGCGGTTGCAGTTGCCGACGAACCCGAGGTTGCGCGGGTTGCGGGTGTACTCGAAGCCGGGGTGCTCACCGACGAGCTCGAGGACGCGGGCCTCGATGGCGTCGACGTGGGGTCCGACGTCGTTGGCCAGCAGGACCCGGTCGACCGAGAAGTCGACGGTCTCCAGCAGTGTCTGGATGCAGCGCTCGAGGCCGGGGAGGTCGTCGTAGATCGGGACGACGATCGTCACCGGACGCCGGTCGCGGCTCATCGGCGCACCAGCTTCCGTGCGACCACCCCCGGTCGGGCGAGGAGTCGGCCGACTGTCCCGGAGCGGGCGCGAACACGGTTCGCGAGCAGGCCGAGCGCGGCGCGCGCACTCGTGGCGCCGAGCGAGGCGTACGCACCGGGGAGCTCGAACCAGTACCGCGCAGCCTGGGGGAGTCGGTAGCCCTCGGTGCCGACCAGCGCGACCAGACGTGCGATCGCCGCCGCGTTGTCGTGACCCGCGCCGGTGACCGACGCGAGCCGGTCCGGAGCAGCCGCGCCGTGCCTCCTGGCCGTCTCCGGCTCCGCCGCGTACGTCGCGAGCGCGTCCGTGAGCGCCGTGACGTCGTCGGCGTCCACGAGCACGCCGGTGACGCCGTCGTCGACGAGCTCGGCGCTCCCGCCCTGGCGGGTCGCGACGACCGCCTTGCCCAGGGTCATGTACTCGGCCGTCGTGCGACCGAAGGCCTCGATCGTCGACGGGGTGATGCAGACGTCCGCAGCCTCGATGAACGGGGCGGGCGTGTGCTGCTCGCCCGCGAACACGACACGGTCGGCGACACCGAGCGCGCGGGCGCGCTCGGTCAGGCGCTGGTCCTCGCCGGGGTGCTTCCAACTGCCGACGAAGCAGACGCTCGCGGCGACCCCGCGCTCGTGCAGCGCACCCAGGGCGTCCACGACACGGTGCTGGCCCTTCGACTCCTCGACACGGCCGAGGACCGTGATCCGGAGGCCGGGCTCGGCCTGCGGGAACGGCGCCACCGCCGGCGTCTCGTCCTTCGAGGCCAGGAGTCGCTCGGTGTCGACCGTCGGGTACGCGACGGAGAGCTTGTCGGCGGGGATGTACTGCGCCAGGTGCTCGCGCATCGCCTCGGAGTTGGTCACGACGGCACCGGACAGCAGGCCGATGTCCCCGAGGACACCCGCGCGCCCGGTCTGGAACTGCAGCCCGTGGTCGAGGTCGCCGTACTCGCGGACGAACCACGCCTGCGGGATCCCGAGGACCGCGGCGGCGAAGGACGCCCACGGTGCGACGAGGGTGTTCGTGACCACGAGGTCCGGGCGCTGCCGCTCGTACAGGCGGATGATCGCGTTCACCGCGGCGTAGTCGACGGTGGCGAACGCCGCGCGTTCCGCGGCCGGAGCCGGCTGCGGGCTCGGCAGCGCCCACCCGCGGAACCGCAGGGCGTCGTAGGACCAGCCGCGGTCGTCGAGCGCCTCGATGAACTTGCCCTTCGGGGCCTTCGTGACGAAGGTCGGGGTCATCGTCGGGTCGATCGCCAGCCAGTCCTCGACGAACCGGAGGAGGGACCGCTCCGCGCCGCCGAGGTTGACGGGCGCCGTCGAGTGGTTGGCGAAGCTGACGATCACCCACCAACCCTACTCACGATTCTCCAAGGATTCGCCCTCCGGCCACTCGCCACGCGCCGAGGTCACCGCGTCGAACATGCGTTGTGCAACCGGTGTGCGAGAATGCCTCGTCCCCGATTCCCTGTGAGGAGCGCTCCGCTGCGCCCCGGAGGAGCCTGCACCCGAAGCATGACGTACCTGAACGAGCTCATGTCGTCGCGCGAGTTGCTGGCGAACCTCACTGCGCGCGAGGTCAAGGGCAAGTACCGCCGCACGGTCTTCGGACAGCTGTGGTCCCTGATCAACCCACTCGCGACGATGCTGATCTACACGATCGTGTACTCGTTCATCTTCCGGGCGCGTCTCGAGGTCGGTGACCCCAGCGGACTGAACATCTACCCGCTCTGGCTCATGTGCGGCCTGCTGCCGTGGATCTTCGCGCGCAACGTCATCAACTCGGGGATGACCTCGATCGTGGCCAACGGGTCGCTGATCAAGAAGGTGTACTTCCCGCGGATGACGCTGCCCCTCGCAGCGGTCGGATCGTTCGGGTTCACCTGGCTGGTCGAGATGGGCGTGCTGCTGATCGCACTCGCCATCGCTGGGTCGAACTTCTGGATCTACCTGCCGGTGATCGCGCTGACGATGGTGTTCCTCGCCATGTTCGCCGCCGGCCTCGGGTTGATCCTGTCGATCATCAACGTGCACTTCCGCGACATGCAGCACCTCGTCGGCATCGGCCTGCAGATGTGGATGTACCTGTCGCCGATCATCTACCCGCTGTCGCTCGTCGAGGACGCTGCGAACAAGGCCGGACACCCGTGGATCATCCACGTCTACAAGCTCAACCCGATCGAGCGGTTCTCCGAGGTCTTCCGGAACCTCATGTACGACAACCGTCTCCCGAACTGGACCGACCTGGTCGCGTGCGCCCTCGCAGGATGCGTGTCGCTCGCACTCGGCTACTTCGTGTTCTCCCGCAACGAGAAGAAGCTGGCTGAACTCCTGTGACCGATGCTGCCGTCTCCGTCGAACACATCTCAAAGCGGTTCCGCATGTACCACGAGCGGAACGACTCGCTGAAGAGCATGGTCATGCGTGGGAAGAAGTCCGTGCACGAGGACTTCTGGGCGCTCAAGGACGTCTCGTTCGAAGTGCCGCACGGATCGACATTCGGACTCATCGGCAAGAACGGGTCCGGCAAGTCCACGCTGCTGAAGTGCCTGGCGAAGATCCTCTGGCCGGAAGAGGGCTCGATCACCGCCCGCGGCAAGCAGGCGTCGTTGCTCGAGGTCGGCTCCGGGTTCCACCCCGAGCTCTCCGGTCGGGAGAACGTCTTCCTGAACGGCTCCATCCTCGGGATGAGCCGCAAGGAGGTGGCGCGGAAGTTCGACGACATCGTGTCGTTCTCCGGTGTCGGCAACTTCATCGACCAGCCGGTGAAGAACTACTCGTCCGGAATGTACGTCCGACTCGGGTTCTCCGTGGCCGTCGCCGTCACCCCGGACATCCTCGTCGTGGACGAGGTGCTGGCAGTGGGTGACGCGACGTTCCGCAAGCGGTGCCAGACGAAGTTCAAGGAGATGAAGGACGAGGGCCGCACGGTCATCCTCGTCTCCCACTCGATGGGAACCGTCAAGGACATGTGCGATCAGGTCGCCTGGCTCAACGAGGGCGAGCTCAAGATGATCGGTCCGACCAAGAAGGTCGTGTCGGCCTACGAGGCCACCGTCTGACCCCACGCTGCCCCTAAGGTTGATCCGTGCAAACGGATGTTGAGGAGCTGTCGGCGTACTCGGACGAGCGGGGCAACCGGATCGAGTACAGCGGCCCCAAGCGGGGCAACGTCAAGATCACGTTCCGCGGCTCGAACAACGTGATCCGGGTCCACGAACGTGCTCGCCTCGGGCGGATCGTGGTGAGCATGGACTGCGACAACGGCGTGTTCGAGATCGCGGAGAACCACGGCGCGCCGGCGTTCGTCGCGAACATCCGGATCGGCCAGGACTCGTCCGTACTCGTCGGGGCCAACTCCTCGACAACCGCGAACTGCGTCATCTCGGCGACCGAGGGGACGACCGTGCGCATCGGCGACGACGTCATGATCGCCTCGCACGTGCAGATCCGGGCGGACGACGCGCACCCGATCTTCGACGTGCGCACGGGCAAGCGGGTCAACGTCTCGAAGTCGATCGAGATCGGTGACCACGTCTGGCTCGCGCTCGGGGTGACGGTCCTCGGCGGCACCACGATCGGACGTGGCTCGGTCGTGGGCACGGGGTCGATCGTGACCAGCCGGGTCCCGAACAACTGCATCGCCGTCGGGACGCCGGCCAAGGTCGTCCGGCGGGACGTCGCCTGGGAGCGGCCTCACCTGTCGCTGAAGGAGCCCTTCTACAAGCCGGACGCCTCCACCGTCGAGCGTTCGCCCTTCTGGGAGCTGACGGACTCCGACGACTGAGCGTCGGCGATCGGTTCCGCCTCGGGCTCGTCCGCTCGCGGTCCCCCCGTCAGCCACTCCATCATCTGGATCACGCGCTCCGAGTTGCGACCGTCGCGCGTGACGAACGTCCGTCGTGCCCGCTCCCGGAACGTGGCCGACGGTCGGAAAGCTGCCTCGGCGATCCGCTCGATCGCACGTTCGACTTCCGCAACGGACCCGGTGACCTCGCCGAACCCGGCCTCGTCGTAATCGAAGTAGCCGCGACGACCGCTGTGCGAGCCGCCGAAGAACTCTCGGAGGTCGAAGTGGAAGTACACGACGGGGACGTCGATGAACGCTGCGTCGAACGCCAGCGACGAGAAGTCGGTCACGAACGCAGCGCTCCGCGCGAGGACGTCCTGCACGCCGTCCACGGCGAAGTCGAGGATCTCGACGTCGTCAGGCAGGTGGAAGTCCGTCAGGTACGGACGCAGGAGAGGGTGCGGCATGAGTGCGAGACGCTTTCCGGTCCGCTTCGCGAGCGCGCGGAGCTCCGGCGATGACATCAGCGCCGTGTACTCCTTCGCGAACCGGCTCTCCATGAACCGATCGTCACGCTCCCACGCACCGGAACCGGCGACTTGCGCGCCCACGAGGTAGTGGCGCCAGGTGGGCATCACGAGGATGAGGTCTCGTTCCGCCTCCTGCTTCGACTGGCTCTTCTCGAGCAGGGCATCGAAGCGCGGCAATCCGGTGAGGACGACCTCGTGCTCAGAGAAGATCCACTGGCCGTGGCCCGCGATCGCCTCCCGCTCCTGCGGGGTCGAGACCACGAACAAGTCCGGTCGCTTCGAGTTGAGCCACCGCGAGAGGTCGTAGTTGATCACGCCGTGCTGGAGGAACGTGAAATGGAATCGAGGATGGCCGAACTTCGACACCGGCAGGGGCTTCGTGACGAAGTCCGCGATGTGCGACGAAGCGACGTGTTCGGCGTGCAGCATGAGCTGCACCCACTCGAGCGACCGGAACGCGACCATCCGGAACCCCTCGCGCTGCAGCCGGTCCCAGTCCTTCGAGTCACGGTTCAGCACGAAGAACGCGTTGATGTCCGGGCGGTGCCGGAGCACGTACCGGTACGCGTGCTCCGCGTTGTCGTTCGCATCCGTGTCCCGGTCGATGAAGACCCATGCGCCCTCGAACCTGACACGGGCGCGCCGCGAGCGGGCGAGTGCCGGCGCGACGGCGTTCCGGATGGCGGTCTTGCGCAAGGAGTTCCTCGTGCTGATCGCACGCTCACGCACCGCCCGCCAGACGTGCTGCTTGTTCGTCAGTTCCACCTCGTTCGGATCGACCACCCTCCGGCGCTGCGCGAGGATCTGCGGCTCGAGCTGACGTCGGGTCAGTGTCGCGTAGTGGTTCGGCACCTCACCTCGAGCGAAGACGACCTGTTGATCATCGACGTGCATCTCGGTGACGAAGCCGCGCGGGATCCACAGGACACGTCGTCGGACCAACGGGCGCCCGTAGAAGACGAAGTCCTGCACCGTCTCGAACTCCGGGGTGACCTCGTGGCCGTCGACCGTGATCCGTTCGGTTGGGATGTCCCTGGTGAACCAGTACTGCAGCTGGACGAGCTGATGGGCCTCGTCCACTCGAGCGAGGTTGACGGTGCTCGGGCGGTCGGCATCGGCCTGGTAACCCACGAGCATCGCCCGCCGGACCGCGAACTCGACCGGGAGCAGATCGAAGGAGCGCACCGCCTCGGACCCGACCCGGTCGAGGACCGCTGCCGCCAGTTCGTGGAACTCGTCGAAGGCGTCGACCGGAGCGAGCGCGGAGGGGGAGCGGATCGCACGTTCGCGCCGGAAGTACCCGACGAGGTCGTAGAGGACCGTGTTGGCGACCCAGCGATCGACGGCCCCGATCTCCGAAGCCTCCTCGAGGAGGCCGAGGTGGCCGTGTCGGAGCACGTCGGTGTACTTCCGTCGGTCATCGTGGCTCGTCTGCATCGTCGAGGTCCCGTCACCGCGCTGGCGGTACCGGTACTTCGCGGAGGCCATCAGACCGATCTTGTGCAGGTGGTTCCGCAACAGGTAGCGGGCGACGAAGTGCGCGTCTTCGAACGTCGGGCGGACCCGTTCGTCGAACTCGAGCCCGGAGGCCTCGATGAGGTCGCGTCGCATGAACGCCGCGTTCACTCCGGTCTGCACGATCGGGTCCAATCGCATGTCGACGATGCGCGAGCCCTTCTCGAATCGCTTGCGCGACGGGTGGCCGTCCGTGACCGTGCCCTCGTCGTCCAGCAGGAGCAGGTGCGCAGCGAGGAGGGCGACCTCGTCGGAGGCGTGCAGATCGATGAACTTCGCGACCTCCTCGAAGTAGCGCTCGTCCAGCTCGTCGTCTGCGTCGACGAACGTGACCCACTGTCCGGTGGCCTGCGCCAGTCCGACGTTCCTCGCGCCGGCGATCCAGGTGTTGCTCTGGTGGACCACGGTCACGTCGGCGCCGGAGGACCGACTCCACTCGTCCAGTCGGGAGCCGGTCGAGTCCGTCGAACCGTCGTCCACGAACACGAACTGCAGGAGATCCCTGTCGACCGTCTGCCGCTCGAACGAACGGAGGAGTGTGGGCAGGTACCGTTCGACGTCGTACGCGGCGACGACGACGGAGATGAGTGGTGTTGTCCGGGTCCCTGAGTCCATTGGGTGGATCGGCTTCCTGTCTTCGTGCGGCACGTGCTGCGATAGTTTAGGGCGGAAGTCGAGGGCTGCTCGTCGCGGGCTCGGCAACTCGAACGTGATGAACTCCTGGAGAACAGCCCTGTGACCGGACCCCTGCCCGTGCTGTCGGTCGTCGTGCCGGTGGGAACCGTCGACCACCGGTTCGACCTCGCGCTCGAGGCACTGCGGTCCCAGAGCCACACCCGGCTCGAGATCATCCTGGTACTGGACGGGCTCGACCCCGACGCTCGAGCTGCAGTTCACGACGTCGCCGCACGAGATCCTCGGGTGGTCGTGGTGGAGAACAACGAGCGGCTCGGCGCGGGGAACGCGCGCAACGTCGGGCTCCGCACCGCGACTGGCGAGTACGTTGCGTTCGCGGACGCCGATGACGTCGTGCCCGCGGACGCCTACCGTCGATTGCTCGGCGTCTTCGCTCAGTCCGCCCCCGACGTCGTGAGCGGACGGGCCGAGCAGTTCACCGCAGACGGCCGGGAGGTGACCTACTGGACGGTCGACGATCCGCTCTGGACCACCGGAGGACGCGGTCTGCGTCTGTCGGACACCCCACCGCTCGCGTTCGACCACACACCGTGGAACAAGGTCTTCAACCGGACGTGGCTGTGCGAGACCGGCGTCGAGTTCGCCACGCACACCACGTGCGAAGACGTCTCGTGGTGGGCGCGGCTCGTGGTCCGGGCAACGGTTGATGTCCTTCCGGAGGTCGTGTACCGCCATCGTCGACACGACGGTTCGGTGACGGCGGGCATCGGTCGTGGTGACGACCTGAGCGACTGGGTCGTGCAGACCAGAGCAGCCGTCGAGACGTACGAAGCGCACGGTGCACGCGAAGCCCGTGCTGCACTGGGCAGGCGGTTGATCCGCCGAGAAGCCTGGACACGGGTCCGGGCGATCGATGCGCTCAGCCCATCGGATGCACAGGTGCTCGCTGACTTCGTGGCCTGGATCGGATCGTGGGCAGAGCCGAACGACTTCGAGCAGCTCAGCGCGTTCCCCGGGACCGCGTACGCGCTGCTCCGGCAGCGCGAGACCCACCTCGTCGCTGCTTTCATCAGGGCGTTCGACCAACCCGCAGACGACGCCGTCGAGCGATGGCGCCGCCTTGCCCCTGAAGTCGGCCGCGCGATCGCACCCGGTCGCGACTTGGCTACCGACCTCTGGCGTGAGCGCATGTTCCGGCCGGTCGTGGACGCGGCGCAGCGGCGTGAGGTGCTCCCGATCCGCCCTGAGACCGTCGTGGAGTTCTGGGAGGCGTTCGTGGGTGACGGGTTGGACGACAACGAACAGCGGGTCCTCTCGGCTCTGCGCGACGGAGCAGTGGAGGATGTCGCGTTCCTGCGTCGGAACCGGCGTGTCCACCCCGTCGCCGATCGCCGCCTCGGTGCACTCAGGATCAGCTTCGAGGGCCTCGAGGGCTCCGCACCGGGGCGCATCCTCCGCGATCGCGACGGGGTGACCACGGTCGTCCACCAGGGATTGCTGTCCTCCGACACGGTCGTCGCGTCGTCCGCCCGCCCCGGTGACCTGTGGTCCGTCGAGTTCGAGTTGAGCGGTGGTCGCCGGCACCGGGTCGAGGTCGCAGCGGCCCCGTCGGGGATCACCCGGGTCAGGAACGCCATCCGAGCGCGGAGTGGGCGACTTCGTTGACGGTCCAGCTCTCCGTCGTCATGCCGGTGCACGACGTTGCTCCGTGGATCGAGGAGCAACTCGACTGCGTCCTGCGTCAGGACGTCGATCTCGAGGTCATCGTCATCGACGACCGGTCGAGCGACGACACCTTCGCGCTGGTGGAGCGAGTCGCATTGCGTGACGAGCGGGTGCGACTCCACCGGTCCGGATCAGCGGGCGGCGGCGCCGCTCGCAACCAGGGGCTCGACCTCGCGCAGGGCGAGTACCTGGTGTTCGCCGATGGGGACGATCTCGTGCCCGACGGCGCGTACCGATGCCTCGTCGAGGCAGCTGAATCGAGCAACGCGGCGATCGCGCTGGGCCGGCACCTCAAGTTCAGCTCGGGGGCAACGTGGGAACCGATGGCGTCGTGGTACGACGTCCACACTGCTTCCACCACCGATCTCGAGACCATGCCGGAGCTCTTGGCAAACCGAGCGTGTTGGAACCGTGTGTTCCGGACCGACTTCCTGCGTACGGAGGGGATCCGGTTCCCGGACGTGGCCCGCTCGAACGACATCGTCCCCATGGTCCGTGCGTACGTCGGGGCCGACCGGATCGCCGTCGTCCCGGAGGTCGTCTACCTCTACCGGGAACGCCCGGGCACGTCCTCCATGACCGCACGAGCGTCGAGCGTCGACGGCGTGATCAGCTACTTCGGACAGGAGACGGAGGTGGCATCGTTGCTCGAGGATGCCGCGCCCGACGTCCGTCGTGCCCATGCCGAAGTCGTCCTCGGCGCCGACGGGTACGTCCACCTCGACCGGTTCTTCCGCGGGCAGCCGACGGAGCAGGAGCTGGACCTCGTCACCAGCGCGGTGCAGCGGTTGTTGGGCGTCATCCCAGGGGTCGATCGGGAAGGGCTCCGCGCGGAACGTCGAACCCTCTGGTTCCTGGTCGCGAACGGTGCGGCGGACGTCGCTGTGCGGTTTGCGTCGGCGATGCACGAGGGCCAGGGTCACCACGGTGTTCCGCTGCCGCTCGTCCGTGCCTGGGCGGCGGTGGTCCGCTCAGTCGACGCACTCGGCCGGCAAGCGGAGTTCGCGCTCGATCGCGAGAACCTGGTGAACGACGGGCCGTTGGTCCTCCTGGCAAACCGCGCCGAACACACCGACGTGTCGGTCCTCGAGGCCGCTGTGACGGACCTCTCGGCGGTGATCGCCGATGTCGCGGGCCGTTCCGAGGTCCTCCGGGCCGTGGCAGGGGCCGTGCGTGCGCTCGACCCGGTCGGCGTCGGACTCGTGTCGGGAGCGCGCCACCTGGCACCCCTCGTGGTGGACCAAGCCCGCCCCGGGGTCGGAAGACTGACCCTCTCGGGACCGTTGGGAACGGAGGTTCCCGAGGGGGCGTCCCTGGAGCTGACGGTCACCGGTGCCGGGGGAGTCGAGACCCGGCTCGGGCTCGACCACGAGGGAGATCGCTGGTGGCTCGGCGTCGAGGACGACGACGTGCGCGTGGGCAGGCACCGGACGACGTTCCGGATCGCGTTCCGCGGTCGCCACCTCGAGTTGCCGGTCGTGACCGCGCGGATGCCGCTGCCGCCCGTCCCGGCCGACGTGCAGCTCCAGCCCCTGGCCGATCGAGCTGACGGGTGGCGCTTCCTCATCGACCGTCGTGCGCCGAGCCCGTCGGTCGCGCGACGACTGCTCCGAGCAGCGCGAGCCGCCCTCGGACGCTGACGCAGGATCCCTGGGTACGGGTCAGGTCCCCGCGCCTGCCAGGGCTGCTGCTCGCGTGCCGATCACCGTGTCGTCGAGGACCATCCGGTCGAGGTCGGCCATGAAGTCCTGGAAGAAGGGCCGACCGAAGTGCCACGGTGAGATGCCGTAGGGGTGGTCTCCGTCTGAATGGTACGAGCGGTCCCGGTTGTCGATCGTCCTGAGGTCGTGTCGGGCGGTGATCGAGCGGTACAGGGAGTCGTAGCGGTCGTTCTCCCGGAGGAGACGGCGGTAGAGGTCGTCTCGCTTCTGGTCCCCGCGGTACTTCACGAAGTTGAGGTCGCCGGTACTCGTCCGGTAGTAGGAGCTGTACCGGAAGCAGTTCAGCACGAGGGTCGTCTGTGGCAGCGCTCGTCGCTGCCACTCGACCAGTTCGTCGACGGCGGCTTCGACGAGCGGCACGTACTCCGCGCTCGCGTTCGCCATGTGGAGGGTGGTGAAGCCGTTGCCTGCGGCGAAGTAGTCGGTCTTGCGGAAGCTGTTCGGGTTGTTCGTGATGGTCGCGTCCCCGATGCGCGCGAGCCCGTAGCGCACGTCGGAGTAGAGGTCGAAGAGCAGGTAATCGGGAGCGAACGCCTCGAGGTCCGCGCGGTCGGTCTTCGCGATGTCGCGTGCCATGGTCCGCGCGCCGTGTTCGTTGACCTTCGTCCCGGGCTCGATGGACGCGGCGACGTCAGCGGCGACCGGATTCGACAGGAAGCTCACGAGACCTGTCTGCCAGGCGAGCGGGCCGAGATCGTAGATGTCCTTGTACTGCGGGTTGTTCCGGGTGATGAAGGCCTCTCGCGTGACGCACGAGCCGATGATCCCGACCTTGATCCGTGACACCTTGTTCTCCGTCCAGTCGGGCAATGGTGCGCGACGAGGATCGATTATGCCTCAGGATCGGGCCGGACCGGATGCGGCGAGAGCACGACCGCTCGGAGGAGGGCGTCGTAGCGTCGCGAAACGGTGAACGGGGCGAGCCTGGCGCTGAAGTCCCGCGCTGTTCCTCGTGCGGGCAACGGCTCCGACAGCACGTGCGCGAGCGCAGCGGCGTTGCCCGGCTCGAACCAGCGAACCCAGGGCTCGTCGCCGAAGTCGCGCCGCAGGTGTTGTTCGTCGGGGAGCACGGTGGGCACGTCGAAGGTGCCGGCGAGGTGGAGACTGCCGGAGTTCAGGATCCGCCGGTAGGGCAGCACCGAGACGTCCGCTGCGTCGAACCACTGCTTCACGTCCGCATCGTCGACGTAACCGTGGTGTCGAACCGTCCGCAGGCCGCGGGGCAACAGTCGGTCGATGGTCGCCTCGTCCTCCTGACTCGTCTTGCCGGCGAGCAGCAGGACGAAGCGGTCCGGCTGCTCAGCCCGTTCCAGCGCCTCGATCAGCAGGTCGACGCCCTTGTACGGCCGGATCTGACCGAAGAAGAGGACCGCGAGGTCTTCTGCACCGAGACCGAACCGGGCTCGTGCTTCCGCTCGCGTTCCGCTGCCGTCGTAGACACCCCGGTAGCTCGGGTGCGGGATGTGCGAGACGACTCGCCCCGAGAGGTCGTAGTGGGGAGCCACCACGTTGCTCGTGTCCGAGTTCATGACGTGGACCACGTCGGCCGTCGCGGAGAGGTACCTGTTGAGTGTGATCTCGAGGTCTTCATGGCGCACGTCGTGTGGGAGTGTGTTGTGGACGGTCCAGATGACCTTCGCTCCGCGCCCTCGTGCCGTGTCGACGGCTGCTCGGAATCGACCGAGTCGCTCGCTCGCCTCGTCAGCCCCGTCGGCTCGTTGCACGATCGGCGCCGTCCAGTGGACGTGCACCACGTCGCCGGCGCCGAGGTGTTCGAGGTCCCGCTCGAAGCGCTCGAGCCTCGCCGACTCGACCACGTCCCACCCCGAAGCGCGTGGTGCCAGGAGCATGAGGTTCAGGTAGGGGTTGTCGCGGTAGACGGGGAAGACCGCGAGTCGCGGAGGACGCTCGGCGTCCCGAGGGCGCGCACGCTCTGTTGCTGCCACAGAGCGATCCTACGAGGGCCGAGGGCCGGCCTCGGACACGTCGTCAGCGGAGGATCGTGGAGGATGGTGGTGTGCGTGTGGTTCGAGCCCTCTTCGTCGTGGTGATCGTGATCGCGGCCCTCGCGGTGTCGGCACGGACCCTCGACGGCTCTCAGCCGCAGGCGGTCGGAACGGCGGTGTCCTCTCCGGTCCGGCTCGCGGTCGTCGGTGATTCGCTCAGCGCCGGAGCAACCCGGTACCTCGGCAACGGTCTCGACGACGGGACGTGGATCACGTCCGCTGTGGGCGACGACGTCGAGTTCGTCGTCGGCTGGGCCCGCTCCGGAGCGACCCCGGAGCAGATGGCGCGACATGTACGACCCGTTCCGGACGTCGATGTCCTGGTGATCCTCGCCGGGACGAACGCGGTTCGCCTGCACCGAACCCTCGCCGACGAAGCAAGTGCCTACCGCGACATCGTGCGTACCGTCCGCCCGCACTCCGTCCTCATCGCGGCGCTCCCGCCGTACGACTGGCAGCCCGATGCCGCTGCAGCGTACAACCGAGCGCTGCGCGAGCTGGCGGTGGCCGAGGGGTGGCACTGGGGTGACCCGTGGGGATTCGCGCGCGACGGGTCCACCTGGGTCGACGGGGTCAGCGCGGACGGCACGCATCCGGCCGGGCCCGCCCAGTACCGTCGACTCGGTGACGCGATGCGCGAACTCATCCTGCGCGTCCACGACGACCAAGTGCTCACGCTCGCCTCGGAGTGAGCGCACGTGCCGGAGCACGGCGCCGGGGTGCCGTGGTCGGTAGCATCGTCGGATGTTCAGAGCTCGTGCCAAGATCACCCCGGATTCATCGATGACCTTCGCCGTGTCGGGAGACTCCGTGACGGCCAGACCGGACTCGTGGCGGGATCAGCTCGGAGACCGCCGTCTCCGACTGGTGGGCGGCTTCGCGGAAGACGGCGCGACATCGGAACGGGCGTTCGGGCAGGTCCGTCGATCGTTGGCCGACGTCCTCGTGGTGATGCTCGGGATGAACGACGTCCGCGAGGGTGTCCCCTTCGAGGAGATGACGGCGAACATCGAGAAGATCGTCCGGTTCGCCGAGTGCCAGACCGCACTCCTGTGTCTGGTTCCCCCGAGCAACCACAGTGACGGGGCGGTGAACCAGCGAGCGCTCGGTGTCGTGGCCAACCGGCACCTCTTCGACCTCGGTGCGCGGCGGGGATGGATCGTCGCGGACCCCTTCGCCTTCGCCCGTGCGTCGAACAACTCGTGGGGCGGGGATCGAGCGACGACGGCACGCACCCGCTGCCGCACGTCTCCGCCGAGGCTGCGGTCCGCATGCGTCTGTTCATCCGGCAGGCCGTAGCGACGTCCGGACTGAACCAGAAGGCAGCCGAGGTACCTGCGCACGCCGGGTGATCCGGCGTGAGCGCCGTGGGTGAGAGAGGGTCCGCGGTCTACGGCGTCAGTCGAGCGTCGCGACGATGTACTCGGCCTCGTGCAGGACCGAGCAGAACGCCTGGCCCTCGTGGTCGAGCGCATCGCGCTTCAGGATGACTGCACCGCACACCGAGCACTTTGTCGTGAAGGTCGACCGCACGACGTCTGAGATGAGCGACATGGGACCATGCTGCGCGCCGAAGGTGAACAACGGGGAGCGATCGCCTCGGAAGCGGGTGAACGAGCCCGATGAAACCGCCTGGGAGACGACGAAGGCTCGGGTCAGAGCGCCCGGACGACCCGCTCGGCTCCGGCATCCGCCGAAACCACCTCGGCGAAGTCCCCGTCCGCCACGACCTGCCCCGCCGCGAGCCACACGACGTTCCGCGCGCCCGGTTGCGGCACGAACGACGGGACTCCCGCTCCCGAACCGCCAGCGACCAGCACCGTGACGTCGTCCAGTCCGCTCGACCCCCGGTACCAGGACGTCGACAGGTCGACCTGCACGAAGTGACCGGCGGCCTCGAGCGCAGACACGAGCGCGCTGACGTCCGCCACCCGGGTCCCGTCGTGCTTCACCGCGACCCGGAGACCGGAAGCACCGGAAGCACCGGAAGCGCCGGCAGCACCGGAAGCGCCGGCAGCACCGGAAACCCCGGCAGCACCCGCCCGCTCCCGCACGACGATCGGCCGCGACGACCGCACCATCACGGCGTGCCCCTTCGGCAGCCCCGGCTCGACCCCGAGCCACCGCAGTCCGGCGGCCGCGTAGTGTCCTGCTGCGTCCGCCGCCGGGTACCGCCCGCGCCAGCGCTCGTCGAACACGCGCCGATTGTCCACGCGGGCGTCGTCGCGACCGGGGGTGCGGCTCTCGTGGTGCACGACGACCGAGGACGGCACGACGGCGAAGGCCGAGCCGTCCGGTGACGCGGCGAGGGCCCGGAGGCACAGGTCGACGTCCTCGAGCCCGTTCGCGAACACCGGGTCGAACCCTTGCCAGCGGATCAGGTCGACGGCCCGGAACGCAGCGGCAGCAGCGGTGATCGCCGAGAAGCGGCGACCACCGGCAGCACCCGGCCGGGCGGTGTCGGTCCCGGCACCCGCCAACGCCCGCGAAGCGTCGTACCGCGGGTGGTCGCCGAGGAAGTGCCATGGCAGCACCTTGTCCCCGCCGAACACCGTGCCCGCTGCCTGCACGACCCCGTCCGGGTACACGAGCAGCGGTTGCGCGCCGAGCACCGTCGGGTCGTCCAGCGCGGCGACGAGCGGCCGCAGCCACCCGGTCGTGACCTCGGTGTCGTTGTTGAGCATGACGACGGTGCCGCCGGTGGACCGGGCCAGGCCGAGGTCGCTGCCCAGCCCGAAGTTCCGGTTCCGGTCCTCGCGCTGCAGCAGGACCCGCGGCTCGTCGCCGAACCAGGCTCCGAGCACGGCGGACACCGAGCGGGGGGACCCGTTGTCGATCAGCACGACCTCGACCCGGTCGCCCTCGTGGTCGGCGGCGTGCAGCACGGCGTCCACGGCGCGCCGGGTCATCGTCCAGTCGCGGAACACCGGCACGACGACGGAGACCAGCTCGGCGTCGCGCGCCGGTACCGCGTCGGCGAGGGCGTCCCAGTCGATGCGGTGGCGGGCGAGGGCGACCTCCTGCCACGATGCGGGCTGCGCGGAGGAGAGCCGTCGGGGGTCGCGGACGTTGTCGTAGTCGACACCGATGACGGGCACGTACGCGGGCACGCCGGAGCGCTTCCCGATGCGCAGCAGCCACTCCCAGTCGATCCAGCGGCGCAGGGTCTCGTCGAACGGCCCGGCGGCGGCGGCGACGTCACGACGGACGACGAGCGCGTTCAGGTCGATGAAGTTGCCGGCGAGGAGGTCGTCGAGCGTGCCGTCCTCGCCGCGGTACGTCTCGGCGGGCGCGGTGGAGTCGTCGGCGTTGTTCGCGCCGGTCATCCGGACGCCGGTGTGCACGCCGGGTCCGTCCGTCTCGAGCAGCCCGGCGAGTGCGGCGGACAGGTGCTCGGGCCGCCAGGTGTTGTCGGCGTCGAGGAACGCGACGAAGTCGCCGCGGGCGGCCGCGAGTCCGGTGTTCCGCGCGGCTCCGGCCCCGCCGTTCTCCCGCTCGACCAGACGGACGCGCAGCTCGTCGGCGGCGATGCGCCGCACGACGTCGGCGGTCTCGTCGCCGGATCCGTCGTCGACGACGAGGAGCTCCCAGTTCGCGTGCTGCTGCGCGCGCACCGAGGCGATCGCCGCGCCGACCACGTCGGCACGCCGGTACACCGGCATCACGACCGACACGAGCGGTTGCTCCGCGTCACGCCGTGCGACACCACGCGGGTACCGGGCGAGTGCCTCGGCGACGTCGGGTCCGCCCCACGTGGCCCGGTAGCGGCGCCGGGTCCGGTGCTGCGCGTCGGCGAAGGCGCGGGCAGCGGAGACGGCTGCGTCGCGTGCGGCGCCCCAGGTGGGTGCGTGGCCACGGCGGCCGGGAGGCACGGGGAGCGTGGTCGCGTCGGTCGCGTTCCGCAGGAAGTCACGGAGCGCATCGAGCGTGGACGCCGGGCGGTCGGCTTCCGACACCGAGGCGGCGTACACGCCGGCGTCGAAGAGCGGTCCGGTCTGGAAGAGCTCCGGGCCCTCCTGGTGGAGGGCGTCGTACCAGGACATCGTGGGGACGGGCTGGTGCTCGCGCATCCACTCGTGCTCGATGAGCGGGTGCAGCGAGAGCCCCCGCTGCCCGTCGTTGTGCACGTAGAAGGCGATGGCCTCGGCGTCGCTGTCGAACGTCCGTCCGGTCTGTGCTTCGAGGTACGCGCGGTCGAGGACACCGAACTCGGCGATCCGCCGGGCCCAACGGTCGAGCCGGTCCGTGACGGTCAACGGCTTCTCGGGGCCACGGAACGGACGCGCCAGGCGTCGCGCGACGCGCCCGAGGCCCTTCGCCTCGGCCATCAGCGGCGACCCGGCAGTCGTGCGGCGACCTTGGCGATCGCCTGGCCGGTGCGGAACGAGCGGCTCGCGCGCAGGTCGTCGAGCTCGCGGCGGAGCCGGGTGACCTCGTCGGAGGCGTTCCCCGCCGCGACCTCGGCGGCGGTGAGGTCGAGGGGGAGCAGCGCTGCCCAGCGGCCCTCGAGGGCCTCGGAGCGCGACGCGAGCGGCCCGGTCAGGCGACGGTCGAGCTGCTCGCGCGCCGCGACGAGTCCGCCGCGGTCCGTGGCGACGACGTGCGGGTCCAGCAGGGCGGCGACCTGGTCGGCTCCGGCCCGTTCCGCTCGTGACGACCACGGTGTCGCGGCCTGCTCGGTCCGGACGACGACGAGCTCGAGCGACCGCCGGTTGGCGGCGACGACCTCGGCGGGCGTGGGGTCCACGAGGACGGTGACGGTGACGAGGTCGTCCGGGTTCGGGGCGTCGGAGGTGACCGTCCACCCGCCGGGGGCCGACGTGCCGGGGGCGAGCCGGGCCTCCAGGTCGAAGCCGTCCGCGAAGGCCGCGTCGATCTCGCCGACCAGGCCACCGGCGTCCGCGACGTGCCGCAGGTCGACGGCGAGGCGGGGCGGGGGACCCGCGGGCACCAGGGCGTCGGCGAAGCGCTCCGTCGCCGTCGAGCCGTGCCGCTGGTAGGCGGCGACGGCGTCCGGCAGGAACGGGTAGCGGCGCTCGAGTTCGCGCTGGTGCGCAGCACGGAGGGCGTTGCGGTTGCCCGAGAAGCTCTTGCCGCCGGCGTGCAGGACCAGCGCGCGGTTGGCGATCCGCGACGTCCAGCCGTGCTCGGCGAGGCGCAGGCAGTAGTCGTTCTCCTCGCCGTACCCGGGGGCGAAGGCGTCGTCGAACAGCCCGTGCTCCGCGATCAGCTCACGGCGGGTGAGGAAGCAGAAGCCCATCGCGACCGGCAGCACCTGCGAGACCTGCAGGAGCGGGGCGACCGCGCCCCAGACGGCCCGCGTGCGCTCCTCGGTGCGTGCGGCGCCGCGGTTCGTCAGGCGGTAGGGGATGCTCGCGATCGTGGCGTTGTCGCTGCGCGCGGTGACGACGCCGGTGCGGTCCTCGTCGAGCACGTCGAGCATGGCGTCCAGGAAGCCCGCGGTGGGGACGGCGTCGCTGTTGAGCAGCAGGACTGCCTCGCCGGCGTCGTCGGTGCCGTCGGTGCCGCGGTCGAGTTCGAGGACGGCGCGGTTGCAGGTGCCCACGAACCCGAGGTTGCGGTCGTTGCGCTCGTACCGGAACCCGGGGCGGCCGTCGATCCGCTCGAGCAGGGCGCGCTCGATCGCGTCGGCGTCGGGGCCGCAGTCGTTGACGAGGAGCACCCGGTGCACGGACGTGTCGAGGTGCTCGACGAGCCCGTCCACGCAGCGCAGCAGGGACTCGAGGTCCCCGTAGACGGGGACGACGACGAGGGTGGTGCGGGTCATCGGGTGGACTCCTCGTGGTGGTGCTGGCCGTCGTGCTCGATCGCGGTGGCGAGTGCGTCGACTGCTGCGTCGAGCGGACCGCCGAGCGCGTGCTCCGCGAGCGGGGCGAAGCCGGTGGGGCCCTCGGCCGCGGCGCGGCGGACGGCGTCGGCCACGGCCAGGCCGAGCGACCGGGCGTCGGCAGGGACCGCTGCCAGGTTGGGGTGCAGGTGCTCCCGGGTGCCGCGGAACTCGTTCGTGACCACGCGGGCACCGGAGATCGCGCCGTCGAACGGCGGGTGGCTCGGGTGTGGGCTGTGCTGCAGCGAGAGCACGACGTTGGTCGAGGCGATGAAGCGGAAGTAGTCGTCCCACGGCATCGTGCCGTGGCTCACGAGCTTGACGTCGCCGCGCCCGCCGTCGAGCTCGACGTCGCCGTGCTGCTCGCCGGCCGAGTGGAACTCCACCCGGATGCCGTCGGCCGCGAGCTCCTGCACCGCGACGCGCAGGGCGGCGACGCCGAGCCGGAACAGGTTGCGGTGCTTGCTCGGGCGTCCGTAGAACAGCACCCGGACCACGTCCTCGTGCTGCCGGGCCGCCGCGACGCGCTCGAGCAGCTCGACGTCCAGGTGCGGTGCGAAGGTGCGCTCCGGCGGCACGTCCAGGTCCTCGACGTCGGCCAGGTACTTCCGCAGGGGTTCCGAGTTGACGAGCATGCGGAAGCCGGCGCGGTAGGTCGAGGCGGCCACGGCGTACTCGGTCGACCACGGGCTGAAGCCGGGCTCGTAGTCCTGCACCAGGTACGCCACCCGGTCGTGGGGGACGACCCCGGCGGTGACCGCGACGTCGAGCGGGTGCGCGGTCTTCCAATGCGTGGCGATCCAGACGTCGTCGCGGCCGAACTCGGTCTCCAGGACGTCCTCGCGACGGACGACGCGGACGCCCGGGCGGCCGTCGACCCGCGACTCCGGGAACCGGTCCGCCACGAGGGCCTCGGCCGCGGCGGCACTGTTGCCCGGCGTGGTCCAGCGGACCATGACCACCCGGACCGACCGGCCCAGTCGCGCACCGAGGGCGAGCGCGACGGCCAACGCCGTCTGGACCCCAGCGAACGCCGCGCCCTCGCGGAGCTCGTCCACCACGAGCACCACCTCGGGCTCGCGGTCGACGGTCCGGATGCCCGCCAGGGCGAGGCTCGTCTCGACCAGCCCCTCGAACGGACGGGCGGCCAGTGGTGCTCGCTCGCGCTCGCGCCGGGCCACGCCGACGTCCACGCGGGACACCGTCCGCCCCAGCCGCTCGCGGACGTCGTTGCGGTAGTGGCCGTCCCGCGCGTACCGCTCGTTCACCCGGACGAGGTCGCTGACGAGGCGCCGTGCCTTCTCGAAGTTCATCGACCCTCACGTTACTGGGCGTGGGGGTGCACCTCGGTAGGCTTGTCCCCTGATGATGCAGCGAATCGACCTCCGTGGTGGCCTGCCCGCCCGTGCCGAACTCCTCCGACTCATGCCGCGCGCCGTGGGCGACGTCTCGCACGCGGTCGACGCCGCCCGCGAGCTCGTCGAGGACGTCCGACACCGCGGAGCGGACGCGCTGCACGACCAGGCCGAACGCTTCGACGGCGGCGCCCCTGCGAACGTCCGGGTGCCGGTCGCCGAGATCGCGGCAGCCGTCGCCGGGCTGACCCCCGAACTGCGGGACGCGCTCGACGAAGCCATCCGTCGCGTCCGTGCCGCGAGCGCTGCGCAGGTACCCGCCGGCTCCGTCACCACGCTCGCCGACGGCGCCGAGGTGCACCAGCGCTGGCAGCCGATGCGCCGCGTCGGGCTCTACGTGCCCGGCGGCAAGGCCGTCTACCCGTCGAGCGTCGTCATGAACGTCGTCCCCGCCCAGGTCGCCGGTGTGCGGTCGATCGCGCTCGTGTCCCCGCCGCAGCGCGACCACGGCGGTGCGGTCCACCCGACCATCCTGGCCGCGGCCGGGCTGCTCGGCATCGACGAGGTCTACGCGATGGGCGGTGCCGGCGCGGTCGGCGCGCTGGCGTACGGCGTCCCCGCGATCGACCTCGAGCCCGTCGACCTGGTCACGGGTCCGGGCAACAACTACGTGGCCGCGGCGAAGCGCCTGGTGCGCGGGGTCGTCGGCATCGACGCCGAGGCCGGCGCCACCGAGATCCTCGTGATCGCCGACGAGACCGCCGACCCCGGGTTCGTCGCCGCCGACCTCATCAGCCAGGCCGAGCACGACGAGCAGGCCGGCAGTGTGCTGGTGACGACGTCGGCGACGTTCGCCGATGCGGTGGAAGCCGCCATCCCGGAGCGCACGGCGGTGCTCGGGACGGCTGCGCGCCTCCAGACCGCCCTGGACGGACCGCAGTCCGCGATCGTGCTGGTGGACTCGCTCACCGACGCCGCGACCGTGAGCAACGCGTACGGACCGGAGCACCTGGAGATCCAGACCGCCGACGACGACGCGGTGCTCGCCGACATCGACGCCGCCGGAGCGGTGTTCGTCGGACCGAGCACGCCCGTCAGCCTGGGGGACTACCTGGCCGGGTCGAACCACGTGCTGCCGACCGGTGGTCAGGCGCGCTTCGGGTCCGGCCTGTCCGCGTCCACGTTCCTGCGGCCGCAGCAGGTCATCCGCTACTCGGCGTCGGCGCTCGACGGGGTCGCCGCGCACATCGTCGCCCTGTCGACCGAGGAGCAGCTCCCCGCGCACGGTGCCGCCGTGACGGAGCGCACGAACCGATAGCCTGGGCGACGACATGTTCTGCCCCTTCTGCCGCCACCCGGACTCCCGCGTCGTCGACTCACGGACGAGCGACGACGGAACCTCCATCCGCCGCCGTCGACAGTGCCCGAACTGCGGACGACGCTTCTCGACCACCGAGACCGCGTCGCTCAACGTCGTCAAGCGCAACGGCGTCACCGAACCCTTCAGCCGCGACAAGATCGTCTCCGGCGTCCGCAAGGCCTGCCAGGGGCGCCCGGTCACCGACGGCGACCTGGCCGTGCTCGCGCAGCGCGTCGAGGAGACCGTGCGGTCGTCCGGCTCGAGCCAGATCGACGCCAACGACATCGGGCTCGCGATCCTCGCGCCGCTCCGGGAGCTCGACGAGGTCGCCTACCTGCGGTTCGCCAGCGTCTACCAGGCGTTCGACTCGCTCGAGGACTTCGAGGACGCCATCGGCCAGCTCCGCCGTGACCACCACGCTGCGGGCGCGTCGGCGGGTGCCGCGGGGTCGTCCGCGGGTGCCGCCGGTTCGCCTGCGGGTGCCGCCGGCTCGTCGGCCGGTGCCGGCGCGTGAGCGGCATCGCGGAAGGCCTGGTCCGCTCCGGGTACGCCGTCGTCTTCCGGTCGGTCTTCGCCAAGATGGACCCCGAGCGGGCCCACCACCTGGCGTTCGCCGTCATCAAGGCCCTGCCGCACGTGCCGTTCGTGGGAGGTTTGGTCGAGCGCTACTCCCGGCCCTCGGCGGCCGACGGCATCACGACGATGGGCATCCACTTCCCGTCCCGCTTCGGCCTCGCCGCCGGGTTCGACAAGGACGCCCGCGGCATCGGCGGCCTCGGCCTGCTCGGCTTCGGGCACGTCGAGGTCGGCACGATCACCGCGAAGCCCCAGCCGGGCAACGAGCGTCCGCGCCTGTTCCGGCTCATCGAGGACCGCGCGCTCATCAACCGGATGGGCTTCAACAACCACGGCGCCGGTGCTGCGGCCCGACGTCTCGAGCGCGCCCGCCGCAACCCGGGGCGGCCCGTCATCGGCGTGAACATCGGCAAGAGCCGCGTCGTCGCCGTCGAGGACGCCATCGACGACTACCTGGAGTCGACGCGTCGGCTCGCCCCGTTCGCCGACTACCTGGCCGTCAACGTCAGCTCCCCGAACACGCCCGGCCTGCGCGGCCTGCAGGAACTCGACCAGCTCCGCCCGCTGCTGTCCGCCGTCCGCGACGCCGCCGGTGACACGCCCGTGCTGGTGAAGATCGCGCCGGACCTGACCGACGAGCAGGTCGACGCCATCGCCGGCCTCGCGGTGTCGCTCGGGCTGTCCGGCATCATCGCCAACAACACGACGATCTCCCGTGAGGGGCTCACCGCGGACCCGGCCGACGTCGAGGCCATGGGTGCCGGGGGACTCTCCGGCGCGCCCGTCGCAGCGCGTTCGCTCGAGGTGCTGCGTCGCGTCCGTGCCGCGGTGCCGGCCGAGTTCTGCGTCATCGCCGTCGGCGGTGTGACGACCGAGCAGGACGTGCAGGACCGCATCGACGCCGGGGCCACCCTGGTGCAGGGCTACACGGCGTTCCTCTACGAGGGGCCGAGCTGGGCCACCCGCATCAACCGCTTGCGCCGCAAGCGGCTGCGCCGCGCCGCGCGCTGAGCGCGGGGGCGCGGGCGTGCCCGCCCGCCCGACTCCGCCGTCCCGACCCCGACTCCGTCGTCCCGACCCCGGCGTCCTTCCAGGTTCCAAAATCTCGGCATCTCGCGGCCTGCAGCGGACGTTCGTGGAACCCCGGCGACACGCACGCGGCGAGTCGTGGAACCTCGCCGACCACCCCTGGGACGGGAGGCACGGTGCGACCCCGCCCCGTGCCTCCCGTCCGCCGGTGCGTCGCCACGCCCGGATGCGGCCGGCGAGTGTCCGAGACTTCGGAACCTCGCCGCGCCTGCGGGGCCGCTGTGGAACCTCGGCGGCACGCACGCGGCGGGTCGTGGAACCTCGGCGGCACGCACGCGGCGAGTCGCGGAGCCCCGAGCCCCGAGCCCCGAACCCCAACCCGAGCGTGGGCCACGGAGCCGCGCGCTCCGGAACGACGAAGCGCCGCCCGGCGAGGCCGGACGGCGCTTCGGACAGCGGCGCTGGGGTCAGAGGGCGGGGTACTGCCCGCGCTTGACCTGGGGCTTCGGCAGGCGCAGGAACCGCAGCTGCCACGCCCGCGTCAGGATGTAGAGGAACGTGCCACGCTGCATCTCGCCGAACTTGGTGGTGAGCTTGCGGCGCATCGAGAGCCAGAGCACCACGCAGTCGAGCACGAACAGGGCCACGAACGCCCAGACGAGCAGGAGCGAGTACGACGCGATCGCGGTCTGCGAGGCGGCGAACCCGACGATCAGGAACAGCACGAGCACCGGCATCATGATCTCGCCGACGTTCCAGCGCGCGTCGATCCAGTTGCGGACGAAGCGACGCTGCTCACCGCGGTCCTTCGCCGGCAGGTAGCGCTCCTCGCCGTTGGCCATGCCGACCCGGGCACGCTCGCGCTCGGAGTTGAGACGCGCGCGGGCGGCCTTCTTGTCGACCGGCGTGTTGCCGACGAGGGGACGGCGGTTCGCGGCCTCGCGCTCACGGCGGGACGGCGTCGGGCGGCCCTTGCCCTGCTCGAGGAGTTCTTCCTCGGTCGGGTTCACGGTCGTGTTGGTCTTGGGGGCTGCCTTCGCCACGGTGCGTTCCTAACGGCGTTGTGCGTGCGGGATCGTCCTCTAGATTACCGGGCATGACCGACACCGCACAGCCCAGCTCCGCGACCGACCCCGCGCTCCTCGACGCCCTGCGCGAACAGGTGCAGGGTGCACTGCCCACGACGATCGCCGATCTGTCGGCCCTGGTGCGTCTGCCGTCGGTGTCGTGGTCGGCGTTCGACCCGGCGAACGTGCGGGCGAGCGCCGAGGCCGTGGCGGACCTGGCTCGGTCCACCGGTGTGTTCGGCGCCGACGACGTGCGGATCGTGCGGTCGGCCGTCGACGGTGACACGGCCGACGCCGAGACCTCCGGCGCTGAGCTCGGCCAGCCCGCGGTGCTCGCCGTCCGCCCAGCCCGGAACGGCAAACCGACCGTGATGCTCTACGCCCACCACGACGTGCAGCCGCAGGGCGACGACGCACTCTGGGAGACCCCGCCGTTCGAGCCGACCCTCCGTGGCGATCGTCTGTACGGGCGCGGCGCCTCGGACGACAAGGCCGGCGTGATGACCCACATCGCGTCGCTGCGGGCGATCCACGCGCAGTTCGGTGACGACCTCGACCTCGGCGTCGTGCTGTTCGTCGAGGGCGAGGAGGAGTTCGGCTCCCGGTCCTTCCGCACCTTCCTGCGCGAGCAGAAGGAGCACCTGGCCGCCGACGTCATCGTGGTGGCCGACAGCGACAACTGGTCGGTGGACGTGCCGTCGATCACGGTCTCGCTCCGTGGCAACGTCACGTTCAAGCTCACCCTGACGACCCTCGAGCACGCGAGCCACAGCGGCATGTTCGGGGGAGCGGCCCCGGACGCGATGATCCCGATGGTGAAGCTGCTCGCGTCGCTGCACGACGACGCCGGTTCCGTCGCGGTGGAGGGACTCACCTCGTACGAGGCCGACGTCCCGTCGCGCACCGACGACGAGCTCGCCGTCGACGCGGCCCTCGTTGCGGGCGTCCGGCCGATCGGCACCGGCGAGGTCCTGTCCCGCATGTGGTTCCAGCCGTCGATCACCGTGACCGGCATGGACGTGCCGAGCGTCGCGAACGCCTCGAACACGCTGCTGCCGTCCGTCTCGGCCCGCGTCTCGGTCCGGGTCGCGCCCGGCCAGGACGCGCGCGAGGCGTACGCCGCCGTCGAGCGGCACCTGCGGGCACACGTGCCCTTCGGTGCGCGCATGGAGATCACCGAACCGGACAGCGGCGACGGTTTCCTCGTCGACACGGCCGGTTGGGCCGTCCAGGAGGCACGCACGGCCATGCGGGAGGGCTGGGGGGCCGAGGCGGTCGAGCAGGGCATCGGCGGCTCGATCCCGTTCGTCTCGGACCTCGCCGCGGAGTTCCCGGAGGCCCAGATCCTGGTCACCGGGGTCGAGGACCCGGACACCCGCGCCCACAGCCCGAACGAGTCGCAGCACCTCGGCGTCCTGCACCGGGCCATCGCGTCCGAGGCGATCCTGCTCGCCAGGCTCGCGACGCGCAGCTGACGGTGCTTACAATCGACGCCAGGCG
Source organism: Curtobacterium sp. TC1 (assembly GCF_019844075.1). Lineage (NCBI taxonomy): Bacteria > Bacillati > Actinomycetota > Actinomycetes > Micrococcales > Microbacteriaceae > Curtobacterium > Curtobacterium sp. TC1. The sequence continues at coordinate 1,702,593 of NZ_CP081964.1, forward strand.
CGGTGAACCGCACCGCCCGGAGGGAGACGCGCGATGAGCGACACCATCACCACCGACGCACCGGCGACCGAGGCAGCCTCGCACGGCGTCCTCCTGAGCGACGCCGCGGCCGGCAAGGTGGCGAGTCTCCTCGAGCAGGAGGGCCGCGACGACCTCCGCCTGCGCCTCGCCGTCCAGCCCGGGGGCTGCTCGGGCCTGATCTACCAGCTGTACTTCGACGAGCGCCTGCTCGACGGTGACGTCACCGCCGAGTTCGACGGGGTCGAGGTCGTCGTCGACAAGATGAGCGTCCCGTACCTGGACGGCGCGACGATCGACTTCGAGGACACCATCCAGAAGCAGGGCTTCACGATCGACAACCCCAACGCGCAGGGCAGCTGCGCGTGCGGTGACAGCTTCCACTGATCACCAGCCGATCCGACACGCGAGCGGGGAGCGACCGACACGGTTGCTCCCCGCTCGCATTCGTCGGTGCAACTGGTCGCAGCGTGACCGGGGAAAACGGCCGGTCAGGAGTGCGGATCGCGGCGATGAGCGTGTCGGGTGTGCACGAGCGGTGGCGAGCTGCGAGTAAGCTAGGAGTGTTCCAATCAAGCTGGGAGCCAGCCAAGTGTCGCCTTCGTGCGGCTCGGCGGGTTCGGCTCCGAGCTCACGTCTTTGCGAGAGGTAACAGTGCGTTCGAATCGCCGTATACGTTGGGCGGCCGTCCCGGTGGCCGTCGGTCTGGTCATCGCACTGGCTGGCTGCACGCAGCAGCAGATGAACGGATGGCTCCCCGGCACGGAGGAGACGAAGAACGTCACCAACCACACGAGCCGCATCGTCGGCCTGTGGACCACCAGCTGGGTGGTGCTCCTCGCCGTCGGTCTCATCGTCTGGGGCCTGATCATCTGGGCCGCCATCGTGTACCGCCGCCGGAAGGGCCAGACCGGCCTGCCCGTGCAGATGCGCTACAACATGCCGCTCGAGATCTTCTACACGATCGTGCCGCTCATCCTGGTGCTCGGCTTTTTCGCCTTCACCGCGAAGGACCAGGCCGCGATCGAGAAGCCGTTCGACGACCCCGACGCCACCGTGCACGTGTACGGCAAGCGCTGGGCGTGGGACTTCAACTACATCAACAAGGACAACCCCGAGGACAGCGTCTACTACCAGGGCATCCAGGCCCAGGAAGAAGAGAACGCCAAGGGCGCCATCGACGAGTCGCAGCTGCCGACCCTCTACCTGCCGCAGGGCAAGAAGGTCGCGATCGAGCTCTCCTCGCGCGACGTCGACCACTCCTTCTGGATCATCGACTTCCTGTACAAGAAGGACATGCTCCCCGGCAAGACGAACTGGGAGTACTTCATCCCGGAGAAGCTCGGGACGTACCAGGGCAAGTGCGCAGAGCTCTGCGGTGAGTACCACTCGCTCATGCTCTTCCAGGTGAAGGTCGTCACGCCGGCGCAGTACCAGGACTACCTCGACACCCTGAAGGACCAGGGCAAGGTCGGGCTCCTCGGCGACGAGTACAACACCAACACGAACGAACCGAACAACAAGGCGCCGGTCGAGGCGTCCAGCGAGAACAAGTAGGGGCTCGTCAGATGACAACGTCTTTCGTCGGCCAACCGACCCAGACTGCTTCGCCGGACTTCCAGGCGTCGAAGGTGGGCCGGAAGGGCAACATCATCGTCCGGTGGATCACCTCCACCGACCACAAGACCATCGGGTACATGTACCTGATCGCGTCGTTCGTCTTCTTCCTGCTCGCAGGTGTGATGGCCCTGGTCATCCGCGCCCAGCTGTTCGAGCCCGGCCTGCACGTGGTCGCGACGAAGGAGCAGTACAACCAGCTCTTCACGATGCACGGCACGATCATGCTGCTGATGTTCGCGACGCCGCTGTTCTCGGGCTTCGCGAACGCGATCATGCCGCTCCAGATCGGTGCTCCCGACGTCGCCTTCCCGCGACTCAACGGCTTCGCGTTCTGGCTCTACCTGTTCGGCTCGCTCATCGCGGTCGGTGGCTTCCTCACCCCGCAGGGTGCGGCCTCATTCGGGTGGTTCGCCTACGCGCCACTGAGTGACACGACGTTCACACCAGGGCTCGGCGGCACACTCTGGGTCTTCGGACTCGGCATGACCGGCTTCTCGACGATCCTCGGCGCGGTGAACTTCATCACCACCATCATCACGATGCGTGCGCCGGGTCTGACCATGTTCCGCATGTCGATCTTCACCTGGAACACCCTCGTGACGGCCCTGCTCGTCCTGATGGCCTTCCCGGTGCTCGCCACCGCGCTGTTCGGGCTCGGCCTCGACCGCGTGTTCGACGCGCAGATCTTCAACCCGGCCAACGGCGGTGCCCTGCTCTGGCAGCACCTGTTCTGGTTCTTCGGGCACCCCGAGGTGTACATCATCGCGCTGCCGTTCTTCGGCATCGTGTCCGAGGTCTTCCCGGTCTTCAGCCGCAAGCCGATCTTCGGGTACAAGACCCTCGTCTACGCGACCATCGCGATCGCGGCCCTGTCGGTCACGGTCTGGGCGCACCACATGTACGTCACGGGTGGCGTCCTGCTGCCCTGGTTCTCGCTCATGACGATGCTCATCGCGGTCCCGACCGGCGTGAAGATCTTCAACTGGGTCGGCACCATGTGGCGCGGTTCGGTGACCTTCGAGACCCCGCTGCTGTGGGCCGTCGGCTTCCTCATCACGTTCACGTTCGGTGGCCTCACCGGTGTGATCCTGGCGTCGCCGCCGCTCGACTTCCACGTGTCCGACTCGTACTTCGTCGTCGCGCACTTCCACTACGTGGTCTTCGGGACCGTCGTCTTCGCGATGTTCTCCGGCTTCTACTTCTGGTGGCCGAAGTGGACGGGCAAGATGCTCAACGAGCGCCTCGGCAAGATCCACTTCTGGCTCCTGTTCATCGGGTTCCACACCACGTTCCTCATCCAGCACTGGCTGGGCGTCATCGGCATGCCGCGTCGTTACGCGACCTACCTGCCGAACGACGGTTTCACCTGGATGAACCAGCTGTCGACGATCGGCTCGATGATCCTCGCGATCTCGTTCCTGCCGTTCATCTTCAACGTCTACGTGACGGCCCGGAACGCACCGAAGGTCGCCGTGAACGACCCGTGGGGCTACGGCCGCTCGCTCGAGTGGGCCACCAGCTGCCCGCCGCCCCGCCACAACTTCACGTCGATCCCGCGGATCCGTTCCGAGTCCCCGGCCTTCGACCTGAACCACCCCGAGGCAGGTGTGCCGATCGGTGTCGGCCCCGCGAAGGACGCCCCGGATGCCCCGACCTACGACGCCGCGAAGGGCGAGGTGAAGTAAGCCGATGCGCGCGAACACCAACCTGTTCTGGATCCTCTTCGGGTTCTTCATCCTCGCGGACGCCGCGTACACGATCTGGGCGCTGCTCTACTACGGGCGCCCGGAGTGGGTCGGTACCGTTGCGATCGGCCTGACCGGCATCATGTCGGCGTTCATCGCCTTCTACCTCGGCAAGGTCATGGCGTCCCAGGGCGGCGTGCTGCCCGAGGACCGCCCCGACGCCAACATCGAGGACGGCGACGCTGAGCTCGGGCACTTCAGCCCCTGGTCGTGGTGGCCGATCCTGCTGGCAGCAGCGGTCGCCGTCTGCTTCCTCGGCGTCGCAGCCGGACTGTGGATCGTTCCGATCGGCCTCGCCCTGGTGGCGGTCACCCTGGTCGGCTGGGTCTACGAGTACTACCGCGGCAACTTCGGGCACTGATTTGACGCTGCAACGCACCTGACACTTCGGGCGGCACCACATCCGGTGCCGCCCGAAGTGCGTCCAGGCGGTGCACACAGCAGCACCCGACCCGGCGCTGCACACCGCAACACACGACCCGGCGCTGCACACGCAGCGCCCCACGAACTCCGGTCCCCGATCCGGAACAAACGGGCCCGCCCGCGGCTTGACTGGAGCGGACCTCCCCACCACAGCGAAAGGAGTCACCTCAGGTGACCGACAAGCGCACCCTCATCATCTTCGGCGCGACGGGCGACCTCGCCTCCCGCCTGCTGCTGCCGGGCCTCGGCACGTTCCTGCAGAGCGGTCGAGCGGTTCCCGTCCAGCTCATCGGCACGGGCCGCAGCGCCCGCAGCGAGGAGCAGTGGAAGGACATCGTCACGAAGTCCTTCGCGTCGCAGGACGTCAAGGGACCCGAGGTCGACGCCACGCTCGCGTCGACCCAGTTCATCCAGGGCGACCCCACCGACCCGGAGCACCTCAAGGCCCTGCTGGACGCGGCCGAGGCCGAGCCGATCCTGTACTTCGCCCTGCCGCCGCAGATCGCCTCCGACATCTGCGAGGCGCTCGAGCACGTGGAGCTCCCCGCGGGCACCACTTTGGCCTTCGAGAAGCCGTTCGGCACCGACGTCGCGAGCGCCAGGGCCCTCAACGAGACCGTGCTGAAGCTCGTCCCCGAAGAGCGTGTGCACCGCACCGACCACTTCCTCGGACGCACCACGGTCCTCAACATCATCGGTCTGCGCTTCGCGAACCGCCTGTTCGAGCCGATCTGGAACGCCGACAACATCGAGAAGGTCGACGTCTTCTACGACGAGACCCTCGGGCTCGAGAACCGCGCCCAGTACTACGACGAGGCCGGCGCGATGGTCGACATGATCCAGTCGCACCTGCTGCAGATCCTCGGCATCGTGACGATGGACGCCCCGGCGGACATCGATTCGGTCGAGTTCCGCTCGTCCCTGGCCCGGGTGCTCCGTTCGACCGAGCTCAAGGGCGGCGACCCGAAGATCGCGTCGCGTCGCGCCGTCTACACGGCCGGCACGATCGACGGCAAGGAGCTGCCGTCCTACCAGGACGAGGACGGCGTCGACAAGTCGCGGAGCACCGAGACGCTCGCCGAGATCTCGGTCGAGGTCGACACCGCCCGCTGGAAGGGCGTCCCGTTCACGTTGCGGTCCGGCAAGGCACTCGGCAACAGCCGGAAAGAGGTGCTGATCACCTTCAAGCCGGTGACCCGACTGCCCTCCGGCCTGAGCGGTCGCCCGAAGGCGGACACGCTGCGCATCGTCCTGAACCCGGACGAGATCGAGCTGACCGTGTCGGCCAACGGCGGTGGCAACCCGTTCGAGATGGGCCAGGTCACTCTGTCGTCGTCGTTCAGCGACGGCGAGCTGACCCCCTACGGCGAGGTCCTGAACGGCATCTTCCACGACGACCCGCTGCTCTCGATCCGCGGCGACGTGGCCGAGCGCTGCTGGGAGATCGTCGAGCCGGTCGTCAAGGCCTGGAAGGCCGACGAGGTCCCGCTCGAGGAGTACCGCGCCGGTTCGCGCGGGCCGGCGGACTGGGAGTCGTCGTCCTGACGGACGTGACCGTCGCGCCCTGAACGGGCGGAACGGCGGACGGGAGGCACGGTGCCAGCTGGCACCGTGCCTCCCGTCCGTTTCGTGGTCAGGACCACCGCATCAGGCGGGCCCGCCGGCGCGCTCGCCTTCGCCGGTCCACGAGCGGGTGCCACCGTCGTGCACGGGCAGCCGCGTGCGGTGCCCGGTCGAGGCGCCCCGCGCCCGGGCGATGGCGTCCGACGCGGACACGAGCGTCAGGTGCGACAGCACCTGCGGCGTGTTGCCGACGTGGTGGCCGGTGGTGACGTCGACCTCCTCGGACAGGATCCCGACGTCGTTCGCGTACCCGACGAGCACGTCCATGAGGCGTTCGGCGTCGTCGATCCGTCCCGAGGCCGCGTACTGCTCGACCAGCCAGAACGAGCACGCCAGGAACGGGTGCTCCGCGCCGGTGAGGCCGTCGAACCCGGACGACGTCCGGTACCGCAGCACGAGGCCGTCGGAGCCGGTCGACAGGTCCTGCTCGATGGCGGCGACGGTGCCTGCCATCCGGGCGTCGTGGGCGGAGACGTACCCGATCTGCGGCAGCACGAGCAGGCTCGCGTCGACCTCGTCGGTGTCGTAGTGCTGCCGGTAGCTGCCACGGGCGGCGTTCCAGCCGTGGTCCTCGATCTCGGCCCGCACCTGGTCGCGCAGGGTGCGCCAGCGGTCGACGGGCCCTTCGAGACCGAACTCCTCGACCGCCGCGACCCCACGGTCGAACGCGGCCCAGATCATGGCGCGCGAGTGCGTGAAGTGCCGTCGCGGGCCGCGCATCTCCCAGATGCCGTTGTCGGGCTCCTGCCAGTGCTCCTCGACGTAGCCGAGCAGGGCGCGCTGCAGGGCCCACGAGTCGGCGTTCTCCTCGACCCCGAGCTCGCGGGCGTCGTGCAGCGCTGCCAGGACCTCGCCGAACACGTCGCCCTGGTACTGCGTGTACGCGCCGTTGCCGACCCGGACGGGCGTCGAGCCGGCGTACCCGGGCAGGTGCGGGAGTTCGCGTTCCGGCAGTTCGCGCTCCCCGGCGATGCCGTACATGATCTGCACGTCGGCGGGGTCGCCGGCGATGGCGCGGAGCAGCCAGCCGCGCCAGTGTGCCGCCTCGTCGCGGTAGCCGTGCGCGATGAGGGAGGCGAGTGCGAGGGAGGCGTCGCGGAGCCACACGTAGCGGTAGTCCCAGTTGCGTTCGCCTCCCGGGTCCTCCGGCAGGCTGGTGGTCACGGCGGCCACCACGCCGCCGGTCTCGCCGTGGGTCATGGCGCGGAGCAGCAGGAGGGAGCGGCGGGCGGCGCCGGCGTAGCGACCCTCGGTGCGCGCCGTCGCCATCCAGTCCGTCCACCACGTCACGGTGCGGTGGAGTTCGGCGTCGACGTCGACGGGCGCCGGGGGCTCGCGGTGCGAGGGGTACCAGGTGAGGACGGTGTCCAGCACGTCGCCGTCGTGGATGGTCGCGGTGGCCGTGTGCCGGTGGTCCGATGCCCGGAACCGCGGGCCGCGCACGATGACCGACCCGGGGCCGGCGGTGGCGAGCAGTGCCGGGTCCTCGTCGCCGCCGATCTGGCGCACCCACGGCAGGGCGAGGGCGTAGTCGAACCGGATCCGCAGGGTCTGCTGCACCTCGACCGTGCCGCTCAGCCCGCGGACACGGCGGACGATGGACGGCCGGTGCGCGCCGACGGGCATGAACTCGGTCACCTCGACGACGCCGTCGGCCGTGGTCCAGACCGTCGACAGGACGAGCGTGTCGCCGTGGTACTTCCGGTGCGCGGTCGCCGTGGGGTCGGTCGGGCGGAGCGTCCAGTGCCCGTGATCCTCGGTGCCGAGCAGCGAGGCGAACGTCGCGGTGCTGTCGAAGCGCGGCAGGCACGTCCAGTCGATCGTGCCGTCGCGGCCGACGAGCGCGGCGGTCGAGGTGTCGCCGATGACGGCGTGGTCCTCGATGCGGTTCAGGGGAGTCGAGGGGGTCGCTGGTGGACGTTCGGCGTCGGCGGTCCGGTCCGGGTCCGTGTCGGTGCTCATGCCCCGATCGAACACCCGGTGGCCGAGCGCGGGGGATGAGCGGCCGGGTCGCCGGCCGTCTGCCGGCCGCGTGCCGTCGGTGTGCCTGAAACCTCGCTCAGGCCGGGTCGGAGGCGTCCGCCTCGGCGAGGCCGACGCGTGCGAGCTCGGACCAGAGTCCGGCGCCGTCCGGTGCGTAGACCCACGGCGCCGAGGTGTCGCGGGAGCGCTCCTGCGCTCGGGAGCGTCCACCGGCGAGGACCGCCTCGCTCGTGGACAGCTGTCGGATCGCGACGCCCGCGACGTTCTCGGGGTGTTCGCGGGCGAACTCGCCGTACAGCGACTCGTCGTGCTGGCCGTCGTCGCCCACGAGCAGCCACTGGACGTCCGGGAAGTCCTTCGCCAGACGTCGGAGGTTCTGCTGCTTGTGCAGTTGCCCGCTCCGGAAGAAGCGGTCGTGCGTGGGGCCCCAGTCGGTGAGCAGGAGTGTGCCCGACGGGTACATGTTGCGGGTCAGGAAGCGCTGCAGCGTCGGGGCGACGTTCCAGGCACCGGTGGACAGGTACACCGTCGGGGAGCCGGGGTGCTGCGCCTGCACGCGTTCGTACAGCACGGACATGCCCGGCACCGGGCGGCGGGCGTGCTCGGTGAGGACGAACGAGTTCCAGGCGGCCAGCATCGGGCGGGGGAGCGAGGTGACCATCACCGTGTCGTCGATGTCGGACAGCAGGCCGAAGCGGGTGTCGGGGTGCACGACGAACACGTCGGCCTCGACGTCGCGGCCGCCGCCGGCCGACAGGCGCACGGTGCGCCAGCCCGGTTCGAGGTCGATCGGCACGATGGTGTCGACGACCCCACCGCGGTCGGTCTCGACGACGTGCGAGACCCCGCCGGCGGTGACGGTGACCTCGGCGTGGTCGACCGCGACGCTCGTGAAGCTCTTCCACCCACGGACGCCGGCGTAGGAGACGTCGGAGGCGAGACCGCGGCGGGTCAGCAGCACACGGCACAGGATCCGGACCCATCCGGGGGCGCCGTAGCCCGTGTAGGGGACGACGGTCGGGACCAGGCCACGGCTGCGGGCACGGTGCTCGCGGAACTCCTGGACGGCGTCCTCGATGCGGGCCGCGCGGTGCAGGAGCGGCTCGGCCAACGACGGCTCGTGGGGCGTCGGGTCGGGCATCGCCCCATCATCCCATGCACGACCCGGAAGTCCACGTCCCAGGGTGCCTGTGGTGAGTCGCAGCCATGTTCCAGCCGGTCTCTGCGAAAATCGTCCTCGTCACACCAACCAACCGCGCTGGAGCGCAAGAGGAGAACACGTGCTCGTCACCGAGGTAACGAACGCTCTGCCGGGGGGATCATCACTGCTCAGGAACGAGCCGGTCCAAGCCCGCAGTTCGGCGCGCCTCGCGGGTCTGCTCGACGCTGCTGCCGCGGTGATCGACGAGATCGGTTTCGAACGACTCACGACCGCGATGGTCGCCGAACGGGCCGGGGCGTCCATCGGTACCGTCTACCGGTACTTCCCGGACCGCATCGCCGTGGTCGAGGCACTCGCCATCCGCTGCACGCAGCGCCTCGCGGCGCGCTTCGTCGCGGCGCTCGACGCGAGTGGCGCGGAGACCTGGCAGCAGGCCTGCGATGCGCTGATCGACGAGACGGCGGAGCTCTACCGCACCGAGCCGGGCTTCCGCGCGATCCGCTTCGGCGACACCGCGGACACCGGGACCGGTGACGCCGAAGACCGCATGGGGGCGCTCGGTGCCGCCGTCGGGCAGATCATGCGCGACCGGTTCGGTCTGCCCGACGACGAGCGCATCGCGCGGGCCTGGGTGGTGCTGGCCGAGTCCGGACACGCCGTGCTCGCACGGGCGCACCGCGACCGGGCGAACCCCGACACCGCGCTCATCGCCGAGTACCGCGCGATGAGCCGTGCGCACATGGAGTCGGTGGTCGCCGCCGGCTGAACCCGGCGCGGAACCCGCCCCCATCCGACCCGCCCGTGCTCTCCGAACAGGAGGCGCGGGCGTCGTCGTCCGCGCTGGTCCCGTCGTGCGCTCGGTCCTGTCCACAGCGGTGCGCACCTGTCCGGGACGCGCCGCGTGCCGGAACGGGTGAACCACTGTCGGACCTGGCGGGTACTCTCATCCGGAGTCGGGCTACCTCCGAACAGAAGGGCACCCATGATCGAGTTCCGCTCGGTTCGCAAGACCTACCCGGACGGCACCACCGCGGTCGACGACTTCGACCTCGTGATCCCGTCCCGGACCACCACCGTCTTCGTCGGTTCGAGCGGGTGCGGCAAGACGACGCTGCTGCGCATGATCAACCGGATGGTCGACCCCACCTCGGGTTCTGTGCAGATCGACGGCTCCGACGTCTCCGGCGTCGACCCGGTCAAGCTCCGTCGGAGCATCGGGTACGTCATGCAGAACTCCGGTCTGCTGCCGCACCGCAAGGTCGTCGACAACATCGCGACCGTGCCCCTGCTGACGGGGGCGTCGAAGGCCGACGCCCGCGCTCGTGCGCTCGAGCTCATGGACACCGTGGGACTCGACCGGGCGTTCGCCGACCGGTACCCGTCCCAGCTGTCCGGCGGGCAGCAGCAGCGTGTCGGTGTGGCCCGCGGGCTGGCCGTCGACCCGAACATCCTGCTCATGGACGAGCCCTTCGGCGCCGTCGACCCGCTGGTCCGCAACGACCTGCAGGACGAGCTCATCCGCCTGCAGCGCGAACTCGGCAAGACCGTCGTGTTCGTCACGCACGACATCGACGAGGCGTTCAAGCTCGGCGACCAGGTCGTCATCCTGAAGAAGGGCGGCGAGATCGCCCAGCAGGGCACGCCGTCCGAGATCCTTGCCGAGCCGGCCGACGACTTCGTCGCGAACTTCATCGGCGTGGGTCGTGGGCGTCGGTCGCTGCGGGTCGAGCACACCCCCACGGGCCCGATCGTCGTCGACGGTGACGGGCGCGCCGCCGGGGTCCTCACCGGACCGGTCAACGTCGTCGACGCCGCCGCCGCGGTGCAGGCCGACCCCACCTCGAACCAGGCCGGAGCGTCGCAGGACGCCCCGGGTGCTCCGGCGCAGGGTGGAGGCACCCGGTGAAGTGGGTGCTGGCGAACCTCGACACGATCCGTGACGCCACAGTCGCGCACCTGGCGATCGCCATCCCGCCGATCATCATCGCCTTCCTGCTGTCCATCCCCATCGGCTGGCTCGTCGTCCGGCTCCAGCGCCCCGGTGGATCGCGGTTCGCCTCCGGCGTCGGCAGCGGCATCGTGACGTTCGCCGGACTCCTCTACGCGATCCCGTCGCTGGCGCTGTTCGTGGCACTGCCGGGCATCATCGGCACCGGTCTGCAGAGCCCGGTCAACGTGGTGATCGGCCTGACGCTGTACGGCCTCGCCCTCATGGTCCGGTCGACGGTCGACGGGCTCACGTCGGTGGACTCCGGGACGAAGTCGGCATCGACCGCCATGGGGTACTCGTCGGCGCAGCGGTTCTTCCGCGTCGAACTGCCGCTCGCCGGGCCGGTGCTCCTCGCCGGGCTGCGGGTGGTGTCGGTCTCCACCATCTCGCTCACCACCGTCGGCGCGGTCCTCGGCATCCAGAGCCTCGGGTCGCTGTTCACGGACGGACTCGGCCGGGGCATCTACGAGGAGATCATCTCCGGCATCGTCATGGTCCTCGTGCTGGCGTTCGTGCTCGACGGTCTCCTCGTGCTGCTCGGCCGCATCGTGATGCCGTGGACCCGGACGGCCTCGGTGTCGCGCCGACAGACCCGTCGCGTGCTGCAGACCGCGGAGGTCTCCTCGTGATCATCGGACAGGCCTTCGCCTGGGTCTTCGACCCCACCAACTACTCCGGCTACAACGCGATCCCCGGACGGCTCTGGGAGCACGTCTGGATCACCCTGCTCGCCGTCGTGATCGCCTCGGTGATCGCGGTGCCGATCGGGTACGCCATCGGCCACACACGCCGCGCACGGGGCTTCTCGATCGCCGTGTCCGGGGGGATCCGGGCACTGCCGACGCTCGGTGTGCTCTCCCTGTTCGGACTCCTGCTCGGCATCGGACTGCAGGCGCCGCTCCTGGCGCTCGTCGTGCTGGCGATCCCCTCGGTGCTGGCCGGCGCCTACTCGGGGATCGAGTCGGTCGAACCCGTGACCGTCGACGCCGCGAAGGCGCAGGGCATGACGGGCTGGCAGATCCTGTGGAAGGTCGAGGTCCCGCTCGGCCTGCCCTTGCTGATCGGCGGGTTCCGCGCGGCCGTGCTGCAGGTCGTCGCGACGGCCACGCTCGCCGCCTACGTCGGTGCCGGCGGCCTCGGCGGCTACTTCTTCCTCGGTCTGAAGACCCAGGACTACGCCGAGATGCTCGGCGCCTCCATCCTCGTGATCGCACTCGCGATCGCGTTCGAGATCGTGTTCGCCGTGCTGCAGCGTGCGTCGGTGCCCAAGGGCACCGCCGACCCGTCGGCCCGGCAGCGCCAGGGATCGCGCGAGCGAGCCCGCAATCCCATCCCGGAAGGAAATCCATCGTGATCACAGCAAAGATCCGTGCGGGCGTCGCAGCAGCGCTCGCACTGGGCGTCGCCGCCGCCCTGACCGGCTGCGCGTCGAGCGACCCGCTCGACAGCGGCTCCAGTGCGTCGTCCGACTCGAAGACGATCGTCGTCGGCTCGCAGCAGTACTACTCGAACGAGATCATCGCCGAGCTCTACGCACAGGTCCTCGAGAAGAATGGCTTCGAGGTCGAGCGCAACTTCAACATCGGGCAGCGCGAGGTCTACATCCCGCAGCTCGAGAAGGGCGCAATCGACGTCATGCCCGAGTACAGCGGCAACCTGCTGCAGTACTTCGACAAGGACTCCAAGGCGAAGACCGCCGACGAGATCGACGAGGGCCTCGAGACGGCGCTGCCGAAGGGCCTCCGGGTCCTCGACGAGGCCGAGGCGACCGACCAGGACAGCTACACCGTCACGAAGCAGTTCTCCGAGGACAACGACGTGACGAGCCTGGCCGACCTGAAGGACGTCAAGTCCAAGCTCACGGTCGGCGCGAACTCCGAGTTCCAGACCCGTCCGTACGGTCCGAAGGGCTTGAAGTCGGTCTACGGCGTCGACGTCGACTTCAAGGCGGTCGAGGACTCCGGCGGAGCCCTGACGGTCAAGGCGCTGAAGGACGGCACCGTCCAGCTCGCCGACATCTACAGCGCCGACCCGAGCATCAAGGCGAACGACTTCGTCACGCTCGAGGACCCGGAGAACCTCATCCTGCCGCAGAACGTCATCCCCGTCGTCTCCGACAAGGTGAACGACAAGGCCGCGGACGCGATCGACTCGGTCAACGAGAAGCTGACCCCCGAGGCCCTGATCGAGCTCAACACCAAGAGCACGGCGGACAAGGAGAAGGCGTCCACCATCGCCAAGGAGTTCCTGACGGACGAGGGCCTGCTGTAACAGCAGTCTCCGCGAGTTAGACGACAGGCGTCGGGCAACTGCCCGGCGCCTGTCGTCGTTTCCGGCACCGCCGATCGGCACATTCGTGCCGCACGGTTGTGCCGATCACTGCCATTGCACGTTCGTGCACGGGACATTTCTACAAGTTGTCGAAGTGGGTGGTGGCGCGGTACGGTTGAAGAGTCCCAACGGCTGTGACATCTGATGTATCCGTTCCACAGGAAGACACTGACGTGCACCGACTGCGCGCGGCGACCCGACTGGGAAGTGCCGCATGACCGACCTCCTCGATCCGCTCATCCTGTCGCGGTGGCAGTTCGGTCTGACGACCATCTACCACTTCCTCTTCGTCCCGTTGACGATCGGCATGGCCGCCGTGGTGGCCGTGTTCCAGACCGCCTGGTACCGGACCGGTCGAGCGCACTACCTGCAGCTGACTAGGTTCTTCGGGCGGATCTTCCTCATCAACTTCGCGATGGGCGTCGTGACGGGCATCGTGCAGGAGTTCCAGTTCGGCATGAACTGGTCGAACTACTCGCGCTTCGTCGGTGACGTCTTCGGGGCGCCCCTCGCGCTCGAGGGGATCCTGGCGTTCTTCTTCGAAGCGGCGTTCATCGGCGTGTGGATCTTCGGCTGGGACCGTCTGCCGAAGGGGCTGCACCTGGCGAGCATCTGGTGCGTCAGTGCGGGCACGATCATGTCGGCGTACTTCATCATCGCCGCGAACGCGTTCATGCAGCACCCGGTCGGGTTCTCGATGAACGAGGCCAAGGGGCGCGCGGAGCTCACCGACATCTGGGCGGTCCTGGGCAACAAGGTCGCCCTCGCGGCGTTCCCGCACACGCTGTTCGCGTGCTTCATGGTCGCCGCGGCGGTCATCATCTCGGTCGCCGCGTACCACCTGGCGCGCAACCAGAACCTCGAGACGATGATGCCGGCGTTGAAGTTCGGCATGTGGACCATGGTCGCTGCGGGTGCCCTGACCGTGCTCACCGGCGACCAGCTCGGCCTGACGATGGTCGACACCCAGCCGATGAAGATGGCTGCGGCCGAGGCGCTGTACAACACGGCGACCGGCAAGGACGCCTCGTTCTCGATCTTCACCCTCGGCACCCCCGACGGCGTGCACGAACTGTTCTCGATCCGGGTGCCCTACCTGCTGTCGTTCCTGTCGACGCACACCTTCAACGGCACGGTCGAGGGCATCAACGACCTGCAGGCCCAGTACACGCAGGTGTACGGGCCCGGCGACTACAAGCCGATCATCTGGGTGACCTACTGGTCGTTCCGCTGGATGATCGCGCTCGGCGTCGGTGCGGTCGTGGTGTCGCTCGCCGGCCTCTGGCTGACCCGCAAGGGCCGCTTCCCGACGAAGCGCTGGATCTGGCGCGTCGCCACCTGGACCGTCCCGCTCCCGATGGCCGCGATGATCGTCGGCTGGATCTTCACCGAGATGGGTCGCCAGCCGTGGCTCGTGTTCGGGCTGCTCAAGACCAGCGATGGCGTCTCGCCGAACGTGACCGGGCTCGAGGTCCTCATCTCGCTCATCGTGTTCACCGTGATCTACGGCTCGCTGGCGGTGGTCGAGTTCAAGCTCATCAAGAAGGTCGCGCAAGAGGGCCCTGCCGCTCCGGCAGCGGTCGACGAGGAGACCGGCGAGGTCAAGCACGAAGTGACGGTGTACTGAGATGGATCTGCCTGTCCTCTGGTTCGCGATCGTCGGCGTGTTCTTCGTCGGCTACTTCGTCCTCGACGGCTTCGACTTCGGTGTCGGCATGTCCCTGCCCTTCCTCGGCAAGGACGACACCGACCGCCGGGTGCTCATCAACACGATCGGCCCGGTCTGGGACCTCAACGAGACCTGGGTCATCGTCGCGGGCGCCTGCCTGTTCGCGGCGTTCCCCGAGTGGTACGCGACGATGTTCTCCGGCTTCTACCTGGCGCTGCTGCTCATCCTGGCGGCGTTGATCCTGCGCGGCGTCTCGTTCGAGTACCGGCACCAGAACAAGCACCTCGAGTGGAAGCGCCGCTTCGACCTGATGATCATCGTCGGGTCCGCCGTGCCGTCGTTCCTCTGGGGCGTCGCGTTCGGCAACGTGGTGCGCGGGATCCCGATGGACTCCGGCCACAACTACACGGGCACGCTGTTCGACCTGCTCAACCCGTTCGCACTGCTCACCGGCGTGGCCACGCTGCTGGTGTTCTTCACCCACGGCGTCGTGTTCGTCGCGCTGAAGACCGAGGGCGAGATCCGCGAGCGCGCCAAGCGACTGGCGACCCGGGCCGGCATCCTGACGATCCTCGTCGGCGCCGCGTTCCTGGTCTGGATGGCGTTCGTCCGGGCGACCCCGGCCTCGCTCGTGCTCTCCGTGGTCGCGGCGCTCGCGCTGGTCCTGGCCGTGCTGTGCAACGCCTGGGGCAAGGAGGGCCGTGCGTTCACGCTGATGGCCGTCACCATCGCCGCGATCGTGCTCGCCATGTTCACGGCGGTCTTCCCGGACGTCATGCCCGCCACCAACGACCCGGCGAACAGCCTGAACGTGTACAACGCCTCGAGCGGCTCGTACACGCTGACGGTGATGAGCTGGGTGGCGCTGATCTTCGTCCCCCTCGTGTTCGCCTACCAGGCCTGGACCTACTGGGTGTTCCGCAAGCGTGTCTCGCGGGCCCAGGTCACCCAGGCCGCGCACTAGGCAGGCGACGGTGAAGCCGCTCGACCCGCGACTCCTGCGCCTGTCGCGGACGGCGCGCGGCTTCATCGTCGCGGCCGCCGGCACCGGCGTCCTCCGCACGGTCGCGACCATCGCGATCGCCTGGGGGATCGCCGCCGCCGTGACGCTCGGCATCGACGCGGTCCACGTCGGCCGTGTCCCGGACGCCCTCGGGCAGGCCCTCGCACTGCTCGGCGGAGCGTTCGTGCTCCGTGCCGTCGCGGCATGGGCGACCGACGACCTGGCGGCACGCGCCGCGGCGAAGGTGAAGAGCGAGATGCGCACGACGGTGCTCGCCCGCGCGGCCGAGCGCGGTCCGTCCTGGCTGGCGGGCCGCTCGAGTGCGGGGTTCGCCACCACCCTCGGGCCGGGGCTCGACGCGCTCGACGCCTACTTCGGCCGCTACCTGCCGCAGCTCGCGCTGACCGCGATCGCCACGCCGCTGCTGCTGGTCGCGATCGGCCTCGGTGACCTGACGAGCGGGCTGATCATCCTGTTCGCCCTGCCGGTCATCCCGGTGTTCATGATCCTGATCGGGCTCGCGACCCAGGCGCTGCAGCGGAAGCAGTCCGACGCCCTCGCGAAGCTCGGCGGCGCCTTCCTCGAGGCCGTCGAGGGCCTGTCCACGCTCAAGGTCTTCGGTCGTGCCCGCCGCCAGGTCGGCCGCATCGGTGTCGTCACGGACGAGTACCGTCGCGGCACGCTCGGGGTGCTCCGGCTGTCCTTCGTGAGCGGGTTCGCCCTCGAGCTCGCTGCGAGCCTGTCCGTCGCCCTCGTCGCGGTGTCGATCGGCATCCGGTTGGTCGACGGCTCGCTCGGGCTCGGGGCGGCGATGTTCGTCCTGGTCCTCGCTCCCGAGGCGTTCGCCCCCATCCGTCAGGTCGGTGCGGACTTCCACGCCGCCCAGGACGGCGTCGAGGCATCGGCAGCGGTCCTCGACGTGCTCGCCGACGACACGGACCCCGCGCCGCACGACGGTCCGGACACCATCGGCAGGCAGGCCGCGGGCGCGGACAGCGCGGCGGCGACGGCGTTGGCCGTGCACGGACTGACCGTCCGCCGGCCGGACGTGGTGATCGGCCCGCTCGACCTGCACGCCGGTCCCGGCACCGTCGTCGTCCTCGCCGGGCCGAGCGGCTCCGGCAAGTCGAGCCTGATCGCCGCGCTCCGCGGCGTCCTGCCGCACGACGGCACCGTCGTCGTGCCCGGTGCCGCCGGTACGACCGTCACCGAGCGCACCACCTGGGCCGACCAGCGCCCCCGCCTCGTGCGCGGGACCGTCGCCGAGAACGTCGCGCTCAGCGCGACCCCCGACGCCGCGGACGTGCGGACCGCGTTGCGCGACGCCGGGCTGGAGGTCGACCCGGGCCTCCCGATCGGCGCCGGGGGCAGCGGCCTGTCCGGCGGGCAGGCGCAGCGCGTCGCCGTCGCGCGGGCGCTGTACCGCGCCCGCCGGGTCGGCACGCCGTTGGTGCTGCTCGACGAGCCCACGTCGGCGCTCGACGCCGAGGCCGAGGCCCGTGTCGTCGCCGCGCTCCGCGGCCTCGCAGCCGACGGAGCCGTCGTCGTGGTCGCCAGCCACCGACCGGCGGTCGTCGCCGCGGCCGACGTCCGCGTCGACATCGGCACCGGCGGCTCGGTCACCGTCCGGACGGGGGCGCGCGCATGAGCCGGCAGTGGGGGTCGTCCCGGCAGCGGGCGCTGTCCCGGCAGCGGGCGCTGTCCCGGCAGCGGGCGCTGTCCCGGGAGGCCCGTGGGGGCTCCGTCCTGCGCCTCGCGTTGCCGCACGGGTCGGGATGGGCGAAGGCCGTCGCCGCCGGCGCGCTCAGCGCGGTCTGCGCCGTGGCACTCCTCGCCGCGAGCGGCTACCTCATCACCCGTGCCGCCGAGCACCCGCCGATCCTGTACCTGACCCTCGTGATGGTGGGCGTCCGGGCGTTCGCCCTCGGCAGGGCGGCGCTGCGCTACGTCGACCGGCTCGCCGGGCACGACGCGTCCTTCCGGCAGCTCGCGGTGGTGCGGACCGAGATGTACCGGCGGCTCGCCTCGGTCGCGCCGGCGGGATTGGGGAGCACCGGCCGCGGCGACCTGATGACCCGACTGGTCACCGACACGGACCGGCTGCAGGACCTGCCCATCCGCGTCGTCGGACCGCTGGTGTCCGCCGGGGTCGTCGCCGTGCTGTCCGTCGTCGCCGTGGCGTGCGTGTCGGTGCCGGCAGCCGTCGTGCTCGTGCTGGCCCTGGCGGTCGCGGCGCTGCTCGGGTCGGTCGTGACACGCTCGATCGCCGAGCGCTCCGATCGCGAGACCGCGGCGGACCGCGGCCGGGTCGCCGACCTCGTGCTCGACACCGTCCGGACGCTCGACGTCTTCGCCGCCTACGGCACCCTCGACGAGCGGCTGGCGCACATCGCCCGCCTCGACGCCGGCGTCACCCGAGCGGTGCGTCGTCGCGGCACGGTCGAGTCGCTCGTCGGCGCCCTGGTCGGGCTGCTCGGCGGCGCGGCGGTCATCGGGATCCTGGCCGTCGGTGCACCAGCCGTGGTGGCCGGGGCGCTCGACGGTCCACTCTGGGCGCTGACGGTGTTCGTGCCGCTCGCCCTGTTCGAGGTCATCGGGGGCGTACCGCTCGCCGTCCTCACGCTCCGCCGGGTGCGTGCCGCCGCCGAGCGGGTCGAGCAGGTCGTCCCGGCAGAGGTACCCGCGGGCATCGTGCCGGAACCCGAGCAGGACGCCGACCCCGCCGAACTGGCGGTGTCCGGGCCGGTCACCGTGGCGCTGCGCAACCTGACCGTGCAGTGGCCAGGAGCGCCGGCACCCGCGGTCGACGGGGCCTCGCTCGACCTGCGACCCGGCGAGGTCGTCGTGCTCGAGGGGCCGAGCGGCGCGGGGAAGTCCACCCTCGTCGACGCGCTCGTCCGGTTCGTCGACCACCGGGGCTCGTACACGCTCGACGGGACCTCGGCGAAGGACATGCACCCCGACGCCGTCCGTGCCCGCATCGGGCTCATCGAGCAGGATCCGTTCGTCTTCGACCAGTCCGTGCGGCAGAACCTGCTGTTCGCCCGCGAGACCGCCACCGACGACGAGCTGCTCGCGGTGCTCGACCGGGTCGGCCTCGGCGAGTGGGTCGGGCGTCGCGGTGGGCTCGACGCGTCGGTGGGGGAGCGCGGCGGTCTGGTGTCCGGCGGCCAGGCGCACCGCCTCGCCCTGGCCCGCGCCCTCCTGCACGCGTTCCCGGTGCTGGTGCTCGACGAACCCACGGCGGACATCGACCCGGACCTCGGCGACGCCGTCCTGCGCGACCTCGTGACGACGGCCCGCGCAGCGGGCCGCACGATCGTGATCGTGTCGCACGTGCCGGTCAGCACGGACCTGGTCGACCGCACCCTGCGGATGCGGGACGGGCGCCTGCTCGCAGGGTGAGCCGGCGGGCGGACGCGGGACGGGCCTCCCGGCTTGTATCGTTGACGACCGTGACCACCGAGCAGCACGCCGAGGACCCGAACGCCTACGACTTCCGTCGTATCCAGGAGAAGTGGCAGCCCCGCTGGGAAGAGCTCGGGCTCTTCACCACCGACCTCGACGACACCCGTCCGCGCAAGTACATCCTCGAGATGTTCCCGTACCCGTCCGGCGACCTCCACATGGGGCACGCCGAGAACTGGGCGCTCGGTGACTTCGTCGCGCGCTACTGGCGCCAGCAGGGCTTCAACGTCCTGCACCCCATCGGCTGGGACTCGTTCGGCCTGCCCGCCGAGAACGCCGCGATCAAGCGCGGGGTGGACCCGAAGGACTGGACCTACGCGAACATCGCGCAGCAGAAGGCGTCCTTCAAGCGCTACGCGCCGTCGTTCGACTGGAGCACCGAGATCCACACCTCGGACCCCGAGTACTACAAGTGGAACCAGTGGCTGTTCCTGAAGATGTACGAGAAGGGCCTGGCGTACCGCAAGGACAGCTGGGTCAACTGGGACCCGGTGGACCAGACCGTGCTCGCGAACGAGCAGGTCCTGCCGGACGGCACCTCGGACCGCTCCGGTGCCGTCGTCGTCAAGAAGAAGCTCACGCAGTGGTACTTCAAGATCACGGAGTACGCCGACCGCCTGCTCGACGACCTCAACCAGCTCGAGGGCCGGTGGCCCGCCAAGGTCATCGCGCAGCAGCGGAACTGGATCGGTCGCTCGGTCGGTGCCGACGTCGATTTCGTCATCGAGGGCCGGGACGAGCCCGTCACGGTCTTCACGACGCGACCCGACACGATCCACGGCGTGACGTTCCTGGTCGTCGCGCCGGATTCCGACCTGGCGGCTGAGCTCGTCTCGTCTGCTCCGGACGACGTCCGGGCTGCGTTCGATTCGTACCTGGTCGCCACCCAGAAGACCTCGGAGATCGACCGGCAGAACGCCGACCGGCCGAAGACCGGTGTGCCGCTCGGCCGCTTCGCGATCCACCCGCTCACGGGTGAGCGCCTGCCGATCTGGGCCGCCGACTACGTGCTCGCCGACTACGGTCACGGCGCGGTCATGGCCGTCCCGGCGCACGACCAGCGCGACCTCGACTTCGCGCGGGCGTTCGACCTGCCGGTGAAGGTCGTCGTCGACACCAACGCCGCCGTCACCGGTGCGATCCCGGTGATCACCGAGGACACCGAGCTGCCCGACCGCAACCCGGCCACGACCGGCGAGGCCCTGACGGGGCAGGGCCGGATGATCAACTCCGGGCCGCTCGACGGCATGTCGAAGCAGCACGCGATCACCGCCGCGATCTCGCTGCTCGAGGAGCGCGGGACCGGCCGCGCCGCCAAGACCTACCGCCTGCGCGACTGGCTCATCTCGCGCCAGCGCTTCTGGGGTACGCCGATCCCGATCATCCACGGTGCCGACGGCAGCGAGCACCCCGTGCCGCTCGACCAGCTGCCGGTGCGACTGCCCGACACCGACGGGCTCGACCTCAAGCCGAAGGGCACCTCGCCGCTCGGCGGCGCGACCGACTGGGTCAACGTGCCGAACCCGGTCGACGGCACGCCCGCGCTCCGTGACACCGACACGATGGACACCTTCGTCGACTCGTCGTGGTACTTCCTGCGCTTCCTGGCGGCGAACGACGACACCCAGGCGTTCGACCCCGCGATCGCCCGCAAGTGGGCGCCGGTCGACCAGTACATCGGCGGGATCGAGCACGCGATCCTGCACCTGCTGTACGCACGCTTCGTCACCAAGGTGCTGTTCGACCTCGGCTACCTCGACTTCACCGAGCCGTTCTCGGCGCTGCTCAACCAGGGCATGGTGCTGTCCGGTGGCTCGAAGATGTCGAAGTCCAAGGGCGGCGTCTCGCTCGGGGACGAGCTCGACGCGAACGGCGTCGACGCGATCCGTCTGGTGATGGGCTTCGCCGGGCCGCCGGAGGACGACATCAACTGGGAGGACGTCTCCCCGTCCGCCTCGGCACGCTTCCTGGCTCGCGCCTACCGCCTGGCGACCGACGTCACGTCGACTCCCGACGTCGTCTGGGCCGAGGGTGACCGCGCCCTGCGCCAGGTGACGCACCGGTTCCTGGCCGATGCGCCCGGACTGATGGAGTCGTTCAAGTTCAACGTCGTGATCGCGCGGCTCATGGACCTGGTGAACGTGACCCGCAAGGCGATCGACAGCGGCCCCGGTGCCGCCGACCCCGCCGTGCGCGAAGCCGTCGAGACCGTCACGCTCGGCCTCGCCGTGTTCGCGCCGTACACCGGCGAGGAGATGTGGGAGCAGCTCGGGTACGAGGCCACCGTCGCGCTGCACGGCTGGCGGAAGGCCGACCCGACGCTGCTCGTGCAGGAGACCCTGACGGCCGTCGTGCAGGTCAACGGCAAGGTGCGCGACTCGTTCGAGGTGTCGAAGTCGATCGAGCCGTCGGAGCTCGAGGCGCTCGCGCGGGCCTCCGCGAACGTGCAGCGGTACATCGGTGACCGCGAGATCGTGAAGGTCATCGTGCGGGCGCCGAAGCTCGTGAACATCGCGATCAAGGGGTAGTCGGAGCGCGTCGCTGGCCGCCCACAGGGTGGACGGCCGGCACGCCTGTCCACAGACCAGCACTCCGGAGCCCGGCCGATCGGCCGGGCTCCGTAGCGTTCCGGGCATGTCGTCGCCCTCGTCGCCCTCGTCGCCGGAACCGCGGTCACCGCACGGCGCGCCGTCGTCGGGACGCGTGCCGTGGTCACGGTTGGCGCTGTCGCCGCGGGCCGCGGTGGTGCTGGCCGGGGTCGTCGTGGCGGTCGCGCTCGTGGTGGTCCTGGTCGGGTCGTTGTCGGGGCGCGGTGGTGCCGGAGCGGGCGGGGTCGTGGTCAACGGGGCTCCGACCGTGTCGCCGACCGCCGGTCCGCCGGACGCCGGTTCGCCGACCGCAGACCCGGCAGCCGGTGAGGGGACGGCCACCACGGGCACGGCGGGTGTCGTGGTGCACGTGCTCGGGGCGGTCGAGCGCGACGGTGTGGTGCGCCTGGCGCCGTCGAGCCGGGTCACGGACGCGATCGAGCGAGCCGGCGGGGCGACGGCGGACGCCGACCTCGCTCGGTTGAACCTGGCCCGGGTGCTGACCGACGGGGAGCGGTTGTACGTGCCGCGGGTGGGCGAGGGCGAGGTCCCGTCGGCGCTCGATCCGGTGGACGGTGGCGCGGCCGCAGCGACCGGGGGCGGCGGGAGCGCGGACGACGGCGCGGGTGCGGCGGGACCCGGCGGCGCCGCCGTCGTCGACCTGAACAGTGCCGACCAGGCTGCGCTCGAGACCCTGCCCGGCATCGGTCCGGGGTTGGCCGGCCGGATCCTGGCCTGGCGCGACGAACACGGTCGGTTCACCGCGGTCGAGGACCTGCTCGACGTCAGCGGCATCGGCGACGTCCGGTTCGCCGAGCTCCGCGATCGTGTGCGGGTGTGAGCGGTGCCGGTCACGATGCCCGTACCCGTACAGCTGCGGCCGAGCGCGGCGGACCTGCGGGTGGCAGCGCCCGTCGTGACGGCCTGGATCGCCACGGCCGTGCTCGTCGGGGGACCGGGAGCGGCTCCCGTCGTCGCTGCCGTGGCCGCCGTGCTGGCCGGAGGGAGCGCGCTCGTGGCCGGCCGTCGTCGGCGGACGGCGTCTGCCTGCGCCGGCCCCGTGCTCCTCGCGGCAGGGCTGACCGCGCTGCTGGCGGTCTCGGTCGCCGTGGGGGAGACCCGCCGTGCACCGGAGCCGCTCCGGGCTCTCGCCTCCGGCTCGGGTGCCGTCCCGTTCGACGCGGTCCTGTCGCGCGACCTGGGCCCGGGTGACCGATCCGTGGTCGCGACGCTCGAGCGCGCCGACACCCTGGGCGCGCTCCGGGCACCGGTCCGGCTCGTGCCGGCGGGTGACGACCACGACAGGGTGCTGGCCGCGGGCACGCGGGTGACCGGTACCGGGACTCTCGAACCCGATGCCCCCGGAGCCGCGACCGCGTTCGTGCTCTTCGTCCGGGGTGCGCCGACCACTGAGCCTCCCGGCGGACTGCTCGGAGCGACCGACGTCGCTCGCCAGGCCTTCGTCCGCGCGACGGCCGGTCTGCCCGAGCCGGGGGCCGCGCTCCTGCGCGGCCTGGCGATCGGTGACCGTTCCGGCCTCGACCCGGAGACCGAGGCGGCCATGGAGACGTCGGCGCTGACCCACCTGACCGCGGTGTCCGGGTCGAACTGCGCCGTGGTGGTCGGCCTGGTGGTGGTGGTCGGGCGGCTCTGCGGTGCTCCCCGTGGCATCCGGGCGGCGTCGGCCGTCGCCGTCCTGCTCGCCTTCGTGGTGCTCGTCCGGCCCGACCCGTCGATCGTCCGGGCCACGGTGATGGCGGTCGTCGTGCTGGTCGTGCACCTGTCCGGCCGCCCCGTGCGCGGTGTGCCGCTCGTCGCACTGGCCGCGATCGGCATGCTCGTGGTGGACCCCTGGTTCGCGCGATCGTTCGGGTTCGCGCTGTCCGTGCTCGCCACGTCCGGCATCGTGGTGCTCGGACCACCGCTCACAACGCTGTTCGCCCGACGGCTGTGGGCGCCGATCGCCGTGTCACTGGCGGTGCCGGTGGCGGCGCAGGTCGAGTGCTGGCCCGTGACGATCCCGCTGTCGGCGGCCCTGCCGACCTACGCGGTGCCGGCGAACCTGCTGGCCGAGCCCCTGGCGCCGATCGTCACCGTCGTCGGCCTCGGTGCGTGTCTGCTCGCGCCGGTCTGGCCGTGGGGCGGGTCGGTGCTCGCAGCCGTCGCCTGGGTGCCCGCATCGGCGGTCGGTGGCATCGCCCACGGCGCCGCAGGACTGCCGTACGCGTCGGCTCCCTGGCCGGGCGGCACGGTCGGCGTGGGCGGCGCGGTGCTCGTCAGCGCGTGCCTCGCGGTCGCCGTGCTGAGCACACCGACGGTCAGGAACCGCCTGCTGCTCGTCGCGGGCGTGGTCGTCGTGGTCGGTGTCGCCGCCGTCGCGGTCCCGGTGCTGGTCGTGCGCGGCACCGTTCCGCGGGACTGGGCGGTCGCTGCGTGCGACGTCGGACAAGGGGACGCCGTGCTGGTCCGCGGCGGCACCCGCACGGCGTTGATCGACACCGGGGACGACCCGGAGCGCCTACGCGCCTGCCTCGAGCTGCTGCGGATCAGCAGGATCGACCTGCTCGTCCTCACGCACTTCGACCGCGACCACGTCGGTGCGGTGGACGAGGTCGCGGGCATGGTCGACACGGCACTGGTCGGACCCGTCGGTCGCGCATCGGACACCCGCGTCGTGCGGGACCTGCAGCGCGGTGGCGTCGACGTCCGGCGGGCCGACGACCGGGTGTCCGGTGTGCTCGGGCCGCTCAGCTGGCGCGTCGTGTGGCCGCGTGCGGGCGATCCGGACGCGGGCAACGACGCCAGCATCGTGCTCGTGACCGAGCCAACGCCGGGCGACGGCTGCTCCACGTGCCTGTCCGGGGTGTTCCTCGGCGACCTGGGCGAGACCGCGCAGCGTCGACTCCGTTCCGGTGGCGGGCTGCCCGCCGGCCCGCTCGACGTCGTGAAGGTCTCGCACCACGGTTCGGCGGACCAGGACCCGCTGCTGTACCGACAGCTCGCGGCCCGTGTCGGACTCGTCGGCGTCGGCGCGGACAACACCTACGGCCACCCGACACGCTCGGCGCTGTCGATGCTCGCGTCGGCGGGGACCGCGGCGTACCGGACCGACGAACTCGGCACCGTCGTGGTCGGTCGGACGGGCGCGGACGACCTGCGGGTGTGGACGGAGCGCACGCCGTCGGCGGCCGCCCGTAGGATCGTCGGAGCACTCGTCGCACCGGCACCGTCCGGGGCGGCACCACCGGAAGGACCGCATGCCCGCCAAGAAGCCCGCGCGCGCCGCAGCGAAGATCGACCAGGTGCCCTGGTCGGGGATCCGACCGGCTCCCGTCGTGCTCGTGACCGGACCCGAGGCGTTCCTGGCGGACCGTGCCAGCAGCGTGCTCAAGGACCTGCTCGTGGGCGAGGACCCGGCGCTCGAGGTGCACGACCTCGAAGCCGACCAGTACGCCCCCGGCCTGCTCGCGACGCTCGCGAGCCCCTCGCTGTTCGGCGAGCCGCGACTGGTGCGGGTCACCAACGTCGAGAAGTGCACCGACGCCTTCATCACCGAGACCATCTCGTACCTGCAGGCTCCAGCCGACGACGTCACCCTGGTGCTCCGGCACGGCGGCGGCGTACGCGGCAAGAAGCTCCTCGACACGATCCGCAGCGGCGTCGGCGGTGGCGTCGAGGTCCTGTGCGACGAGCTCAAGCGCGAGACCGACCGCATCGACTTCGTGAACGCCGAGTTCCGCGCCGCCCGACGCAAGATCGCGCCCTCGGCGGTCCGCACCCTCGTGGTGGCCTTCGCCGACGACCTGGCCGAACTCGCCGCCGCGTGCCGGCAGCTCCTGGCGGACGAGGCGCAGGAGATCACCGACAAGGTCGTCGACAAGTACTACGGCGGTCGCGTCGAGACGAACGCGTTCAAGGTGGCCGACATCGCCCTGGCCGGACGCTCCGCCCCGGCGATCGTCGAGCTGCGGCACGCACTGACCACCGGCGAAGCGCCCGTGCCGATCGTCGCCGCGTTCGCGAGCAAGATCCGCACGATGGCGAAGGTCAGCGCGTTCCGCGGGCCGAGCGGCCAGGCGGCGTCGGCGCTCGGCATGGCGCCGTGGCAGGTGCAGCGCGCGCAGCGTGACGTCGCCGGGTGGTCCGAAGCCGGACTCGCGAATGCGATCACGAGCATCGCCGAGGCGGACACCGCGGTGAAGGGCGGCTCGCGCGACGCGCACTACGCGCTCGAGGTCATGGTCCGCACCATCGCCCGACGCGGCGAGGCGCGCTGAGGCGACCCGCGTCTCCCGGTCGTCGAGCGGTCGTCGAGCGGTCGTCGTGCGCCCACACCCGCGCGCTTGGTGAGCAGCAATGGTCGAGTGCCGACCTGCCACCCGACCATTTCTGCTCACGAAGCGTGCGGCCCGCGACGCAGGCCGCACACCCCGCCCACCCCGCCCACGCCCCCCGAAGCCCCCGCGCACGACGAAGGCCCCGCACCGAACGGTGCGGGGCCTTCGTGCAGCACTCAGGAGATCAGAGCGATGCAACCTTCTTCGCGATGGCCGACTTGCGGTTCGCGGCCTGGTTGCGGTGGATGACACCCTTGCTCACGGCCTTGTCGAGCTTCTTCGACGCGGTGGCCAGGGCGGCAACGGCCTTGTCCTTGTCGCCAGCGGCAACGGCCTCGTTGGTGTGACGGATGAACGTCTTGAGCTCCGACTTGTAGGCCTTGTTGCGCTCGGTGGCCTTGAGGTTGGTCTTGATGCGCTTGATCTGCGACTTGATGTTCGCCATGTGTAGCTCCTGCTTCGTCTCGTACGGGTGGGCGCGACCGCGGGGTAGAGGGGCCCTCGGTCGCATCGCGTTCCACCCGTGGGCGGGGAACGCGCAAGCCAGCCACCAACATTACCAGGCGAACGGCCCGCCACCAAAGCACGAAACACCGCCGGATCGGCGTGATCTCGCGGCAACATGCACCGGATACGGTGACGGACATGCCATCCCTCGCACCTCGGATCGACACCGTGCCCGCCTCCGGCATCCGGAGGGTCTTCGAGCAGGCAGCGCTGCTGCAGTCCGCCGGGACCGCGGTCACGATGCTCGTGATCGGCGAACCCGACGTCCCGGTGGCACCGCACATCGGCGACGCCGCCCGTCGCGCCTGGACCGAGGACCGCACCGACTACACGCCGAACGGCGGCATCGCACCCCTGCGCGAAGCGGTCCGCGACAAGCTCCGCCGCGAGAACCGCATCGAGGCCGACCTCGAACAGATCTGGATGACGATCGGCGCGACCCAGGCGCTGTTCCAGGCGATGACGCTGACGCTGAGCCCCGGCGACGAGGTCCTGGTGCCGGACCCGGGCTACACGACCTTCACGATGAACGCGCACATCCTGGGGGCGACGCCGGTGCCGTACCGGCTCGAGCCGCAGCACGGGTTCGAACCCGACCTCGAGGCGCTCGAGGCGAGCATCACCGAGCGAACCCGCGTGCTCGTCGTGAACTCCCCGTCGAACCCGCTCGGCGCGGTGTTCGGCGAGGACACCCTCCGCGCGCTCCTGGCCTTCGCGAAGCGCCACGACCTGTGGGTCATCAGCGACGAGGTCTACGAGTACTTCACCTACGGCACCCGCCACGTCAGCCTGGCCGCGCTCGACGAGGACGACCGGGTGTTCTCCGCGTTCTCGCTCAGCAAGACCTACGCCATGACGGGTGTCCGTGTCGGGTACCTCGTCACCCCGAAGGGCCTCGGGCCGACGATGCGCACGACGCAGGAGGCGATGATCAGCTGCGTCGCTGAACCGGACCAGTACGCGGCACTGGCGGCGATCGTGGGGGACCACTCCGCGGTGCGCGACGCCCGCGAGCACTACCGCGCGAACCTCGAGGTCGCGAAGCAGGTGCTGGACACCGCCGGCATCCGGTACCTCGACCCGCGTGGCGCGTTCTACCTGTGGATCGACGTGTCGCACGCCTCGGACGGCGACGTCGCGGCGTGGGCGCTCGGCCTCCTGCAGCGCGAGGCCGTCGCGGTCGCGCCGGGCAGCGCCTTCGGCCGCTCCGGCGAGGGCTGGATCCGCGTGTGCCTGGCCGCCACCCCCGACGACCTGCGGCGCGGCCTGGGTGCGCTGCCCGCACCGGCGCACGCCTCCGTCTGACGGGCGGTCGCGGCCAGGAGGCCCGGTGCCGGTCGGCGCGACAGCGCACGGTGCGCAGTCCTCCACCTGGTGCGAGGATGCTCGCCCCGTGCCGCGCAGCATCCGGTCACGGGGCGGTCAACCGCGCACGGGCCCGCCGACCTCGCACCGTGCGGGGCCGGCACAACGGCGCGAGGGCGCACCAAGCGCGCATCGCACGTCGCCCAGTCGCGCCGTGCCTCCAGAGCCGGTGAAGCATGGGAGACTGGGCCGACCGTCCGACCCACCTGAGGAACCGTGAGCCCACAAGCATCCGCTCCGCTCGAGCCCGCCGCGACCCCGGCCGGCGCGATCCGCAACTTCTGCATCATCGCGCACATCGACCACGGCAAGTCCACGCTGGCCGACCGCATGCTGCAGATGACCGGCGTCGTCGAGGAGCGCGCGATGCGCGCGCAGTACCTCGACCGCATGGACATCGAGCGCGAGCGCGGCATCACGATCAAGTCGCAGGCCGTGCGCATGCCGTGGGAACTCGACGGTGAGACCTTCGCGCTCAACATGATCGACACCCCCGGACACGTCGACTTCTCGTACGAGGTCTCCCGTTCCCTGGCGGCGTGCGAGGGCGCGATCCTGCTCGTCGACGCCGCCCAGGGCATCGAGGCGCAGACGCTGGCCAACCTGTACCTGGCGCTCGAGAACGACCTCGAGATCATCCCGGTGCTCAACAAGATCGACCTGCCGGCAGCGGAACCCGAGAAGTACGCGGCCGAGCTCGCGCAGCTCATCGGCGGCAAGCCGGAGGACGTCCTGCGCGTCTCCGGCAAGACCGGTGTCGGCGTGCCCGAACTCCTCGACCTGGTGGTCCGGCGTGTGCCGGCCCCCGTCGGCGACGTCGAGGCTGCGCCCCGCGCGATGATCTTCGACTCGGTCTACGACAGCTACCGCGGCGTCGTGACGTACATCCGGATGATCGACGGCTCCATCAAGCCGCGCGAGAAGGTCCAGATGATGTCGACGAAGTCGACGCACGAGATCCTCGAGATCGGGGTGTCGAGCCCCGAGCCGATCCCGACGAAGGGGCTCTCCGTCGGCGAGGTCGGGTACCTCATCACCGGCGTCAAGGACGTCCGCCAGTCCAAGGTCGGCGACACCGTCACGAGCGCGCAGAAGCCCGCGACCGACGCGCTGCCCGGCTACACGGACCCGAAGCCGATGGTGTTCTCGGGCCTGTACCCGATCGACGGGTCGGACTACCCGGACCTCCGCGACGCGCTCGACAAGCTCAAGCTCTCCGACGCGGCCCTCGTCTACGAACCCGAGACGTCGGTGGCGCTCGGCTTCGGCTTCCGCTGCGGGTTCCTCGGCCTGCTGCACCTCGAGATCATCACCGAGCGGCTCTCGCGCGAGTTCGGGCTCGACCTCATCACGACCGCGCCCAGCGTGATCTACGAGGTCACGAACGAGGACAACTCCGTGACCGAGGTCACGAACCCGTCCGAGTTCCCCGGCGGCCGCATCGTCGAGGTCCGCGAACCCATGGTCCGCGCAGCGATCCTCGCCCCGAAGGACTACGTCGGCGCGATCATGGAGCTGTGCCAGTCGCGGCGCGGCTCCCTGCTCGGCATGGAGTACCTCGGCGAGGACCGCGTCGAGATCCGCTACGAGATGCCCCTCGGCGAGATCGTGTTCGACTTCTTCGACCAGCTGAAGAGCAAGACGCAGGGCTATGCCTCGCTCGACTACGAGCCCATCGGCGACCAGGCGGCCGACCTCGTCAAGGTCGACATCCTGCTGCAGGGCGACCAGGTCGACGCGTTCAGCGCGATCGTGCACCGCGACAAGGCGTACGCCTACGGCACCCTGATGACCGAGCGGCTGCGCAAGCTCATCCCGCGCCAGCAGTTCGAGGTGCCGATCCAGGCGGCCATCGGTGCCCGCATCATCGCCCGCGAGAGCATCCGCGCGATGCGCAAGGACGTCCTGGCGAAGTGCTACGGCGGTGACATCACCCGCAAGCGCAAGCTCCTCGAGAAGCAGAAGGAGGGCAAGAAGCGCATGAA
Source organism: Curtobacterium sp. TC1 (assembly GCF_019844075.1). Classification (NCBI taxonomy): domain Bacteria; kingdom Bacillati; phylum Actinomycetota; class Actinomycetes; order Micrococcales; family Microbacteriaceae; genus Curtobacterium; species Curtobacterium sp. TC1. Next base: position 1,732,410 of record NZ_CP081964.1, read on the forward strand.
GACCATCGGTCGGGTCGAGGTCCCGCAGGAGGCCTTCATCGCCGCGCTGTCCGGCGACGTCGAGGAAAAGAAGAAGTAGCGACGGGTCAGCGGGCCCGTGCGGCCCGCGCCCGCAGCACGGCCAGGCAGAGGGCCGGGAGGCTCGCAGCGGCCAGTCCCGCCAGTGCGGTCCGCAGGATGACCAGCCCGGCGGCCGCACCGAAGTCGGTCTGCTGGGTCGCGGCGACGCCGGACACCACGGCCCCGAGGGCCAGGACGACCGTCACGGCGCCGAGCCACTGCGGCATCCTCGTGGCCCGGTGCCGCCGGACCGCGGACACGAGGGTGGCCCCGAACAGCAGGACCCCCGCTCCGGCGCAGCACGCACCGACCGCCGCGATCGCGTTCGCGGTGTCGAAGGCGTCCCACTGTGCCGGTGGCACCGCGACGTATCGTGCGGACGAGCCGATGCCGGCGGTCGTCGCGTCGACCAGGACACGCGCGAGCGCGGCGGCGCCGAAGGCGACGAGCGTGAGCGCGGCGAGGGTCGCGGTCCGACGGTCGACGGACCGCCAGGGCGCGGGGGTGGAGCGGGGCACGTTGCAACGATAGGGGCGTGGCGGCCGCGGGTCGGGCCTCCAGTTCGGGGTGCACGTGAACCGGACGACGCGGCCCGGGCGACGCGACCTGAGCGGTGATCGGTTCGATCCGACCGGGCAGGCGCAAGTAGGCTGGCGGCATGAGCATCCGCGGGAGCTACCGGACCGCCCTGACCTACGGCGCGGTGGGGGCGACCCAGGCGTCGGACCTCATGACGTACCCGCCCGAGGGGTTCACCCCCAGTGAATCGCGTGCGCGGATCGGGCACGGCGACCAGCGGTTCGAGACCGCGGTGACGCAGGCCCTGACGTGGCAGATCCAGGAGCGCAGCGGGATCCGCGTGCGTGTCGAGGAACAGCCCGACGACGACGAGGTCCGGTACAACCCGGTGACCTTCGACGACGACGGCGTCCCGATCGCCCCGGCCTCGATCGGCACGCCCCGGGTCGAGAAGTTCGCGCCGGACGGCACTCCGCTGGTGACCGCGGGCACCTCGGCGACCCTCACGATGCACGCCTTCGGCCGGACCGTGCAGGCGCCCGTCCGGGTCGTGTCGATCATCGACGAGCACGACCGCAAGGGCTTCGCGTACGGCACGCTCGAGGGGCACCCGCTCTCCGGCGAGGAGTCGTTCGTCGTCGAACGCACGTCGGACGGCTCCGTGTGGCTGCAGATCCGGCAGTTCTCGCAGCCGTCGAGCCGGAAGTGGCGGTTCGTCGCGCCGCTGCTGCGTCGCCAGCAGAAGGTGATGGCGGAGCAGTACCTGGCGGCGCTGCGGGGCGACTAGCGGCGCGGGCGCGGGCGTGGGCGTGCGTGTGCGCGCCTGGGCGTGTGCGTGCCCGTTCGTACGCGTGCCCGCTAGCGCGCTTGTGCGCGTGGTCAGCGCAACGGGGGCAGTGCCGCGATGGCGTCCTCGATCAGGCCGGCGTCGACCCGGCAGTCCCGCGCGACCGTGACCGCGTTCGTCGCTCGCAGGGCCTCGACGTCGAACACCCCGGTGGCGACCGCCAAGAAGGGGATGCCGGCGGCGTCCGCGGCCTCGCCGTCACGCGGGGTGTCGCCGACGATCACGGCCCGGGTGCCGGCGAGTTCCGCCGCCGCACGGGTGGTGACGTCGGCGCGCTCGACCTCGGTGTCGCCGAAGTAGGAATGGTCCCAGTCGAACAGGCCCTCGTCGAACCCGGCACCGGCCAGCTTGACGCGGGCTCGGTACTCGGAGTTGCCGGTGAGCAGGCCGTTCCGCCAGCCCAGCTCCGCGAACCGGGTGAGGAGCGCGGTGGCGCCGGGGACGGGTGAGCGGTGGTCGCCCGAGGCGTGCCGCTCGGCGGTGAGGTCGCGCAGGTGGCCGCTCACCGTCGGGATGATGGTGTCGTCGAACGCGTGGGCGCGGACGTGCTCGGCGATGAGCCCGGCGTCCGTTCGACCGTGCTGGTGTCCGACGCGCAGGGTGAGGTCACGGCCGACCGCCCGCTCGAGCGCGAGGTGGTAGAGGTTGCCCGGGGACGACGCGTTCATCACGAGGGTGCCGTCGATGTCCCACAGGACCGTGGTGGGGACGGGATGGTGCTCCATGACTCCCATCATGACGGAGAATGGAGCCCATGCCGAGTGCTCTCCCGATCGCCGATCCAGCCCCCGCGGACGGCCTGATCACGCCGTGGGCGGCGGCGGGGTCCGACGGTGCTCCCGCTGCCGGCGACGTCCCCTTCGGCCTGTACGTGCACGTGCCGTTCTGCCGGGTGCGCTGCGGCTACTGCGACTTCAACACCTACACGGCGTCCGAGCTCCGCGGCGTCCGTCGCGACGACTACGCCGGGCACGCCGTGCGGGAGATCGAGTGGGCCGCGACCGTGCTCGACCGCTCCGGTGTGCCGCGTCGGCCGGTGTCGACGGTCTTCTTCGGCGGCGGGACCCCGACCATGTTGCCGGCGTCCGACCTGGCGATGATCCTGCGGGCCATCGACGACACGTGGGGGATCCTGCCCGGCGCCGAGGTCACGACCGAGGCGAACCCGGACTCGGTCGACGCGTCGTCGTTGCAGACCCTGCGCGAGGGCGGCTTCAACCGGATCAGCTACGGCATGCAGTCCGCCGTTCCGCACGTGCTCGCGACGCTGGACCGCACCCACGACCCGCTGCGCGTGCCCGTCGTCGTCGACCTCGCGAAGCAGCAGGGCCTCGACGTCTCGCTCGACCTCATCTACTCGACGCCGGGGGAGTCCCTCGCCGACTGGCGGACCTCGCTCGACGCCGCGATCGCCTGCGAGCCCGACCACGTGTCGGCGTACTCGCTCATCGTCGAGGACGGCACCGCGATGGGCCGCATGGTCGCCCGCGGCGAGCTCCCCGCCCCCGACGACGACCTGGCCGCCGACATGTACGAGCTCGCCGACCAGGTGCTCGGCGACGCCGGGTACTCCTGGTACGAGGTGTCGAACTGGGCACGCGGCGACACGCACGCGAGTCGCCACAACCTGTCGTACTGGAAGGGCCACGACTGGTGGGGCGTCGGCCCCGGCGCCCACTCCGCCGTCGCCGGCACGCGGTGGTGGAACGTGAAGCACCCGGCCGCGTACGCGAACCGGGTGCTGTCCGGCGACTCGCCGGCCGCCGGGCGCGAGGTCATCGACGACGAGACCCGGTACGTCGAGCGGCTGCTCCTCGCCGCCCGCGTCCGCGGGGAGCTCGCGACGAGCGAGATCCGTCAGGAGGCCCGTGGCCGGGTCGCGGGGCTCATCGCACGGGGTCTCGTGGACGGGTCGGCCGCGGTGCGGGGACGCATCGACCTGACCCTGCAGGGTCGCCTGCTCGCCGACGCGGTGGTGCGGGAGCTGCTCGACTGACCGGCGGCCGCCGGTCGCCGGCGGGTCCTACTGCTTGATGAACTCGATCGACAGCGGGTAGCGGTAGAACTGGCCCTGGTTCGCGGCGACGGCCGCCAGGATGCCGAAGACGATCGTCAGCACGGCCACGATCGGGAGCAGCAGGGCTCCGATGAACACCACGGTCAGGATGCCGCACGCGACGTAGGCGATCGCCACGGTGATGTGGAAGTTCAGCGCGACCCGGGTGTGCTCGCGGATGAAGCCGCCGCGGTCCCGGAGCACCAGGTACGCCACGAGCGGGGCGACGAAGCTGAAGAAGATCCCGCCGATGTGCGTGAGCGTTGCCCAGAGGCGCTGGTCCTCCGGGCTCATCGGCTGCGGCGGGGTGTACCCGCTCGGGTACTGGGGTCCGTTCGGGTTCTGCGGGCCACCGGGCTGCTGTCCGTAGGTCATGCCGGAAGCGTATCGGGGGTGCAGTCACGCGGGCGTAGGATCAGCAGTCGACACGTCCGAGTGCCAGATCGACCAGGAAGGAGCGCTCGTGGTCAGTGAACGCAGCCTCGAGGTCCTGAAGGCGATCGTGCGCGACTACGTGGCGTCCCGCGAACCGGTCGGCTCGAAGACGATCGTCGAGCGACACGCCTTCGGTGTCAGTGCCGCCACGATCCGCAACGACATGGCCCTGCTCGAGGACGAGCAGCTCATCGTCGCCCCGCACACCTCGTCCGGTCGTGTGCCGACCGACAAGGGCTACCGCCTCTTCGTCGACCACCTGGCCGCGGCCCGGCCGCTGACGAGCGCCCAGCGGCACGCCATCGAGACCTTCCTCGGCGCCCCGAACGACCTCGACGAGGTCCTCGGCCGCACCGTGCGCCTGCTCAGCCAGCTCACGAACCAGGTCGCCCTGGTGCAGTACCCGTCGATGGTGCGCGCCCGGGTGCAGCACGTCGAACTCGTGCGACTCGGCGACGCCCGGCTGATGGTGGTGCTCATCACCGACACCGCCCGGGTCGAGCAGCGCGTCGTCGAGACCGACGTCGCGCTCGACGAGCCGCTGCTGACCGAACTCCGCACCGTGCTGAACGGTGCGGCCGTGGGGCTCCTGCTGCAGGACGTGCCCACCGCGCTCCGTGCGGTGCCGCAACAGCTCCGCCCCGAGGCCCAGACGCTCGGCGGGGTCGTCGTGGCGACCCTCATCGAGCAGGTCGCGGCGAACCGACAGGACCGCCTGCTGATGGCCGGCGCCGCGAACCTGGCGAAGAGCGAGCAGGACTTCTCCGGCGGCCTCTTCCCGGTGCTCGAAGCGATCGAGGAACAAGTCACCCTGCTCCGCTTGTTCGGGGAGATGCAGGTGGACGACATCGCGGTGGCGGCCAGCATCGGTGTCGAGAACGCCGAGTACGGACTCGACGCCACGAGCATCGTCGCCGGCGGGTACCTCGCCGGTGGCGGCGAGGTGGCACGCCTGGGCGTCCTCGGACCGACCCGGATGGACTACGGCACGAACATGGCGGCCGTCCGGGCCGTCGCACGGTACCTGTCCAAGCTCCTGGGCGAACACTGATCGACTGCAACACCGACCGACCGACCGAACACAACCGACTGAGGGATACGTGGCAGACCACTACGACGTCCTCGGCGTCCAGCGAGACGCCTCCGATGCCGACATCAAGAAGGCCTACCGCCGCCTGGCGCGTGAGCTCCACCCGGACGTGAACCCGGCCCCCGAGGCCGCCGAGCGGTTCAAGGACGTCACGCACGCGTACGACGTCCTGAGCGACCCCGAGCAGCGGCGCCGGTACGACGCCGGGCCACAGGCCGACAGCCCCTTCGGTGGCGGCGCCGGCGGGTTCAGCGACATCTTCGACGCCTTCTTCGGCGGCGGCGGTGGCGGCGGTGGCCGGGGCAGCGGTCCGCGCAGCCGTGCCGAGCGGGGGCAGGACGCCCTGCTCCGCATCGACGTCGACCTCGACGAGGTCGTCTTCGGGACCCACAAGGACGTCGAGGTCGACACCGCCGTCCTCTGCGAGACCTGTCACGGATCGTGCTGCGCACCGGGCACGAGCCCGCGCACCTGCGACATCTGCGGCGGCTCCGGCAGCATCCAGCGCCAGGTCCGCTCGCTCCTGGGCAACGTCGTGACGAGCGCCCCGTGCGGCACCTGCCGCGGGTACGGCACCGTCATCCCGAGCCCCTGCCCGACCTGCCAGGGTCAGGGCCGCGTCCGTGCCCGTCGCACGGTTCCGGTCGACGTCCCGGCCGGCGTCGACTCGGGCCTGCGCCTGCAGATGCCCGGCCAGGGCGAGGTCGGCCCCGCCGGCGGCCCCTCCGGCGACCTGTACCTGGAGATCCGGGTGCGGCACGACGACGTCTTCAGCCGCGACGGCGACGACCTGCTCGCCACGCTCGAGGTCGCGATGACCGACGCCGTGCTCGGCACCACCACGACGATCGACGGACTCGACGGGCCCGTCGAGCTCGAGATCCGTCCCGGGGTGCAGAGCGCCGACGTCCTGGTCATCAAGGACCGCGGCATCACGAAGCTGCGCGGGAGCGGCCGCGGCGACCTCCGGGTCGGCGTGCAGGTCGTCACCCCGACGAAGCTGTCGCACAAGGAGCGGCAGCTGGTCGAGCAGCTCGCGAAGTCGCACAAGGCCTCGGCGCCGCAGCTCGCCCGGTTCCAGCAGGGCATGTTCGGCAAGCTCCGCGACCGCTTCTTCAACTTCTGATGGCATCGCTCTACGTCGTGGAGTCGCTCGACGGGGTCGCCGTCGGTGGCTCCGTGACGCTCGACGGGGCAGAGGGGCGGCACGCCGTGACCGTCTCGCGCGTGCGGGTCGGCGAGACGCTGCGGCTCTCGGACGGACGGGGGACCGTCGTGTCCGGTGCGGTGGACTCCGTCGACCGCGATTCGCTGGTGTTGTCCGTCGCGTCGCTGTCCGTCGATCCGCTGCCGGTCCCGTCGCTGACGCTCGTGCAGGCCCTGGCCAAGGGCGGCCGCGACGAGATGGCGGTGCAGGCGTCGACGGAGATCGGCGTGGACCGGATCGTGCCGTGGTCGGCCGCGCGCAGTGTCTCCCGGTGGGAAGGCCCGAAGGTCGAGAAGGGCCGATCGCGCTGGACGTCCATCGCACACGAGGCCGCGAAGCAGGCGATCCGGTCGCGGGTGCCCGAGGTCGGGCCGCTCGTCACGACGGCGCAGCTCGTGCCCGCGCTCGGTGCCGGTGCCGCGGTGCTCGTGCTCGACCCCACCGCGACCGTGCGGCTCGCGACCTGGGAACCGCCGGCGGACCTCGACGAGATCGCACTCGTGGTGGGGCCGGAGGGCGGTATCGACGGCTCCGAGCTCGACCGGCTCGAGGCCGCGGGAGCGATCAGGGTCCGGCTCGGCGACAGCGTGCTGCGGACCTCGACCGCCGGTCCCGCGGCACTCGCGATCCTGCAGGCCGGACTCGGTCGCTGGTGAGGGAAGGCCCGAGGTCGGTCCCGCGTTCTACGATGGAGTCATGAGCACCAGCACGCCCAGCGTCTTCAGCAAGATCATCGCGCGCGAGATCCCGGCGACCGTCGTCGCCGAGGACGACCGTGTGATCGCGATCGAGGACATCGCCCCGAAGGCACCCGTCCACGTGCTGGTCATCCCCAAGACCGAGCAGTACGCGGACGTCGCCCAGCTCGCGGCCGGTGACCCCGACCTCCTCGCCCACCTGGTCGCCACCGCGCAGCGCATCGCCGACGAGCGCGCCGGCGGCCAGTTCCGTCTCGTCTTCAACACCGGCGAAGCCGCCGGTCAGACCGTGTTCCACGTGCACGCGCACGTACTCGCAGGTGAACTGCAGGAAGGCACCCTTGCCGGCTAACGAACCAGCACAGCCCACCACCGACGACGACCAGGTCGTCTCCGTCGCCCTCCAGGTCGACGGCATCGCCATGGTCCAGCTGCTCGGTCCCCAGGACCGGCTCCTGAAGACCGTCGAACGGCAGTACCCGGGCGTCAAGGTCGTCGTCCGCGGCAACGAGGTCACGCTCACCGGACCCGAGCGCGAGGTCGCGCGGGCGAAGGCGCTCGTCGACGAACTCGTCGGCCTGGTCAAGCGCGGGCAGGACATCGGCCCCTCGGACATCCCGATGTCGGCGCGCATCCTCGACGACGACCGCAAGCCGTCCGACACCTTCGGCACGCCGATCGTGTCGAGCCGCGGCAAGTCCGTCCGGCCGAAGACCGACGGGCAGCGCGCGTACGTCGACGCCATCGACGAACACACCATCACGTTCGGGATCGGTCCCGCCGGCACCGGCAAGACCTACCTGGCGATGGCGAAGGCGGTGCAGGCCCTGCAGCGGCGCGAGGTCACCCGGATCATCCTGACCCGTCCAGCGGTCGAGGCCGGCGAGCGGCTCGGGTTCCTGCCGGGCACGCTCACCGACAAGATCGACCCGTACCTGCGGCCGCTCTACGACGCCCTGAACGAGATGATGGACCCCGAGCTGGTCCCGAAGCTGCTCGCTGCGGGCACGGTCGAGGTCGCGCCGCTCGCGTACATGCGCGGCCGGACGCTCAACGACTCGTTCGTCGTCCTCGACGAGGCGCAGAACACGACCCCCGAGCAGATGAAGATGTTCCTGACCCGTCTCGGGTTCGGCTCGAAGATGGTCGTCACGGGGGACATCACCCAGGTCGACCTGCCGGGCAACGTGTCCGGGCTCCGGCTCGTGACGCGCATCCTCGAGACGGTCGAGGACATCCACTTCGCCCGGCTCGGCAGCGAGGACGTCGTGCGGCACACGCTCGTCGGCCGCATCGTCGACGCCTACACCGTCTACGACGAGGAACGCCTCGCCGAGCAGGCCGGTCATCGTCCCGGTGGCCGCGGCACCGCGCCGGTCGGCAACCCCGACGGCGCCAACCGTGCCGAGCGCCGGGGGCGGCCGCCGCAGGACCGTCAGCGACCCCCGTACCCCCAGAACGACGCCCGAGGAGGCAACCGGTGAGCATCGAGCTCAACAACGAGTCCGGGGTCGAGGTGGACGAGGCAGCGATCCAGCGCCTCGCCGCCTTCGCCCTCGATGCGATGCACGTGCACGCGGACGCCGAACTCGCCATCGTCCTGGTCGACGAGGGCGCGATGGAGCAGCTGCACGTGCGGTGGATGGACGAGCCCGGCCCGACCGACGTCCTGAGCTTCCCGATGGACGAACTCCGACCGGGTACCGAGGACGACCCCACGCCCGCCGGACTGCTCGGCGACATCGTGCTCTGCCCGCAGGTGGCCGAGGAACAGGCGAAGACCGCCGGGCACTCGAGCACCGACGAGATGCTGCTGCTCACCTGCCACGGCATCCTGCACCTGCTCGGGTTCGACCACGCCGAGCCGGACGAGAAGGCCGAGATGTTCGGGCTGCAGGGCGAGATCCTGACGGCCTTCGCGGCCCAGCGCCGGGGTCGGTAGCCGATGCTCGTCGTCGTCGGCCTGCTCGCGGTGGCGCTGGGGCTCGTCGTGCTCGGCGGACTCCTCGCCGCGAGCGACGCCGCACTCTCCGTGGTGTCCCGTGCCGACCTCGACGAGATCGCCCGCGGCAACAAGCGGCGTCGCGCGCTCGAGGCGATCGCGGACGACGTCGGTGCGCACGTCAACGCGCTCAACTTCTTCCGGGTCCTCGCCGAGACCGCCGCGGCCGTGCTCGTCACGATCGCCCTGGTGCGGGCGTTCGACAGCTGGTGGGTGGCGCTCATCGTCTCCGCCGCCATCATGACGGCCGTGTCCTTCGTGCTCGTCGGGTCGAGTCCGCGCAGCGTCGGACGGGCGCACGCCGAGCGACTGCTGGCGTCCACCGGCGGGCTGGTCCGTGCCGTCCGGATCGTGCTCGGTCCGCTCGCCGGTCTGCTCGTCCGCATCGGCGACCGCGTGACCCCGGGCCGTGGCCGGAGTGCCTCGACGGTGTCGAGCGAAGAGCAACTGCTGTCCCTCGTCGACGAGGCCACCGAGAGCAACGTGCTCGAGGACGAGGACCGCGAGCTCATCCACTCGGTCTTCGAGTTCAGCGACACCCTCGTGCGCGAGGTGATGGTGCCGCGCACCGACATGCTGACCGTCGACGGCTCGGACACGCTCGCCGCCGGCATGGAGCAGTTCCTGGCTGCCGGGGTGTCCCGCATGCCCGTCACCGGCAAGGACAGCGACGACGTGCTCGGTGTGCTGTACCTGCGCGACGTGTCGCGGGCGCTGTACGAGCGTCCGGGGTCCGGCAGCGAGCGGGTCACGCGCCTGCTGCGTCCGGCCGAGTTCGTGCCGGAGTCGAAGGCCGCCGACGACACCCTGCGGCACATGCAGGTCGCGAAGAACCACCTGGTCCTGGTCGTCGACGAGTACGGCGGCGTCGCCGGTCTCGTCACGATGGAGGACCTCATCGAGGAACTCGTCGGGGACATCTCCGACGAGTACGACCGCGCGGTGGTCGACCGGGTCGAGGTCGAGCCCGGCATCTGGCGGATCTCCGCCCGGCTGCCCGTCGACGAGCTCGGCGACCTGTTCGGGATCGAGCTCGACGACGACGACGTCGACACCGCGGGCGGCCTGCTCACCAAGGAGCTCGGCCACCTGGCGATCTCCGGCGACACCGTCACGGTGTCCGGCGTCGTCCTGACGGCCGACCGGGTCGAGGGCAAGCGCCGCCACCTCATCACCGTGCTCGCCGAGCGCACCGATGCCCTCGCGGGTGTCGAGGACGCCTTCGACGACGCCACCACCACGACGGGAACCACGCACGCATGACCGACTCCGACTCCACCCCCACCGCCTCGGGCACGCCGTACCGTGCGGGCTTCGTCTCGTTCGTCGGGCGCCCGAACGTCGGCAAGTCGACGTTGACGAACGCGCTGGTGGGCCAGAAGGTCGCGATCACCTCGTCGAAGCCGCAGACCACCCGGCGTGCGATCCGCGGCATCGTGCACCGTCCCGACGGCCAGGTCATCATCGTCGACACCCCGGGCGTGCACCGTCCGCGCACCCTGCTCGGCGAGCGGCTCAACGACCTCGTGCAGTCCACGCTCGGCGACGTCGACGTCATCGGGTTCTGCGTCCCCGCCAACGAGCCGATCGGCCCGGGCGACCGCTTCATCAACGACACCCTCGACCAGTACCCGCGGGCCAAGAAGGTCGCGATCGTCACGAAGATCGACCGCACCTCGAAGGACAAGGTCGGGGAGCAGCTGCTGGCCGTCTCGAGGCTCCGTGACTGGGACTCGATCATCCCGACGTCGGGCACGAAGGGCCTGCAGCTCGAGGACCTCCTCGGCGAGATCACCTCGCTGCTGCCGGAGTCGCCCCAGCTCTACGACTCGTCCGCCGTGACCGAGGAGACCGACGAGGAACGCATCAGCGAACTCATCCGCGAAGCCGCGCTCGAGGGCGTCCGCGACGAACTGCCGCACTCGCTCGCGGTCGTGATCGAGGACATCGTCGAGCCCGACGAGGACGACGACGCCGACGGTCCGCTGCGCATCTTCGCGAACCTGTTCGTCGAGCGCGACAGCCAGAAGGCGATCGTCATCGGCCACAAGGGCGAGCGCCTGAAGGACGTCGGCTCCCGTGCCCGCGTCGAGATCGAGTCGCTGCTCGGCGGTCGGCACGTGTACCTCAACATCCGCGTGAAGGTCGCCAAGGAGTGGCAACGTGACCCGAAGCAGCTCGGACGCCTCGGGTTCTGAGGTCCTGGCGCCGGGTGTCATCCACGCGAGGGACGCGCCGGTGACCCGAGCGCCGTACCGTGGACGCGTGTTCCGTCCCATGCTGCGCGCGCAGGTCATCACCGACGTCGTCATCGCCGTCGTGCTCGGCTCGCTCGTGCTGATCACCTCGGCCCGGGGGATGGACACCCCGCTCGCGGTCGTCACCGTCGTCGGCATGACCGCCGCGCTGGCGCTCCGACGGCTGTCACCGGGACTCGCCCTGGCGGTCGCGTGGGTGTTCGCGGTCTTCGAGATGGTGACGGGCCAGATGCCCGACCTGTCGAACGTGTTCATCGCGGCGGTGCTCTACACCACGAGTGCCTACGGCAGCCGACGGGTCCGGCTGGCGGGACTCGTCTCCGCCATCGTCGGGTCCGTCACCGCGGCGCTCTACATCGGCGTCGACGACTACCGGAACCGCCTGACGATCGAGACCGCCTCGACCCCGTTCCAGGAGTCGCTGCAGGTCACGGTCTCGTACTTCGCCGTCGTCCTGCTCCTCCTGCTGCTGCCGTGGTTGGCGGGCCTCGTCCTGCGCACCCGCCGGTCGGCGAGCATGAGCCGCGAGGCCCAGCTGCTCGCCGAGCGCGACGCCGCCCGCGCCGACCGCGCCGTCGCCGTCGAACAGGAACGTGTGCGGATCGCCCGCGACATGCACGACATCGTCGCGCACTCGCTCGCGGTCGTCATCGCCCAGGCGGACGGCGCCCGCTACGCGCTGAAGGCCGACCCCGCCGTCGCCGACCAGGCGCTCGGCACCATCTCGACGACCGCCCGCCGTGCGCTCGGCGACGTCCGCGAGCTCCTGGGTGCGCTGCGGCACGAGCAGGGGACCGTTCCGACACCCGAGATCGACGACATCGACCGGCTCATCGGCGAGATGCGGCAGGTCGGCCTCGACGTCCGGGTCGAGCGCGAGGGCGACCCTGCCGGTCTCCCCACCACGACGCAGCTCGCGGTGTACCGGATCGTCCAGGAGAGCCTGACGAACGCGTACAAGCACGGTGAACCGGGGACCCCGGTGCACGCATCGCTGACCTACCGACCGGACACCGTCGAGATCGCGGTCGTGAACCGCCGCGCGGACGACGGCACGCGGGGTCCCGGCACCGGACACGGCCTCGTCGGGATGCGCGAGCGTGCGACCATGACCGGCGGCACGATGACCGCAGGGGTTCGCGGACCGGACTTCGAGGTCTCGGTCCGGATGCCCGCGGTCCCCGCCAGCGGACAGATGCCCCGCGGCCGTGTCACCCCGATCGCCGGCCCGACCGCCAGCCCGACCGAGCAGGAGCGCACCGCCCGATGACCACCACCCCGCCGGCCGACGGCCGGATCCGCGTCGCCCTCGTCGACGACCAGGCACTCTTCCGCACGGGCATCCGGATGCTCATCGGCTCCCAACCCGACCTGCAGTTCGTCGGCGAGGCGGGCGACGGCGCCGAGGGCGTCGAGCTCGTCCGCCGCGCCCGCCCGGACGTCGTCCTGATGGACGTCCGCATGCCCGTGATGGACGGCATCACGGCGACCTCGCACATCGTCGAGCAGGCCGGGACCGACGGCGCCAAGGTGCTCGTCCTGACCACGTTCGACTTCGACGAGGCCGCGGCGAAGGCCATCCGCGCCGGGGCGAGCGGCTTCGTGCTGAAGGACGCCGACCCGGAGTTCCTGCTCGCCGCCGTGCGGACCGTGCACGCCGGCACCGCGGTCTTCGCGGCCTCGGCGACGCGGGAGCTCCTGCGTCGGTACGACGACTCGGTCGAGCAGGCCGCGACCGTGCCGGCGACGTTCGACGACCTGACACCGCGTGAGCGCGAGATCTTCGACCTGGCGGCCCGCGGCTTCAGCAACAGCGAGATCGCGCAGCACGAGTACGTCAGCGAGGCGACCGTGAAGACCCACATCTCGCGGGTCCTGACGAAGCTCGGACTCCGCGACCGCGTGCGCCTCGTCGTGTTCGCCCACGAGCACGGACTGGTGGGCAAGGCCGACTGACGGACGTCATCCGATCGGATGACCCGTCCACAGGAAGTCGAGCCGAGCGGTGCATCCACAGGAGCCGCCCGACGGACGCGGGCCGGGCCTCCCGGCCGTCATCGTTGGTGCATGACCACCAGCCACGCTCCGATCATCCGACTCGACCACGTGTCCAAGCACTACGGCGACGCCGCGCGCCGGGTCACAGCGCTCGACGACGTCAGCGTCGACATCGGCGCGGGGGAGTTCACCGCCGTGATGGGGCCGTCCGGGTCCGGCAAGTCGACCCTCATGCACGTTGCCGCCGGCCTCGACGCGGTGTCCGCCGGCCGCATCCAGATCGACGGCGTCGACATCACCGGGCTCGGCGACAAGGACCTGACCGAGCTCCGTCGCCGCCGGCTCGGGTTCGTGTTCCAGTCGTTCAACCTGGTACCGACGCTCGACGTCAGCGAGAACATCCGGCTGCCGTTCCTGCTCGGCGGGCACAAGCCGTCGAAGGACGAGAGCGCGTGGATCGACCGGTTGGTCGACCAGCTCGGACTCGGCAACCGGCTGTCGCACCGGCCGCACCAGCTGTCGGGTGGGCAGCAGCAGCGCGTCGCCATCGCCCGGGCGCTCGCCTCGCGGCCGGCAGTCGTCGTCGCCGACGAGCCGACCGGTGCCCTCGACTCGCGCACCGGCCGTGACGTCCTCGCGATCCTGCGCGGCGCCGTGCAGGAGTGGGGTCAGAGCGTCGTCATGGTGACCCACGACCCCGTCGCCGCCGCCAACGCCGACCGGATCCTGTTCCTCGCCGACGGCCGGGTCGTCGCCGACCGCCCGGCGATGGACGCCGGCGCGATCTCCACCACGATGCTGGGGATGGAGGCGGCAGCGTGAACGGCGTCCGCTCCTTCGCCCCGACCGTGCTGGTCGCGGCGCTCGGCACGACGTTCGGCTCAGCACTCGTCATCGCCCCGGGCATCGTGACCGAGGCGCTCGGCGCCGTCGGGCTCGCCGACCTCGGGCCGGTCAAAGCGATCCTGTCCGTCGTCGGTTGGCTGTTCCTCGGGATCGCGCTGTACGTCGGCGCGATCGTCACCGCCAACACCTGCGCGACCCTCATCGCCGGGCAGACCCGGATCATCGCGCTGCAGCGTCTCGTCGGTGCCACGGGTGCGACCCTCCGTGCCCGGATCACCCGGACCGGCCTGGTCGTCGGGGTACTCGGCGGGCTGATCGGCGCCGTCGTCGGCACCGGACTGTCCGCGGTGTTCGTCGTCGTCCTGCGCGGCAACGGCTTCCTGCCCGACACCGACTACACGCTCCTGCCGTGGGAACTCGTGCTGCCGGTCGTCGCGGTCGTCCTGGCGACCTGGGGAGCCTTCGCCGCGGGCTCCCGCCGGGTGCTGACCGTCACCCCGCTCGAGGCGCTGTCGTCGAGCGTCGAACCGAGCCACGACGACGTCCGCTCCGGCACCGCCCGCAAGGTCTGGGCCATCGTGCTCATGGCCGGCGGCGCGGCGCTCATGCTCATCGGGCTCGCGGTCAGCGCGGGCTCGCCCATCGCGGTGCTGCCGGCGGCACTCGGCGGGTTCGTGTCCTTCGCGGGCGTCGCGGTCGGGGCGACGATCGTGATGCCGCCCGTCCTGCAGCTCATCGGCCGCATCGGCTCGCACGACCCCGTCGTCCTGCTCGCCGGCCGCAACGCCATGCGTGCGCCGGGTCGGTCCTCGCGGGCGACGATCGGGCTCGTGATCGGCGTCACCCTGCTCGTCACCTTCGCGGTCGCGCTCGGCATCATGCAGCACGTGCTCGAGGCCCAGCTCGAGGACCTGGGGCAGGGCCAGATGACGACCGAGATGGTGCAGGCGCAGCGCGACTTCTTCGTGCAGCTGAACGCCGTCGTCAGTGTCATCGTCGGGTTCTCCGCCGTGATCGCCGCCGTCGGGGTCGTGAACGCGCTCGCACTCGGGGTCCTGCAGCGTCGCCGTGAGCTCGGGCTGCTGCGGGTCCTCGGACTCACCGGGGCGCAGGTCCGCCGGATGATCGTGACCGAGGCCGTGCAGATGGTCGTCGCGGCCGTCGTCTCCGGGCTCGTGCTCGGCACCTTCTATGGCTGGGTCGGCGGGCAGACGCTGCTCGGATCGCTGGGCACCCCGGTCACGCCCGTGCTGCCGCCGCTCACCATCGGGATCGTCGTCGTCGGGGCGCTCGTGCTCGCGGTCGTCGCGACGATCGCGCCGGTGCGGCGCGCGATGCGCGTCCCCCCGACCGAAGCGCTCGCGGTCGACTGACGAGCGGCCGTGGTCGGGCCACGCGGCGGACGGGAGGCACGGTGCCAGCTGGCACCGTGCCTCCGGTCCGTCGTCCCGTGCCTCCGCCGCCCCGGCCGCTCCCGCCACGCCGCCCCGCCACGCCGCTCCCGCCACGCCGCCCCGCCACGCCGCTCCCGCCACGCCGCTCGCGCCACGCCGCTCGCGTTCGCCGAGGTTCCACGATCTTGGACTCCGGACGGCCGCCGGCGACGGTTCGTGGAACCTCGGCGTCCGGCCGACGGCATGTCGTGACCACTCGAACGCCCCTCGCTGTCACACGAGCCGCGGCCGGTGCTACCGTGGACCCGATGTACTCGGCACTCCTCCTCCTTCGCTGCCGCGACGAGGCCTGACACACCGGCCCACCTCGTCGCGGAGTCCGTCGTGGCCGCCCTCACCCAGAGCACACGAAAGCGACGAACGATGCAGAACACGCAGCAGCCCTCCGGGATGCCGATCCACAAGTACGTCCCCTTCCACGAACAGATCTCGGTCGACCTGCCCGACCGCACCTGGCCGATGAAGCGCATCGACAAGGCGCCGCGCTGGTGCGCTGTCGACCTGCGTGACGGCAACCAGGCCCTCATCGACCCGATGGACGCCGAGCGCAAGCGCGCGATGTTCGACCTGCTCGTCGGCATGGGCTACAAGGAGATCGAGGTCGGGTTCCCGAGTGCCTCGCAGACCGACTTCGACTTCGTCCGGTCGCTGATCGACGAGGGCGCGATCCCCGACGACGTCACGATCCAGGTGCTGACCCAGGCGCGCGAGCACCTCATCCAGCGCACGTACGAGGCGATCGACGGCGCGAGGCAGGCCATCGTCCACCTGTACAACTCGACGAGCATCGTGCAGCGCGAGGTCGTCTTCCGCACCGACGTGCAGGGTGTGGTCGACATCGCGGTCGCCGGCGCGAAGCTGTGCAAGGCGGCTGAGGCGACGCTCCAGCACGACACGACGGTCTACTACGAGTACTCGCCGGAGTCCTACACGGGCACCGAGCTCGAGGTCGCACTGGAGATCTGCAACGCCGTGCTCGAGGTCTTCGAGCCGACCCCTGACCGCAAGGTCATCATCAACCTGCCGGCGACCGTCGAGATGGCGACGCCGAACGTCTACGCCGACTCGATCGAGTGGATGTCGCGCAACCTGGCCCACCGTCAGGACGTCATCCTGTCGCTGCACCCGCACAACGACCGTGGCACCGCCGTCGCCGCCGCGGAGCTCGGCTACATGGCCGGCGCGGACCGCATCGAGGGCTGCCTGTTCGGCAACGGTGAGCGCACCGGCAACGTCGACCTCGTCGCGCTGGGCATGAACCTGTTCACGCAGGGCATCGACCCGGAGATCTCGTTCGCGGACATCGACCAGGTGAAGCGCACCGTCGAGTACTGCAACCAGCTGCCGGTGCCGGAGCGTCAGCCGTGGGCGGGCGACCTCGTCTACACGGCGTTCAGTGGCTCGCACCAGGACGCCATCAACAAGGGCTTCGAGGCGATGAAGGCCAAGGCGGCCGCGGCGGGCAAGGACATCGACGAGATCGAGTGGGCGGTGCCGTACCTGCCCGTCGACCCGAAGGACATCGGCCGGTCGTACGAGGCCGTCATCCGTGTCAACTCGCAGTCCGGCAAGGGCGGCGTCGCCTACCTGCTCAAGACGGACCACGCCCTGGACCTGCCCCGCAAGCTGCAGATCGAGTTCTCCGGCGTCGTGCAGCGGCACACCGACACCGAGGGCGGCGAGTTCTCCTCGCAGCGCATCTGGGACGTGTTCCAGGACGAGTACCTGCCTGCACCGACCGACGACGACAAGTGGGGTCGCTACGAGCTCACGAAGACGGCGACGTCGAGCGACTTCGACGGCACGACCTCGCTGTCGGTCGCGCTCCGCGTCGACGAGGGATCCGTCACCGCCGACGCCGTGGGTACCGGTCCGATCGACGCGTTCCTCAAGGTCCTCGCCGCGCAGGGCGTCCAGGTCACGCTGTACGACTACTCGGAGCACACGATGAGCGCCTCCGGTGACGCGAAGGCGGCGTCCTACGTCGAGCTCGACGTCGACGGCGTGCGCCTGTGGGGCGTCGGCATCGACGCTGACATCTCGACGGCGTCGCTCAAGGCGATCGTCTCCGCGGTCAACCGTGCGGTCCGCGCGGGAGCCGCGACCGGCGCCGACTCGCCGGAGCTCGTCTCCGCCTGACACGCGCGGTACTTCCCCCGTCACGCGCGATGGCACGTCGGATCGGGCGTACCTGGGCGTTTCTTTCGACCAGGTACGCCCGATTCCGCCGAGTACGCCCCGCGCCCGCGCACGACCCGCCCCGCGCGTGCCCAGCCCCGCGCGTGCCCAGCCCCGCGCGGCGCGGTGTCGGCGGGGCGGGGGATACTGGGGGCATGCCGCTGTACCGGGACGAGTGCGTCGTGTTGCGCACCCACAAGCTCGGTGAAGCCGACCGCATCGTCACCATGCTCAGTCGGCAGCACGGCAAGATCCGAGCGGTGGCCAAGGGCGTGCGGCGGACCGCGTCGAAGTTCGGTAGCCGCCTCGAGCCGTTCATGGTCGTCGACGCCCAGTTCTACGAGGGGCGCTCGCTCGACATCGTCACGCAGGCTGAGTCGCTCGGCGCCTACGGTGCGCAGATCGTCGCCGACTACGGCGCGTACACGGCTGCCAGCGCGATGGTCGAGACCGCCGACCGCCTGAGCGAGGCCGACGCCGGCCTGCAGCAGTACCTGTTGCTCGTCGGTGCGCTGCGGTCGTTGTCCCGCGGTGAGCACCACTCCAGCGCCACGCTCGACTCCTACCTGCTCCGCGCGATGAGCATCGCAGGGTGGGCGCCCTCGTTCGGCGACTGTGCGGTCACCGGGGAGCCCGGGCCGCACTCGGCCTTCGTCGTGCAGCTCGGCGGCGTGGTCGCCGATCGCGCTGCGCCTCCCGGCACGCCGCGGCTCGACCCGGCGACCCTCGGGGTACTCGGCTCGCTGCTCGCCGGCGACTGGGCGAGCGTCGACGCCACCGACGAGCGCACGCGGTCACGCGCCTCCGGCGTGGTCGCGGCCTACGCCCAGTGGCACCTGGAACGATCGCTCCGGTCCCTGCCGCACGTCGACCGGTCGGAGCATCCGCTGCCGGTGCCGCTGACCCACGACGGGCCCGAGGCGACGGCCCGTGCGGTCGCCTCCACCCCGGCGCCCTCCACCCCGGCGCCCTCCGTCCCGGACCCCGCCGACCCCGACCTCGATCCCGCCGCCGAAGGAACCCCCACCGCATGAGCCCCCGCCGCCCCGACGACGCCGAGCCGTTCCGCCCGATCGACTGGACGGGCCAGACGCCCCCGGCGATCCCGGCCCGGTTCGTGCCGGACCACGTGGCCATCGTGATGGACGGCAACGGCCGGTGGGCGAACGGCCGAGGGCTCACCCGGATCGAGGGGCACAAGGCGGGTGAGGCCTCGCTGCTGGACGTCGTCGCCGGCGGCATCCAGATCGGCGTCAAGCACATCTCGGCGTACGCGTTCTCGACCGAGAACTGGAAGCGGTCCCCGGAAGAGGTCCGGTTCCTGATGGGCTTCAACCGCGACGTCATCCGCCGACGGCGCGACCAGCTCAACGAGTGGGGCGTCAAGGTGCGGTGGGCCGGTCGGCGTCCGCGGTTGTGGCGGAGCGTCATCGACGAACTCGACCGCGCCGAGCAGATGACCGCCGGCAACGACGTGCTGACCCTGACGATGTGCGTCAACTACGGCGGCCGGAACGAGATCGTCGACGCCGTGCGGGGGATGGCCGAAGAGGTCGCCGCCGGACGCCTCAAGCCGAGCCAGGTCACCGAGAAGGCCCTGGCGAAGCGGCTGTACGTGCCCGAGATGCCCGACGTCGACCTGTTCCTCCGCAGTTCAGGGGAGCAGCGCACGAGCAACTTCCTGCTCTGGCAGTCGGCGTACGCCGAGATGGTGTTCCTCGACCGCCTGTGGCCGGACTTCCGCCGCACCGACCTGTGGGGTGCGATCGAGGAGTACGCACGCCGCGACCGGCGCTACGGCGGCGCGGTCGACGCCCCGACGGCGTAGCCCCAGCCGAGCCCAGCCCAGCCCGACCCGGGCCGCGCAGCCCGGCTCCTCAGCCCGGCAGCGGCCCGTCGAGCAGGTGCGCCGCCGACCGCACGGCGTCCAGGGCGGCCAGCACGCTGGGGACGCGCTCGGCCCCGCGCGCCACGACGACCTCGACGCGTCGAGCCAGGTCGTCGTCGACGGGATCGACCCGGACCTCGGCGGGGATCACCGTCGTGGCGAGTGCCAGCCGGGGCAGCAACGCCACCCCGAGTCCGGCGGCGACGAGCCCCACGACCGCCGCCGCGTTGTCGGTCTCGAGCACGATGTCCGGCGTGAACCCGGCGGTGGCGCACGAGGCGAGGAGGTGCCCCCGGCACCGCGGGCAGCCGCCGATCCAGCGGGCATCGCGGTGTGCCGCCAGGTCCACGGCAGCTGGGCCGGCGGGGCGGACGGACCCCGGGCCTCCCGGTCGGCCTGCCCCGACCGGCGTCACCAGCGCGAGCGGGTCGCGCCCCAGCGCCCGGGTGACGAGCCCGGGGTCCGGGGTGGCTCCGACCTCGTCGCCGACGTAGGTGAACGTGAGGGCGACGTCGACCTCGCCGCTCCGCAGCAGGTCGTGTGCTTCGGGCGGTTCGACCTCCACGTAGGAGGTCGTCACGCCGGGAGCCGTCGCCGCCAGCCGTGCGAGCACGGCGGGCACGAGGGCGGAGGAAGCGCTCGGGAACCCGGCGAGGCGCACCCGACCGCGGGACAGGCCCCCGACGGCGTCGAGGTCCTCGCGCGCGGCGGTCAGTGCTGCCTGCACGTGCAGGGCGTGGTCCGCGAGCACCCGGCCGGCGTCCGTCAGCGTCGCACCGCGCCCGCCGCGACCGTCCTGCCCGGACCGCAGCACCAGGGTGTGCCCGAGTCGCCGCTCGGCCCGGGCGAGCAATTGGCTGACCGCCGGCTGGCTCGACCCGAGCGCTGCGGCGGCACGGGTGATCGACCCGCCGTCGGCCACGGCGCGCAGCACCCGGAGCAACTGGGGATCGATCTCGTCCATCACGTGATGTTATCGGTGGCACAACGAACCGGCACTGGTGTGATGGGGAGCGAGCCGGGACGCTGTCCGCATGGACTCCTTCCCCGCCGGCCGCGGCTACCTCGCGGCGTGCACCGCCGGTCTGCCGACCCACGGCACCCTCGCGGCCCAGCGCGCCGACCTCGACGCGTGGTCCCGCGCCGAGACGTCGCCGGCCCGCTACGGGGCACTGGTCGAACAGGGACGCTCGCTCTTCGCGGAGCTCGTCGGGGTCCCGGCGTCCCGCGTCGCGACCGGCTCGCAGACATCGGTGATGGCCGCGGTCGTCGCCGACGCGCTGCCGGACGGTGCCGAGGTGGTCGTCCCCGACGGCGACTTCAGCTCGGTCGTGTTCCCGTTCCTCGCCCAGGTACACCGCGGCGTCCGGGTCCGGAGCGTCCCGCTCGACCGGCTCGCCGCGTCCGTCGGGCCCGACACGGCCCTCGTCGCGTGGTCCGCGGTGCAGTCCGCCACGGGCGCGGTCACCGACCCCGACCCGGTCGTGGCTGCGGCCCGCCGCGTCGGCGCCCTGACCCTGTGCGACCTCACGCAGGCCGCCGGGGTCCTGCCCGTCGACGCGGCGCCGTTCGACGTGACGCTCACGCACGCCTACAAGTGGCTCTGCGCGCCGCGCGGCGTCGCCTTCATGACACTCTCCGACACCGCCCTCGGCCGGCTCCGCCCCGTGCAGGCCGGCTGGTACGCGGGGGAGGACGTGTGGTCGTCGTGCTACGGACCCGTGATGCACCTGGCCGACGACGCCCGTCGCTTCGACGTCTCGCCGGCCTGGCAGGCGTGGCCCGGTGCCGTGGCCGCGCTCGAGCACGCGGTCGCGCTCGACCAGCAGGCGGTCTGGAGGCACGCCACCGGTCTCGCAGATCGGCTGTGCGACGCCCTCGGGTCGCCTCGGCAGGGCGACGGGCAGGCGATCGTCACGTTCGCGGACGCCGACGGGTCGGCCCTCCGTGCCCTCACCGCCGCGGGGCTCACCGCCTCCGGACGTGCCGGGCGACTGCGGATCGCGTTCCACCTGTGGAACGACGAGGCGGACGTGACCGACGTCGTGGCCGCGCTGGGCGGGGTGGGGCCGGGCGCGTCGGGAAGGTGAGCGCGGACGGCGGACGCGGGGCGGGCCTCCCGGCCGACGAACGCCGGTAGTCTTGCCCGGACCGTTTCCGCACCGAGCACCCAGCTCGGCGACCTCTGGAGCACCCTTTGGCACAGCCCTCCCGTCTCGACAGCGTCATCGCCCTGGCCAAGCGCCGCGGCTTCGTCTTCCAGTCGGGTGAGATCTACGGAGGCTCCCGCTCCGCGTGGGACTACGGGCCCCTCGGTGTGGAGCTCAAGGAGAACATCAAGCGCCAGTGGTGGCAGCGGTTCGTCCGCGGCCGCGGGGACATGGTCGGCCTGGACTCGGCCGTCATCCTGCCCCGCAAGGTGTGGGAGGCCTCCGGCCACGTCGCGACCTTCACCGACCCGCTGGTCGAGTGCCTGCACTGCCACCACCGGTTCCGTGCGGACCACCTGACCGAGGCGTTCGTGGCGAAGAAGGGCCGCGACCCCGAGGGCGGCATGGCCGAGATCGCCTGCCCGAACTGCGGTACCCGCGGCGAGTGGACCGAGCCCCGCGAGTTCTCCGGCATGCTCAAGACCTACCTCGGCCCGGTCGAGTCGGAGGAGGGCCTGAACTTCTTGCGCCCCGAGACCGCGCAGGGCATCTTCGTCGACTTCGCGCAGGTCGTCACGACCAGCCGCATGAAGCCCCCGTTCGGCATCGGCCAGGTCGGCAAGGCGTTCCGCAACGAGATCACGCCCGGCAACTTCATCTTCCGCACCCGCGAGTTCGAGCAGATGGAGATCGAGTACTTCGTGCCGCCGGCCGAGGCGGGCGAGCACTACGAGCAGTGGATCGCCGACTCCGTCGCGTTCTACACCGACCTCGGCATCGACCCGGAGAACCTCCGGCGCTTCGACGTGCCGGACGGCGAGCGGGCGCACTACTCGGACGCCACCGCCGACATCGAGTACCGCTTCGGCTTCACCGGTTCGGAGTGGGGCGAGCTCATGGGCGTCGCGAACCGCACCGACTTCGACCTCAACAACCACATCGAGTCGTCCGGCCAAGACCTGCGCTTCTTCGACCAGGCCGCCAACGAGAAGTACGTGCCGTACGTCATCGAGCCGTCGTTCGGCCTGACCCGTGCGCTCATGGCGTTCCTGCTCGACTCGTACCACGAGGACGAAGCCCCGAACGCGAAGGGCGGCGTCGACAAGCGCACCGTGCTGCGCCTCGACCCGCGCCTGGCGCCCGTCAAGGCCGCGGTGCTGCCGCTGTCGCGCAACGAGCAGCTCTCGCCCGTCGCCCGTGGCCTGGCAGACGACCTGCGCAAGAACTGGAACGTGGACTTCGACGACGCCGGCGCGATCGGCCGCCGCTACCGTCGCCACGACGAGATCGGCACGCCGTTCTGCATCACGGTCGACTTCGACACGCTCGAGGACAAGGCCGTGACCGTGCGCGAGCGCGACACGATGGCGCAGGAGCGGGTGGCGTTGGACCAGCTGCAGGGCTACCTGGCGCAGCGCTTGCTCGGCGCGTAGGGGTTCGCCGCCAAGGGTGGGAATGCGCGCGCACGCCGTGCGTTGGTGTCAGCATGAACGACTCCGTGAAGGTCGATGTCTGGTCGGACATCGCCTGCCCCTGGTGCTACATCGGCAAGCGCAAGTTCGAGGCCGGCGTGGCCGCCTTCGGCGCCTCGTCGGACTCCCTGCCGGTCGAGGTCGAGTACCACTCCTTCGAGCTGAGCCCCGACACCCCCGTCGACTTCGAGGGCACCGAGGCCGAGTTCCTGTCGAACCACAAGGGCATGCCCGTCGAGCAGGCGCAGCAGATGCTCGACCAGGTCACCGGCATCGCCGCGAGCGTCGGGCTCGACTACGACTTCGAGGCGATGCACCACACCAACACGGTGAAGGCGCACCAGGTCATCCACCTCGCCAAGCAGCACGGCAAGCAGCTCGACATGGTCGAGCGCCTGTTCACCGCCTACTTCGAACGCGGTGAACACGTCGGCGACGAGGCGACGCTGGCGGACCTGGCCGCCGAGATCGGGCTCGACCGCGACGAGGTCCTCGCGACGCTCCGCGACGACGCACAGCTCGCCGCCGTCCGCGCCGACCAGGCCCAGGCGCAGGCCTTCGGCATCAACGGCGTTCCCTTCTTCGTCATCGACGGCAAGTACGGGGTCTCCGGCGCGCAGGACCCGGCCGCGTTCGAGCAGGTGCTGACGCAGGTCGTCGCGCTGCGCGGGACGACTCCGGACGAGGTCGCCTCGGCGACCGAACGCGCTGCGGACGACGCGAGCGCCGACGTGGCGGCGACCCGATGACGGACATGACCATCAGCGACCAGGGCGCGGTGCGCCTCCAGGCCGTGACGTCCGTGCCGTCCGTGCCGGACGCGCTCACCGGCCTGGAGGCGCGCCCCACCCTGCTGACGCTCGTCACGCCCGGCGGGGCGCCGGTCTGCGAAGGCGATGCGTGCCTGATCGACGCCGGCTCGTTCGCCGGCGCCGAGGGTGACTGGTCCGAGGTGCCGGACTGACCGCTCGGTCAGTCGCGCGTCGCGCGCTGCTGGTCCCGCGCCCCGGTGCGGTCGTCGCGCCCCGACTCTGCGGGGCGCGACGACCGCACGGGGGCGCAATCCGTCGGTCGCGCGTCGCGCTGCTGCCGACGCGATCAGTCGCGCTGCGGTTCCTCGTCGGTGATGTCGGCGACCGTCGCACCGTACGCGGCGACGAGGTCGTCGGCGTCGACGAAGGCGCTCGCTCCGTGGCGACCGGCGCCGAGGGCGACCCGTCGACCGACGATCCGTTCGTCGGCGTAGACGGGCAGGGCACCGGTCGCTCCGATGGGGGTGATGGTGCCGCGTTCGTAGCCGGACGCCTGGAGCGCGGTCGCCGCGTCGGGCATCGAGAGCTTGTTCACGCCGACCACGGTGCGGAGCTTCTTCCACGCGATGCTCCGACCGCCCGGCACGAGCGCGAGCAGGAAGCCGCCGTCGTGGCGCTTCACGACGAGCGTCTTGACGATGTCGCCGGGATCGATGCCGAGCAGCTCGGCGGCCTGCTGCAGGGAGTCCGCAGCGGGGCGTTCGACGACCTCGACCGTGAGGCCGCGGGCCGCTGCGTCGGTGTCGAACCGGGTGCTGGCGTCGATCGTCATGTGGAGAACGCTACCGCCGGGCACCGACGTGGGAGGATGGAGCAGGTATGACGATCACACAAGCCCCAGCACGCCCTCTGCGCATCGGCCCGATCGAGGTCGACGTGCCGGTCGTGCTCGCGCCGATGGCGGGCATCACGAACATGGCGTACCGCCGGCTCTGCCGCGAGTACGGCGCCGGTCTCTACGTGTGCGAGATGATCACCTCGCGCGCGCTGGTCGAACGCACCCCCGTGTCGATGCAGCTCATCCAGCACCACGAGTCCGAGACCCCGCGGTCGATCCAGCTGTACGGCGTCGAGCCGAACACCGTGGCCGAGGCGGCATCGATCCTGGTGGGCGAGGACCGCGCCGACCACATCGACCTGAACTTCGGCTGCCCGGTGCCCAAGGTCACGCGCAAGGGCGGCGGCGCGGCACTGCCCTGGAAGCTCGAGCTGTTCCGCGAACTCGTCACGAAGACCGTCCGCGCGGCGGGCGACGTGCCCGTCACCGTGAAGATGCGCAAGGGCATCGACGAGGACCACCTCACCTACCTGGACGCCGCACGCATCGCGCGGGACGCCGGCGTCGCCGCGGTCTCGCTGCACGCGCGCACGGCGAACGAGCACTACTCCGGTCACGCCGACTGGTCCGCGATCGCGACGCTGAAGGAAGCCGTCACGGACATCCCGATCCTCGGCAACGGGGACATCTGGTCCGCGGCCGACGCGCTGCGGATGGTCGACGAGACCGGCGCCGACGGCGTCGTCGTCGGGCGCGGGTGCCTCGGGCGTCCGTGGCTGTTCGGCGACCTGGCAGCGGCGTTCCGCGGCGAGGGGCTGCGGTACATGCCGTCGCTCGGCGAGGTCGCGGACGGCTTCCGCCGGCACGCCGAACTGCTCGTCGAGTTCTTCGGGTCCGAAGAGCACGGCTGCCGCGACGTCCGCAAGCACGTGGCCTGGTACTTCAAGGGGTACCCGATCGGCAGCGACGTGCGGTCCGGCCTCGCGATGGCGTCGAGCCTGCAGGAGATCGACGACCTGCTCGGGCAGCTCGACCACGACGCGCCGTACCCCGGGGCCGACGCCGAGGGGCCCCGCGGCCGCTCCGGCAACCCGAAGCGCACCGCCCTGCCCGACCGCTGGCTCGAGTCCCGCGACGTCGACAGCGAGTTCCGCAAGGTCCTCGCCGCCGCCGAGCTGCACCACAGCGGCGGATGAGCGCCACCGCCTCGTACGGTCCGGCCGACGCCGAGCGCTGGCTGCCGGAAGAGCACGGCAACCGCAGGTCGGACTTCGCCCGCGACCGCGCACGGCTGCTGCACTCGAGCGCGCTCCGACGCCTCGCCGCCAAGACCCAGGTGCTCAGCCCGACGACCGGACTCGACTTCGCCCGGAACCGCCTGACGCACTCGCTCGAGGTGGCGCAGGTCGGTCGTGAACTCGCGGACTCGCTCGGCCTCGACCCCGACGTCGTGGACACCGCGTGCCTGGCGCACGACATCGGCCACCCGCCGTTCGGTCACAACGGCGAGACCGCCGTCAACGCCTGGGCCGCCGGCATCGGTGGCTTCGAGGGCAACGCGCAGACGCTGCGGCTGCTCACCCGGCTCGAACCGAAGGTCTACGGGCTGCGGCCGGGCGCCGACGCCGGCGCTGCCGGGGGCGGGGACCGTCCGTTCGGGCTGAACCTGACCCGGGCCTCGCTCGACGCCAGCTGCAAGTACCCGTGGCCAGCGGCGCAGGGCGTCTCCGAGTCGTCATCGGGCCGGACCAAGTTCGGCTTCTACGACGACGACCACGATGCCTTCGAGTGGCTCCGCGCCGGGGCGCCCCGGCGCCAGCGGTGCATCGAGGCGCAGGTCATGGACCTGTCGGACGACATCGCCTACTCGGTGCACGACTTCGAGGACGCCGTCGTCGCCGGGTTCATCGACGTCGCGGCCCTCGGTGACCGCGTCGGCGAGAACGACATCGTCACCGCGATGCACGCGTGGGTGGGCGACGACCTGAGCCGCGAGGAACTACTCGAGGCGTTCGACCGCCTCCGGGCGCTGCCGCTCTGGATGACCTCGTACGACGGCTCCCGCCGCGACGCGGCGCACCTCAAGAACCTGACCTCGCAGCTGATCGGACGCTTCGCGCGGACGGCGACGGCCGCGACACGCGAGTCCTACGCCTCCGGGTCCCTCGTCCGGTTCGCGGCCTCGGTCGTGACACCGCCCGAGATCATCGGGGAGATCGCGGTGCTCAAGGGCATCGTCGCGGCGTTCGTGATGACCCAGGGCGACCGGCAGCCCGTGTACGAGGACCAGCGGCGGATCCTGACGGAGCTGCTCGATGCCCTGGCCGCGTCCGGGCCGTCGGACCTCGAACCCGGCTTCGCGGCCGACTGGCGTGCGGCGACCGACGACGACGGACGACTCCGTGCCGTGGTCGACCAGGTCGCCAGGTTGACGGACCAGGGCGCGATCGCCTGGCACCGGCGGTTGGTGGTCGGCGAGCGGGAAGCGGTCCACATCCCGGTGTGAGCGGGGGCGTCGGTGGCTCGTCCACGTCCCGGTGTGAGCGGGGGCGTCGGTGGCTCGTCCACATCTCGGGGCCGCGGTCGGCCGAGGTCGGTGCCACGAACTAGGATCAGAGGGTGGCTGGCAGGATCGCGCGGAACGACATCGACGAGGTCCGCTCGCGTGTCAACATCGCCGACGTCGTCGGCGACTACGTCACGCTGAAGAACGCGGGCGTCGGCTCGATGAAGGGGCTCTGCCCCTTCCATGACGAACGCTCCCCGTCGTTCCACGTCCGGCCCCAGGTGGGCCGGTACCACTGCTTCGGCTGCGGTGAGGACGGCGACGTCTTCAGCTTCATCATGGCGCAGGACCACACCACCTTCGCCGAGGCCGTCGAGCGCATGGCCGCGAAGATCGGCTTCACCCTGCACTACGAAGAGGGCGACGGGCCGCGCACCGACTACAACACCCGCGCCCGGTTGATCGCCGCCAACGAAGCCGCGCTCGAGTACTACACGGCGCAGCTCACCACCGCCGCGGCCGACCCCGCACGGCGGTTCCTGGGGGAGCGCGGGTTCGACCCCTCGGCGGCGCAGCACTTCGGTGTCGGCTTCGCGCCGAAGTCGTACGACATGCTCAAGGACCACCTGCGCGGTCGGGGCTTCACCCTCGAGGAACTCACCTCGGCCGGGCTCGTCAGCCAGGGCGACCGGTCGCCGTACGACCGGTTCCGCGGGCGCCTGATGTGGCCCATCCGCGACGTCACCGGGGCGACGATCGGGTTCGGTGCCCGGCGCCTGCTCGACGACGACAAGGGCCCGAAGTACCTCAACACGCCCGAGACCCCGATCTACCACAAGAGCCAGGTGCTCTACGGGCTCGACCTGGCCCGCCGCGACATCTCGAAGCAGAAGCAGGTCGTGATCGTCGAGGGCTACACCGACGTCATGGCCTGCCACGTCGCCGGCATCACCACCGCGGTCGCCACGTGCGGCACCTCGTTCGGCGTCGACCACATCAAGGTGCTGCGCCCGATGCTCGGCGACCTGGCCGGGGCCGACCCGAACGCCAACGGCGAGGTCGTCTTCACGTTCGACCCGGACGAGGCCGGGCAGCGAGCCGCCTCTCGCGCCTTCGCCGAGGAGCAGCGGTTCGCCGCGCAGACCTTCGTCGCCGTGGCGCCCGGCGGCCTCGACCCGTGCGATCTCCGCCTCGCCCGCGGTGACGACGCCATCCGCCGCCTCATCACCAACAAGCGTCCGATGTTCGAGTTCATGATCCGCCGCACGTTGGAGGGCCACGACCTCGAGACGGTCGAGGGTCGCGTCGGTGCACTCCGCGCAGCCGCCCCCGTGCTCGCCGGCATCCGCGACCGATCGCTCACCCAGGGCTACGTCCGTGAGCTCGCCGGGTGGCTCGGGATGGACATGCCCGAGGTCCGCCGAGCGGTCGAGACCGCGCGTCGGCGCGCGGGGTCGACGGACGATCGGTCAGGAGGCCCGGGGCGCGACGGTCGCGCCGGTCACGCCACCGACGGGGCCGGTGTGGTCGAGGAGCCCGTCGCCGGGATCCGCTCGCTACCGAACGACCCGATCAGCCGCATGGAGCGCGACGCCGTGATGGCGATGGTGCAGCAGCCGACCTCCGTCGGGGCGCCGTTGCTCGGGCTCGCCGCGTCCGCAACGTTCTCGGCACCGATGCTCGCCGTCGTGCGGGACGCGGTGGTCGCCAACGTCGACGTCATCGGGGCGGGGGACTGGCTCGACCGGTTGCTCGCCGACGTGCCGACGCCGCTGCGCACCCTGACGCACGAACTGGCCCTCGCGCCGATCCCCGCGCGGAACGCCGAGGACCTCGCCGCGTACTGCCGGAGCATCGTCGTCGCCCTGGTCGAGCGGGACCTGCTCGCCCGCAAGGCCTCGCTGCTCGGACAGCTGCAGCGCGCGGACCCGCACGAGCAAGCCGAGCGTCGCGCCGAGATCCAGCGGCAGCTCGTGGACATCGACGCGCAGCGGATGCGGTTGCGCGCCGACGCCGAGGCGTCCTAGCCCCCGAGCCGCCCGCCCGAGCCCGCCAGAGCGCCTGGGTGTCCGGGTGCCCGACCGTGTGCGGTTCGTCCAGGTTCCGAAATCTGCACATCTGGCCGCACTCGAGCGGCCGTTTGTGGAACCTCGGCGGGCACGATTGCCGAGGCGACGTGACCGCACGACGTGACTGAGGCCGTGCGGCGCGACCACGTCGGCGAGGTGACGGCCGCTGCGGAGGTGTGACGGGCCTCCCGGTCGGCATGCCGAGGTTCCACAACACGCCGCGTGCGCTCCGCCGAGGTTCCGATGCCGGGCCGAACGAGCGTCGAGATGCCGAGATTTCGGAACCTCGGCTGCCGGAGGCGGCGCTCGGGCGGCGCGTTGCACGGCGCAACTTTCGTGTGCGGCGCGCCGGGTCGATGCGCACGAATGATGCATCACGCGACGGGTGCGTGCATTACAGCGGTGTAAACAAATCGCTCCCGGTTCGATCTGTTCCGTGACAGGGTGATACCAATGAGCGTTCCTGGCCGGGCACACAGACGTTCCACCCGCCGGTCAGGACACTTGCACCCATCTTCAAGAGAGGCATCGAACATGGCATCCGTGTTCAAGAAGCACACAGCCACGTGGGGCAGGCGCGGCATCGCGCTCGGCGCCGGAGCAGCAGCGACGGCGCTGGTGCTGACCGGCTGCGCGAGCAGCAGCGTGAGCGACACCGAGCTGAACGGCCTGAGCATCGGGACGACGGACAAGGTCACGTCCCTCGACCCGGCCGGTTCCTACGACAACGGCTCCTTCGCCGTGCAGAACCAGGTCTTCCCGTTCCTGATGAACACGCCCGTCGGCAGCCCGGACGTCGAGCCGGACATCGCGACGAAGGCGGAGTTCACGGACCCGACCACGTACGAGGTCACCCTCAAGGACGGCCTCGAGTTCGCGAACGGCAACAAGCTCACCTCGAGCGACGTGAAGTTCTCGTTCGACCGCGAGCTCAAGATCAACAACGAGAACGGTCCGCAGTCGCTGCTGGCCAACCTCAGGAGCATCGACACCCCGGACGACACGACCGTGGTGTTCCACCTCGACCACGCCGACCAGACCTGGCCGCAGGTGCTCTCGAGCCCCGCCGGTCCGATCGTCGACGAGGACGTCTTCAGCCCGACGGAGCTCACCAGCGCCGCCGACATCGTCAAGGGCAAGGCGTTCGCCGGGCAGTACCAGATCAGCTCCTACAAGGAGAACCAGCTGGTCCAGTACAAGACGAACCCGAAGTACGACGGCCTGCTCGGCAAGGCGAAGACCGACGAGGTGACGGCCAACTACTTCACGAAGGAGACCGACCTCAAGCTCGCCGTGCAGAAGGGCGACGTCGACGTGGCGTACCGCTCGCTGACGCCGACCGACATCTCGGACCTGCGCAAGGACGACGACCTCAAGGTCACCGACGGCCCCGGCGGCGAGATCCGCTACGTGGTCTTCAACTTCAAGACGCAGCCGTTCGGCACCGGTCAGGACGACGCCGACGAGGCGAAGGCCCTCGCCGTGCGCCAGGCCGCCGCTGACGTGGTCGACCGCGCCGCCCTGGCGAAGGAGGTCTACAACGACACCTTCACGCCGCTGTACTCGATGGTGCCGGACGGCCTCACCGGTGCGGTCCAGCCGTTCAAGGACATGTACGGCGACGGCGACGGCGGCCCCGACGTCGACAAGGCGAAGAAGACCCTCGCCGACGCCGGTGTCTCCGGCAAGGTGCAGCTCGACATCCAGTACGCGCCCGACCACTACGGTTCGGCCTCGGACGACGAGTACGCGCTGCTCAAGACGCAGCTCGAGGACTCGGGGCTGTTCACCGTCAACATCCAGTCGACGGTCTACACGACCTACGCGCAGGAGCGCACGAAGGACGCGTACCCGGAGTACCAGCTCGGTTGGTTCCCGGACTTCTCCGACGCCGACAACTACCTGTCGCCGTTCTTCACCAAGGAGAACTTCGTCCAGAACCACTACGACGACTCGGTCATCCAGGACCTCATCGCGAAGGAGCAGGCGGAGTCCGACCCCGACAAGCGTGCCGACCTGATCGAGCAGGCCCAGGAGCGCGAGGCATCGCAGATCTCGACGCTGCCCCTGCTGCAGGGCAAGTCCGTCGCCGTCGCCGGCAAGGACGTCAAGGGCCTGACCCTCGACGCCTCGTTCAAGTTCCGGTACGCCACCCTCAGCAAGTAGCACCACGCCCCTCGCGCAGGCCGCGGGCGTTCCCACGAGGAACGCCCGCGGCCTGCGCACCGGCATGAAAGGCACCCCTCCCCGTGACCCTGAGCACCCCTGAGGCGACCCAGGACGTGAACGGCACCGATCCGACCAAGCCACAGGCACAACGCCGTGCCAAGAGCAGTGGCGGCGGACTCGGCCGGTACATCCTCGTCAGGTTCCTCCTCATCATCCCGACCGTCTTCATCCTGGTGACGCTCGTCTTCTTCCTGATGCGCGTCATCGGCAACCCGATCACCGCGTCGGTCGGCGGCCGGCTCACGCCGACGCAGCTGCAGGAACGCCTGCACGCCGCCGGGTACGACCGTCCCGTGCTCGTGCAGTACTTCGAGTACCTCGGCAACATCCTGCGTGGTGACTTCGGCAACGCGTCGACGGACAACCGGCCGATCACCGAGATCATCCTGCAGTACGGCGGCGCGACCGCCGAGCTGGTGTTCTACGCCCTCGTCGTCGCACTCGTGCTCGGCATCCCGCTCGGCATGCTGGCCGCGTACACGCGCGACAAGTGGCCCGACGTGCTGCTCCGTGCCCTCGCGATCCTGACCTACGCGACCCCGGTCTTCTTCGGCGGTCTGCTGCTCAAGCTCGTCTTCTCGGTGTGGCTCGGCTGGCTGCCCCTCGGCGACCGCGCATCGACCCGAGTGGAGCTCATCCTCGACGGCATCCCCGGCGCAAGCGGCATCTACATCATCGATGCGCTGCGGACCGGCAACGCGGCGGTCATCGGCGACGTCCTGCAGCATGCCGTCCTGCCGGCGCTGACCCTCGGACTGCTGACCGCCGGCATCTTCCTGCGCCTGGTGCGCGCGAACATGATCGGGTCGCTCGGCTCCGAGTACGTCGACGCGGCGCGCTCCCGCGGTGTCCGCGAGTCGCGGCTCGTCCGGACCCATGCATTCCGCCCCGCGCTCGTGCCGATCATCACCGTGATGGGCCTGCAGATCGCGATGCTGCTGGGCGGCTCCGTCCTGACCGAGACCACCTTCGGGTGGCGCGGCCTGGGCTTCGAGCTGAACCAGTACCTGTCGGCCCGTGACTTCGTCGCCGTGCAGGGCATCGTCGCGATGCTGGCGGTGATCGTCGCGGTGACCAACTTCATCGTCGACGTCGTCGCCGCCCTGATCGACCCGAGAGTGAGGTTCTGACGATGGCCGACACCACCCTCGTCGACCGCCACGAGCCGCTCTGGAAGCGGCTGCCCGTGGTGGTCCAGCTCCGCAAGAGCACCGGCTGGCAGCGCGCCATGCTCATCGTCGGCGTGGTCATCTGCGCCCTGTACCTGCTCGTCGCGGTGTTCGCGCCGCTCCTGGCCCCGTACGGCTTCGGCCAGCTGCAGGGCGCGGACGGCGAGAGCTTCCCGCGCACCGGCGCTCCGAGCGCCGAGCACATCTGGGGTACCACCGTCGGCGGGTTCGACGTGTTCAGCCGGGTCGTCTACGGCGCCCGCACCGCGGTCCTCGTCGTGATCGTCGCGGTCGTCGTGTCGATCATCGTCGGCGTCCTGCTCGGCCTGGTCTCCGGTTACCTGGGTGGCTGGCTCGACCGGGTCCTGGTCGTGGTCGCCGACGCGATCTACGCCTTCCCCTCGCTGCTGCTCGCGATCGTCGTGTCGATCGTGATCTCCGGCGGCAACTCGAGCTACTCGGGCGGCATCATCGCGGCGGCGATCTCGATCACCGTCGTCTACGTGCCGCAGTACTTCCGGGTGGTCCGTGCCGAGGCCGTGCGCCTGAAGAACGACGCGTTCGTCGAGTCGGCGCGCGTGATGGGCACGAACCCGTGGCGCATCATGATCCGGCACGTGCTGCGGAACTCGACGCGGTCCCTGCCGCTCATCCTGACGCTGAACGCCAGCGACGCGATCCTGACCCTGGCCGGCCTCGGCTTCCTCGGGTTCGGCATCGGTCCGACGTCCGGCGCCGAGTGGGGCTACGACCTCAGCCGCGCGCTGTCCGACGTCGCGAGCGGCGTCTGGTGGACCGGCGTCTACCCGGGTGTCGCGATCGTGGTGCTCGTCCTCGGGGTGACGTTCATCGGCGAGAGCCTCAACGACATCTCCGACCCCCGTCTGCGTGCGCGCCGACGGCTGAAGCAGCTGGTGTCCACGCGCGACGCGCGCAACACGGCCACCGCGGATGGAGCGGGCGCATGACGACCGACACCGAGAACGCACCCGTCGTCGTCGTCGACGACCTGACCGTCACCTTCGCCACCGACGGCGGCGCCGTCGACGCGGTCAAGGGCGTCAGCCTCGACGTTCGTCCCGGCGAGGTCCTCGCCCTGGTCGGCGAGTCCGGCTCCGGCAAGTCCGTCACCGCTCGCGCGATGCTCCGGTTGATGCCGGAGACGGCGACGCTCGGCGGCGCGGTGCTGCTCGACGGCACCGACGTGGTGAGCGTGGGCGCGCAGAAGCTCCGCGGCCTGCGGGGGACCGCCGGGGCGATGGTCTTCCAGGAGCCGTCGACCGCCCTCAACCCGGTGTTCACCGTCGGGTGGCAGATCGCCGAGGGGCTCCGCGCCCACGGCGGGATGTCGAAGAAGGAGGCACGGGCGAAGGCGATCGACTACCTCGGTCGCGTCGGCATCCCCGACCCCGAGACCCGCGTCGACCACTACCCGCACCAGTTCTCCGGTGGGCAGAAGCAGCGTGTGGTCATCGCGAGTGCGCTCGCGCTCGAGCCGAGCGTCATCATCGCCGACGAGCCGACCACGGCGCTCGACGTGACGGTGCAGGCCGAGATCCTCGACCTGCTCCGCCGGTGCCGCGACGAGTTCGGCACGGCGATCGTGATCATCACCCACAACATGGGCGTGGTGGCCGACCTCGCCGACCGCGTCGCCGTGATGTACCAGGGCGAGATCGTGGAGGAGGCGTCGGCGACGGACCTCTTCGCGCGGCCGCAGGCCGACTACACGAAGCGGCTCCTCGCCGCGGTGCCCCGGCTCGAGGCGTCGACGGGGACTGCCCGCCGTGCCGCGATCACCGAGGACGTCACCCCGCTGGTCGAGGCGAAGGGGCTCGAGATCGAGTACCCGGGCCGCCTCGGTTCGCCCGCGTTCAAGGCCGTGAAGGGCGTCGACCTGGCGATCCGTCCCGGCGAGGTCCTCGGGCTGGTGGGCGAGTCCGGTTCCGGCAAGACCACGATCGGGCGCGCGATGGCCGGCCTGACGAAGGTCACCGGCGGGTCCCTGAAGGTCCTCGGTGCGGAGATGCTCGGCTACCGCGAGCGGGACTTCAAGCACCTGCGGAAGGACATCGGGTTCGTGTTCCAGGACCCGGCGACCTCGTTCAACCCGCTGCTCACGATCGCCGAGTGCGTCGCCGAGCCGCTGGTCGTCCACAAGGAGGTGTCGAGCCCCCGTGCGGCCCGCCAGCGCGTCGACGAGCTCCTCGAGGCGGTCCAGCTGCCGAAGGCGTACGGCGACCGCTATCCGCACGAGCTCTCCGGCGGCCAGCGTCAGCGCGCTTCGCTCGCCCGGTCGCTCGCGCTCCGGCCGAAGCTGCTCATCGCCGACGAGCCGACGAGCGCGCTCGACGTGTCGGTGCAGGCGCGCGTGCTGGAGCTCTTCCTCGAGCTCCAGCAGGACCTGGGCTTCGCGTCGCTGTTCATCAGCCACGACCTGGCGGTCGTGGGCGCGCTGTCCGACCGGATCGCCGTGCTCTACCGCGGGGACCTGGTCGAGGTGGGGACGACGGCGCAGGTCCTCGGCGCCCCGCAGCACCCGTACACGCAGCGCCTGCTGGCGTCGCTCCCGGTGCCGGACCCTGCGGAGCAGGCCGAGCGACGGCGTACGCTGGAGCAACTGGAGAACGCCGGGTCCTGACCCGACGTGACCCGCCCAGGAGGCCCGACCTGCGTCGTCGACGCAGGTCGGGCCTCCTGGGCGGTCGCCTCCACAGCTGTACGCACGACGGTCCTGCCAGCGCGGTCCGTCGCGAACCGCCGCCAGGGGGCGGCGTGGAAGGGGACCCATGATCGCGGTCAACGGACCGGCGGTCGTCGCGGACGACGTGTCGATCGAGTACCGGGGCGGACGGGGGTCCGAGTCGATCCGAGCGGTCGACGGGGTCAGCCTGACCGTGCGGCAGGGCGAGATCCTCGCGCTGCTCGGTGAGTCGGGGTCCGGCAAGTCGACCTTCGCCGCCGCGATCGCGGGCCAGCTCGGGTCGCACGGCGAGGGCGACGGTGCGCTCCGTCGCCACATCGTCGGAGGCGAACTCACCGTCCTCGGCCAGAAGACCCGCGGTCTGCGCGGCTCGTCACGGAAGCTCGAGCGGTTGAGCGGACGCATCGGCTACCTGCCGCAGGACGGCGCCGACCGGCTCAGCCCGGACCTCACCGTCGGCGAGGCCATCGCCGAACCGATCTACCAGCGCGACCGCCGCTTCGACCGCAAGGAAGCGGGCCTGATCGTCGCCCGACTGGTCGACGCCGTGCACCTGCCGCTCGGCGTGATGCGCCTGAACACGTGGGAGCTGTCCAGCGGGCAGCGGCAGCGCGTCGCCCTGGCGCGGGCCCTCGTGCTCGAACCCCAGCTCCTGGTCGCCGACGAGCCCGCCCGCGGTGTCGACGTGCTCGTGCGCCAGTCGGTGCTCGAGGCACTGGCGACCCTGCAGCGCAACCGGCAGTTCTCCGCCGTCGTGGTGTCCAGCGACCTGCGCGAAGCGGGTGCTCTGGCGGACCGCGTCGCCGTGATGGCCGACGCCCGGCTGGTCGGCCTCGGCACCTTCGACGAGGTCCTCGACAACCCCGTCGACCCTTACGTGAAGACCCTGGCCGCGACCGCGGCCCGCGGCGTCAAGCGACGTCCGGCACCCACCGCCCCGCGCCGCTCGACGGCGCCGCGCCGACCGGTCGCCGCCGGCACCGGCCTCCGCACGGACCGACAGGAGAACCCGTGAGCACCGCCACCCGAGGCCACCGCGCCGTCGTCCCGACCTCCGGCGCACCGTTGCCGATCGACGCGCCGCAGTCCGGTCCCGTCGCCGTGCTGCCGGAACCGACCGACCTGCACGTCACCGCGGTGACCGAGGCCGGCGGGACCGTCGCGCCACTCGACGCCCAGACCCGCGGGCTCGTCTGGCTGGACCCCCGCGACCCGTCCGGGCTCGCCGACGCGCTCGACGCCGCTCCGGGTGTCGGCTGGGTGCAGTTGCCCTTCGCCGGGGTCGACGCCTTCGCGCACCTCATCCAGGAGCACGGGGACCGCGTGCTCTTCACCTCGGCGAAGGGCGCGTACGCCGAACCCGTCGCCGAGCACGCCCTGGCGCTGACCCTCGGGACGCTGCGGGTGCTGCCGAAGCGTGCCCGTGCGTCCTCGTGGGTCACCGAGCCCGAGGGTGTGTCGCTGTACGGCCGCAACGTCGTCGTCATCGGTGCGGGCGGGATCGCGCTCGAGTACATCCGCCTGCTCGCCCCGTTCGACGTCGACGTCACCGTGGTGCGTCGCTCGGCCGACACGGTGGACGGCGCCTCCCGCACCGTCACGACCGACCAGCTCGACGCGGTCCTGCCCGACGCCGACGTCGTGATGATCGCCGCCGCCATGACCTCGGGCACCGCGAAGCTGTTCGGCGCGCGGCAGTTCGCGATCATGAAGCCGTCCGCCCGGCTCGTGAACATCGCCCGCGGGGGACTCGTCGATACCGACGCCCTGGTCGACGCCCTGCGAACGGGTGCGATCGCCGGCGCGGGGCTCGACGTCACCGACCCCGAGCCGCTGCCCGACGGCCACCCGCTGTGGTCCGAGCCCGGCGCGGTCATCACGCCGCACCAGGCGGACACCCCGGAGATGGTCGCGCCGCTGCTCGCCGAGCGTGTGCGGCTCAACACCACGGCGTTCCTCGACGGCAGCGGCGAGGGGTTCGTCGGCGTCGTCGATCCGGTTGCCGGGTACTGAGGAACAGCGCTGCACCGGGGTGCGCGTCGCGGCGCGCCCGGGCGGCGTGTCCGATGCGGTGAGTGGCCCCGCGGTGCTGCTATGCTGTTACCCGTTGTTCGCACGACATTCGCCAGCGGACAGTGATCCTCGATAGCTCAATTGGCAGAGCAGCCGGCTGTTAACCGGCAGGTTGTTGGTTCGAGTCCAACTCGGGGAGCGTCTGGCCCGGATCCTCACGGATCCGGGCCGTTTGCGTTTCCGGGGCGTTTGTGTTCCAGGGGCGGTGCCCACGGCCGCCCGTCGCGCGGGCGCGTCGGTCAGGACGCGGGGGTGTCCGGCTCGATGCGGAGCGTGCCGTCACGGTTGTTGTCGTCGATCGTGCCGGTCTTGGTCACGTAGACGTCGAGGTAGTCGAGCCGGAAGTGGTCGAGCTGGTCGGCGTACTCGGACAGGAACTCCGTGACCTGGTGCGGCATGGCGCGGCGGTCGTCGTGCCCGACGACGATCGCGTCGAAGGGTCCGTACTGCGGCTTCTGCGTGCCACGCTCGGGCAGGTAGATCCGCCAGGTGTTCGCGCTGAACCGTGCGAACAGCACGCCCTCGGAGTCCTTGCCGCGCACCTGGAGCGCGTCGGAGAGCAGTGCGATGCCGCTCGGACGGGACTGCGCCACCGCGACGCCGAGTCGTACCGCCGGCACGAGCAACGACGCCACGAGCACCGTGGCCACGATGCGACCGACGGGCGGGCGCACCGCGGCCAGCCGGGCGTACCCGATCGCCGCGAGCGCGACGATGAGTGGCATCCACGCGTCGTAGTAGTAGGGGAGCGAGACGTTCGCGACGATGACGTAGAAGACGAGGAAGACGCCGAGCGCGATGCCGAGGAACGCGACGAGCCGGTCCGGCCGGATCGCGAACGCGCAGACGACGCCGACGAGCAGCACCGAGAGCAGCAACCAGCCGGTGCCGGCCGCCAGGAACGCGAAGTTCGCCCACCACGGGGCCGCGGGGTAGATCGTGCCGAGGATCGTCGTCGGGTGTCCGTGCGCGTTCTGCTGCGCCTGGAACTTCAGCATGTGCCCGATGGCGGTGAACAGCCCCACCGGAAGGTACAGCAGCACGAAGACGACCACGAACGCGCCGCCGCCGAACAGCGCACCGACGCCCAGGTCGCGCCAGCGCCGGAACAGCAGCGGCAACGCGCCGATCGCGAGCACGAGCACCGCGGTCGAGACCTTCGACGTCACCGACATCGCGAGCAGCGCACCCGCGGCCGCGATCCACCAGCGGTTGCCGGTGCGCATCCAGGTCCAGGCGGCCGCGAGCGAGGCGACCGCGAAGAAGACCATCAGGGGCTCGAGCATCGCGAAGCGGTCGATCCGCGCGCCGATGACCGAGCCGGCCTCGGCCCAGCTCGCGCCGGACCCGCGCGGCGTCAGCCACCACGCGCCGGCGGCGAGGAGCCCCGTCCAGAAGCCGACCTCGCGCCGCAACCAGACGAGCAGGACCACGCCGGTGCCGAGCATCGCGGCCGCGGCGACCAGGCGGGGCCCGAGCGGTCCCTGCCCGACGACGAGCTGCGCGATGCCGTACAGGTACTTCGCCGTCGGCGGGTGCTCGAGGTTGAGCGAGAAGTTGCCGTGCACGGAGGCCCAGCTCGCCCGCAGGTAGACGAACTCGTCGTTGACGATGGTCGGGCGGCCGAGGTGCCAGACGGCGACGAACAGGGCAGCCGCGGCGACGACCACGAGGGCGGCGACGCGGACGGGGCGGGAGTGCAGGCGGGGGATGAGGACCTCCAGGGCGGGGCGTGCCCGACCATCATCGCAGGAGCGGCCGTGCGGGTCCTGCCGGGCAGTTGCTGTTAGCGTTCACAGGTGCACCGATCCCGTCCGCCCCGCGCCGCGCTCCTCGGCGTGCTGCTCGCGGTCGTGGTCGCGCCGGTGCTGGTCGGGTGCAGCGGTGCCGGACCGGACACCGATTCGTCCGAGGAACCCACGAGTTCGGAGACCGGGCTCGGGTCGGGTGCCTCGCCGGTCGTGTTCGCGTTCGTGTGCGACGACGGCGACCCCGAGACCTACACGACGTACTCCGCGGTGTGGGAGGACGAACGGACCTCGTGCACCGCGAAGCGGCTCACGGGCTCGGTGCCGTCGGCGCAGCAGCAGGCCGCGGTCGACGCGGCCCGCGGTGACGCGACGCTCGTCGAGCTCGCGAGCACGTGCGCCGTGACCGGGACGGACCCGTGGACGTCGGCCGTGGCCGACGACGGCGCCGCGCACGTCGCCGCAGGGCTCCTGCAGTACTGCCCCGGGCACCCGGAGACCGACCACCTGCGCGACGCGCTGTCGACGTACCGGAGCTGAGCCGGGCCTCCTGGCCGTCAGCCCTCGGGGTGGTCGCGACCCGGCAGCCACGACTGGCCGGGGCCGCCCCAGCTGTTCTTGCGGATCGCCTTGGCGACCTGCTTGCCGTAGGGGTGCACCAGGCGGTCGGCGTAGAGCCAGCCGTCCAGGTGGTCGTACTCGTGCTGGAAGACACGCGCGAGCCAGCCGTCGGCGCGGACCTCGAACGGTTCGCCGTGCTCGTCGAACGCGCGGAGCAGCGCGCTGCCGGAGCGTCGGAGCGGGAAGCGCTCGCCCGGCACGGACAGGCAGCCCTCGGACTCGTCGTCCTCGTCGAGCTCGTCGACCGACTCGGGGACCGGCGGGCTGATCCACAGGACGGGGTTCACGGCGGCACCACGGTGCAGCACCTCGTCGTCGTCGGTGTACGAGTACACGAACAGGCGCTTGCCGACGCCGACCTGGGGTCCGGCCAGCCCGACGCCCGGGGCGAGGTCCATGGTCTCGAACATGTCGGCGACGAGCGAACGGAGGTCGTCATCGAACTCGGTGACCTCGGCTGCACGCTCGTGCAGGACGGGTTCGCCGGTGATGCGGATCGGGAGAACGGCCATTCACCCAGGTTATCCGGCGCGGAACGGTAGCCTCGACGCGTGACGACGGACCTCCAGCTGCCGGACGCAGTGAGCAACCTCACGCCGTTCCAGGCGCTCATGATCCCGGTCGCGCTGATCGGAGCGGTGTTCCTGTCCCTCGGTGCGCAGTTCCAGAGTCGCGGCGTGCAGCGGGTCGAGGCACGGCTCGGCCGGCAGTCGAAGGGGCTGAGCGTCCGGCACGTGGTCGGCCTGCTCTCGAGCGGCTCCTGGGTGCTCGGCACGCTGATGCTCGGCATCGCGGTCGTCCTGCAGCTGGTGAGCATCACCTTCGCGCCCCTGATCGTGGTGCAGCCCCTCGGCGCCGTCGCGCTCGTGATCACGACGTGGTTCTCGTCCCGCGCGTCGGGCGTGCCGCTGGGCCGTCGCGCGCGGCGCGCGGTGTGGACCTGCATCATCGGTGTCGCGATCTTCGTCGGCATCGCGGCCTTCGTCGGGCACGAGAGCGCCATCACCCGCCAGCAGCTCGTGACCGTCCTGGTGATCCTGGCCGTGGTGCTCGTCCTGGTGCTCGTGTCGTTCCGGCTCGTGGCCAAGCACAAGAGCGCGCTCTACTACATCGTCGGCGCCGGCGTCCTGTACGGCTTCGTGGCGACGTTGGCGAAGGTCGTGCTGAACCGGTTCGTGAACGGCACGTTCGACTGGTTGACGGTGCTCGCGATCGTCGGGGTGGTCGTGGCGGCATCGCTCGGCGGGTACTTCGTGCAGAACGCGTACTCGAGCGGCTCGGCCGACCTGGTGATCGCGGGGTTGACGGTCATCGACCCGATCGTCGCGGTCGGGATCGGCGTCATCGTCCTCGACGAGGCGTCCGGGGCACCGTGGGGTGCGGTCGCCGGGTTCGTGGTCGCGGCCGGCATCGCCATCACCGGGGTGTTCCTGCTCGCCAAGCACCACCCGCAGACCCGCGCTTGACCACGGTCGCACCGCGGCGCGGCGGCGACGACCCGGTCACCCCGGGGGACCACGGGGTCCTCCGCGCGGCTGACGCGGCAGCGGAACCAGGTGCGGTACCGTCGCAGTCCGACCAGCAATCGCCCACGAGAGGACGACGCCCGCCGTGTCAGGAGACGTCACCACCGCCACCGCCGAACCGACGGGTGCGACGGGCGGGCACCGACCGTTGCGCGTCCTGATCGCCGCGGACACCTTCCCGCCGGACGTCAACGGCGCCGCCACCTTCGCCGAGCAGCTCGCCGTCGGCCTGGCCGAGCGCGGGCACGAGGTCCACGTCGTCGCCCCGGCGTCGAGCCGCCAGTACGGCACCTTCGACGAAGAGCACCAGGGCGTGACCCTCGTCGTGCACCGCCTGAAGTCGTACAAGTGGCCCCTGCACGCCTGGCTCCGCTTCGTGTGGCCGTGGAGCGTCAGGAAGTGGACCGGCCCGATCCTCGACGCCGTCAAGCCGGACGTCCTGCACATCCAGTCCCACGTCGTCATCGGCCGCGGCATCGTCCCCGAGGCGAACGCGCGCGGCATCCGGGTCGTCGCGACGAACCACTTCATGCCGGAGAACCTGCTCGAGTACACCCCGTTCGGCAAGTGGACGCTGCCGCTCGCGCTGAAGATCGCGTGGAGCGACGCCGCGAAGACCTACCGGCTCGCGGACACCATCACGACGCCGACCAACCTGGCCGCCGACTACCTGCGGAAGGCCATCGCCGGGCAGCGCGTGCTCGCCATCTCGTGCGGTATCGACGCGTCCCGCTACGTCGCACGCGAGGGTCGACCGGCGAACAACGACATCGTGTTCGTCGGCCGGGTCGCGCCGGAGAAGAACCTCGACGTCCTGGTCCGCGCCGTAGCCCTGCTGCCCGGTTCGCTGGCGGCGACCCTGACGATCGTCGGCGACGGTGAGATGATCCCGAAGCTCACCGCCCTGGCGAAGGAGCTCGGGCTCGAGGACCGCGTCCGGTTCCTCGGGTTCGTGTCGGACGAGGCCAAGCGCACCGCCCTGACGAACGGCACCGTGTTCGCGATGCCCTCGACCGCCGAGCTGCAGAGCATCTCCTCGCTCGAGGCGATGGCGTCCGGACTGCCGGTCGTCGCCGCGGACTCGATGGCGTTGCCCCACCTGATCGACGGCAACGGGTACCTGTTCGTCCCGGGCGACGAGCACGACCTCGCCGCCAAGCTCGAGGCCGTGCTCACGGCCCCCGAAGCGGAGTACACGGCGATGCGGCAGCGCAGTACGGCCATGATCGAGGCACACGACATCAACCGCACGCTCTCGACGTTCGAGGCGCTGTATCGTGGGGAACCGGTGGCCTGAGGGTCGTCGAGGGGCGGTAGCCAAGCTGGTCAAGGCAGTCGGCTCATAACCGAACGATTCGCGGGTTCAAGTCCCGCCCGCCCTACGTGCACCTGCCGAGAAAGCGCGACACACCGCAGCAAGAGGACCACAGCCCGACGCCCAACGTGACGTTCGAGGTGACCCGTGGTGGCACCG
The DNA here is from genome assembly GCF_019844075.1 of Curtobacterium sp. TC1. Taxonomy (NCBI): domain Bacteria; kingdom Bacillati; phylum Actinomycetota; class Actinomycetes; order Micrococcales; family Microbacteriaceae; genus Curtobacterium; species Curtobacterium sp. TC1. The sequence continues at coordinate 1,775,277 of NZ_CP081964.1, forward strand.
GCGTACGCGTCAACGCGTTCCGCATCGGGTTCATGGGTGCCATCGGTGTGCTCGTCGCGCTGCTCGCCGGCACCATCATCGGCGAGCTCAGCACCGTCCTCGTCTACATCGGGGTCGCCTTGTTCCTCGCGCTGGGCATCGACCCGCTGGTGTCGTTCCTCGAGCGGATCATCCCGCGGTGGGCGGCGATCACGATCGTCGTGGTGGGCGTCCTCGGGGTGTTCGCCGCCGTCGTGTTCGCGGTCGTCCCGATCCTGGTCGAGCAGGCGACGAACCTGATCCAGAACTTCCCCGAGGTCGTCGACGACATCTCGAAGCAGCAGTGGGTGCAGGACCTGTCGAAGCAGTTCGCCGGGTCGTTCGACATCGACCACGCCCTCGAGTCCGTGCAGTCGTTCGTCGAGAACCCGGGCAACCTGCTGAGCGTCGGCGGCGGGATCCTGGCGGTCGGCAGCGGCATCCTGTCCGGGCTCACCGGCGTCCTCATCGTCCTCATCCTGATGCTCTACTTCCTCGCGTCGATGCGGGGGATGAAGCGTGCGGCGTACCGGTTCGTGCCGGCGTCCCGCCGTGAGAACTTCATCGACGTCAGCGAGCAGATCACCCAGGCGGTCGGTCGGTACGTCGTCGGACAGGTGTCGCAAGCGCTCATCAACGGCATCCTGAGCCTGGTGTTCCTGCTCATCATCGGTGCGCCGCTGCCGGTGCTGCTGGCGTCGTTCGCGTTCCTCGGGTCGCTCATCCCGCTCGTCGGCACCCTCGGCGCCGCGGTCGTGATCTCGCTGCTCTGCCTGTTCGCGTCGCCCGCGACCGCCCTCGCCGCGGCGATCTACTACCTCGTCTACATGCAGGTCGAGGCGTACCTCATCTCGCCGCGCATCATGTCGCGGGCCGTGCAGGTGCCCGGTGCCCTCGTGGTCATCGCCGCGGTGGCCGGCGGCACGATCGGCGGCGTGCTCGGTGCCCTGGTCGCCCTGCCCGTCGCCGCGTCGGTCATCATCATCGTGCAGAAGGTCATCTACCCGCGTCAGGAGCTGGCGTGACCGACGCCGCCTTCGCCGCCCACGTCGCCGAACGCGATCGCTGGGCGCGCGGCCCCCGTGGCCCGCTCGCGCTCGTGAACGCCCAGCGCGTCGACCACCCGCAGCCGGTGTGGCCGGTGCCGGGCACCTGGGCGCCGACGGCCGGCGGCCTCACCGTGACGGCTGCGGCCGCCGACGGCGTCGTCGTGGACGACGTGCCGGTCGACGGTACCGTCCTCGTCGCCGGTGACACCGCCGTGGTGCCGTCCGTCGTCGTGTTCCCCGACGGCTTCGCGGGCACCGTGTCCGGTTCGACGCTGCGCGTCTGGGACCCGGCGGCGGAGCCGATCCAGCGGTTCGCGCGGATCGCCCGGTTCGACCGGTCCGACGACTGGGTGCGGTCCGGCACGTACGTCCCGCTGGGGGATGGTCCCGGTGGCGACCGGGAGGCCCGTGGCAGCGTCCTCGACGCCGCCGGCGACGCCCTGCCGGTCGCCGGGCACATCGAGACGGCCGTCGGTGGCACCACGGTCCGGTTCGTCGCGGTCCGGTCGGCAGCGTTCCGGGGTGCTCCCCGGCTGCAGCTCATCGTGCAGGACGCCACGAGCGCCCTGCCCGAGGACGACCCCGGCAGCACGTACTCGATGGGCCGGTTCCTGTACCTCGACGACCCCGGTGCTGCCGGCCAGGTCGCGCTCGACTGGAACCTGCTGGTGCTGCCGCCGTGCGCGTTCTCGTACCAGTTCGCCTGCCCGATCCCGCCCGAGGACAACCGCGTCCCCGTGCCGATCACGGCGGGGGAGCGGCACCCCGTCGACGCCGCGGGCACCGTCCTGCACTGAACCGGATCGCACCCGGCGAGGTCCTTGCCGTTCCCAGCCGGAACGCTGCATAATGGGCGTGTCCTGTCCGGACATCACAATCGCATACCGAATGGTTCCGTGGCTCGCAGCCGCTCGGATCCTCCGCACCAGGTCGATGGGGAAGTCGCACCTGACGTATCGGAGGAACCGTGAACGGAACGACGACAGGAGTGCTCTACGTGCACTCCTCACCCCGCGCGCTCTGCCCGCACGTCGAATGGGCAGCAGGTCGCGCGATGAACCGCGCCGTGAACTTCTCGTGGCTCGACCAGCCGGCACAGGACGGTGCACGTCGGACCGAGTTCACGTGGACCGGTGCGGTGGGTGCCGGTGCGGCGATCGCCTCCGCGATGCGCGGCTGGGAGCACCTGCGCTACGAGGTCACCGAGGAACCGACGACCGAGTCCGACGGCGGCCGCTGGATGCACACCCCCGACCTCGGGGTGTTCTACGCGCAGACCGACGTCACGGGCAACATGGTCATCCCCGAGGACCGCGTCCGCTACGCCATGGAGGTCGCGGGCAGCAACGCGCTCGAACTCCACCGCGAGCTCCGACTCGCCCTGGGCCAGGCGTGGGACGACGAGCTCGAGCCCTTCCGCCACGCGGCCGAGGGCAACCCCGTCGTCTGGCTGCACCGCGTCGGCTGACGGATACACGGCCCCGCGGGCCGGGCCCTGGACAGCGCCACCGGACGACGGAAGCCCGCCCCGACGACGCGGGACGGGCCTCCTGGCAGGGTGCGACGGATCAGACGCTGCGGAACGCGACCACGGCGTTGTGGCCGCCGAAGCCGAACGAGTTGCTCACCGCGAGCAGGTCGCCGTCGGGCAGCGCACGCGGCTCGCGCGCGACGTCCATGACGATCTCCGGGTCCTGGTCGTGCAGGTTGATCGTGGGCGGTGCGACGCGGTTGTGCAGGGCGAGGACCGTGAACGCGGCCTCGATCGCGCCGGCACCGCCGAGCAGGTGACCCGTCGACGCCTTGGTCGCCGACACGACGATGTCGTCGAGGTGGTCGCCGAAGACGCGACGCATCGCGTGGTACTCGGCGACGTCACCGACCGGCGTCGAGGTGGCGTGCGCGTTGACGTGCACAACGTCCTCGCGGCTGGCGCCGGCGTGGTCGAGCGCCTGCAGCACCGCACGGGCGGCCGCGCTGCCCTCGGGGTCCGGTGCCGTGATGTGGAACGCGTCCGAGGTGATGCCGGCTCCGGCGACCTCGGCGTAGATCGTCGCCCCGCGGGCCTCGGCGTGCTCCTTCGACTCGAGGATGAGCGCCGCTGCGCCGTCACCGAGCACGAAGCCGTCACGCGTGACGTCGTACGGACGCGACGCGGTCTCGGGGGAGTCGTTGCGGCGGGACAGGGCCTGCATCGCCGCGAACGCCGCCAGGGGCAGCGGGTGCAGGGCGGCCTCGGCGCCACCGGTGATGACGATGTCGGCGTCCCCGTCGGCGACGTGGCGGTAGGCCTCGGCCAGCGACTCGGTCGACGAGGCGCAGGCCGACAGGTAGGTGCGGGCGCCGCCACGGGCGCCGAACTCCATCTCGATGGCCGCGGCCGGGCCGTTCGCCATGAGCATCGGGACCGTCATCGGCAGGACCCGACGCGGGCCCTTCTCGCGCAGGGTGTCCCAGGCGTCGAGCAGGGTGTTCACGCCGCCGATGCCGGTCGCCCAGTCGACGATGAGGCGCTCGGGGACGACGGACTCGGCGTCGATGCCGGCGTCGGCCCACGCCTCACGCGCCGCGACGAGCGACAGCTGCGAGGACGGGTCCAGGCGCTTCGACTCGGGGCGGGTGAGCTGGTCGGTGAGGAACCGGCGCGCCTGGCCGGCGAACTCCACGGGGAGCTCGAGCTCGGCGTAGCGCGGGTCCTCGATGCGGGTGATGCCGGACTTGCCGGCGAGCAGCGCGTCCCACGTTTCCGGGGCAGTCGCGGCGAGGGGTGAGATCGCACCGATCCCGGTGACGACGACGGTCTTCTTGGTCATGGAACGACGGTTCTTTCGTTGGGGAACAAGATGAGCGCCGCGGCCGACGGTGACCGCTGGCCGCGGCGCTCAGGAAGCTCGTGTCAGGCCTGGGCCTTGACGATGTAGTCGACCGCGTTGCCCACGGTCTTGAGGTTCTTGACCTCTTCGTCCGGGATCTTCACGTCGAACTTCTCCTCGGCGTTGACCACGATGGTCATCATCGAGATGGAGTCGATGTCGAGGTCGTCCGTGAAGGACTTGTCGGCGGCGACGGTGTCGGTGGCGATACCGGTCTCGTCGTTGATCAGCTCGGCCAGGCCGGCGAGGACTTCTTCGTTGGACAGGGCCATGAGTTTCTCCTTGAGGGGGTGTCGTTTGACCGTGGACCAGCCTAGGGCACGCAGCGTGCTCGCGCCCGGAGGCTGGTCGGGGTGGTCGCGCGGGTGCGCGGCCGGGTGGGTTCAGGGGAGCACGACGACCTGCGCGCCGAACACGAGTCCGGCACCGAAGCCGATCTGCAGGGCGAGCCCGCCGGACAGCTCGGGGTGTTCCTCGAGCAGGCGGTGCGTGGCGAGCGGGATGCTCGCGGCCGAGGTGTTGCCGGTGGTGGTGATGTCGCGGGCGATCGTGACGGACTCGGGCAGGCCGAGCTGCTTCGCGAACTCGTCGATGATGCGGATGTTGGCCTGGTGCGGCACGAACGCGGCGAGGTCCTCGGGCCGCACGCCGGCGGTCTCGAGGGCTTCGCGGGCGACCTTGACCATCTCCCACACGGCCCAGCGGAAGACCGTCTGGCCCGCCTGGCGCATGGTCGGGCGGGGTGCGCCGGCCTCCCACTCGTTGTAGGTCGCCGTCATGCCGATGGCGTCCCACTTGGAGCCGTCGGAACCCCAGACGGTGGGGGCGATGCCGGGGAAGTCGCTCGGGCCGACGACGGCCGCACCGGCGCCGTCACCGAGCAGGAACGAGATCGAACGGTCGGTCGGGTCGACCACGTCGCTGAGCTTCTCGGCCCCGACGACCAGGACGTGGTCGGCGAGTCCGGACTTGATGAACGAGTCCGCCTGGGCGATGCCGTAGGCGTACCCGGCGCAGGCGGCGCTGATGTCGTACGCGGCCGCGGGGGTGGCGCCGATCCGCTCGGCGAGCAGCGACGCCATCGACGGCGTCGCGACGGTGTGCGTCACGGTGCTGACCAGGACGACGCCGATCTGCGACGGCTCGATGCCGGCCTTCTCGATCGCCTCGCGCGCGGCGGTCTCGGCGAGGTCGACGGCCTCGACGTCCTTGCCGGCGCGCTTGCGGGTGATGATCCCGGTGCGCTGGCGGATCCACTCGTCGGACGAGTCGATCGGGCCGACGAGGTCGTCGTTCGGCACGACGTTCTCGCCGCGGGCGGCGCCGAACGCCAGGATGCGGGTGAACTCGTGGCCGCGGCGCTGGGAGAGTGCGGGGCGTTCGGTCATGCGGATGCGTCTGCTTCCTGGCCCGCGCGCTGCAGCAGGTCGATCGCTGCGGGCAGGTCCTCGGGGGTCTTGATGGCGACGGACGGCGTGCCGCGCAGGCCGCGCTTCGCCAGGCCGACGAGGGCACCGGCCGGTGCGAGCTCGATGATGCCGGTCACCCCGGCGGCGGCGAAGGACTCCATCACCGCGTCCCAGTGCACGGGGTTCGCGATCTGCTGGACCATCAGGTCGACGAACCGGCGGCCGTCGTCGACCCGGGAACCGTCGGCGTTCGTCCAGATCGGCAGGGTCGGTTCCTGCACCGTGGCCGCAGCGGCGACCGGGGCGACCCGCTCGACGGCGGGGGCCATGTACCGGGTGTGGAACGCACCGGCGACCGCGAGCGGGATCACGCGGGCCTTGGCGGGCGGGTCGGCGACGAGCGCGGCGATGGCGTCGGCGGCGCCGGCGACGACGGTCTGGCCGCCACCGTTGTGGTTCGCGGGGACGAGTCCGTGCTGCTGCAGTGCGGCCGCGACGGCCTCGGCGTCGCCACCCAGGACGGCGGCCATCGAGGTCGGCTCGAGCGCAGCGGCGTCCGCCATGGCCCGGCCACGCTCGGCGACCAGCGCGACGGCGTCGGTCGGTTCGAGGATCCCGGCGACCGCGGCGGCGGTGAACTCGCCGACCGAGTGTCCGGCGACCCCGCCGACCAGCGCACGGCGGCCGTCGGCGAACAGGGCGTCGGCGGTCACGAGACCGGCGGCGACGATGAGCGGCTGTGCGAGCGCGGTGTCCTTGATGGTGTCGGCGTCCGACGTGGTGCCGTGCGCGGCGAGGTCCACCCCGATCGACTCGGACCACTGCCCGACACGTTCACGAACGGCGGCGTCCTCGAGCCAGGGGGCGAGGAAGCCGGGGGTCTGGGAGCCCTGTCCGGGCGCGACGACGACGATCACCGGACAATCCTGTCGCTCATGCACCGCGGGGCCCGTGTGGGCTTCCCACACGAAACCCCGCGTGACATTGTCGGTTCCCTACCGGCGCGGGGTGATCCGGCGACGACCCGTGGCCGATTCCGACATGGCGCCGAGGATCAGGGCGGACTGCACGATCAGGGCGTCCCGCGCGTGCGTGGCGTCCCACCCGATGATGTCCGCGACGCGGCGCAGGCGGTAGCGGACGGTGTTCGGGTGCACGAAGAGCTCGCGCGCCGTGGCCTCGAGCGACCGCCCGGTGTCCAGGTAGCACCACAGGGTCTGCAGGAGTTCGGTGGACTGGTCCTTCAACGGCACGTAGATGCGCTGCACCAGGGCGGACCGGGCGAGCGGATCGCCGGCCAGGGCGCGCTCGGGGAGCAGGTCGTCGGCCAGTGCCGGACGCGGCACGCCCCGCCAGGCGCGTGCGACGGCGAACCCGGCGAGGGCCGCCTTCGCACTGGTGGAGGCGTCGACGACCCCGGGGACCTCGTTGCCGAGGACCAGGTGGCCCTCGCCGAACAGCGGTTCGAGCGCCTGCGCGATGGCGGTGAACGACACCGGGTCCTCGCCCTCGGGCACGTCGTCCCGCGGGGTGGAGCGGCCGATCACCACGACGAGCCGAGAGCCCTGCACCCCGACGAGCACGTCGGCGTCCATGTGGCGGGCGGTGCGGCGCACCTGGTCGACCTCGAGCTGCTTCGGCGCCGTGCCGACGAGCACCGCCACTTCGCCGTGTCCGTGCCAGCCGAGGGCCGCGATCCGGGACGGGAGCTCGTCGTCGTACTCGCCCGACAGGATCGAGTCCACCACGAGCGCCTCGAGTCGGGCGTCCCACAGCCCGCGGGCCTCGGCGGCGCGGGCGTAGACGTCCGCCGCCGCGAAGGCGATGTCACGCGAGTACTTGAGGATCGCCTCCTGCAGCATCTCGTCGTCGGCGGCGCGTTCCTCGACCACGGTGACGACCACGCGGATGAGCTGCAGGGTCTGCTGCAGGCTCACCGAGCGCAGGAGTTCACGCGGAGCCGACCCGAAGACGTCCGCCGCGGCGATCCACGGCGTCGACGCAGTGCCCTCGAGCCAGCTGATGAACGAGGTGATGCCCGCCTGGGCGACGAGCCCGACGGCCGAACGGCGCCCCGGTGGCATCTCGCTGTACCAGGGGAGGGTGTCCTCGAGCCGCTTGATGGTGGCGGTGGAGAGTTCCCCGGACACCTGACGGAGCCAGGAGAGCGCCCGCTCGCGCGCACTCTCCTGGCTCTGGGTCTTGGACAGGCCCTCGGTGTCCGGTCGGACTGGCGTCACCGGCTGATCAGCTCTCGCCGCCCGCGCTGCCCGTGGTGCCGGCGGTCACGTCGTGCAGGCGGTACTTGTCGATCGCCTGCTGGACGAGTGCGCCGTCGACCTTGCCCTGGCGAGCGAGCTGCTGCAGCGTCCGCACGACGACCGAGGGGCCGTCGATGTGGAAGAAGCGGCGCGCGGCCGGACGGGTGTCCGAGAAGCCGAAGCCGTCGGCGCCGAGCGTGGCGTAGTCGGTCGGCACGAACGGACGGATCTGCTCCTGCACCTGGTGCATGAAGTCGCTGACCGCGACGACCGGCCCCTCGGTGGCGAGCAGGCGCTCGGTGACGTAGGGCGTGCGCGGCGACTCGTTCGGGTTGAGGAACGCGTGCTGCTCCGCGTCGAGACCGTCGCGGTACAGCTCACCCCAGCTCGTGACGCTCCAGACGTCGGCGGAGACGCCCCAGTCCTCGGCGAGGAGCTGCTGCGCCTCGAGGATCCACGGCACCGCCACGCCGGACGCGAGCAGCTGGGCCTTCGGGCCGTCGTGCTCACTCGGCTTGAGCAGGTACATGCCCTTGACGATCCCGTCGACGTCGACGCCCTCGGGCTCCGCCGGCTGGACGATCGGCTCGTTGTAGACCGTCAGGTAGTACATGACGTTCGGGTCGCTGTGCTTGGGCGAGCCGTCCTCGTTCGTGCCGTACATCCGGTCGAGGCCGGCCTGCACGATGTGCCCGATCTCGTACCCGTACGCGGGGTCGTAGGACACCACGGCCGGGTTCGTCGTCGCGAGGAGCAGCGAGTGGCCGTCGGCGTGCTGCAGGCCCTCACCCGTCAGGGTCGTGCGACCGGCGGTGGCGCCGATCATGAAGCCGCGGGCCATCTGGTCGCCCGCCGCCCAGATCGCGTCGCCGGTGCGCTGGAACCCGAACATCGAGTAGAAGACGTAGACCGGGATGAGCGGCTCGCCCTGCGTCGAGTACGAGGTGCCGACCGCGGTGAACGCCGCCAGGGCGCCCGCCTCGTTGATGCCGACGTGGATGATCTGGCCCTGCGGGCTCTCCTTGTAGGCCAGCAGGAGCTCCCGGTCGACCGACGTGTAGTGCTGGCCGTTCGGGTTGTAGATCTTCGCCGACGGGAAGTACGCGTCCATGCCGAACGTGCGCGCTTCGTCCGGGATGATCGGGACGACGCGGTCGCCGAAGTCCGGGGAGCGGAGCAGGTCCTTCAGCAGTCGGGCGAACGCCATCGTGGTGGCGATCTCCTGCTTGCCGGAGCCCTTCTTCACGACCTGGTACTTCGAGTCCTCGGGCAGGGTGATCGAGGTGTACTTCGTGCGACGCTCCGGCACGTAGCCGCCGAGCGCCTGACGACGCTCGTGCATGTACTGGATCGCCTCGTCGTCGTTGCCCGGGTGGTAGTACGGCGGCGTGTAGGGGTTCTCCTCGAGCTGCGCGTCCGTGACCGGGATGCGCATCTCGTCGCGGAACTGCTTGAGGTTGTCGAGCGTGAGCTTCTTCATCTGGTGGGTCGCGTTGCGCCCCTCGAAGCTCGGGCCGAGGCCGTAGCCCTTGACCGTCTTCGCCAGGATGACCGTCGGCTGGCCCTTGTGCTCGGTCGCGGCCTTGAACGCGGCGTAGACCTTGCGGTAGTCGTGGCCACCGCGCTTGAGGTTCCAGACCTGGTCGTCGCTGTACCCCTCGATGAGCTCGAGCGCCTTCGGGTCGCGCCCGAAGAAGTTCTCGCGGACGTACGCGCCGTTCTCGGCCTTGTACGTCTGGTAGTCGCCGTCCGGCGTCTGGTTCATCAGGTTGAGCAGCGCGCCTTCGGTGTCGCGGGCGAGCAGGTCGTCCCACTCACGCCCCCAGACGACCTTGATGACGTTCCAGCCCGCGCCGCGGAAGAACGCCTCGAGCTCCTGGATGATCTTGCCGTTGCCGCGCACCGGACCGTCGAGCCGCTGCAGGTTGCAGTTGATGACGAAGTTCAGGTTGTCGAGACCGTCGTTCGCGGCGACCTGGAGCTGTCCGCGCGACTCGACCTCGTCCATCTCGCCGTCGCCGAGGAAGGCCCAGACCTGCTGGTCGGAGGCGTCCTTGATGCCGCGGTTGGTCAGGTACTTGGCCTGCTGCGCCTGGTAGATCGCGTTGATCGGGCCGATGCCCATCGACACGGTCGGGAACTGCCAGAAGTGCGGCATGAGGCGCGGGTGCGGGTACGACGACAGGCCGCCGCCGGCGTGGGACTTCTCCTGACGGAACCCGTCGAGCTGGTCCTCGCCGAGACGCCCTTCCATGTAGGCGCGGGCGTACATGCCGGGGGAGGCGTGGCCCTGGAAGAAGACCTGGTCGCCGCCGGACGCGTGGTCCTGCGCACGGAAGAAGTGGTTGTAGCCCACCTCGTACAGCGCGGCACTCGACGCGTACGTCGAGATGTGGCCGCCGACGCTGATGCCCGGACGCTGCGCGCGGTGCACCGTGATGGCCGCGTTCCAGCGGATCCACCGGCGGTACCGGCGCTCCAGCTCCTCGTCGCCGGGGAACTCGGGTTCGTTCTCCGGCGCGATGGTGTTCACGTAGTCCGTCGTCGGGACCATCGGCACACCGAGGTGCAGTTCCTTGGACCGCTTGAGCAGGCTCAGCATGATCTCGCGACCGCGCTGGTGTCCGTGGGTCTGGACCAATCCGTCGAGGGACTCACGCCATTCGGCGGTCTCCTGCGGGTCCTGGTCGTTCGCCCCGGTGCTGTACGGGTCCTGGTCGTTCACCGTCACCCTTGACCTCGTTCGTTCTCGTGGTGGTGGACATGGTGGCTCCGGTGGTCGGGTCGCGACCGGATGGGGCCCCGTCCACTCTAGGCCCCAGCACCGACTCGGATGCTGATGGTGCCGTGCAGGTGGACGGGTGCTTGCTTTCGCGTGTCGTCGGCGTAGCATGGCCGATCGTGCACACGCGACCCGCGTGCGTACGGACCCGACGGGCACACCCCACACCCGAGGAAGAAGCACACGTACCGATGGCACTCGAGATCGGCTCTCTCGCGCCGGACTTCGAGCTCCCGAACCAGTTCGGTGAGCACGTCCGACTCAGCGACTTCCGCGGCAACCGCCCGGTCGCACTCGTCTTCTTCCCGCTGGCGTTCTCGTCGAACTGCACGAACGAGCTCTGCGCCCTGCAGGACAACGTCGCGATGTTCCAGGACCAGCGCGTCGAGCTCATCGGCATCTCGGTCGACTCCAAGGCGACGCTCCGCTCGTTCGCCGAGCTCAACGGGTACGACTTCGAGCTCCTCGCCGACTTCTGGCCGCACGGCGCGGTCTCGAAGGAGTACGGCGTCTTCCTCGAGCACAAGGGCTTCGCCACCCGCGCGACCTTCGTGATCGACGTGCAGGGCCGCATCAAGGCCTCGATCATCACCGAGCCCGGCCTGCAGCGCGACGTCGCGGAGTACAAGGCAGCCCTCGACCGGCTCGCCGCCTGCGCCGCACCCGTCCCGGTCGGCTAGCGTTCCGAACCCCTCCTGCGACGCATCCGCGTCGACAGCGGACAGGAGGCACGGTGCACGCCATCGACACGGACGCACGTGACCGTGTGGTCACCACCGAGGCCTACGCCCCGTACCCGGTGTCGCCCACGCCCGCCACGTGGCACCTCCGGCGCACCGAGGTCCCGACGCCCGCCGGACCCGTCGTGGTGCACCACCGGCCCGGCCCCGACCCGCTCCTGCTGCTGCACGGCGTCGCGGGATCCTGGTCGACCTGGACCCCGCTGCTGACCGCTGCCGACGGCGTCCGCGACCGGGGACTCGTGCTCGTCGACCTGCCGGGGTGGGGATCGTCGCCGGCACCGGCACACCCGTTCGACCTCGACGACGTCACCGGGTCGCTGACCACGGTGCTGGACGCGCTCGGGATCGCGACGGTGGACGTCCTCGGGCACTCGATGGGCGCCTTCGTCGGGATGCACCTCGCGGTCGTGGCGCCCCTGCGCGTGCGGTCGGTGGCCCTGGTGTCCGGCACGACCGTCGCGACGGCGGACGCCGCACGGCACCCCGTCCGGGCGCTCCGGACGCTGCCGGCGTTCACCCTGCTGCGTGCGGGGTTGTCGATCACCGGTGAGGCCGCGCGGCCGGTGCTCCGCGCGTTGTCCCGTGTCGGGCTGCTGCCGCTGCTCGCCGCGCCGGTGTTCACGCACGTGCGACGCCTCGACCGGAGCGTGCTCGACGCCTTCGTCCAGGAGCTCCGACCGACCCGGTTCACGGACGCGGCACGGACCGCGGCCGGCTACGACCTCGGTCGCTGGCGGGGGATCGCCTGCCCGGTCACCGCGATCGCCGGGCGCGACGACGTGTTCGCGCGCGCCTCGGACCTCGAGGCCGTGCGGGAGCTCGTGCCGCAGCTCCGCACGGTGCTGCTCGACGACTGCGGGCACTTCGCCCACGTCGAGCACCCGGACGCCGTCGCGCGCGAGCTCGGGCTCACCTGACCGCGTCCGGCGCCGCTGTGCTCGATCCGTGCGTGCCCCCGCGCGACAAAGCGGCTGTCGTACGACATCGACTATGTCGTCCCCGCGTGGCCGCGACAGTTGCGGCCGCGCGGCTACGACGCTCTCGATGTCGCACGACGTCGAGGATGTCGTTCGGAGTCGGGACGCGCGGATCAGGCGGGGACGGGGAACGTCGCCGCGACGCGCGAACGCACCTCGGCGCGGACGGCTCGGCGCATCACGGGGGAGAACAGCGAGTGGTCGCCGTCCTCGACCCGCACGATCGACACCGAGCCGCGCCGGCCGACCCCGCCGTAGCGGCGCAGGGCCTTCTGGCCACCGAGCCGGTCGAACAGGTCGGCGTCGTCCGGAGCGGCGATCACGACGACGTCGGTGCCGTGCTCCACCAGCGGTCGGACGTGCTCGACGACGCCGCCGACGCGGTCCCGCCGGGCGATCCACTCCCGCAGGGCCTTCGGCACGACGGCGTTGTACCGCCGGCGAACCCACAGGCGACCGGGCGAGGGGGCGTCGATCGCCCGCACGGCGTCCTCGTAGCTGCCGGGGGCCGCCGGCTGCCGGCGGTAGTCGTTCGGGCTGATCTCGACGACCAGGCGGGGTGCCTCGTCGACGGACCGACCGGCGAGCCAGGCGCCGGCGCACATCCCGACGAGCACCAGGCGGTCCGACGGGGTGCCGAGGCCGGCGACGACGGCGGACTGGTCCTCGACCCACTCCTGGGCGAAGAGGAAGCTGCGTTCGTCGTCGCGCACGGTGGAGCTCTCACCGGTGGCCCGGCGGTCGACCCGGACGACGCGGGCACCGTCACGGGCGAGCGCCCGGGCGAGGTCGACCTGGTAGTCGGTGGCACCGACCCGGTGCTCGGCGGCACCGTTGTGCAGGACCACCAGGGGCGCGTCGTGGTGCTGTGCGGACGAGACGGTCTCGACGGCGAACAGTTCGTCCGGACCGAGGCGGACGATGCGCTCGGACACCCGCCCGTCGACGTCCAGGACCTCGTCGAGCACGGGTGGCACGACCGGTCCCGACGCCGCAGGCGCCCAGGCGTCGAGCCAGGCGACGGCGGTGTCCACGGCGGCTCCCGGGATCCGCGCGTGGATGCTCGTGCCGTCGAGCAGCTCGGCACTGCCGGGCACCTCGACGGTCTCGACGGGCCCGAGGGTCTTCGGGGCACGGGTCTCCGGTCGCACGAGCGCCACGGTCGGACCGGTGCGCGGCGCGAACGCCAGGGCGGAGAGCGCTGCCGCCTCGTCCGGTTCGACCTCGATGCCGATCAGGCTCTCGACGCCGTCCACGAACCGCTCGGTGCCGATGGTGATGGTCGCCAGCGCGCGCTGCCGGCGGAGCCAGCCGCGGCCCGAGGCCGGGGCGTCCCAGACGAGCAGGGCGTCGGTCTCCTCGGCGGCGGTCGCGGCGACGAGGGCGGCCGAGGCGAGTCCGACGAACGCGACGTGCCGGACCCCGGACGTGCGGAGCACGGCGGCCGCGTGGCGCGCGGACCGGACCTGCGCGTCGGGGTCGGTGTCGGGTGCGCCGTCACCACGTCCGGACGGGTCGTAGCGCACCGAGGCGATGCCACGGGCCTCCAGGCGGTCTGCGAGCAGGCGGAGCGTGCGGTAGGCGATGACGCCCTCCTGCCCGAGCGGCGGGCAGATGACGACCCCGGCCCGCGCAGCGGGCGGCAGCTGCACGGCGGCGCGGACGGCCGGCGAACCGGACCACCCGTGCAGCGTCGTCACAGCGCGAGCGCCGCGCGGACCGGCGCCGGCCAGGCGTCGACGTCCGTGCCGTGTGCGGCGAACAGGGCGATGGTGATGCGCTCCAGTCCGAAGGCGATGCAGGCGCTGTGGGCGACCTCGCCGTCGGCGGTGCGGAGACCGAACGAGGTGCCGAAGTGGTCCTCGTGCAGGTTCGCCGAGCTGATCGCCGTGGTCGGGTGGTCGTCGCCGTAGACGGGCGTGACGAACTCGAACTTCAGCGCCTGCTCGACCTGGTTGCGGGCGAGCATCTGCCCGACGCGACCGAAGAAGGGGTCATTGGCGGGGACCACGTCGATCTCGAGCCCGAACGACTCGAGCAGCTCGCGCATCACCGGGATCCGGCCGTCGCGGTGCTGCTGGGCCGACGCCGGCGTGCCGATGTGCACGAACTCGTGCATGTGGAAGGCCTGCAGGCGCATCGGGTCGAGCGACGGCTCGCGGCGGAACGAGTCGCCGACGATGTCGAAGAACCGGCCCTCCTGCGGGATCGTGTCGCCGACCAGGCCGTACACCGGGTGGCAGACCGCGGGGGTGAGCATGAGGTCGGCGGGCTCGAGGAAGCCCTCCCACCGCTCACCGCGCTCGCGGGCGGCGAGCAGTGCCCGGTGCGTGCGGTCGTCGCCGGTGAAGCCGGAGATCGACGCGGCGAGGTCCGGGAACGACGCGATGTAGTCGGTGCGCTCGAACGCGGCGAGCGGCTCGACCGGCGGGAACCGCAGCACCTCGGCGTCGAGGTCCTGCTGGCTGCGGACGGCCGCGGCGTCGACGGCCGTGTACACGCGCTCGAACACGCCGGTCCGGCCGTACAGCCCGGGGGAGCCGAGGTCGATGAGCACGCGGTCGGCGAGCAGGCGGGCGCGGAGGGCGGCCCGCGCGGCGTCGAGGTCCGGCGCGGTGGTCGTGCTGGTGGTGGGGTCCGTGATGGTCACAGGATCACTCCCGTCATGAGGGCCAGGTCGGCGTCGTTCTTGAGGAGACGGTCGTTGCTCACCATGACGGCGGCACCGTGGGCGTCTCGGAGGTGTCGGGCGATGCTCATCGGGCCGGAGGCCGCGTACCCCGCGATCCCGACGATGCGGAGCGCCTTCGTGACGATGTCGGTGACGCGCTCGGACGCACCGATCTTGAGGGCGTTCGCGGCGAGGGCGTAGGCGCTCGAGGCGAGCACCTCGGGGTCGTCGGCCGCAGCGTCGAACCGCTCCGCGGCGTGCCGGACCGAGTCGGCGAGGGCCTGCAGGTCGACCAGGAGCTCGGCGAGCCGGAGCGCTCCGGGCGGGGTCGTCCCGATCGCGGCACGCGCCTGCTCGCGGACCGCGGTCCGGGCGCGCTCGCTCGCCGAGGCGGCGATGCCGAGCCAGACCGAGGCCCAGAGCACGTGCGAGACCGGCAGGACCGTCTGCGCCGAGATCGCCGCGTAGTCGTCGCGGAACACCCGGTCGACGGTGGTCTCGGTGTCGAGGATCCAGCCGTTGCTGCAGGTCCCACGCAGCCCCATCGTGTCCCAGGTCGAGGTCTGCGAGAGCACCATCGAGTCGGTCCGGCAGATGAGCAGGCGCTGGTCGGAGGCCGGGGCGTCTGGGTCGCGGCGGGCGGTGACGAACACCGCGTCGGCCTCGGTCGCGTACGAGATCACCGGCGCGTCCTTGCGCAGGCGGATGCGGCCGTCGTCGGTGGCCTCGATCGAGCAGGTCGAACGGCGGGCGTCGCCGCCGACCCCGCGCTCCGTCGTGGCCGAGGCGACGAGCGCGCCGTCCCGGACCGCGGCGATCGTGTCGAGCACGCCGGCACCGTCGCCGCCGTGCCGCCAGAGCGCCATGACCTGGCCCTGGTGCATCGCGAAGACCATGCCGGTGGCGGCGCAGGCCCGGCCGAGCTCGGTGGCGATCGCCGAGAGTTCGGACACGGACGCGCCCTCGCCACCGTGCTCCGTGGGGACCGCGGCGGCGAGCAGACCGTACTCGCGCATGGCCGCGATGGCCTCGCGCGGCGGGCGGGCGTCGCGGTCGACCTCGTCCGCGAACTGGGCGGCGACCGCGGCCACGGCGGCGGCGCGCTCGGCGAAGCGGTCGACGATCGGTGTCGTCGGCAGGGTCAGGGTCACGAGGCGAGCTCCGCAGCGGCGACGATCGACTCGACGGTGGCGAAGGTGGAGCGGTTCAGGACCGAGTCGGGGAACTCGACGTCGAGCTCGGACTCGACCGCGAGCATGACGTTCACGGTGGCGTGCGACGACAGCCCGAGTGCGTACAGGTCGGCGATCGAGGCGACGTCCTGTGCGTCCACGGTCAGGCGCCCGTGGTCGGCGAGTGCGCGGCGCACGGCCTGTTCGATCGTGGGGTCGAGCAGCGTCGCGGTCGTGCTCGAGTGCTGTGGTTCCTGGTCCATGCTGGCAACCATAAGGAGAACCGGGCCTCGGGAAACCGCCGTGCGGGTGCGGGAAACCGCACGCGATCCGCACCGCCTGTGCCGCGGCACAGGCGGGGACGTCAGCGGTCGGAGAGCGCCACCGCCGTGGCGACGGCCAGACCCCGTTCGTGCGCGAGGGACACCGCGATCGCGCCGCACCCGATCGCATCGGCCAGGGCAGCGGCGGTCCCGGTCAGCTCCACCGTCGGCGCGCCGTGGTCGTCGAGGACGATCGCCACCTCGCGCAGCGGGATCGCCTGGTCCGGTGCGGGGCGGAGGAGCTTCACCACGGCCTCCTTGCCCGCGAACCGGGCGGCCAGGCGCTCCGGGTCGTCGCCCGCGTCGGTGCGCTCCCGGACGGTGAAGAGCCGGTCCAGGTACCGCTCGCCGTGCGCCGAGATGCCCGCCACCACGTCCTCGACCGCGGCGAGGTCGGTCCCGGTCCGGATCGTGCTCATGGCTGCAGGCTACGCAGGTCGCGGCGGCACCGCATGCCCGCAGCGGCATGGGCGTCGGGGGCGGTTCGTATGATCGGTGCGAGAGACCACCGAGGGGGAACCGATGGCATCACCGTGGACCGGCATCATCGAGGACGCGCGACACTACCCGTCGCCGCACAACTCGCAACCGATCGTCGTGCGCGTCGAGGACGACCGCACCGCGACCGTCTTCTACGACCTGCGGCGGGGGTTGCCGGCGGAGTCGTTCGGCATCCCGTTCGGGCACGTCTGCGCCGGGGTGTTCCTGGCCGGGCTCGAGGTCGTGGCCCGAGCGCACGGCTTCGCCGTGCAGGAGCGGCTCGACCACGCCGAGATGGACTTCGGCCGGCTCGACGCCGGCGACTCCGGGGCGGCGGACGACCACCTGCACCGGTTGGGCACGGTGCGCCTGCGTCCGCGGGCGGTCACCGCCGACGACCGGGAGGCCCTGGCCGTCTTCCTGGCACGGCGCACCTCGCGCAGGCCCTACGACGCGACCCTGGTGGACGACGCCGCCGTGGACGCCGCGTCCGCCATCGCGTCGGCCGCCGGGCAGCGGTTCCGCACCACGTCCGACCGGCCGACCGTCGACGAGATCGTCCGGGTCAACCAGGAGACCCTGTTCGACGACCTGCAGCACGACGCCGTGCACGACGAGATCCTGCACTGGCTGCGGTTCTCGAAGCGGCAGGCGGTGACCACCGGCGACGGGCTGTCGGCGGAGACGATGCTCATGCCCGGACCGGTCCTGCGGTTCGCGATGGAGCACCGTGGGCTGTGGGAGGCACCCGGTGTCGGCGCGGTCTTCAAGCGGGTGTACCTGTCGACGATGCGCGGGGTCCGGCAGCTCGGGTGGCTCGAGGGGCCCTTCCGCACGCCGGCCGACTACGTCGAGGCCGGCCGGGTGTTCATGCGGATCTGGCTCGAGTTCAGCACGCGGGGGATCGCCCTGCACCCGTTCGGCACCGTGATCACGAACCCACGGTCGCACGCCGCCTTCGTCGCACGTGCCGGCGTCGACGAGTCCGACGGCCGGATGGCCTGGATGCTGTTCCGCTTCGGACACAGCGATCCACCGCCCCTGGCGCACCGCAGACCGGCGGCCGCCATGACGCTCGGGGGTGCACGGTGAAGCGCGCGGCGGTCTTCACCGTCGTGTGGGTCGTCGAGACCTTCGTGGCGCTGTTCATGCCCCGCGTCGGCACCCACAAGCTCCTGCTCACGCCGGGCATCGAGCCGCTCCGCTGGACCCTCGGACGCTGGCGTGCCTGGCGGACCGTGGAGCGGGCTGCGAAGCGGGTACCCGCCTACGGGGCGTTCCTGGCGGAGGCGGGACGGGCCTCCCGTCCGTTCCGTCTCGACACGCGTGGCGGGATCGCCGCGGCGATCTCGGGCCTGCCCGAGATGGACAAGGACTCCTACGTCAAGCGGTGGAGCATCCCCGAACGCTGCGTCGACGGGCGGCTGCCACGGCGCGGCGTGGTCGTCGACGAGTCGAGCGGGTCGAGCGGCACGCCGACCAGCTGGGTCCGCGGTCCCGACGAACGGCAGGCCACCCGGCAACTGCTGCAGCTCGGGTTCTCGCGCACCGCGAAGGACCTGCCGAAGCAGCCGTTCGTGCTCAACGCCTTCTCGCTCGGGGCGTGGGCCACGGGCATGAACGTGACCGCGTCGCTCACCGAGTCGTCGATGATCAAGTCGATCGGGCCGGACCGCGACAAGATCGTGCAGACGATGCGCGAGTTCGGCACCGACTTCACCTACATCATCTGCAGCTACCCGCCGTTCCTGAAGGCGCTGTTCGAGGACGACCGGCTCGACTGGAGCGAGTACACGATCGTCGCGGCGTTCGGTGGCGAGGGCATCAGCGAGAACATGCGCGCCCACATCGAGCAGTACGCGCAGGCCGTCCTCGGTTCCTACGGGGCGAGCGACCTCGAGATCAACCTCGGCATCGAGACGCCGTTCAGCGTGCAGCTGCGCCGGGCGATCGCAGCCTCATCCGAGCTGTCCGCAGCGCTGACGAAGCAGGCCGAGTACGGCGTGCTGCCGATGGTGTTCCAGTTCAACCCGTTCGGGTACCTGATCGAGACGAACGACCTCGGCGAACTCGTCGTCACCATCACCCGGTCCGAGAACATCAGTCCACGGATCCGGTACAACATCCACGACCGCGGGCACGTCGTGCGGATGCGGTCGCTGCGCCGGACGCTGCGCGCACACGGCTTCGACGAGCTCGCTGACGCCGCCGAGCTCGACCTGCCCTTGCTGTTCCACTACGGCCGCTCCGACCTGTCCGTCGACTACAACGGTGCGGTCGTCGCGCCCGACGTCGTGCGCGACGTGGTCTACGACGACCCCGAGCTGCTCGAGGCCGTCGAGAACCACCGGCTGATCAGCTACGAGGACGACCGGGGCGACCGACAACTGCACATCGCGTTCCAGCTCGCTGCGGGCGCCGGGTCCTTCGACTCGGACGCGGCGCGCCCTGCGGTCATCGCCGAGCTGCGGCGGTTGAACAAGGACTTCTCGAACGCGATCCGGACGGCGCCGCCCGGCACCCTGCCCACGGTGGCGTTCTACCCGTACCGGACGGGGCCGTTCCGCGAGGACGGCAAGAAGCTCAAGAACGAGTACGTCTGGCAGCTGCCCGCCGGCTCGGTGGACCAGTGGGAGCTCGACCTGGCATGGGTCGCGCCGCAGGAGGCCTGAGCGGGCACGCCGCGCGGGGCGGGCCGGTGCTCGCTAGCCGTACTGCGGTGGCCAGTCGAAGGGGGCGGGCAGGTGCGGGACCTCGCCGATCGTCGTCACGATGAGGACGACCTCGCGCCGGTTCGTCAGCTCGATCGAACGCGGGTTCCCGATCCGGCGGTGGCCGTCCACCCACACGGTGAGCTCGCCACGCAGGCCCCCGACGTGCTCCGGACCGAGCGAGACACCCCACTCGTCGAAGAACTGCCCGAGCGTGAAGGTCTGCTCGGTGGGGGACTCGACGTGCACGATGCCCGAGGTGTCGTGCGTGTGGATCTCGGCGGCGAACTTCCCCCGGTCCGAGTGCCCGATGTTCGCCGGGACCGTCACCGGGGTGTCGCCGTCCAGGATCGTCAGGTGGGTGTGGACGTGCTCGGCGAGCCGCTCGCCCCACACGTTCCGCAGCCCCGCCGCGTCGGCACGGGCGGACAGGTCGGTCGGCCGTGGCCAGGGCGGAGCGTCGCGCGACGTCTCCGCCCCCGGCGCGGCACAGCCCGACAGCAGCAGGAGTGCGGCCACCGCGACCGCGACGACGCGGGTCCTCACCAGCGGTCGTGGACCGTGGCGCGGAACCACGTGTCGTACAGGTCGCGGACCGTGGCGTCCAGGCCGTCGATCTCCGGCAGATCGCCGGCCGCCGCGTTCGACCGGGCCTGCTCCGGGTTGCGGGCGCCGGGGATCGCCGCGGTGACGCCGTCCTGCGCGACGACCCACGCCAGCGCCGCCTGCGGCACGGAGACGGCGTCGGGCAGGGATGCCGCGAAGGTCTGCGCCGCGCGCACGCCGTCGTCGTAGTCCACACCGCTGAACGTCTCGCCCTGGTCGAAGGCCTCGCCGTGCCGGTTGTAGTTGCGGTGGTCACCCTCGGCGAACGACGTCTCCGTCGTGTACTTGCCGGACAGCAACCCCGAGGCCAACGGGACGCGCGCGAGGATGCCGACCCCTGCCTCCCGGGCTGCCGGCAGCACGCGGTCCAGCGGCTTGAGCCGGAACGCGTTGAGGATGATCTGGACACTCGCGACGCCGGGCCGGGCGATCGCGGCCAACGCCTGGTCGGCCGTCTCGACACTGACGCCGTAGGCGGCGACCGAGCCGTCCGCGACCAGCGCGTCGAGGGCGTCGTACACGGCGTCGTCGCCGATGACCTCGGACGGCGGGCAGTGCAGCTGCACCAGGTCGAGCGTGTCCTGCCGCAGGTTCGTGCGCGAGCGGTCCACCCACTCGCGGAAGTTCGCCGCCACGTAGTTCGACGGGACCTGCTCGGCGCGGCGGCCCATCTTCGTCGTGACCGTCAGCGGCACGTCGGGGTTCGTCGCACGCCACGCACCGATGAGCTGCTCGCTGCGACCGTCGCCGTACACGTCGGCGGTGTCGAAGAGCGTGACACCGGACTCGACCGAGGCGTCCATCACGGCGTTCGCGTCCGCGTCGCTCACCGGACCCCAGTCACCGCCGAACTGCCACGTGCCGAGACCGATGGGGGAGACTTCGCGGCCGGTACGGCCGAGGGTGCGACTCTGCATGGCGCCGATCGTAGTCAGCGGGTTCGCGCGGTCGTTCAGCCGATGGTTTCGCGCGGTCGTTCAGCCGATGGTCGAGACCCCGCGGCGGAGCAGCGCACGGGCTGCCCGAGCGCGGGGGATGACCCAGACGGCCGCCCACAGGACCATGCCGGCCCAGAGCAGGATCAACATCGTCGTGATGAGGGCATCGTGCTGGTCGCGCATCGACCACGTCATCGCGATCCACAGCGTGCCGAGGACGACCTTGCCCCAGCCAGCGCCCTCGCGGTCGGCCTGCGCCTGGACCAGCGGGATCCACAGCTCGGCGGGTACTCCGACCGGGATCCGGCCCTCGGCGATCCAGTCGCGGACGAGGACCGAGCGCTCGTACCCGCCCTCGGCGCGCCAGGCGCGCAGCTGCAGGTACACGGCGATGGCCGCACCCGCCACCGCGGACGGGATGCCGACGGAGACCAGGACGGTGGTGGTCGCCTCGGTCCACGACGACAACACGAGCATGACGAGGACGACCGCGAACGCGGCACCCGTCACCCCGGAGCCGAGGAGCCGCAGCCGCCCGGATTCGTCGAGGACATCGGCACCGTTCACGAGGGAGAGGGTACGCGCCGTTGCTGCCCGCCCGTCGTCCGTCCGTCGGTCCGTGCTGCCCCGAGGTTCCGAAATCTCGGCATCTCGGGCCGCTGTTCGGCCGGGATCGGCACCTCGGTGATCATCGCGCGGCATGTCCTGAAACCTCACCGCGTCCGTCGGGTTCGGACTGGAGGCCCGTCCCGCGTCGTTCTCCACAGATGCGTCCGACCGTGGCCGGGCCCGGCACCTCGTGCGCGATGCTCTCGTCATGGGGAACCGAGCACGCGTCGACCAATCGCCGAATCCGTTCCCGGTGCGAGAGGCGCTGGCGGCCGGAGTGAGCCCATCACGGCTGACCCGCCGCGACCTCAGGGCTCCGGTCCACGGCGTCCGAGTCCGAGCAGACGTCCCCGTGACGGTCGTGGAAGCGATCGCCGTCGTCCTCCGGAGTGACCAGTTCGTCAGCCACACCACGGCCGCTCGGCTCTGGGGCGCGCCGCTCCCGTCGCGGCTCGACGACGAACTCGTGCACGTGACGTCGATCGGGACCGCGCCGATCATGCGTCGTCCGCAGGTCGTCCCGCACCGGCTTCGGATCGAGGGCTTCCGGCCGGAACGCGTCCGCGGCATCCCTGTCAGCCCGCCAGCGCGCGCGTGGTTCGAATCCGCGTCACTGCTCACCGTCGTCGAACTCGTCGTCCTGGGGGACTATCTCGTCGGTCCGAGCGGGCTCGCCACCATCGACGGACTGGCGGCCGCGATCGTCGCCGGGAGTCGCTCCGCACGACGAGCGCGAGCCGCACTCGACAGGGTGCGGACCGGAGTCGAGTCGCCGATGGAGACCCGACTCCGGCTCGGCGTGGTCGATGCGGGGTTCCCGGAGCCCGAGGTGAACGTCGACGTCGTGGACGACCACGGTTCCTTCCTCGGCCGAGCAGACCTCGCCTGGCCGGCGCTCCGGATCGCCCTCGAGTACGACGGTGACCACCACCGTGACCGCCGGACCTTCCAGCACGATCAACGCCGGGCGAACGGCTTCGCGGTGAACGGCTGGATCGTCATCCACGCAACATCCGCCGACACCGGGCGTCCGGCAGTGTTGTTCGAGCGACTGCGACAGGCCTTCGTCCAGCGCCAGGTCGAGGGTCGGGCTCGCCGCGCGGCCTGACGCGGCTCCGAAGCGGCCCGATGCCGGGCTGACTCGCTGCGCCGAGGTTCCACAACTCGCCGTGCGTTCGTCGCCGAGGTTCCACAGCGGCGTGCTCGGGGCCACGAGATGCCAAGATTTCGGAACCTCGGGGGACGGGCGGAAGTGGCCGACGGGCTCGGCGGGGGTCAGCTGTGGGCCAGGAGCCAGCACATGCCGGCGGCGGCGAAGGCCATCGCCCAGCTCACCAGGCTGCCGATCAGGAAGTACTCCGCCTGGTAGCCGGTCGTCTCGCGCCGGATCTCGGGGAACCGGACGATGCCCTTGGCCGCGATCAGCGCAGCGACCACCGGGAAGGCCCCCGCCACCGCGAACCCGGCCAGCAGCAGTCGTTCGATCGGGCCGATCAGGCGACCGCCCTTGAGGCGCACCGTGCTGTCCGCGGGCTGTTCGTCGTCGGGGTCGGAGCGTCGGCGTCGCCCGAACCGGCGGCGGAGGTCGTCGGCCTCGGCGCCCGTGACGGCTCCGCGCTGGAGTCCCGGCGGGAGTGCCTGGGCGACGACCACGTTCGCGGAGTCGACGAGGAACAGCGCCGAGCCGACTCCGCCCACGACGGCGGCGAGCGGAACGGCGTCGACGAACGCCAGGCCCGAGCCGTCGTGCCAGTCGACCACGAAGCCCGTGCCGTCGGGCAGCGGCCCCCAGAGCAGCAACACGGCCACGGCGACGGCGAGCAGGACCGCGGGCCAGGACCCCGACCGTCGCAGCAGCCCCTGGGCCGCCGGTTCACCACGGTCGCCGTCCGCGGTCCCGCCACCGGCTCGGACCGGCGCGGTCGTGGCGATCCACGCCGCCGCGAGCACCACCGTGACGAGGACGCTCCACACGGGGACACCCAGACCGAGCCAGGCCACGGCGGACACCCCGGCCCACAGCACGACGACCGCGATGGTGGTCAACGTACGCGGTCGGTGCGTGTCAGTACCGGTGCGTGCCCGGACGACGTCGCCCAGCCCGATGAGTGCGAGGAGGATCCCGGCGAGCATCAGCGTTCCTGTCCCGCGAGGACCCGGAGACCCTCGACGATCGCGGCCACGCCCGACTTCTGCACCGACTGGGAGACCGCTGACGGCGTGATGCCCTCGGCCGCGGCGATCTGCGCCTGGGTCCGGCCCTGGACGAGTCCGAGCGCGATGCGTCGGGCCCGTGGTGTCAGGCGGGCCACGACGTGGTCGCGGCTGAGGAAGTAGGCGTTCACGAGTCGCTCCTCGGTGCCGTGGCGGTCGTCGGACGCGTGGAACCACGACCGGAGGAAGGACGTCCGGCCGTCTTCGCGGCGGTGCGTCTCGTTGATGGCGTCGCGGGCGGACCACCACGCCGGGCCGTCCTGGAGCGGGCCGCTCGTACCGGAGCCGACGGTCCGCACGGTCCCGCGCCCCATCCCGAGTCGGACCTGCACCGTCGGCGGCAGCGCGAGCATCGCGGCGGTGCTGGCGACGAGCGCGTCGGTGAGCGTTGCGTAGATCACCTGGAACTCGTCGCCGACGGTCGCGTGCACCGGGTCCACCGGGGTGACGTCGGTCGTCTCGCGGAACGCCCGCTCGACGTCGCGCTGTGCGGCGGGGCGGTCGTCGAGCGTGCGGGAGTCGACGAGATCGAGGATCACGGCGTAGATGGGCTCGTCCGACATGGGTTAAGTGTACGGCTTACTATCGGCGAAATGAAGCCGAGCGCTGAACTAGCTCGCGACCGGGCTGTCCAGCGCAACGATACGGGGGATCGACCTCTAGGATCGAGTCGCGGGCTCTTAGCTCAGTTGGTAGAGCACTTCGTTTACACCGAAGTGGTCGGCGGTTCGAGCCCGCCAGAGCCCACCGCAGACGCGATCACGGGGGAGTCCGATGAACGGCCGACGACACGAACCGGTCCGACAGCACTCGGTTGACTTCCTGCCGGGAACGAGTGGGAACCCGGTCGCGCCGTTCCAGCGCGACCACCAGCCCGGACAGGGTCCCATCCGTCACGCCTGACCGACCGCACCGCCTGACCGACCGCACCGGTCCGCGCGACCGACGCGGGGCGGGTGGCGTGCGCCGACGGCGGACGGGAGGCACGGTGCGGGCCTGCACCGCGCCTCCCGTCCGTCCCTGACGTCGCGCCCAGGGCGCGACGTCAGCGCTCGACGTGTTCCAGGTCCGCCAGCAGTGATTCGTGGACCGGCTCCCAACCGAGCGTGCGCCGCGTGTGCTCGCTCGACGCCGGCTGGTCCATCACGAAGATCGGGGCGAACGCCCCGAACGTCTCGTCCGCGACCCGCTCGACCGGCAGTCCGAGCCGTCGGCCGATCACCTCGGCGAGGTCGCGCACCCGGTCGCCCTCGTCGGCCACGGCGTGCCAGACCGTGCCGGCCGGTGCGACCTCCAGTGCCAGCCGGAAGAGCACGGCAGCGTCCCGAGCGTGCACGGCGGGCCAGCGCTGTTCGCCGTCTCCGGGGTACCCGGCCACACCGCTGCCTCGGGCTGTCTCGGTGAGGATGCCTGCGAAGCCGCCCGTGCCGTCGGCGTGCACGGTCCGCGGCAGGCGGATCGCCGACACCCGGACGCCGCGCTCCGCGAGCTCGAGTGCGGCGAGGACCGATCGGGCGCGGCCTGCGACCGGTCCCTCGAGGGGCAGGGGGTCGGCCTCGGTCGACGCCCTGCCCGGGACCCACGGCGTGCCGGACACGACGACGAACGGGCGGTCGGAGCCGACGAGTTCCTCGCCGAGTACGGCCATCGCAGCCGCTTCCTCGGCGATGCCCCGGCTCAGGGCTTCCGGCGAGCTGAAGTCGTTCGAGAACGCGAGGCTGACGACGCCGTCGGCGGCGCGCGCACCGGCACGGAGGACGTCGAGGTCGCTGAGACCGCCCTGGACCGGTTCGGCGCCCGCCGCGGTGAGGGCTGCAGCCGAGCGTTCCGAGCGGGCGAGCGCAGTGACGCTGTGGCCTGCGGCGATGAGTTCGGCGACGACGGCCGTTCCGATGGTGCCGGTGCCGCCGGTGATGAAGACGCGCATGGGATCCTCCAGTGATGGGACAAGTGTCTCATCACCGTACACCCGTGATGAGACAATTGTCCCGTCGCGTAGGATGCTCCCATGGCGCGATGGGAACCGGGAGCTCGGGAACGGCTGGTCCTGGCCGCCGTCGACCTGTTCTCCGAGCAGGGGTACGACGAGACGACCGTGACGCAGATCGCCGAGCGAGCGGGGGTCACGAAGAGCACCTTCTTCCGACACTTCCCGGACAAGCGCGAACTGCTCGTCGCCGGGCAGGAGACGCTGAGCCGTTTGTTGTCCGAGGGGATCACCGACGCAGCGCCCGAACGTTCACCGCTCGACGCCGTCGCCGCTGGGCTCGAACGAGCATCGGGCGAGATGGGTCCGATGAACCGCGAGCTGGGACCGCGACTCAAGGCCGCGGTCGCCGCGAGCGGCGAGCTGCAGGAGCGCGATGCCCTGAAGAGCGTCGGGATGGCCGCCGCGATGACCGATGCGCTCATCGAGCGCGGGGTCGCGGAACCGACGGCCCGGCTCGCGAGCGAGATGGGCGTGCTCGCCTTCAAGCAGGGGTTCGACCGGTGGGCCGGAGCGGCACGCGCTGATGACGACGGACTCGCGGGTCATGCGCTCGCAGCGTTCGCCGAGCTGCGGGAGGCTGCTGCGGCGCTCCGGTGAGCACCGCCGACGCGGTACGACGAGGCCGTTGTCGCACGACGTCGACCTCGTCGTTCCGCATCGGGTCAGTGCCGACCAGCGCCCGCGTCAGCCGGCCACGACGTGCGGGTACTCGTCCGAACGCCCCTGGAACGCGAGGATCGCCGGGTTGCGCACGTGGCCGTCCTCGATCTCGACGGCGCGTCGGACCGTGTCCGAGTCTGCCCACGACGACGGGCCCTCCATGACCGGTCGGAGGAACGGCATGAGCGCCTCGCTGATCTCCCACGTCGTCGAGTTCCAGAGCAGCGACGGGCTGTGGTCGACGGCGTAGTAGTTCGTGCTCTCGCCGACGGTGGTCATCGGTTCCGCGAAGGTCGTCGCCTGCGCCCACTCGAACCCCATCCCCACGTCGATCGAGACATCGACGATGAGGCTGCCCGGACGGAACACGCCCAGGTCCTCGGTCCGCAGGTACGTGAGCGGGGCGTTCGGGTCCTGGAGCGTGCAGTTCACGACGATGTCGTTCTCGGCCAGGTACGGCGCCAGTGGCACCGGACCGTCCTCGGTCTTCACCGTGTTGCCGCTGGGGTCGTGGTCGTCCTGGCTGATCTGCAGCATGTCGACGGAGGGGATCGGCGACCCCACGGCCGCGATGTCGCGGTTGGTCAGGACGCGGACGTCGTGGATCCCGTGGGCGTTCAGCGCGGTGACGGCACCGCGGGCGGTGGCCCCGAAGCCGATCACGACCGCGGTGAGGCGGCGGCCGTAGTCCCCGGTGGAGCCGCAGAGCTGCAGGGCGTGGATGACGGAGCAGTAGCCCGCGAGCTCGTTGTTCTTGTGGAACACGTGCAGGCCGAACCCGCCGTCCGACCGCCAGTGGTTCATCGACTCCCACGCGATGAGGGTCAGGCGCTTGTCGATCGCGACCTGGGTGAGGGCGGGGTCCTGCACGCAGTGCGGCCAGCCCCACAGGACTTGTCCGTCCCGCAGGTCCTCGAGGTCGGACACCTGGGGTTTGGGCAGCAGCACGACGTCCGACGCGGCGATGACTTCGTCACGGTCCGCCATGGCGCCGACGACGGGTTCGAGCTGGTCGTCCGTGACGCCGAAGCGTCGACCGTACCCGCGTTCCAGGATGATGTTCGCGCGCAGGTCGGGGTCGATGCGCTCGAAGTGGGCGGGATGGATCGGGAGGCGGCGTTCGTCGGGTTTCCGCGACTCGGCCAGCACCCCGAGGTGCAGCAGCGGCGATGCTGCCGGTGTTTGGGTCATGGTGCACTCTACGGCCGCTGGCCGCGGCCGAGCGGCCGAGCGGCCGAGCGGCCACGTCACCCGCGGCGGTCGGCGAGCGCCGTGAGCACCAGGGTCTCCATGTCGGGGCCGTCCTGAGCCCCGTGGTCGATCAACAGTCCGTGCATCCCGGCGGCCCGAGCCGCCTCCACGTCGTGCGCGACACTGTCCCCGACGAACAAGCAGCCGCTCGGCTCGACGCCGAGTTCGGCCGACAGGGTCTCGAATGCTCGGCGGTCCGGTTTCTGCACCCCGATCCGCTCCGAGGTGCACACGACGTCGATCGCGTCGAGCAGGCCGGTCCGGCGCAGCTTGTCGACCTGCTGCGTCTCGGTGCCGTTCGTCAGCACGCCGATGCGGTACCCCTGCGCTCGCAGCGTCCGCAGCAGCGGCAAGCTGTCCGGGTACGCGCGCCACGATGCCTCGTAGTGGTGCCGGTACGCGTCGAAGAGCTCATCGAGCTCCTGCCGGTCAGTGGGAGTCGGGACACCGAGCGCGGGCAGGACGGCCCGCAGCCGTTCGCGCCGCTGCTCGGGGAAGCTGATCTGCCCGACTCGCCACCGCTCGAACTGCTCGGTCTCGGCGGCGAACCAGCGGTCGATTGCGGACACCGAGACCGGGATGCCGAGTGACTCGAGGAACCGGGCGGCACCGGTGGTCGCTGCGCCACGGTGGTCGAACAGCGTCCCGTCGAGGTCGAACCCGACCGCGCGGAGCCCCGACGGCGATCGGTTCGTCATGAGCCCAGGATGGCGCAAGACTGGAGCAGTGTCTCCCACCGCAGCACCACAGACGATCCACTTCCACCAGAAGCACCACGACGCCGTCCAGCGCGGCGACAAGGTCACGACGGTGCGCTGGAACGAGAACGTCCGCACCGGCCCCGCGGTGTTCGTCTTCGACGAGCGCCCCTCGGCGACCCCGCTGGCCGGCCAGGTCACCGAGGTGACCGACCACCGGTTGACGGAACTCACCCCTCGGGCGGCGCACCAGCCGGCCGACACCGACATGGTCGACTTCGCCCGGCAGCTGCGCGCCAACTACTACCCGGACATGCCGGACGACGCGGTGGTCCAGGTCGCGGTCATCGCGCTCGACGCGACACCGCCTGCATGACGTCCGCCAGGGCGGTGGACGCCACGACCTGACGGACGGGAGGCGCGGTCCGGGCCCGCCCCGTGCCTCCCGTCCGCCCGTCGGTCGCGCCCAGGGCGCGTGGTGGCGATCAGCCGTCGGTCTCGCCGTCGACGCAGTTCTCGACCTGCTGCGCGAGCTGCGAGTCGTCACTGAACGAGCTCGGCGCCGCGGTCGCGGCGGTGTCCGACACCGCGTCCCGCGCGGTGTCGTTGACGGCGTAGAGCGGGCCGTCGAAGTCGTCTGCGGTCGGGTCGGCGGTGCTCGCCCAGACCGACACGGCGTCCTCTTCGTCGTCCTCGTTCGTGTCGTCGTCGCCCTTCGGCATGATCGTCGCACCGAGGTACCAGCCGCCGTCGCCCTTCTGGATGTTGGCGGCGGTGACGGTGTCGTCCGGCCCGACGGCGTCCGCGATCAGGTCGACCGCGGCACCCGAGGCGAGGTCGCACTCGGCGGCCTGGGACTTCTCCTCGGAACCGGGCAGCTGCCCGACGGGGTTCGGGTTCTGGGCGCCGCCGGGGTCGCAGGCGGTGAGCAGCAGTGCGATGGTGGCGGCACCGAACAGCGCCGTGGCGGTCTTCGTCAGCGTGGACATGGACGTGACGGTAGGCGAGCACGGGTGCGCGGCGACCCAGGTGCCCGCGACGGCCGGTGGTGCGGCGATCCGACCGTCACCGGTGCAGCGTGGCCTTCGGGTACTCCCCGTAGCGGCTCGTGTACTCCGCCGAGAACCGGCCGAGGTGGGCGAACCCCCAGCGGCGGGCGACCTCGCTCACCGAGGTGGACGTGGAGTCGAGTCGCAGCAGATCACCTCGGACGCGCTGGAGACGCACGGAGCGGACGTAGGCCGAGGGCGGCATCCCGAACAGCCGCTGGAACGACTCCTGCACGGCGCGGACGCTCAAGCCCGACACGGCGGCGAGGTCCGACACGGCGATCGGTTCCGCCGCGTGCTCGTGCACGTGGTCGACGGCTCGCCGGATCCGGGCGTTCCGCGGAGCCCACAGGGCGCTCGACAGCCCGGCGGCCTTGGGCGGGTACAGCGTGAGGAACGCCACGGCGACGGCCCGGGTGGCGTCCGACCAGGCACTGGAGGCGACACCGTGTTCCGCGAGGGCCCGACGAGCGGACTCGAGGACCTGCCGCCAGTGGGCGACGGCGTCGGCGGAGGGGACCGCGCGTTCGTCGAGGTGCAGACCGCCGGACGGCAGGCCGTGGCGCTCCTCGGCGACGGTCCGGACGAAGGAACGGTCGAGGTGCACCACAACGGCGTCGTGGTTGCGCGCCTCGACCACGGCGTGTCGTTCGGTCGGCATCAGTGCCGGCACGCCGTTGTCGACCGGCCCGGCCCCGCGGAGCAGGTCGAGCGTGACGACCCCGCCGAGCACCAGGACGACGACGAACGCGTCGTCGGGAGCCACGGTGCCGCGGACGTAGCCGCGCATCTGCGACCGGCGGAGCGTCACGTTGCCGTCACCGACGGCGAGGTACCGGAACGAGTACGCCCCGGTGGTCGGACGGGTCTGCCAGGCGGTGCCCGTGACGAGGCCCGGCAACTGCTCGAGGGCCTGTTCGGGCGAGGACGCCGAGGCTTCCAGGCGGACCGGTGCGACCGCGGTCACGGTGGTCTGCTCGGTGGTGTTCGCGGATGACGTCTCGTCGACGGATTGCTGCGGCACGATGGGTATCCCTGATCGTCTCGAGGAACACAGGAGTTCCGGCGACCAGGGTCCGGGGCAGCTGCCGCAAAGCTACGTCGGTCCTGCTCCGGGCACAAGAGCGGCGATCATGCTCCTGTCCCGAGCTGCGCGCGCTCTCCTACGTTCCGTGACGAATCACTGCGCTGCGTTACGTCGCCGCTCGTGCGCGTCGCTCGCTCGTGTTTGCATCGCTGCACTGACGAGGGAGTGTTGCATGACGCACGTCGAACGCACCGCCCGCGCGGCCACGGTGCCGCTGCGGATCGCGGTGTTCTCGCACGGTACCGAGGCGCCGCCGGCGACCCGGGCGTACCGCGAGGAGCTCGAGCTGTTCACCGCGGCGGAACGCCTCGGGTACGACGGGGCCTGGGTCCGCCAGTTCCACTTCCGGCACGACGACGCACCGGCTCGCGGCGGGCTGCCGTCCCCGTTCGTCTTCTTCGCCGCCCTCGCCGAACGGACCTCCACCCTGCGGCTCGGGCTCGGCGCGGTCACGCTGCCGCACGAGGACCCGGTCCGTGTCGCCGAGGACGCGGCGGTCCTCGACGCGATCAGCGACGGACGGGTGGAACTCGGCGTCGCGAACGGCGGCGGCCCGGAGACCCTCGACGTCTTCGCGCCCGGTCTGGTCGGGGCCGACCACGACGTCCGTCGTGCCGCGTTCGACGAGCAGCTCGCACGGCTGCTCGACGCACTGCGCGGTGCGTCACTCGGCACGGGGACCGCACGCCTCAACCCGGACGGCAGCGGGCTGCTCGACCGGATCTGGGACGCCACGCTCAGCGCCGAGAGCGCCGCCATCGCCGCTCGTCGGGGGCACGGGGTGCTGATCGGCACCACGCAGACCGTGCCGGCCGAGGTCACCGCGGACGCCTACTACGCCGCACTGCCGGACGGTGCGGTTCCCCGGGTCGCACTCTCGACGGCGATCTACCCGGCCCCGGACCGCGAGACCGCGTTGCGTGAGGCGCGTGCGGGCATCGAGGCGAAGTACGCGTGGGGCGAGTCGTTCCTGCCACCGGCGACCACCCTGGCCGAGAAGGCCGCGTCGCTCAACCTGCACTACGGCACGGCTGACGACATCGCGGAGTCGATCGCGTCGAAGCCGTACGCCCGGTACGCGACGCAGCTCAACGTGCAGGTCGACGACGGCTACGCCGACGTCGGCGCGCGCTCGGACGCCCTCGCCCTGTTCGCCGAACAGGTTGCCCCGCAGCTGGGCGCCGTCCTGGCCCACGAGGCGGTGACGGCATGACCCGCGACAACGGCCTGGTGCTCGGCGGCATGGTGTTCTACCCCGGCGGCGAGCACGTCACGAGCTGGCGCCTGCCGGGCAGCGAACCGGATGCCTACCTGGACGTCGAGTACTACGCCCGGTTCGCGCAGACCCTCGAGCGCGGTGGGTTCGCGACGCTGTTCATCGCCGACGAGCTGTACGTCTGGGACCGCTTCGCGTCGGGCATCGACCACGCCGTGAACATCCGCACCGAGCCCTTCACCCTGCTCGGTGCCCTGTCGCAGCGGACCGAGCACATCGGGCTCGCGGCGACGGTCTCGACCACGTACAACGAGCCGTACCACGTGGCCCGGAAGCTGGCCTCGATCGACCACCTGAGCGAGGGCCGCGCCGCCTGGAACCTCGTCACGAGCGCCTCGGACGAAGAAGCCTGGAACTTCGGTCGCGACGCGAACCTCGACCACGCCGTCCGCTACCGCCGGGGTGCCGAGTTCGTCGACGTCGTGCAGGGCCTCTGGGACAGCTGGGACGACGACGCGTTCCTGTACGACCAGGAGTCCGGCTACTTCGCGAAGCGCGACGGACTGCACGTGCTCGACCACGAGGGCGAGTTCTTCCGGGTGCGCGGGCCGCTCAACATCGCCCGGCCGCCACAGGCCCACCCGGTGCTGTTCCAAGCCGGGGCGTCCGAGGCCGGCCGTGCGCTGGCCGGTGCGAAGGCCGAGGGCGTCTTCACCCTCTGGCAGGACGACCTCGCCGACGCGCAGGCCCTGTACGCCGACTACAAGCGCCGCGCCGTCGAGCACGGACGTGATGCGTCGTCGATGCTGATCCTGCCGGCGGTGTCGCCGGTGATCGGCGACACCGAGGCCGACGCGCTGCGGCAGCTCGACGAGATCGAGGAGCTGACACCGGACCGCGTCTCGCTCGACCTGCTGTCGCACTACCTGCAGACCGACCTGTCCGACCGGCCGCTCGACGCACCGTTCGAGCACGTCTTCGACGAGACGGCGATCAACCAGTCGAAGTCCGTCTACGAGTCGATCCGCCGCATCGCCGCCGAGGCCACCACGCTCCGCGAGGTCTACCGGACGATCCTGCGCCGTCGGTTCCTGCCGGGCACGCCCGAACAGATCGCCGACTGGCTGACCGAGCGCTACGAGCAGGACGCCGCCGACGGCTACATGCTCGCGTTCTCGTCGATCCCGGTGAGCGTCGACCGGTTCGTCGACCAGGTCGTGCCGGAGCTCGAACGCCGTGGCGTGTACGACCGCACGTACCGCGGCGACACCCTGCGGGAGCACCTCGGACTGGCGCGACCGGCGAGTCGGTACGACGATTCGGCGCCCGCGCCCGCGGCGGTCGACCAGGAGGCGTCAGCATGAGCGACCGCATCCTGCTGGGCGCCTTCGCCTTCCACCCGGGTGGCGCGCACGTCACCGGGTGGCGGCACCCGTCCTCGCGCCCCGCCGAGCACCTGAGCATCCGGCACCACCGGCACATCGCGCAGACCGCCGAGCGCGGGGTGTTCGACACGCTCTTCCTCGCCGACGGCCTGTACTTCTGGGACCGGTACCCGTCGGGCGTCGACCACTACGGGGCACTGCGGCCCGAACCGTTCACGCTGCTCGCCGCGCTGTCCCAGGTGACGTCGCGGATCGGCCTCGCCGCGACCGTGTCGACGACGTACAACGAGCCGTACCACGTGGCCAGGACCCTCGCCTCGCTCGACCACCTCAGCGGTGGGCGGGCCGCGTGGAACCTCGTCACGAGCCGGTACGACGAAGAGGCCCGCAACTTCGGTGGTGACACCCACATCGACCACTCCCGGCGGTACGAGCGCGGTCGCGAGTTCGTCGACGTCGTGAACGGACTGCTGGACAGCTGGGACGACGACGCGATCGTGGCCGACCCGGCGTCCGGGGTCTTCGCGCACCGCGACGGCCTGCACCGTCTCGACCACGAGGGCGAGTTCTTCCGGGTGCGCGGGCCGCTCAACATCGCCCGGCCGCCGCAGGGTCACCCGCTGCTGTTCCAGGCCGGCGGGTCCGAGTCCGGGCTGGAGCTCGCCGCGAACACGGCCGACGCGGTGTTCACCCGTGGCGGTTCCACCGCGGACGTCCGACGCTTCGTCGACGACCTGCGCGCCCGCGCCGTCCGGCACGGCCGCTCCGCCGACGCGGTGAAGATCATGCCGTCGGTGATGCCGGTCGTGGGGGAGACCGCCGCCGACGCCCGAGCCGAGGCGGACGCGATCCTCGCCCTGACGCCGGACGCCCTCATCCTCGAGGACGTGTCGCACCAGATCGGGCAGGACCTGTCCGGCCGCGACGTCGACGTGCCGTTCGACTACGCCGAGGAGTTCGACACCTCGAACGAGACCCGCTCGCCGAAGCCCGCGGTCGATCGGCTGCTCGCCGACGGCCCCGCGACGCCCCGCGACGTCTACGCGTGGTCGTACCGCCGCAGCCTGCTGACGGGCACCGGACCGGAGATCGCCGACCGGTTCGAGGAGCTCGCCGACGACGGTGGCGCCGACGGCTTCATCGTGCAGTTCCCGTACCTGCCCGGCGGGATCGACCGGTTCGTCGACCACGTCGTGCCAGAACTGCAGCGCCGCGGCCGGACCGCCACGGCGTACGACGACCGCACCCTGCGCGAGCGCTTCGACCACCCCCGGGTGCCGGACCGCGCGCACCGCTGACCGCCCCACCCCTCCCAGCACCGCACCCCTGCAACCCGAACCCCCTAGGAGTCATCCGTGACCGTCGACCTCACGTCGCGGCGGCGTCGCCTCAAGCGCCTCGCCCTCGCGGCCACCGCGTCCGCCCTCGCCCTCACGCTCGCCGCGTGCTCGTCCGGCGGCGACGCCTCGCCCGGATCGTCCTCGGACACCGGCACCTACACGCTCGGACTCCAGGAGCCCGACAGCACGATCAACCCCCTCACCACCTCGGACTACAACGCGATGTTCATCGTGGGGTTGGCGTCCGAGGGCCTGCTCAGTCAGGACGCGAAGGGCAAGCTCGAGGGCCGTCTGGCCGACTCGTGGAAGGCGTCGTCCGACGGACGCACCTGGACGGTGCAGCTCCGCGACGACCTGCAGTTCTCCGACGGCGCAGCGCTCACGAGCAAGGACGTCGTCGCGACGTTCGACTCGATCATCGGCAAGGACAGCCAGTCGCCCGGCAAGTCGAGCTTCGACGGCATCCTGCAGTCGGTCGCCGCGGACGGTGCCTCGACCGTCGACTTCACGCTCGCCAAGCCGTACGCCGACTTCCCCTCCCTGCTCACGGGCTCGAACACGACCATCCAGCCGGCGGGCTTCGACGCGTCGACGAACTGGGCCAAGCAGCCCGTCGGCGCCGGACAGTTCGTGCTGACGAAGTACGCGGCCGGCCAGGGCGCCACGTTCACGAAGAACCCGGACTACTGGGACGCGAAGGACGTGGACCTGCAGCAGGTCGACGTGAAGTTCTACGCCGACGACCAGGCCCAGCTGCTCGCGTTCCAGAGCGGGGAGATCGACCAGATCGCCGCCAGCCCGACCGCGACGTCGACCCTGCAGGCCTCGGACTACACCGAGACCGAGCCGTACTTCAACAAGTTCGACGGCATCTTCCTCGACGTCACCAAGGCGCCCTTCGACGACCCGAAGGTCCGTGAGGCCTTCGCCCTCGCGCTCGACCGTGAGGAGATCGTCAAGACGGTCTACGGCGGCGCAGCCGAGGTCGGCAACGACACCACGTTCTTCCCGAGTTCGGCGATCCAGCCGAAGGGGCTCGAACAGCGCGAGCAGGACAAGGCGAAGGTCGCGGACCTGCTCGGCGGCACGACCGTGTCCTTCGAGATCACGACGCTCGACGCCGAGAAGGCCCTCGCCCAGGTGGTGCAGCAGCAGCTCGAGGCGGTCGGCGGGTTCGACGTCACCCTCAAGGTGTTGACGAGCGCGCAGTACTACGCCGACGGCGACGACACCCCGTGGCTGAACGCCCCGGTGACGATCACGAACTGGGCGCAGCGCCTGCCCGCGCAGTACGTCGACCTGATCTACCGCGACGGCGCCGTCTGGAACGCGTCGAAGTACTCGAGCCCGGAGCTCGAGCAGCTGACCGACCGGTACGAGTCGACGACCGACGACTCGGAGCGGCAGGACCTGGCGAACCAGATCGCCGAGATCGAGTGGACCGACCTGCCCGTGATCGTCCCCGCGTTCGCGTCGAGCAGCATCCTGCTGCAGAAGCGCGTCACGGGCACCTTCCGGTCGGGGCAGGACTTCCCGGGCGGGTTCGACTTCCGGGGCATCGGGGTCACCGCGTCATGAGCACCGCGCGCCGCCGTCGTCTGCTGACCCTGGTCGGGCAACGGGTCGTCCAGATCCCGCTCGTCCTGGTCGTGGTCTCCGTCCTGACGTTCTGGCTCGTCCAGGTCGTGCCGGGTGACCCGGGCCGGAACGCCCTCGGGCAGTACGCGACGGCGGCGCAGGTGCGCGCGTGGAACGTCGACCACGGGCTCGACGGGTCCCTCGTCAGCCGGTACCTGCACTGGATCGGCGGGTTCGTCACGGGGGACTGGGGCACGAGCTTCGTCTACTCTGAGCCGGTCCGCGACCTGGTGCTCGGCCGTCTCGGCAACTCCCTGCTGCTCGGCGCGTACGCGTTCGTCATCATGGTGCCGGTCGCGATCACCCTCGGCGCCGTGCAGGCGTACCGGCAGGGTCGCCGCTCCGACCGGGCCGTCACGGTCGGGCTGCTGACGATCTCGGCGGTGCCGGAGTTCGTCGTCGGGATCGTGCTGCTGCTCGTCTTCGCGGTCTGGTTGCGGGTGGTGCCCGTGCAGGCGTCCGGTGCGCTCGACGCCGGGTTCGGCGAGCGGCTCCGGGTGCTCACGCTGCCCGCCGTGGTGCTCGCCCTGGCGTACCTCGCCGTCCTGACCCGGATGGTGCGTGCGGGGACGATCGAGACGATCCGGTCGCAGTTCCACCGCACCGCCGTGCTGAAGGGGCTGACCACCGGCCAGGTCGTCCGCCGCCACGTCGTCCGCAACGCGCTCATCCCGACGTTCTCGGTGCTCGGCATCTACCTCGGCACCCTGCTCGGCGGCAGCGTCATCGTCGAGACCCTGTTCTCCTACCCGGGCCTCGGCGCGCTGCTCGTGTCGGCCGCCGAGCGCAAGGACGCCCTGCTGCTCGAGAGCGGGGTGATGCTCGCCGGGGCGCTCTCGCTCGGCGCGCTCCTGCTCACCGACCTGCTGTTCGTGGTGGTCGATCCCCGGATCCGCTTCGAACGGGCGGCCACCGCATGACCGCCGTCGTCCCCGGTGCCGTCGAGACCGACGCCCTCGCCGGACGTCCGTCGGCGTCGACCAGCACGGGCACGGCGCGGGTCACGCGCCGCGGATGGCGCGGACTCCTCCGGCGTCCCACATTCCTGGTCTCCGTGGCGATCCTGCTCTGGTGGGTCGTCCTGGCCGTGGGCTGGCACCTGCTCGGCCTGCAGCCCTTCGCCCGCACCGGCGAGCTCCTGCAGGCACCGAGCGCCGCGCACTGGTTCGGCACCGACTCGCTCGGCCGCGACGTCTTCGCCCGCGTCGCCGCCGGAGCCCGGCCGGCGCTCGTCATCGGCCCGTTCGGCGCGGCGCTGGCGACCGTCGTCGGCGGCACCCTCGGTCTGCTCGCCGGCTACCACCGCGGCTGGGTCGACACCGCCCTGATGCGGTTCTTCGACGTGCTGCTCGCGTTGCCCAGCCTGATCTTCCTGGTCGTGCTCGTCGGTGCGTTCGGGGTGTCGACGCCCGCGCTCGTCCTCATCGTCGGCGTGCTCTTCGCCCCGGGCATCGCGCGGATCGTCCGGGCCGCGGTGCTCGTCGAGATGGGCAAGTCCTACGTCCAGGCCGCACGGCTGCAGGGCGAGAGCGCCGTCCGGGCGATGGTCAGCGAATTGCTGCCGAACGTGATCGGGGTCTTCGTGATCCAGGCGGTCCTGAGCCTCGGTGCCGCGATCTTCATCACCGCGTCGCTGTCGTTCCTCGGGCTCGGTTCGCAGCCACCGGCCGCCGACTGGGGGCTCGACATCAACGCGAACCGCGCCTACCTGCAGGCCGCGTGGTGGACCGTCGTGTTCCCGGGTGTCGCCGTGGCGTCGATCGTCGTGTCCGCGAACCTGATCGCCGACAACCTCAAGGAGGTCTCCGAGTGAGCGAGCAGCCCCGGGCCACCGGTACGACCGACGCACTGGTCCGCGTCGAGGGGCTCACCGTGTCGTACCGCGGCACCCGGGTGGTCGACGACGTCGCGTTCGTGATCGAGCCCGGTGGCTCGTACGGGCTCGTGGGCGAGTCCGGTTCCGGCAAGAGCACCGTGGCCGGCACGCTGACCGCGTCGCTCGGCCCGGACGCCGCCGTCGGGTCGTCGGCGCTGGTCGTCGACGGCGTCGACGTCGCGTCCCTGCGCGGAGAGCGCCTCCGGCGGTTCCGGCGCGACGTCGTGGCGGTCGTCCACCAGGAACCCGGTCTCGCCCTCAACCCGACGATGACGGTCGGACGCCAGGTCGCCGAGGTCCTGCGCGCCACGGGCTCCGGCCGCGCGGCGGCGGACACCGCGACGATCGAGGCGTTCACGCGGGTCGGGCTGCCCTCGCCGACGACGATCGGCGTGCGGTACCCGCACGAGCTGTCCGGCGGTCAGCAGCAGCGCGTCGCGATCGCCATGGCACTGGTGGCGCGCCCGCGCCTGCTCGTGCTCGACGAACCCACCACCGGCCTGGACAGCACGGTCGAGGCGGGAATCATGGCGCTCATCGACGAGCTCCGGACCGAGATCGGCTTCGCGACCCTGCTCATCAGCCACAACCTGCCCCTGGTCGCGGCGCACTGCGGCCGGGTCGGGGTGCTCCGCCACGGGGTGCTCGTCGAGGAGGGCACCGCGACCCAGGTGCTGCTCCACCCCACGGAGCCGTACACCAAGCAGCTCGTCGACGCCCTGCCCGACATCACGACGGGCAAGGCGGGAACGACGGGCGAGGCGGGAACGACGGGCGAGGCTGGCCCGTCGGCCGAGACCGCGCGGCACGACGTGCTCGCGACGATCAGGGGCCTCCGCAAGGAGTACGACGGCGCCGTCGCCCTCGACGGCATCGACCTCGAGCTGCGCCGCGGTGAGGTGTTGGGCGTCGTGGGGGAGTCCGGCTCCGGCAAGACGACCTTCGGCCGAGCCCTCGCCGGACTGGTCCGACACGACGGCACGATCACGCTGGACGCCGGCGACCAGATGCCGACCGGCACCCCGCCCGTGCAGGTCGTGTTCCAGAACGCGGACGCCTCGCTCAACCCGCGGCGCACGGTCCGACAGGTGCTCGGACGGGCGATCCGGCTGCTGCACGGGGACGGCACCGCCGAACAGCTCGCGGCGCGTGTCGGCCTGCCCGCCGACGTCCTGGACCGCCGGCCCGCCCAGCTGTCCGGCGGGCAGAAGCAGCGCGTGGCCATCGCCCGGGCGTTCGCCGGACCGGTGCCGCTCGTGGTGTGCGACGAACCCACGTCCGCCCTCGACGTCTCGGTGCAGGCACGGATCCTCGACCTGGTGCTCGACCTGCAGCGCACCACCGGCACGACCTGCGTGTTCATCTCACACGACCTCGCCGTCGTGCGCCGGGTCGCCGACCGCATCGCGGTCTTCGACGGCGGTCGCGTCGTCGACGTCGGCCCCGCGGAGCGGCTGTTCGACGCGGGCGCGCACCCGCGCACCCGCGAGCTCGTCGCGGCCGCGCTCGACCTGCGCCGGCGCGCCGGTCTGGTGGCTCCCGCGGCCTGAGCGGGGCCCGGGACGTGCGCACGGGGCGGACGGCAGGCCCGTGGCGGACCCGCCACGGGCCTCCCGTCCGCCCCGTCTCGCCGCTACTTCGCGAGGAACGCCAGCACGACGCGGTTCCACTCGTCCGGGTGGCTGACGTTGACGCCGTGCGGGCCGCCGGCGACGACGTGCAGCTCGGAGCCGGCGACCGCGGCGTGCGTGCGGGCCCCCGAGCCCTCGTACGGCACGGTCGCGTCGCCGTCACCGTGGATGACGAGCGTCGGCACGGTGACCTTCGGCAGGTCGTCACGGAAGTCGGTGTTCGCGAAGGACGCCATCGCCTCGAGCGCGGCGGTCTTCGACGCCTGCTTCGCGAGCGTGAGCGCCTGCTGCCGGTCCTCCTCGGAGACGACCAGGGTGCCGTCCACCGAGAAGAAGTCGGTCGTGAACTGGTCGTAGAACGCGTCCTCGTCCTTGGTCAGGCCCGCGGTCATCTCGGCCGCCTGCTCCTTCGGCAGCGGGCCGTCCGGGTTGTCCGAGGTCTGCAGCAGGTACGGCGGCACGGCCGAGGCGAAGACGACGCTGTGCAGCCGCTCGGTGCCGTACTTCGAGAAGTAGCGGGCGACCTCGCCGCCGCCCATCGAGAAGCCGACGAGGGTGACGTCCTGCAGGTCGAGCTCGGTGAGGATCGTGTGCAGGTCCTCGGTGAGGTGGTCGTAGTCGTAGCCGGTCTTCGGCTTGTCGCTGCGACCGAAGCCGCGACGGTCGTACGTGACGACGCGGTAGCCGGCGTCGACGAACGCCGGGACCTGCTTGCTCCAGGACTCGCCGGACAGCGGCCAGCCGTGGATCAGGACGACGGTGCGGCCGGAACCGCCGGTGTCGTCGACGTGCAGGTTCGTGTCCTTGAAGAGCCCGTGGTGGGCCGTGATCTCGGTCAAGAGTCGCTTCCTTCCCGCGCCGCACGGGTGGCGGCACGCACCTCGTTGCTACCAGCGGGATCCCGAGCGACAGCGCGGAGTGGACAGACCCCTCGGGGCCGTCGCCGGAGGCGCTGTCCGTGACGCGCGCGGTGACCACGTTCTCCTGTCCAGCAGGATCGGGGAACCGTCAGGGCGGCGGGTGCCCCTCGTCACGAGGGAGCACCGATGAAGTGCGTCGACTCCGCGGGGTCCGTCCGGCGACGACCGCGCTGCGGTCAGGCGACCGGCGTCTCGCCCGTCAGGTCGGAGCGGGTGTCCGCGTGGATCGTCTCCGGGTGCTCGAACGTGTTCGCTGCCGCACGCAGACGGGCGACGAACTCGCCGTTCTCGACCTCGAGCTCGTCCTCGTCCGCATCGGCGACGACGATCTCGCTCGACGGACCGATGAGCATCTTCGTCGTGGTCATGGTGCCGTCCTCCGCCACGGCCGGGATCGCGATGGCGTCGGCCCGGTTGCCGCCGGCGAGCGCCGCGGCGTACTCGATCACGGCATCGGCGACGTCGTCGCTGGTCAGGATCGTCGAGCGGTCGTACTGGATGTACTTCATGGCCCATCAGTCAAACGCGCGGATGCTGGCTGTCTTCCGAGGAACCCGGCGCGTCGTGCGTTGCGCGGATGCCGACATGTCGCGAGGATCGTCCTGTGCCCGAGATGATGCACCGCACGCAGCGGCAGGTCCGGACCGACGAGCCGTCGGTCGCCGCCGAGGCACTCTCGGTGACCCACGTGACCCACGGCCTCACCGTCGAGGGCACCGGCGAGGGGTTCGTCTTCGAGGAACGCGTGCGGGGGACCGCCCTGTTGTCGCTCGAGTCGACGCGGTGCACGGGCATCCTGAGCGGCGCGGTCGAGCCCGGTCGGGCGATGATGATCGTCTGGGTGAAGTCCGGCTCCGCGGTCGTCGACGACAACCCCGTCAAGGTCGGCCGCCCGGTGCTCTACCGGCAGGACCCCCAGCGCTTCCGGTGGGTGGACGTCCAGCACGACGTGCTGCGCATCGACCGGACGATCGTCGAGCAGGTCGCCGCCGAGCGTGGCGACTGGGCACCGGGTCCGTTGGAGTTCCGTCCGCGACACGTACCCGAGGGTGCGCCGTTGGCCGCGTGGTGGCTGATGGTCCGGTCGGTCGCGCAGGAGGTGCTGCAGGGCCCGGCCGACGTGCCGGTGGAACGTGAGCGCGAGCTCGCCCGGTTCGCCGCCGGTGGGCTGCTGACCGCGATCCCGCACTGGCCGGTGGGGCAGCACGAACCGGTGATGGCCTCGACCGCCCGGTTCGCCCGCGCCGAGACGTTCCTGCTCGACCACGCGACCGAGCAGATCACGGTCAACGACGTCGCCGAGGCCGCGGGCCTGAGCGTCCGCGGTGTCCAGGCTGCGTTCCAGCGGCACCACGGCATCACGCCGACGATGTACCTGCGCCGGATCCGCCTCCTGCTCGCCCGGGAGCAGCTCGAGGCCGGCGACGGCCGCAGCGTCGCCGAGATCGCCCGGGCGACGGGGTTCGCGCACCTGGGCCGGTTCGCCGGCAGCTACCGGCAGGAGTTCGGGGAGCTGCCGCGGCAGACGGCGCTGGCGGCGCGGGAGTAGCGGGCCGGGGCGTTACCGCAAGGATCACGCAACCGCCTCGGTGTCCGTTGTCGGGTCGCCCGGCAGCGCCTACGTTTCGGCTGTGCGACATCGCACGAACCGTCGAACCCAGGAGGCCGCATGACCGCGCCAGCCGTCCCCGTCCCCTCCACGTTCGTCCGACGCCTGCGCGAGGACGCCGCGCACGCCCGGGAGCACGTCCTCCTCACCGCCCTGCTCGGCTCGCCGTTCCTGCCGCGGGTGGTGCGACGGCTGCTGCTGAACGCCGCAGGCGCCCGTGCCGAGTCGGCTCCCGGTCCCGGGTTCTCACTGACCGGCGACCCGCGCAACCTGTCGGTCGCGCGCGGCGTCTACTTCAACCGCGGCACGACCATCGAGGCCATCGCACCCGTCACCATCGGTGCGAACGCCGCGATCGGCATGCAGGTCCTCATCATGACGAGCCACCACGCGATCGACGCCGACGGCCGGTGGAGCGACACCGCGACCGGTCGGCCGGTCGTCATCGAGGACCGCGTGTGGATCGGCGGCCGTGCGACGGTCCTGCCCGGCGCGCACATCGAGCACGACGTGGTCGTCGCGGCCGGCGCGGTCGTCACCGGGCGCCTGCTGGCGCACGGTGTCTACGCCGGCGTGCCGGCGAAGCGCATCCGCGACCTGGCCGGTGCGGACGCGGCCACAGACCGCACCGCGACCACCTGACGGCCTGGAGGCGCGGGGCGGCCCCGCCACGGGCCTCCCGTCCGCCTTCCGCGAGCGTCCCAGTGCCCCGCGTCCTTCCGTGCACACCCGCCGTCTGCGACGATGGGCGCGCAGCGGGCGACGACGCCCGCCCGTCGTGAGGAGTCCTCCGTGTCCGTGCGTCTCAACCCGTACCTCGGCTTCCGCTCGAGGGCGAGAACGGCCTGCTGCTGATGGCGTCGGACGCGCCGACCGGCATGGAGACGCCGTCGGAGAGCACCATCTCGCTGTCGCTCAGCGGCGACGACGACGAGGCGCTGACCCGCTACTGGAACGGGCTCGCCGACGGGGCGACGATCATCGAACCGCTGACGAAGGCGCCGTGCGGCGACACGTTCGGGACGCTCACCGA
The DNA here is from genome assembly GCF_019844075.1 of Curtobacterium sp. TC1. Taxonomy (NCBI): domain Bacteria; kingdom Bacillati; phylum Actinomycetota; class Actinomycetes; order Micrococcales; family Microbacteriaceae; genus Curtobacterium; species Curtobacterium sp. TC1. The sequence continues at coordinate 1,818,496 of NZ_CP081964.1, forward strand.
CCGGTTCCGGGTCACGTGGCTCGTGGACATCAGCGGCTCGACGAGCTGACGGCGACGGGCACGCCGCCCACGCTCGCGGCGATCGGCCACCGCGGCACCCAGCACCGGACCCGCGCGGCGTAGCGGCGGAAGTCGTCGCCGAAGCGGACCTCGAGGTCGGCCTCCTCGAGCGGTCGGACGACGCAGTTCCACACGATCGAGCCGGCGAGCGCGTAGACGACGACCATCCACGACCCGAGCAGCAGCCCGACGGCGACGCCCTGCGTGATGCCGGCGAGTGCCATCGGGTTGCGGACCGAGCGGTACGGGCCGGCGACGACCAACCGGTTCGCGCTGGCGGAGGGCAGCGGCGTCCCCGCCCCCTTCGTCGACATCGCCGCCGCCGACGCGATGCCGAGGGCGCTGGCGAGCGCGAGGACGACGAGCCCGGCCACCAGCAGCGCGGTCACGACCGGTCCGGGCAGTGCCGGGTGCAGCCGCCAGCGGTGCTCGGCGGCGGCGATGACCACGGGGAACACGCCGAGGAAGAGTCCCCAGAAGACGACGATCTGCAGCGCCGTCGCGACCACGTGCCGTGACGTCGCGGCACCCGGGTCGGCGGTGCGGAACCGCAGCGGACCGGACGTCAACCACTCGGTCGGCACCCGGCCGAGCAGGACGAGCGCGAGGGCCAGCCCGGAGCCGACGGTGGCCGCGGCCATGACCAGGACTCCCCAGCCGGCCTCACCGGTGACGGTGGCCCAGACGGCGAGAGCCGCGAGGACGACCGCCGTCCAGCCGGTGGCGACGATCGCTGCGGCCCGGCCGAGGGCACTGGCCGACGACGCCGCGATCGCCGACGCGACCACGAACAACGGGACGTCGACGGCCGCGACGGCGACCGGGTCGAGCGAGCCGAGGGTGAGCGTCTGGATGCCCGGGACGGTCGCGACGGTGATCCACCAGACAGCGCCACCGAGGGCCTGCAGTGCGAAGTAGAGCCGGCCCCGGGACACGTCTGCACGCTAGCAGGGCGACGCGGTGCGCCGGACGGCGCCTCAGTCCTGGCGGTTGATCTGCCCGAGCCACCGGCCGAACGCCGGAGTGCGGGCGTCGTGCAGCTTGGTCAGGACGGGCTTCGGCGTGCAGGTGCGCTCGTCGACGATCGCTGCGCCCTTGTGGGGTTCGAGGCTCATGGTGTGCTCCTTCGTGGTCTTCGTGATCGGTGCAGAGTCCGACAGCGGGCGGGTCCGATCCATTCCCACCCGCTGCCGTGTCGTCGGCGAGCGGTGCCGGTCAGGGCGTGACCATGCCGCCGTTCACGTTGAGCGTCTCGCCGACCACGTAGCTCGACTCGTCCGACGCCAGGAACACGTAGGCCGGGGCGAGTTCGGCCGGCTGCCCGGCGCGACCCATCGGCGACTCGCTGCTGCCGAACTCCGGCAACGTCGACGGGTCGACGCCGCCGCTCGGCTGCAGGACCGTCCACGTCGGCCCGGGAGCGACGACGTTCACGCGGATGCCGCGTTCGACGAGCAGCTGCGACAGCCCCTTCGACAGGTTGTTGATCGCGCCCTTCGACGCCGCGTAGTCGAGCCGGTCGGGCGCCGGCTTGTAGGCCTCCATCGAGGCCGTGGTGGTGATCGTCGCACCGGGCTGCAGGTGCGGCAGTGCCGCCTTCACGAGGCGGAACAGCCCGAAGACGTTCACGTCGAAGGTCGCCTCGAACTGGTCGTCCGTGATGTCGAGCACGTCGGGCTGCCACCGCTGCTTGCCGGCGACGCTCACGAGGGCGTCGAGCCCGCCGAGTCCGGCGACCGCCTGGTCGACGAGCTCCTGCGCGTACGCCTTGTCGCGCAGGTCGCCGGGGATCGCCACGGCGGTGCGTCCGGCGGCACGGATCTGCTCGAGCACGTGGTCGGCGTCGGACTGTTCCTCCGGCAGATAGGCGATCGCGACGTCGGCGCCCTCGCGGGCGAACGCGATCGCGACGGCGCCGCCGATGCCGGAGTCACCGCCGGTGATCAGCGCCTTGCGGCCGGCGAGCCGACCGGTGCCCCGGTAGCTCGTCTCGCCCAGGTCGGGGACCGGGTCCATGGCGGACTGGAGGCCCGGCTCGTCCTGGGTCTGCGGCTCCGGCTGGACATCGGGGTAGCGGGTGCGCGGGTCGCCGTGTTCGTACTGGTCGGTGGGCATGGGGTTCCTTCCTGCTGGCTCGTGACCACCGAACCCGTCGGCGCTGGGGGAAGCCGGAGCGCCGTCCGTCCTGCGCACTCGTCCAGGGCCGGGGCGTTGCCTCGGGGCATGAGCGACGACGACGACCAGCAGACCGAGCGCGACTTCGCCGACGCGGTGAACATGACCCCGTCGGAGCTCCGGGCGTGGCTCGACTCCGACGAGTCGAAGCACGTCGGGCAGAAGCCCCCTGGGGGCGGCGAGTCGACCGGGCACGAGAGCGGGCGGCACGTCATCCGGATCCTCGAGAAGCACAAGGCGGACCGGACCGACGACGACCACGCCCACATGCGGAAGGTGATCGGCTACGTCGCCCGGCACTCGGAGCAGCGGCCGGACGGCGACGTGCACGACACCCCGTGGCGGTGGTCCCTGATGAACTGGGGCCACGACCCCGAGAAGCGCTGAGCCGCCGCCGGCTCGGAACGACGCCGGGCCGGCGCGCGTACCGTGACGCACCATGCCGAACCAACTCAAGAAGCCGGACATGTACGAGGAGCTCCGCAAGGAGGGCAACTCGAAGGAGAAGTCCGCGCGGATCAGCAACGCCGCAGCGGCCCGCGGCGAGGAGGCAGTCGGGAAGAAGGGCGGCGAGTCCGGCTCCTACGACGACTGGACCGTCGCCGACCTCCGGAAGCGGGCGAAGGAGCTCGGCCTGACCGGGTACTCGTCGAAGCGCAAGGCCGAACTCGTCGAGGCGCTCCGGGATCACTGACCGAGGTCGGCGACCGCGTCGATGCCCTCGGCGATCTCCGCTGCGTGCGTGTGGTGCAGGTAGTGCCCGCCGTCGAGCAGGACAACCTGGCCGTCGACCACCGACGCTGCCTGCTCACGGTGCAGACGCTCCCACCCCGGCACCTCCGGGTCGTCGCCCACGACGAACAGGCGGACCGGCAGATCGGCGGGGAACGCGAGGCTGCGGGCGTACCGGAAGTTCGCGCCGAGGTGCTCGTACTCGTCCAGGTACGTCGCGCGCATGCTGGTGCGGTGTGACAGCAGGGTCATCTGCTCCTTCTGCGCATCGGTGTAGGGCAGCCCGGCGTACGCGTCGCCGGACACGGTGGTGAGCACGCGGGCGAGCCCGGTGGCCTTCACGAAGCGGAACAGGCCGGACCCGACGGCCTCGTCGATGCCGGGCTGCGTCGGCACGCTGCTGTCGATGCCGACGAACGCCTGCACCTCGTCCGGGTACGCGTTCGTGTACTCGAGCGCGTAGATCCCGGCGACCGAGTGCCCGGCGAGCACGTACCGGTCGATGCCGAGCGTCGACAGCGCCTGGTGCACCTCGTCGACGATGTTCGCGCTGGTCCGTGGTCGGTCCGTGCCGTCGCTCAGGCCGTACCCGAGCGGCTCGACCACGACCACCCGGTGGGTGTCCTCCAGCCGGTCGACGAGCGGGGCGAAGTCGATGACGGGGGACGCCGTGCCGAAGCCGGGCAGCAGCACGACGGTCGACGCCCCGGACCCGGTGACGGCGACGTTCACCCGGCCGCCGGTGACGGGGACGAGTTCGCCGTAGGGGCGGATGTCGTCCCGCTCGGCTGCGGTCGCGATCGCGTCGTAGGTGGCCGTGCCGCCGAGCGTCAGGGCGCCGAGGCCCACGAGCCCGACGAGCGAGAACCCGATGATCCGCAACGGGCGGCGGCGTCGGCGTGCAGGTCGGGCCGGGGTGCTGGTGGGGGTGGCCGTGGGGTGGTGCGTGTCCATGCCTGCACGCTAGGTCCGGCTCGGACCGCCGCGCATCGGAGCACGGTACCGGCGCGCGACGTCCGTGTCGTACCGCGGGCCGACGTCGGCCGTCCGCGGAACACGCTCGGCATGGGGGAGAATGGCCGGGTGAACGAGACGGGCATGCCGCGCTTCCGACGGATCTGGTCGACCGTGCAGGTCGGCGTGCTCGCGATCGCCGTGGCGTTCTGCGTCGTGATGCTCGTGATCGGGCAGGGCAAGCTCGACCGCGTCTACGCCGTTGCCGCGATCTTCTTCGGCCTGGCGCTCGTCGGGCACAGCACGTACCTCTGGCTCCTCGCCCGGAACGCCCGCGCCGGCCGCTGAGTCGAACGGCGACGCGGGGTCGGCTCCGGCTACACCCCGAACCGCAGGGCGAGCGGCACCAACAGTCCGGCCACCCAGACGAGCACCATCACGAGCGCGCCGATCGCGATGAAACGGCGGCGGCGACGGAGCTTCGGGCTCCGCTCCTCGCCCCACATCTGTGCACGGACGAGCACGCGGTTCGCCTGCTCGACGACCCGGCGGACCTCGGGGTCGTCCAGCTCGAGGGCACCGGACCGGGCGTGTTCGGCGATCACCGTGGCTTCGTCGACGGTCAGGTCGTCCTTGCGCATGCTCCATCCTCGCACCGGGCGCAGGGGTACGGCGCGTCTGTGCGGGAACGGACCAGCGGCGCGTACCAAGGACGCATGGGACATCGGTACCGCGGGAAGATCGTCGTCGTCACCGGAGCATCGAGCGGCATCGGGAGGGCCGCGGCACACGAGTTCGCCCGGCAGGGCGCGACGCTCGTGCTCGCCGCACGCGGCCACGAGTCCCTGGAGGCCGCCGCCGCGGAGTGCCGGGCTCTCGGCGCCGACGCGGTGGCGATCCCCACGGACGTCGCCGACGAGCACCAGGTCAAGGACCTCATCGGCACGGTGACGAGCCGGCACGGCCGCATCGACGTCTTCGTCGGCAACGCCGCCCTGTTCGTCTACGGCCTGTTCGAACAGACCCCCACCGAGGCCTTCAAACGCGTCGTCGACACCAACCTGTACGGGCACCTCAACGCCGTGACCCACCTGCTGCCGCACTGGAAGCAGCGCGGGAAGGGCACGTACGTGCTCGTCGGCTCGATCCAGTCGCTGCTATCCGCGCCGTACCAGTCGGCCTACGTGACGAGCAAGCACGCCGCGCTCGGCCTGATCGACGTCCTCGGTGACGAGTTCGCCGGCACCGGTATCCACTTCACCGCGCTGCTGCCGTCGACGATCGACACCCCGATCTACCAGAACGGCGCCAACTACACCGGCAAGAACTCGCACCCGCTGCCGCCGACGGTGTCGGTCGAACGCGCGGGTCGTGCCGTCGTCACCGCCGCCACGCACCCGAAGCGGTACCGCTTCGTCGGCCGGATCCAGGCGTCGCTCGTGCCGCTGCAGTACGTGTTCCCGGGCCTGTTCCACAAGATCACGAAGCCGATGGTCGAGACCTTCGCCCTGCGCGGGAAGGCCGCGCCGACCGACGGCAACCTCTACGCCCCGGCTGACGCCGACAACGCCACGAACGGCGGTTGGGTCGCCAAGCGGCGACGCGTCACCCGCCCGCTCGTGTGGCTCGGCGTCGCTGCAGCGGGCGCGGCGGTCGTGCTCGGCCGCGCGCGTCGGTAACCGGGCGTACCTGCCGTGACCGGGCGTACCTGCCGTGTTCTTCTCGGCAAGTACGCCCGATCTCGCTCGGTACTGCAGCCGTTCTGGGAAGGAACGGGCGGCTAGAAGAGCTTCGCGCTCGCCCGGCGCGCACCCTCGCCGAGGGACTCGAGCTTGGCCGCGGCGATCTGCGGGTGGATGCGGCCGCCGAGCCCGCAGTCGGTGCCGGCGATGACGCGCTCGCGCCCGACGACCGAGGCGAACCGCTCGATGCGCTGCGCGACGAGGTCGGGGTGCTCGACGACGTTCGTGGCATGGCCGACGACACCCGGCACGATGACCTTGCCGTCGGGCAGCGTGACGTCCTGCCAGACGGTCCACTCGTGCTCGTGGCGGGCGTTCGCGGCCTCGAACGAGTAGGCGCCGGCGTCGATGTCGAGCATCAGGTCGACGATGTGGCGGAGTTCGATGTCGGTGGTGTGCGGGCCGTGCCACGAGCCCCAGCACAGGTGGAAGCGGACGCGGCTGGTGTCGAGGCCCCTGAGCGCGTGGTTGAGCGCCTCGACGCGGATGCGGGTGAAGGCGCGGTAGTCCTCCAGGCTCGGCTCGGGGTTGATCTGGTCCCAGTTCTCGGCGATCGACGGGTCGTCGATCTGCAGCACGAGACCGGCGTCGAGGATGATCCGGTACTCCTCGCGCAGGGCGTCGGCCCAGGCCCAGATGTGCTCCTCGTCGGTCGCGTAGTAGTCGTTCGCGACCCGGGCTGCCGAGCCGGGCGAGAGGGCCGTGATGAACCCGTTGTCGGCACCGGCGGCCGCGACCGCGTGCGTGAGGTTGGCGGCGTCGGTGCGCGCGGCGTCGTGCCCGGTGTAGGTGATCGGGCCGGTCGTGGTGGGGAACGCGGTGGCGTTCTTGCCGGTGCCGATGCCCGACTCCGGGTCGGTGTAGGCGTCGCGGAAGATCGTCCAGTCGCGGCGGTCCGGGAAGCTCGTGAGCTGCACGTTGCCCGGGCTCGAGCGGACCGGCTCCTGCGTGAAGACGTTCTCCTCGGTGAGCGAGAGGCCGCTGACCCGCTGGAACGAGTAGCCCCACCACGCGCCGTAGTCGACGCCGTTCGACATCGCCTTGCCGAACTCGCCGTCGCCCGGCTGCGTGATGCCGAGGGCGGTCTGGCGTGCGACGACGTCGTCGACCGCCGCGCTCGTCAGCTGACGGACCTCGTCGGTGGTCTCGAGCGTGAAGCCGTCCGCGCCCACGGGGCGGGCGGCGTTCGCGGCGATGAGCTCCGGCGTGCGGGGGAGCGAGCCGGCCGTGGTGGCCTGGACGTGGTCGGTGTTCTCGAAGGGCATGGGCCCAATGTGCCACGGGGGCGTCACGGTGGCCGGGGCGTTACGCGACGCGACGCGGTCCGGGGAGAATGGGACCCCTATGCCCAGCGCGCGCCCGACCTCCCGCATCCCGCTCAACACCCTCGCCGCACCGTTCGGCCTCGCCGGCTTCGCGGAGACCTGGTCCTACGCAGCACCCGTGCTCGGACTCCCGGCCGTCGTCCCGCAGGTGTTCTGGGCGGTCGCGGCCGTCGCGTGGGTGTGGCTGCTCGGCGCGCACGTCCTGCGGGGCGTCCGCGTCGAGGAACGCCTGGTCGACCAGCTCCGCCACCCCGCTCAGGGGCCGATCGCTGCGCTCGTCCCCGCGACCGCGATGCTCCTCGGTGTCGACCTCGCTCGCTTCTGGGGGCTCGGCGGGCAGGTCCTCGTGCTGCTCGCGGTGGCGGTCGCCGCCGTGTTCGCGGCGTGGTTGCTGAGCACGTGGTTCGAGGGGCGCCTCAGTCTCGAGGCCGTGCACGGCGGCTACCTGCTGCCGACCGTCGCCGCCGCCCTCGTGGCCGCCGTCGCCACCCACGAGGTCGGGGCCGGCTGGTCGTCGTGGGCCTGCTTCGGCGTCGGCGTGTTCTTCTGGGGCGTGATGACCGGGCTGCTGCTCATCCGGCTGTCCTTCCGTCCGGCACTGCCCGACCCCCTCGTCCCCACCATGGCGATCCTCGTGGCCCCGCCCGCGGTGGCGACCGTTTCCCTGTTCGCGCTCACCCACGACGCCCTCACCCTGCCCGTGCAGGCGATCGCCGGCCTCGGCGTCCTCATGCTCCTCGTGCAGCTCGCCCTGCTGACCCGGTACGTCCGGCTGGGGTTCTCGCTCGGGTTCTGGTCGTTCGTGTTCCCGGCGGCGGCGGTCGCGACGGCGGCGATCGAGTGGTTCCGGGTGCTCGACCTGCCGGCGGCCTGGGTGCCCACGACCGTGCTGCTCGTGCTGCTGACCCTGCTCGTCGCCGTGGTCGGGGTGCGGTCACTGAACCTGGCCGCGCGCCACCTGCTCGGGCAGGCGGAGTCGGTGCTGCACGCCGCCGACGACGAGGACGCGGGGCCGGCGACGAGCTGACGCGCGGAGCCCCGAGACGCGGAACGACATCCTCGACGTCGTGCGACGTCGAGGATGTCGTCCGGGGTCGATCCGCGCGGGTCAGGCGCTGACGGTCTCGTCCGCCGTCAGGACCGGGGCGATCGTGCCCGTCCGGGCGCCCTCGTACGCCGCCAGGATCATGCCGAGCACCGCGATGCCCTCCCGCTCGGAGTGGATCGGCCGCGTGCCGTCACGCAGGCACGCCCCGAACGCGCCGATCTCGGCCGCGAAGGTGTCGACCTCGTCGAAGGTCACCGACTCGCTCGTGCCGTCCCGCAGGTCCCACCGCAGCGTGGTGCCGTCGCTCGTCAGGGAGCCGTGCTCGCCGACGACGCTGAACCGCTCGGTGCCGGCGGCCGGGTCGTACGCCCAGCTCGTCACGAGCTGCCCCACGGCGCCGTTGTCGAAGCGGAACAGGGCCTGTGCCGAGTCCTCGCCCTCCATGAAGGCGAGTCGGTGCGTGGACAGCATCGCGGTGGCCTGCACCGGGACGCCGCCGGCCAGGTGCATGAGCAGGTAGCTCGGGTGGTACCCGGTGTCGATGAGCTCGCCGCCGCCGCTCGTCGAAGCGTGGGCGCGCCACCCCATGTTCGACGGGTCGAACTCGTTGCGGAACGAGTCGGTGGTGCGGACCTCGTACACCGTGCCGAGTGCGCCGCCGTCGATGAGCTCCTTGGCCTTCGCGACCGCTGGCATGAACAGCTGGTTGTGCGCGCACATCAGGGTGATGCCGGACTCCGACACCGCACGCTGCACGTCGGCGGCCTCGTCGGGGCTCAGGCAGAGCGGCTTCTCGCACAGCACGTGCTTGCCGGCCTTCGCGGCGGCGACGATCGCGTCGCGGTGCAGGTGGTGCGGCAGGCAGATGTCCACGGCGTCGATGTCCGCCTGCTCGAGCATCTCGAGGTAGTCGGTGAAGCAGGGGACGCCGAGCTCGGCGCCGCGCTCCTCGGCCGTGGCCGCGAACGCGTCGGCGACCGCGGCGACCCGGATCAGCTCCGGGTGCTGGGCGTACCCGCTGATGTGGAAGGTGGCGATGCCCCCGCCGCCGATCAGGCCGACGCGGATGATGTCGCTGGACATGGTGACTCCTGTGGTGGGTTCGTGGCGTTGCACTGCTGGACTGCTGGGGCCGTCAGACGGGTGCGCCGACGGGGGCGGCGTGCCCCGCGGCGTGGCCCGCGGGATAACCCGCGGCGTCGTTCGCGGCGACCACCAGGCGGGTGAGCTCGACGGCGCGGGCGAGGTTGTCGTCGGCACGCGTGCCGGCGGCGACGTGGTCCACCCACTGTCCGAACGCGTCCTGGGTGTCGGCGGGGACGTCGAGGGTGACCGTCTCGTCGCCGTAGGCCGGTCCGCCGGCGGTGAGCCGGGCCTCCAGGTCGGAGTAGGCGAGCCACCCCCGCGTACCGGCCACGTCGATCGTGAACGGGGTGCCGGCGACGAAGCCGGCCTCGATCACACCGATCGCCTGCGAGGGGTAGCCGACGGTGACCACGGCGTGGTCCTCGACCGCCCGCCCGGTGACCGAGCGGTAGACGGCCGCGACGCTGTCCGGCCGTGCGCCGAGGAACAGCTGGGTCAGGTACACGGGGTGGCAGCCGAGGTCGGTGAGTGCGCCGCCGATCGCCGTCGCCGGGTCGAAGAAGCGTTCCGGCAGCCACGGCGCGACGGCACCGTCGTGCGAGAGCCGGACGCGGGTGGACGTGACGTCGCCGAGGCGACCCGCGTCGAGTTCGCGCAGGATCGCGGCGGTGTACCCGTGGTACAGCCGCGGGAGTGAGACGACGAGCGCGACGCGGGCCGTGTCGCAGGCGGCGATGACCGCCTCGCACTCCTCGACGGTCGGGGCGAGGAGCTTCTCGGTGAAGACGTGCTTGCCGGCCGCGGCGGCGCGCACGATGACGTCGCGGTGGACGTCGGTCGAGGTCGTGATCGTGACGGCGTCGACGTCCGGCCGGGCGAGCAGGGCGTCGAGGTCGTCGGTGAACTCGACACCGAACCGTTCGGCGCCGGCCCGGCCGCGCTCGGCGTCGTCGTCCCACACGGCGACGAGCTCGGTGCCGGGGTGGTCGACGGTCTGCTGCGCGTAGTCGCCGGCGTGGACGTGCCAGAAGCCGAGGACGGCGACGCGCAAGGGGGTGGAGGGCATGTGTCGGTGGTTCCTCTCGTGGTGACGGGCGGTGCGTTCCTGCTCAGATCCGGACCGTGTCGTAGTCCTTCGGCAGGGTGAAGGGCGAGTAGGTCTGCATCATCGGGTCGACGCGGTTCTGCGCACGCTCGACGGCCTCCTGCGGACTCGCGGTGCCGAGCAGGACGCTCGACCGCGCGTCGGCGAGGGAGTCCCACCACGCGCCGCCGACGGGCAGCGGCGGGCGGCAGGTGGACGCGCCGATCGACTCGGTGAAGAAGCGGATCGACTTGGCCGAGCCCTTCGGGTCCTCGAGCGCTGCGATGTTCGACGGCACGCTCGTGGCCGGCACCATGTAGGTCTCTTGACCCTGCTTGCTCGTGAAGTACTTCATGAGCTCCCACACGGCCTTGTTCTTCTTCGAGCCCTTCGGCACGCACAGCGCGAAGCCGCCCGACCAGGTGTACTTGTCGCCGCCGTCCTGCTGGGTCGGCAGGTACGCGGTGCCCCAGTCGAGGTCCTTCGGGCCGTAGTTGTCGAAGGTCTGGATCGTCGACGGGACGCTGACCATGAACGCCATCCGGTCCGCCATGAACGCGGTCTGTCCCGGCGGGTGCCCGGTCGGCTCGTAGGTCGCGATGAAGGTGTCGGCGTCCTTGTAGCCGTAGCGCTTCGCCCAGTCCTCGTAGAACTCGAAGATGCTGCGGACGCTCGCCGAGTCCATCGTCATCTTCGAGTCCTGCTGGTCGAAGTACGACGCACCCAGGCCGAGCCCCCACGTGAACGGCCAGCCTTCGCCGTACCAGGGGAGCAGTCCGACGTGCGTGTAGTTCCCGCCGGACTTCTTCGTGAGGCGTTCGCTGACCTCCCACATCCGGTCCATGCTCACCGGACCGTTGTGCTCCCAGTCGAACTCGTCCGGGTCGATCCCGGCGCCAGTGAGCATCGTCCGGTTCACGAACATGCCGCGGGCGTCGGTGTCGTGGGGGAGGCCGTAGGTCTTGCCCTGGTAGCTGACCTCGCCGATCGTGAACCCGAGCCACTGCGCCAGGAACTCGTCCTTCGGCTGGTCCTCGAACTCCTCGATCATGTCGTCGATCGGTTCGATGAGCCCGATGGCCGCGTACTGCGCCGCACTGAACCGGTCGAGGAGCCACAGGTCGGGCGCGGTACCGCCGCGCACGGCCGTGATGATGCTCGTGGCGTCGCCGGTGCCCTGCGACGGCACGACGTTCACCTTGACGTCGACCTCGGGGTGGAGCTCGTTGAAGTCCTTGATCACCTTCGTCTGGAACGGCACGAAGGTGCCCGTGACGCCCCAGATGGTGACCTGGTTCGGGTTGCTGCGCGCCCCGGAGCCACTCGCGCACGAGGCGGCGAGCAGTGCGAGCGCGCCGGCCCCACCGGTGGCCGCGGCACCGCGGAGGAACGTTCGTCGGTCGAATGCGCTGCTCACTTGAAGCTCCCGATCTGGACGCCCTTGATGAACGTCCGCTGGAACACGAAGAACAGGACCACGAGCGGCAGGATGATGAGCACCGATGCCGCCATCAGCTGGTTGAACTGGAAGTCCTGCGAGTTGTTGAGGCGGAAGATCTGCAGCCCGATGGACAGCGTCTGCACGTTCTCGTCCTGCAGGTAGATGAGCGGCCCGAGGAAGTCGTTCCAGGCACCCACCGCCGCGAAGATCCCCACGGTGACGAGCGCCGCCCGGGCCTGCGGGAAGACGATCCGCCAGAGGATGCCCCACTCGGAGGCGCCGTCCATCCGCGCTGCGTTGAGCAGGTCCTTCGGGATCTGCAGCAGGAACTGCCGGAGCAGGAAGACGTAGAACGCGGACCCGAACAGGCTCGGCACGATGAGTGGCAGGAAGGTGTTGATCCAGCCGAGTCGGGCGTAGAGGTCGAACATCGGGATGAGCGTGACGGGGAACGGGATGAACAGCGTGGCGAGCACGACGTAGAACACCTTGTCGCGGCCGCGCCACTCGAGGCACGCGAACCCGTACGCGATCACGAGGTTCGACACCATCGAGAACAGCGTCACGCAGACCGTGATGATGAGCGTGTTCCGGAAGAAGGTGAAGAACGGCATCGCGTCGATCGCCTTGCCGAAGTTCGACCAGTCGAGCCACTGCGGGAACCAGGTGGGCGGGAAGGCACCGAGTTCGGAGTTGCCCTTCAGCGCCGAGATGACCATCCAGTAGATGGGGATGAGGAACAGCAGGCTCATCGCGATGAGGAGCACGCGGGCGAGGGCGGACGACCACGGCGAGCGGATCGAGCCGTCGGCGTTGCGGGAGCGGTCGTCCGCGCCCGTGCGACCGCGGGGCCGGACGGCCTCGATCGACGAGGTGACGGTGTCGCGGTCCGGCTGTCGTTCAGTGCGCAGTGTCATCGGTCACTCCCCGGTCACGTCGTAGTTGACGAAGCGCTTGGACAGCCAGTACACGAGCCCGGACAGGACCATGCCGGCCAGGAACAGCAGCACGGCCATGGCGCTGGCGAACCCGAGCTGCGCGTAGCTGAACGCGTTCTTGTAGAGGTAGAGCATGTAGAACAACGTCCCGTTGTCCGGGCTGCCGAGGCCGCCGGTGCCGGACGAGATCACGTACGCCTCGGTGAAGACCTGCAGGCCGTTGCTGATGCCGGTGATCAGGTTGAACAGGATCACGGGCGACAGCAGCGGCAGGGTCAGCGCGAAGAACTGCCGGATCGGTCCGGCGCCGTCCACGCGAGCGGCTTCGTACAGGGTCTTCGGGATCCCGCGCAGTCCGGCGAGGAAGATCAGCGCCGCGTTGCCGGCACCCATCTGGGCGAGCGCGACGATGACGAGCTTCGCCGTCGTCGGGTCGCCGAGCAGGTTCGTCGCCGGGATCCCGACGAGCTTCATGACCTGGTTGACCAGGCCGGTCTGCGGGTTGACGAGCACCACGAAGATGAACGCCAGCGCGAAGGTGGGGATGAGCGAGGGGATGTACAGCGCGGTCCGGTACCAGCCGATCTCGCGGACGTCCTGGTTCATCGCGATGGCGATGACGATGGCGATCACGATGCCGACGGGCACCGCGATCACGGCGTAGAACAGGGTGTTGCCGACCGCGGTGTGCACGAGCGGGTCGATGAACGCGGCGACGTAGTTGGCGAACCCGACCCACGTGATGTCGGCCATGCCCGAGTACCGGGTCAGGCTGATCGCGAACGAGTAGATCAGGGGGTAGGCGATGAACACGAGCACGCCGAGGATCCACGGCGAGATGAACGCGATGCCGACGCGCAGCCGGCGCTTCTCGGCCGGGGTCCACGGATGCTTCTCGCGTGGTCGTCGACGGGCCGGAGCGTCACCGCCCGTGCGCATCCGTGGTGGTGCAGTGGTCCCGGATCGTGTCGTCGTCGTCACGAGCGTCCCTTCCGACCCCGTGCCACGCCGGTGTGGCTCGGGCGAATCCGTCGTCGGACGGGCGAACCGTTCGCGCCGTCGCGGTTTCAATCCAATTGATTGACAAATTCGTATGACCAGAGACGCTAGGGACCATGTCCGAGCCGCGTCAACCCCTTCCTGACACCGTGGTGCAGGGCAGAACGGGCGGCACCAACCTGGTGCGCGTCGGGGTCCAGAATCGTGCGCTCGTGCTCGACCTCGTCCGCCGCCGGGGGCCGTTCGCCCGGGCCGATCTGGTGCGTGCGACCGGGCTCAGCGCGCAGACGGTGTCGAACATCGCCGCCGGACTCGTGGGGGCGGGGCTGGTGCGCGAGGTACCGGGCGGTGGGCGACGGCTCGAGGTCGTCGCGGGGTCGCGGTCGGCCATCGGGGTGCACCTCGACCCGGCGCACCTGGTCGTGGTGCGCACCGACCTGACCGGTGCCGTGCTGGCCGTCGAGCACGTCGACCTGGACGCGACCGACGACCCGGCGCGGACGCTCGACACGATGGCCGCGGCCGTGCGGCGCGTCCGCGGCCGCCGGTCCGCCCCTGCCGGCATCGGCCTGGCCGTCCCCGGATCGATCGACCCGGACGGCGTCCGGATGGGCACCCCAGCGCAGTTGCCCGCCTGGTGGTCGCTGCCCGTCACCGACGAGCTCACCGCCCGGACCGGTCTGCCCGTGCTCCTCGAGAAGGACGGCGTCGCGAGCGCCCTCGGCGAGGTCTGGGCCGAGCCCGCTGCCGACGACCTGGTGTCCGTCTTCCTCGGGCACGGGATCAGCGCGGCGACGGTCGCGGCCGGCGAGGTGGTCCGCGGCGCCACCGGCAACGCCGGCGAGTTCGGGGGCATGCCGGTCGAGGCGCACGGCCGCTGGACCGAGGTCTGGGAGGCCTGTCAGCCCCTGCAGCAGGTCCGGCGCGCGGTCACCGCCGGGCTGCTCCCCGCGGGGATCCCGCTCGACCGGGCCACCGACGTCCGACACGCGTTCGCGCGGCTCTGCGCGACGCCGGCCGCGGCACCGCTGGTCGCCGAGGCCGGGGCCGCCCTCGGATCCGCGCTCGCACACGTCGTCGAGCTGCTCGACGTGCCGCAGGTCACGATCGGTGGCAGCGCGGCCCTCGCCGGCGGCGACGTCTTCATCGCGGCCGTCCGGGAGCGGCTGGCCGTCCGCCTGCCGCAGGGGCCGTTCCCGACGGTCGCGGCGACCGCCTTCGGCGAGGCCTCGGTCGCCCGCGGTGTGGCCTGCGCGGTGCTGCAGGCCGACCTCGCCGTGCCCGCCCCCGCCGTCCGCGGTGCCGGTCCGGGGCGTCGACCGGGAGGCCCGGTGCACCTCCGCAGCATCGCCCACCCCTGGTGAGCGGGAGCGTCCAGGGCGCGGGGCCGGCCGCGCGCGTGACGCCGTGCGACGACGTCGGCGCGGCCGCCGTCGCGACGCCGTAGCGTCGGAGCATGAGCACGACGACGCCGACCGCATCCGACTTCGCCACCGAGTGGGCCGCCTGGCACGACGAGCACGAGCGGGCTCGGGCGAGCGAGCACGGCTTCCTGGCCATCACGAGCATCCGGTGGCTCGCCGCGACACCCGAGCGCTTCGACGACGCACCCGGCACGTGGTCGACCGGCGAGGGCGGCCCCGTCGTCGAACTCGCCGAGGGCGAGACGGTCGAGGTCGACGGGCAGCCGGTCACCGGCACCCACCGCTTCGGGCCGTTGCCCGAACGGTCGAGCACCGCCGTGGTGTGGCAGGACGGCGACGAGTCCGTCGTGATCGAGGTCGCCCGACGTGGCGGCAGCGACGTCATCCGCCCGCGGCACCCCGGCAACCCGACCCGGACCGAGTACCCCGGGACCCCGACGTACGAGCCGTCGGAACGCTTCGTCGTCGACGCGCACTTCGAACCGTTCGACGAACCGCGCGAGGTCACCGTCGGCTCCGTCGTCGACGGCCTGCAGCACGTCTACTCGGCGCCGGGCGTGCTGACCTTCGACCTCGACGGGCCGCGGTCGCTGCTCGCGTTCAACGGGCACGGCGACGGCCTGCACGTCCTGTTCACCGACCGCACCAGCGGTGTCACGACGTACGCCGCCAACCGGAGCCTGGACATCGCCGCCCCGGATGCCACCGGCGCGACCCGGATCGACTTCACCCGCGCCACGAACTTGCCGTGCGCGTACACGGCGCACGCGACGTGCCCGCTGCCCCCGGCCGAGAACCGGCTCGACGTGGCCATCGAGGCGGGGGAGCGGCTGCCCGCCTGAGCGGTGTCGCTGAGGGCCGCGGACTCCCGACGCGGAACGACGTCCTCGATGTCGTACGACGTCGAGGACGTCGTTCGTTGCGCGCGCGGGTCGTTGCAGCCGCGCGGGAGCGACGAGGTCGATGTCGTACGACGGCCACGGTGTCGTTCGGCGTCGGCGGTCGGCGCGCGCGTCAGGCGAGCGGGATGCGCTCCCAGGTGCCCGTCGCCCGCCACGCCCGCGCATCGAACGCGAACACGCTGCCCATGCCGGGCTGGTCGAGCGCGCGTGACACCGGCGCTCCCGTCAGGTCGGCGAGCAGGAGCGCCCCGACCGCACCGTGCGACACGATGGTCGCGTCGCCCGCCGCAGTGAGCCGCCGGACCGCTCCGACGATGCGGGCCTGGGCGTCGACGGCGCGCTCCCATCCGCGGACCGACCGGACCGGCTCGGCGAAGAACCGGTCGACGACCCCCTCGAACTCGGTCGGTGGCAGGTAGCCCGTCGCGCTGCGGTCGATCTCGCCGAGCAGCTCGTCCTGCGTCGGCACGTGCCCGACCGCGGCCCCGAGCAGCTCGGCGGTCTCGACGGCCTTGCGTTCCGTGCTCGACACGATGCGATCGACACCCGAGTCCCACGCCAGCGCGTCCGCCCGCCCGGCACGGGTGCGCCCGACGACGGACAGTCCCCACGACTCGATCGGTTCGGCGGGTTCCACGACGACCTCGGCGTGGCTCAGGAAGTACGAGACCATCAGGCGATCCTGGCACGGACCGGGGTGGTGTGCGCGTCGGGGGCCCGTCGTAGGGTGATCGCGTGGAGTTCCCGGGGGAGGCGGCCGGCGCGCGTGACGCGTCGACCTCTCCGGGGGCACCCCGGGGCACGCAGGACCAGCAGGACGACACGCCCCGAGCAGGCGAGCGCGCTCCGCGCGCGACGCTGCACGGAGGCACCGACAGGTCCTCCGGGAACCCCACGCCCCTCTCCGTCGTCACCGCGGCGCTGGCCGATGCGTTCCTGACCGCCGAGCGGTGGGAGGCGGACGAGCTGACGGCCGTCGGGTACGTGGTCGTCGGCGTCGAGCGCGCCTACGTCGGGCTCGCGGTCGCTGCCGCGCTCGAGGCGTACCCGCGGCCGCCGGTGGACGCTCCGCGCCGGCTCGCGGCCGTGCTCGCCGCTGCGCCGCGCCTCGTCGCGCTGCACCGGTCGCGCGAGGACCGTCGGCCGGTCCGGGTGCTCGTGCGCCGGGCCACCGCGGTCCGTGCCCGTCCGGAGACCGCGAGCCGGTTGCTCGTCGACACCCTGCCCGAGCTCGCCCGGGCACTCGACCTCACCGTCGGCCGGCTGCTCTGGCTCGCCGACACCCGCGCGTGGAACCGCCGCTCCGGGCCCTCGAGCCCGCTCCACCACCACCGGCACGAGTGGATCACCCGGCCCGGTCGTGCGCCTCGCCTGCTCGAGAAGCCGATGGACATGCTCCGCCGCACCCAACGGACGATCCTCGACGAGCTCCTGACGATGTTGCCGGTGCACGACGCCGCGCACGGCTTCGTACCCGGCCGGAGCGTCGTCACGGGAGCAGCGGTGCACACCGGTCAGCAGGTCGTGGTCACCGCGGACCTCACCACGTTCTTCGCGAGCGTCTCCGCGCCGACCGTCTACGGCGTCTTCCGGGCTGCCGGGTTCGCGGAGCCGCTCGCGCACGTGCTGACAGGGCTCTGCACCCACCGGGTACCGGTCCACGTGCTCAGCGCGATGCCCGCCGGCGGCTCGCCGGAGGAACGCCACGCGCTCCGCCAGGCGTTGGCGACGGCGCACCTGCCCCAGGGCGCACCGACGTCGCCCGCGCTGGCGAACACCTCGCTGCGGCACCTCGACGCCCGGCTGGCCGGGTGGGCCGGGGCCGTCGACGCGGTGTACACCCGCTACGCCGACGACCTGACGTTCAGCGGCGGCGACCGGCTCGCCGCGCGCCCGGACGCGTTCCTGCGGGGCGTCGACCGGATCGTGACCGAGCAGGGGTACCGGCTCAACCCGTCGAAGACCCGGGTGCGGCGCCGCGGGGTCCGGCAGTCGGTCACGGGTGTCGTGGTCAACGAGCGGCCGTCGCCCGGGCGCCGCGAGGTCGACCGGCTGCACGCCGTCCTGCACAACGCCGCGGTGCACGGGCCAGCCTCGCAGAACCGTTCGGGTCACCCGGAGTTCCGGGCGCACCTGCTCGGGCGCATCGGGTGGGTCGAGCAGGTCAACCCGGGCCGCGCCCGACGGCTCCGCGAGGAGTTCGCCCGCATCGTGTGGTGATGCCGTCGGCGGACCGTGTGACGTCCGGTTGCGCTCCGTTGCCCCGCGTTGCGGCGGCCGGCCGCGCCGTGATCGCACCTGGGTAGCGTGCCGCCATGTGTCCGAGTGAGATCCCGGCCGACGACCGCTACGACGAGCTGATCGCACCGCTCCGGCCCGTCATCGAGCGGATCGGCATCGACGCCCGCCAGCGGGAACGCGAGGAGCGTCTCGCCACGGAACAGCTCGGCTGGCTCGTCGACGCCGGCTTCGCACGGTGGCGGACGCCGGTCGCGTGGGGCGGGGTCGGTGCCCGTCTGTCCGACGTGTTCCGGGCGATCGCCGAGATCGCCGAGGTCGACCCGAACCTGGCGCACGTGTGGCGGAACCACTTCTCGTTCGTCGAGGACCGCGTGCACGCCGAGGGCACCGCGTTCGACCGTGCGATCGTCACGCGGCTCGGGGACGGCGAGTTCGTCGGCGGCGGGTGGAGCGAGTCGCCGAACCCGGCCGGGGGCGACCTGACCACGCGGATCGTCCGCGATGCGGGAGGCACCTGGCGGCTGACCGGTCGGAAGTTCTACTCGACGGGCAGCGTCTACGCCCGGTGGATCACGGTCATGGCGCTCGACGACACCGGTGCACGGTTCGTCGCGCTCGTCGACGCCCAGGACCCCGGCGTCGTGGTGGGTGACGACTGGGACGGCTTCGGCCAGCGCATCACCGGCAGCGGGAGCGTGACGTACACCGACGTGCCGGTGCCCGACGAGCGGGTGCTGCCGTACGCGACCCGGTACCCGTACCAGGAGCAGTACTACCAGACGGTGATGCACGCGATCCTCGTCGGCATCGGTCGCGCCGCGCTGCGCGAGGGCGTCGAGGCACTCCGATCCCGGGCACGCGGACACCACAACGGCACCGCTGTTGACCCGACCCGCGATCCGGAGCTGCTGAGCGTGATCGGTACCGTCGACGCCCGGGTGCACGCCGCCGACGCTGCGTTCGCCGCGAGTCTCGGCCCGGTGGACGCGGCCGTCCACCGGCACACCGCCCTGCGTGCGGCCGGTGCGGAACCGTCGACCGACCCGGTGCTCCGGGCGGCGCTCGAACGCAGCTGGGTCGCCGTGGCGCGCGCCCAGACGGTCGTCACCGACGCGGTGCTCGACGCGACGACGCTGGTGTTCGACGCCCTCGGGTCCTCGGGGACGTTCCGCTCGCTCGGCCTCGACCGGCACTGGCGGAACGCCCGCACCCTGTCGTCGCACAACCCCCGGGTGCACAAGCGCCGCATCGTCGCCGACCTGCTCGTCAACGGTGCGACTCCGCTGGACCGCTGACCGCTCGGCCGTAACGGACCGTCACGGGGCGCAACCCGCCGACACCTGTGTGCGCCGCGCCGAGGCGAGCCCCTACGGTCGGTGCACCGGCTCGCCACGGACGCTGGGGAGGCGACCGTGGCGGGCCGTTCTGCGCACCCGAACGGGAGGACCACCGTGACCACCGCCCCCGCACCACCCGTCGTCGCCGTGCCGGACGCGGACCTCGCAGCAGCGGCAGCCACGCTCGGCGGCATCGCCCGACTCGCGGACCGCCTCGCCGGTTCCGGTGCCGCCGTGGTCGCCGTCGGCACCGACCGCTTCGATCTGGCGACGAGCACCGGCCACCGACTGGACCCCACCACCGCGACGCTCGCCCTCGGCCGCGCGCTGCCGGACCACGGGTTCCTCGTCGCCGTGGCCCCGACCCGCGAGCACCCGTACAACGCCGCCCGCCGGGTCCTCTCGCTCGACCACGTCCTGGACGGTCGGGTGGGCGCCGTCGTCGGTGCCCGCGACCACGGCGCAGCGAGCACCGCTGAGCAGCACGACCCTGCCGAGTTCGCCCGGGTGCTCCGCGGGCTGTGGCGCACCTGGCCGCTCGACAGCATCGTCGGGGACCGCACGTCGGGGCTCTTCGCGCACACCGACCGGATCCGACCGCTCGACCACGACGGCGGACCGGACGGCTACCGCGTCCGGGGACCGCTCACGACGCCGTCGAGCCGGCAGGGCGAACCCGTCCTCGCGGTCTGGCACGACGTCGACCTGCCCGGAGCGGACCTCGTCCTGGGCGGGACCGCGCACCCGCTCGCACCGCTGCCGGCGGCGAGGTCCGAGGCGGAGCCGCACCGGGCCTCCCGGTCGACCGCGACGCGACCACCACGACCACCGCGAGCAGCGCGACCGACGCTCCGCACCCTGCTGGGACTCCCGGACCCGACGGCGGTGACCGCGTGACGGGCGCAGGCGGCGACGCCGGCTTGATCCTCGGCGTGAACCTGCAGGGCTTCGGGCAGCGCCCCGCGGCCTGGCGGACCCAGGACGTCGAGCCCACCGACCTGCTCTCGGCGGCGTTCTGGGGCGACCTCGGGCGCATCGCCGAACGCGGCCTGCTCGACATGGTCTTCTTCGCCGACCACCCGGCGTTCGGCGACCCGAACGTCCGCGCGTACGGGTTGCTCGAGCCGTTCGTGGCGCTCGGGGCGATCGCCGACGCGACGAGTCACCTCGGGTTGGTCGGCACCGCGTCGACGACGTACAACGACCCGTTCGACGTCGCCGAGCGGCTGCTGTCGCTGGACACGGTGTCCGGCGGGCGCGTCGCCTGGAACGCCGTCACCACCTACGACCGCTCGGTGTCCGCGAACTTCGGCGTCGCGACGAACCCCGACCGGCCCGAGCGCTACGCCCGTGCGGGGGAGTTCGTGGACCTGGTGACGGCGCTCTGGCGGTCCGCCGCCACCGGGGTCCCCGTCGTGCACCACGGCGAGTTCCTGGACCTCGAGGGGGTGCTCCGGGTCCCGCCGTCGGCGCAGAGCCACCCGGTCGTGTTCCAGGCCGGGGGATCGCCCCACGGCCGCGACCTGGCGGCACGCGTCGCCGAGGGGGTCTTCGCCGTCGAGTTGACGCCGGAACCGGCGCGGCAGCACCGCCGCGCCGTCAAGGCCGCCGCCGAGACGCACGGGCGGAGCGCGGCGGACGTCGCGATCGTGCCGGGGCTGTCGCTCGTGCTCGGCAGCACCGAGGCCGAGGCGCAGCGCCGGTTCGACGAACTCGAGGCCCTCGCGCCGGACGGCTACTCGCTCCGGGCGCTCGGGACCCACCTCGACGCCGACCTGTCGGGGCTCGACCCGGACGCGCCGATCCCGTCGGCGATCCTCGACCGCGAGGTCGACCCGGTCACCTACGGGCCCTCGCTCGGGTACCACGAGACCGTCGTGCGGTGGGTGCGCGCCAACAACACCTCGCTGCGGCACGTGCTGCGGGGCTTCGGTGGGTACGGCGCCCGGATCGTGGTCGGGACCCCGGAACAGGCCGCCGACACCATCGAGGACTGGTACCGCACCGGTGCCGCCGACGGCTTCAACCTGATGATCGACGAGTTCCCGCGGGGCCTCGAGACCGTCGTGGACGAGCTCGTGCCGATCCTGCAGCGCCGCGGGGTGTTCCACCGGTCGTACGAGGACGTGACGTTGCGCGGGCGGTTCGCGAAGCGTGTCCGGGGGCTCTGACGTCGCACCGTGCGAGGACCGCGGAGCGGCCGCGCCTGCCGCACGGTGCGAGTGCGTTGATCCGGTGCGAGGTTGGTCGCACCGTGCGGGCTTGCAGCCGCTCACGGAGCGGGCAACCTCGCACCAACCGGCGGAGGCCGCACCGTGCGGACCGCGCGCCCCGCGCCCGCGTGACGCCGTGTGACGGCCGGCACCGCGGCCCGCGTCACACGGCGACACCGCCGGTCACGGTCCGCAACACCCGTCGCCTCGGGGCCGCGACCGCCCTAGCGTCGCCGACATGACCGACTACCTCGACCGCGAGCAGGACAAGACCTTCACGAAGGTCTACAAGCAGCAGACCCCGGACATCCTCAAGGCCTTCGTCCAGTTCGACGAGTCGGTGTTCCAGTCCGAGGGCCGCGCGATCCCGCTGAAGTACCGGGAGCTCATCGCCCTCGCCGTCGGCATCACCACGCAGTGCGTCTACTGCATCGACGGCCACAGCCAGCGCGCGGTGACGGCCGGTGCGACCGAGGCCGAGCTCGCCGAGGCCGCCTGGGTCGCCACCGCGATCCGCGCCGGTGGCGGCTTCGCGCACGGCCGACTCGGCTTCAAGTTCGGCGCCGACGCGACCCCCGCCGACGCGTCCCCGGCCCACGCGACCCCCGCCGACGCGGCACCGGCCGCCGCCGACCACGCCGCGCACACCCACTAGGAGGACTGCCATGCCCGACCGCACCACCCTCGTCACCGCGCTGCAGGGCGCCGGCTGGCACCCCGCCGCCTGGCGCGTCGCCGGCCCGGTCGCGCAGCGCCTCACCAGTCTCCGGCACTGGCGCGACGTCGTCGTGGAGCAGGACCGCCTCGGCGTCGACGCCGTCACGATCGAGGACTCCTTCACCGCCGGTCCGGCGGACGCGGCGGGCGACCTCGACACCACGACCGTCGTCGGACGACTCGACGCCCTCCTCGTCGCGAACGCGGTCGCCCCCGCGACCCGCGCCGTCGGTCTGGTGCCGACCGTCTCGGTGACGCACACCGAACCGTTCCACGTGGCCACGGGCCTCCAGACCCTCGACCACGTCTCGCTCGGGCGAGCCGGCTGGCGGATCCAGGTGAGCCCGACGACCCGCGAGGCGGCCCTGTTCGGCCGTCGACCCGGCGGCGACGACGCGGCCACGCTGTTCGACGAAGCCCGCGAGGCGGCGGAGGTCGTCTCGCGCCTCTGGGACAGCTGGGACGACGACGCGATCATCCGCGACGTCACCACCGGCCGCTTCATCGACCGCGACCGGATCCACAACGCCGAGTACGCGGGCCGCCACCTGTCCGTCCACGGCGCGTCGATCGTGCCGCGGTCGCCGCAGGGGCGGCCGCCGGTCTTCGCCCTGGCCCACCGCGCCGACGCTGCGGCGTTCGCCGTGGACGCTGCGGATGTCGTGCTGGTCACGCCCGGCTTCGACGGACGGGAGGCGCGGGACCTGCTGGACGAGGTCCGTCACCTCGAGCAGGCGGCCGGGTCTGACGTCCGTCGTTCGGTCCTCGCCGACCTCGCGGTGCTGATCGGGTCCTCGTCCGCTGCCGCGGCCGACGAGCTCGCCGCGCTCGACGGCACTGCCGGGAGCGCGTACGCGGCGGCGTCGGACACGTCCGTGCTCGCGACGACGGTGCCCGAACTGGTGTCGCTGATCGGCGACCTGCGGAGCCTCGGCTTCGCCGGCGTCCGGCTCCGCCCCCTGCGCATCCCGCTCGACAGCACCGCCATCGCGCGGCAGCTCGTCCCCGCCCTCGTCACCGCCGGGCTCCGCGCCGACGTGGCGTCCCGTCCCACCGCCGACCTGCGCACGCGGCTCGGCGTCGCCCCGGCGGTCAGCCGGTACGCGCGTCCTTCCGTCACCGGTGCTGGTGTCGGTTCCGTCTCCTCGGGGGTCTCAGCATGAGCAGCAAGCGTCAGGTCCACCTCGCCGCCCACTTCCCGGGCGTCAACAACACCACGATCTGGAGCGACGACCGCGCCGAGAGCCAGATCGCGTTCTCGTCGTTCGAGCACTTCGCCCGCAACGCCGAGCGCGGGTTCTTCGACTTCCTGTTCCTCGCCGAGGGCCTGCGGCTCCGCGAGCAGAAGGGCCGCGTCCACGACCTCGACGTCGTCGGGCGTCCGAACACCCTCGCGGTCCTGGCCGCCCTGGCTGGGGTCACCGACCACATCGGTCTGGTCGGCACCCTGCAGACGACGTTCAACGAGCCCGTGGAGCTCGCGAAGCAGCTCGCCACGCTCGACCACCTGACCGACGGTCGTGCCGGGTGGAACGTCGTGACGAGCTCGGACGCGTTCCACGGTGCGAACTTCCGCCGCGGCGGGTTCCTCGACCACGCCGACCGGTACACGCGCGCTGCCGAGTTCATCGCGCTGTCCCGCGAACTCTGGGACTCGTGGCAGGCCGACGCCGTCGTCGCGGACACCGCCGCGGGCAGCGCGCTCGCGGACGGCGTGTTCGCCGACCGGTCCCGCATCCGCGACGTCGACCACCACGGCCCGCAGTTCGACGTCACCGGCACGTTCCCGGTGCCCCGCAGTCCGCAGCGGCACCCGGTGATCGTGCAGGCCGGTGACTCCGACGAGGGGCGCGACCTCGCCGCCGCGAACGCCGAGGTGATCTTCTCGCTGCACACCGAGTTCGACGACGCGCAGGCGTTCTACCGCGACGTCACCGAGCGGCTCGAGCGGGTCGGACGGTCGAAGGACGAGCTGCAGATCCTGCCCGGTGCGACCTTCGTGATCGGCTCCTCGGCGGAGGACGCCGAGGAGCGGTCGAACGCCATCCGTCGCGCCCAGGTCAGCCCGGCCACGGCGATCGCGTTCCTCGAGCAGGTCTGGAACCGCGACCTGTCCTCGTACGACGTCGACGGCCCGCTGCCGACGATCGAGCCCGACTACGAGGGCGCCGCGATCACCCGCGGGCGCGCACGGCACACCCGCGACGTCCCCGCCCTGGTGCGGTCGTGGCGGGACCTGGCCGAGGCCGAGCACCTGTCGATCCGCGACCTCGTCATCCGCGCCTCGACCCGCGGCGGGTTCGTCGGGACGGCGTCGCACATCGCCGCCGAGATCGACCGGTACGTGCAGGAGCGCGCCACCGACGGGTTCGTCGTCGTGCCGCACACCAACCCGTACGGCCTCGACGAGTTCGTCGACACGGTCGTCCCGCTGCTGCAGGAGCGCGGCGTCTACCGGCAGTCCTACGACGAGGGCGCGACCCTCCGGCAGACGCTCGACCTGCCCGGCACGATCCGCGACCGATCGGCCGCCGCACGCACGGCCGCTGCGGCGGCGCCGGCGCGTGCGGCAGCGTCCGCCGGGGTGCTCGCGTGACGATCTCCAGCCTCGCGATCCTCGTCCCCGGCAACTTCGAGGACAACGCCCCCGTCGACGGTCTCGAGGCCACCCTCGACCTCTTCGCCACGGCCGAGCGGCTCGGCGTCGACGGCGCCTGGGTCCGGCACCGGCACCTCGAGCACGGCATCGGCTCGGCCGCGGTCTTCCTGGCGGCGGCGTCGCAGCGCACCACGTCCATCGAGCTCGGCGTTGCCGTCGTGCCGATCGGGTGGGAGAGTCCCTTCCGCCTGGCCGAGGACTTCTCGCTCGCCGACGTCCTGGCGCACGGTCGGCTGCAGGTCGGGCTGTCCACCGGGTCGCCGCACGCCGAGATCCTCGGCGACCTGGTGTTCGACGGCGACTGGCGCGCGTTCGACCGCGGGTACGGGCGGGTGTCCCGGTTCGTGGAGAACCTGCGCGGCGCGTTCCTCGGCGCGGACGACACCGTCATCCAGAGCCCCGGGAACGTCCAACGACCCCGGTTGCAGCCGTACGCGCCGGGTCTGGTCGACCGGGTCTGGTACGGCGGCGGGTCGCTCCGGTCGGCCTCCTTCGCCGGCAGTTCCGGCCTCAACCTGCTGCTCGGCAACCTCACCTCGGGCGAGGGTACCGACGACTACGGCACCGCCCAGCGGAACCAGCTCGCGGCGTACCACGCCGCGCTGCCGACCGGCCGCATGCCCCGCGTGGCCTGGGGCCGGTGCGTCGTCCCGACCGACTCGGCCGACCGGGTCTCGCGCGAACGGTACCGCACCTGGCACGAGTCCCGTCTCGCACGGCAGACCGCGCCCCAGGGACCGCGGCGGACCCTGTTCTCCGCCGACCTGGTGGGTCCCGCCGAGCAGATCGTCGAGCAGCTCGCGCACGACGCCACGTTGGCCGAGGTCGACGAGTTCCGGATCGAGCTGCCCTACGAGTTCGCCGGTGACGAGTACGAGCAGATCGTCTCGGACGTCGTGGCGAAGGTCGCACCGGCGCTCGGGTGGTCGCCCGCCCGGACGGCGGTGGCGGCATGACCCGCTACGTCTTCTCCCGCATCGGCCAGGCCGTGCTCGTGCTCTGGGCGGCGTGGACGATCTCGTTCTTCGTCCTGTACGTGCTGCCGAGCGACCCGGCCCGGATCATGGTCGGTCCGGACGCCACCGACGTGACGGCGGCGCAGCTCGACGCGCTCCGGCACCAGTACGGCCTCGACCAGCCGGTGCTCGTGCAGTACGTCCAGCACCTCGGCGCCCTGCTCACCGGCGACCTCGGCCGCTCGATCGGCGTCGGTCGACCGGTCGCCGACGTCATCGGCGAAGCGATCGCGCCGACCGCCCAGATCGCGGTCGCCGGCCTCGTGCTCGCGATCGTGTCCGGCGGCGGGATCGCGGTCCTGGCGACGTGGACCCGGAACCGGGCCCTCGGCCAGTTCCTGCTCCAGCTGCCCCCGATCGGCGTCGCGATCCCCGGGTTCTGGTTCGCGCTGCTGCTGGTGCAGTGGTTCTCGTTCGGGCTGCACGTCTTCCCGGCGTTCGGTGGCGAAGGGCCGGCGTCGGTCGTGCTGCCGGCGATCACCCTGGCGCTGCCGACCGGTGCCACGATCGCCCAGCTGCTGTCGAAGTCCCTCGTCCAGACCCTCCGTGAGCCGTACGTGGACACCGCGTACGCCAAGGGTGCCGGGCGGTGGCGCGTCCAGCTCCGGCACGCGCTCAAGAACGCTGCGCTGCCCGCACTCACCGTGACGGGACTCATCGTCGGACAGCTGTTCTCCGGAACCGTCGTCACCGAGACGGTGTTCTCCCGTCCTGGCCTCGGCCGGGTCACCGCCACCGCCGTGCAGCAGCAGGACAGCCCCGTCGTGCAGGGCATCGTGCTGCTCGCCGCCGCGGTCTTCGTCGTCGTGAACCTGGTCGTCGACCTCGTGTACCCGCTGCTCGACCCGCGCGTCGTGGTCGCCGGCAGCCGTCGGAAGCTCCGCGACCAGGACGGTGCGACACCGGGTGCGACGTCCGGCACCACCCCGTCCGGCACCACCCCGTCCGGCACCACCCCGTCCAGCGCCACCGAACCGAAGGCGGTCCCCGCATGACCGAGACCACGCAGCTCGCCATCGGGCGCCCCGCGTCGCTCGCCACCGACCGCCTCCCCGGCGGCACCACGACAGCGCTCCGTGCGCTCGTCGCCCGTCCGACGCTCACCGTCGCCCTCGTCTGGCTCGCCCTCGTCGTCCTCGCCGCGCTCCTGCCCGGAACGCTCACCCACCACGACCCGCTCGCCGCCGACCCGGCTGCCAAGCTCACCGCTCCCGACGCCGCGCACTGGTTCGGCACCGACCAGCTCGGCCGTGACCTGTACGCCCGCGTCGTGCACGGCACCGCGCTCACACTGCAGGCCGCGGTCCTCGCGATCGTCATCGGGCTGGTCGGCGGCTCGCTCGTCGGGCTCGTCGCCGGTTTCGTCGGCGGGGTCGTCGACGCCGTGCTCATGCGCGTCGCCGACGTCCTGCTCGCGATCCCGAGCCTGCTGCTCTCGCTGACGATCGTCACCGTGCTCGGCTTCGGCACCGTGAACGTCGCGGTGGCGGTCGGCGTCGCGAGCATCGCCACGATCGCCCGCATCATGCGCTCCGAGGTCGTCCGGGTCCGCACCGCGCCGTACGTCGAGGCGGCGAGCGCGAACGGCAACCGCTGGTGGCGCGTGCTGGCCGTGCACGTGCTGCCCAACGCGGCCGGTCCCGTCCTGGTGCTCGCCGCCCTCGAGTTCGGCACCGCGATCCTCGCCGTCTCCAGCCTGAGCTTCCTCGGCTACGGCGCGCAGCCGCCGCGGCCCGAGTGGGGTTCCCTCGTCGCCACCGGGCGCGACTACATCGCGTCCTCGTGGTGGCTCACGACCATCCCCGGCCTCGTGATCGCCGTCACGGTGCTCGCCGGCAACCGCGTCGCCCGCGCGCTCGACACCGAGCGGAGGGCCGTCCGATGAGCCTGCTCAGCATCCAGGACCTGACCGTCACCTACGGCCGGGGGAGCAGTGCGCGCACCGCGCTCCACGGCGTCTCGCTCGAGGTCGGCCGCGGCGAGCGCGTCGCCATCGTCGGTGAGTCCGGTTCGGGCAAGTCGACGACGGCGCACGCGGTCCTCCGGCTCCTGCCCGCAGCGGCGGACCTGACGGGAGGCACGGTGCGGCTCTCCGGGGCGGCCGACGGATCCGGGGACCTCGACCTGGTCACCGCGACCGACCGCCAGGTGCGGTCCGTGCGCGGCGTCCGGATCGGCTTCGTGCCGCAGGACCCGACGGTGTCGCTGAACCCCGTGACGCGGATCGGCACCCAGGTCGCCGAGGTGCTCCGGATCCACGGGCTCGCCACCGGTGCCGAGGCTCGGGAACGCGCCGTCGAGGAGCTCCGCCGTGCCGGCATCGACCGACCCGAACTCCGCGCGCGGCAGTACCCGCACGAGCTGTCCGGCGGGATGCGGCAGCGGGTGCTCATCGCGATCGCCCTGATCGGCGACCCGGAGCTGCTCGTCGCGGACGAACCGACGAGCGCGCTCGACGTCACGGTCCAGCGGACGATCCTCGACCACCTGGACCGGCTCGTCGCCGAACGGGGCACGAGCGTGCTGTTCATCACGCACGACCTCGGGGTCGCCGCCGACCGGGCCGACCGCATCGTCGTGATGTCCGAGGGGCGCATCATCGAGCAGGGCACCCCGGCCGAGGTGCTCGGCGCACCCCGTGAGGCGTACACGCGCGCACTGATCGCAGCGGCGCCCAGTCTCGACGACGTGACCGTGTCCGTCGGACTCCGCACGGGCCTCCCGGCAGACGGCGACCCACTCGTCGTCGCGACCGGACTGCGGAAGTCCTTCGACCGCGTGACCGCCGTCGACGGGGTGGACGTGACCGTCCCGCGGGGCCGCACCCTGGCGCTGGTGGGGGAGTCCGGTTCGGGCAAGTCGACCACCGCGCGCCTCGTGCTCGGGCTCGAACGCCCGGACGCCGGCCGCGTGCGGTTCTACGGTGCCGACGTGGGCGGAGCCCGCGGTGCCGACGTGGGCGGAGCCCGCGGTGCGGCGCTGCGGGCGTACCGGCGGCAGGCGCAGATCGTGCAGCAGAACCCGTACGCGGCGCTGCACCCGCGGCTGTCGGTGGGTGCGGTGATCGCGGACCCGCTCGCGGCCTTCGGCATCGGCACCCGGCGGTCCCGCGCGGTACGGGCGGCGGAGCTGCTCGACCTCGTCGCGCTGCCGTCGTCCGTGCTCGGTCGTCGACCGGCAGAGCTGTCCGGCGGACAGCGGCAGCGTGTGGCGATCGCCCGCGCGCTCGCACTCGACCCGTCGTTCATCGTCCTCGACGAACCCGTCTCCGCACTCGACGTGTCCGTCCAGGCGCAGATCCTCGACCTGCTCGCGGAGCTGCAGTCGACGCTCGGCGTCTCCTACCTGTTCATCTCGCACGACCTCGCCGTCGTCCGTCGCATCGCGCACGAGGTGTCCGTCCTGCGGGGCGGCCGCGTCGTGGAGCACGGCGACGTGGCACAGGTGCTGCACGACCCGCAGCACGAGTACACGCGCGCACTGCTCGACGCGATCCCGGGACGATCCCGGCGCGTCCCCACCACCGAAGGAGTCTCATGACCACCCACCGCACCCCCTTCCGTCTGGTGGCCGCGATCGCGGCCGGCACCGCGGCGGCCCTGGTCATGGCGGGCTGCTCGTCGGGCGGTACCGCGTCGACGTCCTCGTCGTCGAAGCCCGTCGACGGCGGCTCGCTCACCTACGCCATCGCGAACGACCCGATCACGCTCAACCCGACGGGCACCGGCGCGGGCAACGACACGCTCGCGATCACCCGGCAGCTCGTCGACTCGCTGCTCTGGCAGGACCCGTCCGACGGCTCGCTCAAGCCGTGGCTGGCGACGAAGTACTCGGCGAACGCCGACGCCACCGCGTTCACGTTCGACCTGCGCTCCGGCGTCACGTTCTCGGACGGCACCGCGTTCGACGCGACGGCCGTCAAGGACACCTTCGACGACATCGCCTCGGCCGGCGCGTCGAGCACGGCCGCCGCGTACTTCTCCGGCTACACGGGGACGAAGGTCGTCGACGACGACACGGTCGAGGTCGACTTCGGGGCGCCGAACGCCGCGTTCCCGAACGCCACGGCGTCGGTCGCCCTCGGCATCGTCGCCCCGAAGACCACCGAGACCCCGTTCGACGATCGCGCTGACGGGAAGGCCGTGATCGGCACCGGGCCGTTCACGCTGCAGTCGTACACGAAGAACACGTCCACGGTCCTGACGAAGCGGAAGGACTACGACTGGGGTCCCGCCGCGCGGTCGAACGCGGGGGCGGCGCACCTGTCCGAGGTGACGTTCCAGGTCGTCCCCGAAGCCAGCGTCCGCACCGGCAGCCTGCAGTCCGGCCAGCTCGACGCGATCAGCAGCGTGCAGCCGAGCGACGTCGACACCCTGCAGGCGCAGTACGACCTCGTCACCCGCGCCAACCCGGGTCAGGTGTTCGGTCTGACGTTCAACCAGAAGCGGCCGATCGTGTCCGACCTGGTCGTCCGGAAGGCGATCGCACAGGCCGTCGACCCGAAGGCGGTCCGCGACACCTCGCTCAACGGCCTCTTCAAGGTCGCGGACTCGGTCCTCGGCTCGACCACTCCGGGCTACACCGACACCTCGTCGACGATCTCGTACGACCCCGCCGCGGCGAAGAAGGCGCTCGACGCCGCCGGGTGGGAGAAGGGCTCGGACGGCATCCGCGCGAAGGACGGCCAGAAGCTGCAGCTCAAGCTCGTCTGGATCACGAACTTCGGGCCGAACCAGACCTCGCTCGAACTCATCCAGCAGGAGCTGAAGAAGATCGGCGTCGGCGTCACCCTCGAGAGCGGGACCGTGCCGCAGTACCTCGCCAACCTGACGAGCGGCGACTGGGACCTGTCGTGGGACAACAGCTCGCGCGCCGACGGCGACGTCCTGCGGTCGAAGTTCTCCAGCTCGGGCGCCCAGTCGATCGGTGCGTCGGACACGACGCTCGACGCGCTGTTCACGAAGGAACTGTCGCAGTCGTCGGCGTCCGACCGGTCGGCCACCTTCGGGGAGATCCAGCAGCGCATCGCGTCCCAGGTCGACTTCGTCCCGGTGCACGAACTCACCAGCATCATCGCGCCGGCGCCGACCGTGCACGGCATCGTGTTCGGGGCCGACACCCGGCTCGACCAGCTGACCGGCGCGTGGAAGGACGCCTCGTGAGCGCCGCTGGACGGGTGCCGCTCTCGGTGCTCGACCTCGTACCGGTCACCGCCGGGTCGTCCGCCGCCACGGCGCTGCACCGCACCGTCGACCTGGCCGTCGCCGCGGAGCGAGCCGGGTACGCCCGCTACTGGCTCGCCGAGCACCACCTCAACCCCGGGGTGGCCGGCAGCGCGCCGACCATCGTGATCGGTGCGGTCGCCGCCGCCACGTCCACGATCCGGGTCGGCAGTGCGGCGACGCTCGTCGGCAACGTCCGCGGGCTGCAGATCGCCGAGACCTTCGGCACCCTCGCTGCGCTGTACGGGCCGCGGATCGACCTCGGGCTCGGCCGCTCCGGGGCGCCGGCTCCTGGCACCCCGAAGCCGCCGTCGCTCGCGCCTCGGTCGGACGAGGTCGTCGACGGACTGCTCGTCCCCGCACCCTTCGACTTCCGCATCGCACCGGGCAGCCGGTTCGCCCTGCAGGGGGAGCTGCTCGGGAGGGTGCCCGGCGACGTCGACCGGTTCGAGGGCGAGCTGGACCTCGTCCGTGCGCTGTTCGCCGGCACCTGGTCGCGGGACGGCGCCGTCGTCGAGGCGCCGCCCGCCACCGGAGCCGCCGTCGAGCTCTGGATCCACGGGTCGACCGGAGGCGAGAGCGCCCGGGTCGCCGGAGCACGCGGACTGCCGTACGGCGCGAACTACCACACGTCGCCCGGCACGGTCCTGGCGTCGGTGCAGGCCTACCGCGACGCGTTCCGCCCCGGCGTGCTCGAGGCACCGCACGTCATCGTGTCGGCGGACGTCGTCGTCGGGCGCACCGAAGCCGATGCCGCGGAACTGTCGCTCGGGTACGCGGAGTGGGTGTACTCGATCCGCTCCGGCGTCGGGGCGATCGAGTACCCGACGCCGTCCGCGGCACGGGCTGCGCCGCTCGCTGCGGCGGAGGCGGCGTCGGTCGCCGATCGGCTCGCCACCCGGTTCGTCGGCGATGCCACGGCCGTCGCCGACCGCCTCGAGGTGCTGCAGCGGGCGACCGGCGCGGACGAGCTCCTCGTGACGACGATCACGCACGACCACGACGCCCGGGTGCGCTCGTACGAGCTGCTCGCCGCGGAGTGGGCCGCGCGGGGTGCCGGTGCTGGCGCTCGTACTGCCCGTGCGGGGGCTGGCGTGGGTGCCGGGGTGCGCTGACCGCACTGGTCCGTGTCGACCCGGAACGACGAGCTCGATGTCGCACGACGTCGGGCTCGTCGTTCGTGCGCGCGTGCAACCAGTGGCGCGTGCAACGAGCGACACCGTGGTCGTCGTCCGACGTCGACGAAGTCGTCCGGGGTCGGTGCGCGTGTGGCCCGTGCGCGTACATGTTCCGACGATGCACGCGTCGATCACCTCGTGCAGTGTCAACGATGCGCCCGCAACGAGCATCGGCGCCGACCGCCGCGCGCGCACGGAACGACTCCCTCGACGTCGTGCGACATCGAGGGAGTCGTTTCGCGTCGGACTGGCCCGAGCCCGCGCCCGAGCCCGCGCCCGGCGTCAGCTCGCGTCGAGCGGCAGCCCCTCGGGGTTGACCTCGGAGTGCTCGACGGCCTCGTTCGACAGGTTGTAGGCCTTGAGCCACTTCGCGTACGTGCCGTCGTCGATCAGCTCGTCGATGGCGTCCGCGATGGGCTCGGCGAGCCCACTGTCCTTCTTCGTCGTCGCTGCGATGAGCCCCTGCAGGTCCCCGCCCGCGCCGGAGAACGTGCCCGCGGTCTTCGTCGGGTTCGCGCCGTCCGCGCTCAACGTGTTCTGGTACGCGACCGTCGGGTTCGGCCCGAAGTACGCGTCGATCTTGCCGGAGTCGAGCGCCAGCTTCACGGCGTTGCCGTCCGGGTAGTACTTGATCGTGATCGTCTTGCCCTGCTTGGCGAGGTCGGCCTTCCAGCCGAGCAGGATGAGCTCCTGGTTGGTGCCGGAACTGACGGCGACGGTCTTGCCGGCGAGCACGGACGGGTCGCCGTCGAACGTCAACGAGGAGTCCTCCGGCACCTGCAGTGCGAGGTTGTCCTGGCGGTACGAGGCGAAGTCGTACTTCTCCTTGCGCTGCTCGGTCACCGTGATGTTCGAGAACCCGGCGTCGTACTTGCCGCCGTCGATCCCGACGAACAGGTTGTCCCACGTGGCGTTCTCGACCTGGGCCTCGAGGCCGAGCTTCGCGGCGACGAGCCGGCCGAGGTCGGGCTCGGAACCGGTCAGCGTCTTCTGGTCGTCGCCGGTGAACGCGAGCGGCGGGAACCCGGCCGGCAGCGCACCGATGCCGACGACGAGCTTGCCGGACTTCTTGATCGACGCGGGGAGTTCGTCGTGCAGCTTCTCGTCCGCGTCGACGGTGACCTTCGTCTCGGTGGCGGCACCGTTCGACGCGGCGCCGATCGTGACCGTGCCGTCGGACGCGCCGGAGCCAGAGCCGGAGCCGGCCGTCGCCGACGTGGCGCACCCGGCGAGGGCGACGACGACTCCGGTGGCGAGGACGAGGGCTCCGGCGCGGTTCCGCCAGCGGGAGGGGGTGATCGGGGACATGGTTCTCCTGGGATCGGGTGGAAGGGGAAGAAGGAACGTCGAGGGGACGGCGTCAGCGGACGCGGGACAGGAAGTCCCGCGTGCGAGCGTGCTGCGGATCGTCGAGCACCTGGGCGGGGGAGCCCTGCTCGACGACGCGGCCGTGGTCGAGGAACACGACGTGGTCGGCGACCTCGCGGGCGAAGGCGATCTCGTGGGTGACGATGACGAGCGTGGTGCCCGTGTCCGCCAACCCCCGGATGACCCCGAGCACCTCGCCGACGAGCTCCGGGTCGAGCGCCGAGGTCGGTTCGTCGAGCAGGACGACCGACGGCTCGAGCGCCAGTGCCCGCGCGATGGCCACGCGCTGCTGCTGCCCGCCGGAGAGCTGCCGCGGCCGGGTGTCGCCACGGTCGCCGAGTCCGACGCGCTCGAGCAGCGCCGCCGCACGGTCGCGCGCCACGGCACGGGGGACCCCGGCGGCGATCGGCCCCTCGGCCACGTTCTCGAGCGCGGTCAGGTGCGGGAACAGGTTGAAGTGCTGGAACACGAAGCCGATCCGCGATCGCTGCCGCAGGATCAGGCGCTCGGGCAGCTCCTTGTAGCGCGGGACCCCGTCGCGCCCGGTCCGGAGCCGGACGCCGATGGTCTCGCCGCCGACCGTGACGACCCCGCGGTCGAGCGGTTCGAGGTGGTTGATCGCGCGCAGCAGCGTGGACTTGCCGGACCCCGAGGGCCCCAGGACCACGGTGACGCTCCCGGACGGCAACGACAGGTCGACGCCGTCGACGACGACCGTGTCGCCGAACGCCTTGACGGCTCCGTGGATGCTGATCGCCGCGCTCATCAGATGGTCCTGTCGTCGATGGTGGAACCGGGGCCGGACGCGACCACGGCCGCGGCGGAGGCGGCCTGCCGGGAGCGATCCGGGCCTCCAAGCCGACCCGGCCCGCGTCCGGAACCGCGACGCACCGCGGCCCGTACCCGCTGGAACGGCGTGGGCGGCAACGCCCGCACCGACCCGCGAGCGGTCCACCGCTCGACGTAGTACTGCACGACCGACACCGCGCTGGTGAGCGCGAGGTACCAGAGCGTCGCGACGACGAGCAGCGGGATGATGTCGGTCGGGTAGGTGCTGGACAGGTTCTGGACGACGCCGAACAGGTCGAGCAGCGACACGTAGAACAGCAGCGACGACGCCTTGAGCAGCCCGACGACCTGGTTCACGAACGCCGGCACGATCGACCGGAGTGCCTGCGGCAGGATCACCCGCACGAACTGGCGACGGCGGGGGAGCCCCAGCGCCTGCGCGGCCTCGTGCTGGCCGTGGTCGACGGCCAGCACCCCGGCACGGACGATCTCGGAGGCGTACGCGATCTCGCTCAGGCTCAGCCCGATGACGCCGATCGCCAGGTCGCCGAGGACGTTGGCCGTGGTGACCTCGACCTGCGGCCCGAAGGGGATCCCGATGCCGATGGTCGGGTACAGCGACCCGAGGTTGTACAGGAAGACGAGCACCAGGATGAGCGGCACGGAACGGAACAGCCAGACGTAGCCCCACGCCAGCCCGGACAGCACCGGGTTGCGTGAGAGCCGGGCGATCGCGACGACGATGCCGCCGGTGAAGCTGATGACCGCACTGAGTGCCGTCGCCACGAGCGTGAGCTGCAGGCCGGTCAGGATCGCCGGGCTGAACAGCCACTTCCCGACGGCCGGCCAGCCCCACGACTCGTTCGTGAACAGTGTCTCGACGAAGTTCAGGAGCACCACCAGCACGACGGCTGCGGCGATCCAGCGCAGCGGGTGCCGCAACGGGACGACGGGTCGGTCGAGCGCGGCGCGTCCGGCCGCGTCGACGGTCGCGTCCGTCGTCCGGGAGGCCCGTGGTGCGTCCCGCGATCCTGCTGCGTCGTCGACGCTGGTCGCGTCGACCGCATCGGTCCCGGCGACGGCGCTGGTCGCGTCCCGGGACGGTCCCGTTCTGGTGTCGGTCATGTCGCGACCGTAGAAGGGTCGCGGTGCCTGGACAACGCACGGTGCAACACACCGCTACGGGGCGGAACGCGGCGTCACAGTCGCGTCGCGCATGACGTTCCGTGACGCCGTGTGCGCAGTACGGTTCTGCCATGACAGCGCACCGCGTGACCGCTCCCGTGCCCCCGGCGGACGGCAGCAAGCCGAAGGGTCCGGCGTCGTACTTCCCGAGCATCGAGACGACGTACGGCCGCCCCGTCCAGGAGTGGCTCGATCTGGTCGCCGAGCAGCTCGGCGACCACCCGCACATGCAGGTCGTCGCCTGGCTGAAGACCGAGCACGGGCTCGGGCACGGCCACGCGAACGCGCTCGTGGCGTACGCGAAGCAGGCCCTCGCACGCTGAGCGCCCGTCGCCGGCCCGCGGTGTCGACGGCAGTGTCGGTGGCGGTGCCTAGCGTGTGGACGTGGCCGAACCCGTCGACGCGTGGTGGCGCCGCCGACAGTGGTCGCGCGGCGAGGCGGTGCCGTACGCCGTCGGGCAGTTCCGCGCCGACTGGGCGCCGTACCCGGTGCTCATCCGCCAGTACCACCCCGACTGGAACCACGGTGTCGTCCTGACCCAGGTCCCACCGGCGGCCGAGGTCCTGCTGACCTGGGAGTGCGACGTCGGCCACGTCTTCGTCGCCACCCCCGCCGAGCAGCGGTCCCGACCCGGTCGAGAACGTCGGCGCTCGGTGTGGTGCCCGGAGTGCGCGGTGCAGGCGCAGCCGCAGCGCTGGCCGGTCCTGCCGTCCGACTGGCCGTCGCAGGTGCCGGTCCCGCAGCGGGTGGTCCGTGCCACCGGCCGCCAGACCCTGCCGGCGGCGCCCTCCCGCGGCACCCCGGCGGGCGCCGTGGCCTCGAGCCGCACCCGTGCGCGTCGACCGGTGCCGGGGGTACCGCGACGCGCGGACCAGCCGGTGCCCCGCACGATCTGTCCGAAGACCCCGCGGCTGCCGTCGGGTGAGTCGTTCGCGAGCGTCTGCGCACCGGCGACGGCGTCCGCGGTCGAAGCCGAACTGCGTGCCGCCCTGTCCGACCGGTTCGCGTTCACCTACGACCACTCGGCGATCCGCCTCGACCGACCGTTCTTCGACCACGTCGAGGTCTGGCCGGACATCATCCTGCCGGAGCTCCGCGTGGCGATCGAGTACGACTCGACCGGTCGGCACGGCCTCGAACACGTCGGGCCGCGGCAGGACACCGACCGCAAGAAGGACCGCGCGGTCCGCGCCGTGGGCTGGGAGGTCGTGCGCATCCGCACCGGACGACTGCCGGCGCTCGGCCCGTACGACCTGCAGGTGTCCGGCATCTCCGGCCGGACGGTCGATCGGCTCGCCGACACCCTGCGGCAGATCCGTGGCGACCTCTTCGTCGACGCGTACGCACGATGACCGATCGGGGGACAGGATCGGCCGACGGGGTACACGCCGCCTGGGTTCGCCGCGGAGCGACCGGTAGGCAAGAGGGGTGACCCCTGCGTTCTGCCTCCACGCGTTGGGGGCGAGCTCCGAGGAGTTCGCCCTGCTCCGCCGCGCCCTGATCCGTGACGACCTCGAACTCATCGGCATCGACCTGCCCGGCTTCGGCCGCAGCCCTGCGTCGTCCGGTACCACCGTCGAGGAGGTGGCCGTGCTCGTCGAGCGCGCGATCGGTGCGAGCGGCGCGA
The DNA here is from genome assembly GCF_019844075.1 of Curtobacterium sp. TC1. Taxonomy (NCBI): domain Bacteria; kingdom Bacillati; phylum Actinomycetota; class Actinomycetes; order Micrococcales; family Microbacteriaceae; genus Curtobacterium; species Curtobacterium sp. TC1. The sequence continues at coordinate 1,855,959 of NZ_CP081964.1, forward strand.
GCGAGTGGGTGCTCATCGGGCACTCCATGGGCGGCAAGGTGGCCACGGTCGTCGCCGACCGCACCATGTCGGGCGCGAACGGCCTGTTCGGCCTGCGCGCCGTCGTGCTGCTGGCGGCCTCCCCGCTGGCGCCGGAACCGATGGACGACGAGCGCCGCGCCGCGATGCTGTCCTGGGCGGCCGACGGCCCGATCGGCGCCACCCACGCCGCCGAGTTCGTCGACGCGAACACCGCGTCCACCCTGGCGCCCGAGCGGCACACGACCGCCGTGCAGGACGTCCAGCGCACCGATCCCGGCGCGTGGACGGCGTGGCTCACGCGCGGCAGCCGCGAGGACTGGTCGGACGCGGCGCCGAACCCCGTGCCGGCGCTCGTGCTCGCCGGTGCCGAGGACGGCGACCTCGACGCCGAGGCACAGCGTCGCCTCACGCTCCCGCACTGGCCGGACTCGGAGCTCCACGTCGTCGAGGGCGCTGCACACCTGCTGCCGTGGGAACAGCCCGAGGCGGTGGCCGACCGCATCCGCGACTTCTGGACCCGCCGCTTCACCGGGGCTCCCGTCGTGCCCGTCGAGCAGGCACGGGTCATCGCCTCGCCGCGGGTCAGCGCCCGCATGCGCTCCCTGTTGGCGGCACGCGCGCTGCCCGACGACCCGACCGCCGCGCCGCGCGCGCTCACGGCGCTCCAGCTGCAGACCCTCCGCGCCATCGCCCGGATCGTCGTCCCACAGCCCGGCGACGGTCAGGTCGACCTCGCCCTGCGCGTCGACGACCAGCTCGCCGCGGGGCTCGGTGACGGGTGGCGCGTCGACGGCATGCCGGCCGACGTCGAGGCGTACCGGGCGGCGCTCGACGTGCTCGCCGGACCGACGCAGGACGGCGTGCTCGACCGCACGCTGCAGGACGTCTCCGCCGGTCGGTACCGTGCCGACGGCGTGCTCGACGCCGAGCAGCTGCGCGCCTGGTTCGAGGACGCCAGCGTCGACCTCGTGAAGCACTGGCTGGCCCACCCCGCGACGATGGCGGCGATCGACTTCGACGGCTTCGCGAACGGCGGCGACGGCGTGCGCAAGCAGGGGTTCCAGCTGCTCGCCGCCGACCAGCGCGAGGCCTGGGAGTCACCGGCACCCGACCGCCGCGACGACACCCACGACGACACCACGACGACGGAAGCAGCACGATGAGACTCGACGGACAGCGCACCTACGGCACGGACGACGTCGTCGACGTGGTGGTCGTCGGGACCGGCGCCGGCGGAGCCCCCCTGCTGGCCTCCCTGGCCCGTCGCGGCCTGCGGGTCGTCGCCCTCGAGGCCGGGCGCAACACCGAGCCGGGCGACCACGTGCCCGACGAGGTCGCCGCACCCGGCGACATCAACTGGATGGACGAGCGGCTGAGCGGCGGCGGAGCACCGACCGCGTTCGGCCCGAACAACAGCGGGACCGGCGTGGGCGGCTCGACGCTGCACTGGGGTGCGTTCACACCGCGCCCGAGCGAGCACGACCTGCGCCTGCGCTCCGAGAGCGGCCAGGGCCAGGACTGGCCGATCAGCCACGCCGAGCTCACCGGCTGGATCGAGCAGGTCGAGCACGACGTCGGGGTGGCCGGTCCCGAGCACTACCCGTGGGACCCGTCGCGCCGCTACCGGATGCGTCCGCCGGCGCGCAACGCCTCGTCGGACATGATGATGCGCGGGGCAGCGGCCGCCGGCATCACCGCGACCGACGCCCCCGTCGGCCTGACCACCGAGGACCGTCACCAGGAGCACCACGGTCTGCGGCATGCCTGCGTGTCCTGCGGCTCGTGCCACCAGGGCTGCCGCAACGGCGCCAAGGTCTCGATGGACACGACGTACCTGCCGGCCGCCGTGGCCTTCGGCGCCGAGATCCGGCCGGACTCGTTCGTGCACGGCATCGAGCTCGACGCCGCGGGCGAGGTCAGCGCCGTGCTGTACACCCGAGACAGCCGCGAGCACCGGCAGCGCTGCCGGTCGCTCGTGCTCGCCGCCGGCGGCGTCGAGACCCCGCGCCTGCTGCTGCACACCGGGATCGCGAACGGCAGCGACCAGGTCGGCCGGAACTTCACCGCGCACGGCGCCACCCAGGTCTGGGCCCGCTTCGACCAGTCGATGCGCTCCTACCGCGGCTACCCCTCGTCGATCATCACCGAGGACTTCGTCCGGCCCGCCGACGCGGACTTCGCCGGCGGGTACCTGATCCAGAGCCTCGGGGTGCAGCCGCAGACCTTCGCCAACACGCTCGTCCGGGGCGGCGGCCTGCGCGGCGCCGAACTGGTGCGGGCGCTGCAGGACTACCCGTACTCGGCGGGCGTCGGCATCAACGCCGAGTGCCTGCCGTACGACGACAACCGCCTGGTGCTCGCGGACGAGGTCGACGAGCACGGTGTCCCGCGCGCACGGGTGTCGTTCACGCCGGGGTCCAACGAGGATGCGATCCGCCGTCACGCCGTCCGCACCATGACCACCATCGTCGAGGCCGCCGGCGGCAAGGACGTCCGGGTCCTCGAGCGCACCGCGCACACCATCGGCACGGCCCGCATGGGAGCGGACCGCGAGACCTCGGTCGTCGACCCCGACGGCCGCTCGTGGGACGTCCCGAACCTGTGGATCGCCGACAACTCGGTGTTCCCGAGTGCCGTCATCGCGAACCCGGCGCTGACGATCATGGCGCTGTCGCTCCGCACCGCCGACCGGATGCTCCGGGCCGCCTGACCCGCGCGAGCGGGCCGACGGCGCGATCGTGCCACGGCCCGCTCCGGTCAGCCGCGCAGCGCGAGTGCCTCGCTCGTCCACCGGGCGTGCAGGTCCCACGGGTCCTCCACGCCGGCGGCGACGGCGTCGACGTGCGCGAGCAGCTCCGGCGTCGCCCGGAACCACTCGGTGCCGGGGTACCGCGTGGCGGCGAACTGCGTGTGCCGGCGGCGTTCGAGCGACCGGTCGCCCCGCTCGAACGCCAGCAGGTCCTGGTGCGGGATCGCGGCCAACCGCTGGCGCGGGTTCGTCGTCGTGCCGATCTTCACCCGGTCGCCGAAGTCGTCGCGCATCCGGAGGTAGTACACGACGTCGACCCGCGGGGGAGCGAGGTCGCCGTCGGGCACGTCGCCCCACCGCCACTCGCACCGCGCGCAGACGAAGCCGGACGGGAACCGCACGCCGATGCGCGACCCGCAGACCGCGCAAGGCCCCGGGAGTGCGTCCTCGACGCCGACGTGCTCGGCGGCGAACTCGGTCACCAGCGTGACGTGCGTGGCGCACAGGGGCACGCCCGCGAGCGCGTCCGCAGCGGTGCCTGCGCAACCCGGCACGCAGCACGACGAGGTGACCATGTCCGGAACGCTAGCCGGACCCACCGACGTCCCCCGCGCCTCCCGGCTGCTCCGCTCCCCATCGCACCCGCTCTGGGAAGGACCGCGCAGGCGCCCGGCCGTCAGTCGGTGAAGATCACGCCGACCGGCTCGCGCTTCTCCTCCTGGAACTGGTCCTCGCCCCGCCCGAGCGCCCAGTAGGCGGACAGCGACATCTCGCGCTTCTCGAGCCCCCAGTCGTCCTGCAGCAGCCGACGGATCGCCTTCATCGCGGTCCGCTCGCCGTGCGCGAAGACCTGGACCGGCCGGGAGGCGCGGGGCAGCGCCCGGGCCGCGTCCAGCAGGAGCGTGCCCGGCTGGGCGCCGGTGGCGTCGCGGTGCAGCCACCGCAGGTCGACCCCGGCCGGGTGCGCGATCTGCTGCTCGTCGGCCGGGCCGGCGACCTCGACCAGGGCGATGCCCGTGGCCGTGTCGGCCATGGACTCCAGCGCGGCGCCGATGGCCGGCAGGGCGCTGTCGTCGCCGAGCAGGACGTGCGTCACGTCCGGGTCGTCCACGGGCGCGTAGCCACCGCCGGGGCCAGACAAGGCGAGCTTGTCGCCGGGCTGCGCCGCTGCGGCCCAGGGCCCGGCGAGCCCGTCGTCGCCGTGCACGACGAAGTCGACCGCGATCGTCCTCGCGGTGTGGTCGACGGCCCGCACCGTGTAGGTGCGGCGGGCCGGCCGGTCCTGCTTCGGCAGGGTGTCGCGCAGCGCCTCGAGGTCGTACGGCGGCTCGAGGCCGAGCGACGGCTTGGCGAGCAGGAGCTTGACGTACTTGTCGGTGGCGGCCAGCTTGTCCGCATCGGCCGTGCCCACGAAGTCGTCGAAGGCCGGTCCGCCGAGGTGGACACGCACCATGTGCGGCGTCAGCCGCTCGGTACGGTCGACCACGAAGACGTGCTGGGGGCGTTTGGGCTTGGAGCTCATCGGTACGAGCGTCCTCTCTCCTGCTTGACGTTTGTCGAACTAAGGTTAGCCTTACCTCATGGACACGACCGTCACCCCGTTCTCCGAGCTGCTGCGCAAGCGCACCCGGCGCTCGCACGGATCCTCGGCCGGGAACGGCTTCATGCACGACCTGCTCGGCGGGAAGTGCGACGTCGCCGACTACGCGGCGTTGCTCGGACAGTACTCGTTCGTCTACGACGCCCTCGAGCGTGCGGCCGAGCGGATGGCGGACCACCCGGTGGCGGCGCCGTTCGTCACCTCGCAGCTCACGCGGATGCCGGCGATCCGCGCCGACCTCGAGTACCTGATCGGTCCGGACTGGTCCGAGCTGGTGTGCCCGCTCCCCGCCACGACGGCGTACGTGCGGCGGCTCAACGAGGTCGCGGCCGAGTGGCCCGGCGGCTTCGTCGCCCACCACTACACGCGGTACCTCGGTGACCTGTCCGGTGGGCAGATGATCGGGCGGATGCTGTCCGACCAGTTCGGCTTCGACACGAACGGGGTCCTGTTCTACATCTTCGACCAGGTCGCGGACCCCAGCGCCTTCAAGGAAACCTACCGTGCGCAGCTCGACGCGGCACCGTGGTCGGCGGACGAGCAGGAACGGGTCATCGCCGAGGTCGAACTGGCGTACTCGCTCAACAGCGGTCTGCTCGAGGGCCTCGACGCCCGTCGGCGGCCGGTGACGGACGGTGTCGGCGACGCGGCGGTGACCGCGTGACCGAGCCGTTCGACGACGAGGCACGCAGGGCGATCCTCCGGCACATGAACGCCGACCACGCCGGCGACAACCTGGCGATCGTCCGCGCGAACGGTGCCGCGACCGCCGTGGCGGCGACGATGACCGAGATCGACGCCGTCGCCGGGGTCTGGCTCGCCCGGCTCGACGACGGCGACGAGGAACAGGTCATCGTGCCGTGGACGTCGCCGCTGACCGACCGCCGTTCGGCTCGGGTGCAGATCGTCGAGGTCCACTCCGCCGCGCAGGCCCAGCTCGCCGAACCGAGCTGAGCCGAGCCGCGCCGACCACAGACCCGCCGGGATCGCGGACCGCGTCGCAACTGCAGGGGTGCTCCCGCCTCGCGTCGCGATCCCGGCGTCCTCCGTGCGTGCCCGCGCCCGGCACGAACGGCCGGCTGGTCCGTCCGGACGGTCGACGTCACGGGCGCCCGTTGGCCGATACGCTGCTCGGAGCCGGGACGGTGTTCCCGGACGACCCCGAAAGGACCCCATGACGGCGATCGACGGATCGGCGCGCCATGAGCGCGCTCGGGACGACGTCAGCGGCGCGGTCGACAGTGACCTGCGCGCCGACGTGCGCTACCTCGGCAACCTGCTCGGCCGGGTGCTGCGCGAGAACGGCGGCGACGAGCTGCTGCGTGACGTGGAGTCGCTGCGCGCAGCCGTGATCGACGCCTACGAGGGCGACCACGCCGAGGGCGCCGCCCGCGCGCAGACCCTCGTGTCCGCGATGTCGGCCGAGCGCGCCGAAGCGGTCGCACAGGCCTTCACGACGTACTTCCACCTCACGAACCTGGCGGAGGAGCACCACCGCGTGCGGGTGCTCCGACAGCGCGGTGACGACGGGGGACTCGCCGGCGACTCGTTCCCGGCGACCTACGCGGAACTCGTGGCCGAGGTCGGCGAGGCCGAGGCGGCCGAGCGACTCCGGACGCTGCGGTTCCACCCGGTGCTGACCGCGCACCCGACCGAGGCCCGCCGTCGTGCGGTGACCACGGGCGTGCGGCGCATCACGGACCTGATCGACGAGCGCGACCGCGCGAAGAACGCCACGGCACGTGCCGAGAACGAGCGGCGGCTGCTCGAGGAGATCACGACCCTCCTCCGCACCTCGCCGCTCCGCACCACCCGGCCGACCCCGCTCGACGAGGTCCGCACCGCGATGAGCGTGTTCGACCAGACCCTGTTCGAGATCGTCCCGCAGGTGTACCGCCTGCTCGACGACCGGCTGCAGGGCGACGACGCCGGTCGCGCACCGGTGACCGCCCCCGCGTTCGTGCGGTTCGGCACCTGGATCGGCGGCGACCGCGACGGCAACCCGCACGTGACCGCCGACATCACGCGCCAGGCCGCCGAGATCGCGGCCGAGCACATCCTGATCGGCCTCACCCGTGCCACGACCCGCATCGGCAGCGCCCTGACGCTCGACGCGAGCGACACCCCGGCCGACGCCGGGCTCACCGCGCTCGTGGCGGCGCAGGAGTCCCTCGACCCGACCATCGCGGAGCGCATCGGCGTCCGTGCCCCGAACGAGACCCACCGTCGCGCCCTGCTGTTCGTCGCGGCGCGCATCGACGCCACCCGCCAGGGCGCCACGCCGCTCGGGTACAGCGGCCCCGACGCGCTGCTCACGGACCTCCGGACGATCCAGGCGTCGCTCGTCGCCGCCGGCGCGATCCGGCCTGCGAACGGCGAGCTGCAGAACCTCATCTGGCAGGTCGAGACCTTCGGGTTCCACCTGGCGGAGCTCGAGGTCCGCCAGCACTCCCAGGTGCACCGCACGGCCCTCGCCGAGATCCGTGCCGGCGGCGCCCTGAGCGAGACCACCGAAGAGGTCCTCGCGGTCTTCCGGACCATCGCCGGCCTGCAGGAGCGGTACGGCGTCCGTGCCGCCAGCCGGTACATCGTGTCCTTCACGCAGTCGGCGGCGGACCTCGCCAACGTGCACGAGCTCGCCGTCGCCGCACTCGGGTCGCCCGAAGCCGCGCCGGTGCTCGACGTGATCCCGCTGTTCGAGACCTTCGCCGACCTGCACGCCAGCGTCGACATCCTCGACGAGGCCGTGCGCACCGAGACGTTCCAGCGTCGCCTGGCCGCGACCGGCCGTCGACTCGAGGTCATGCTCGGCTACTCGGACTCGTCGAAGGACGTCGGCCCCGTCTCCGCGAACCTGGCGCTCTACGACGCCCAGGCCCGCATCGCCGACTGGGCGCGGGAGAACGAGGTCGAACTGACCCTGTTCCACGGCCGCGGTGGTTCGCTCGGCCGCGGCGGCGGACCGGCCAACGAAGCCGTCCTCGCGCAGCCGCCGGGATCGATCGACGGTCGCCTGAAGCTCACCGAACAGGGCGAGGTCATCTTCGCCCAGTACGGCGACCAGGACATCGCGGCCCGCCACCTCGAGCAGATGGCCTCGGCCACCCTGTTCGCGTCGTCGCCGTCGAACGAGGCGCGCACGGCCACGGCGGCGACCCGGTTCGCCGACCTCGCGCAGCAGCTGGACGACGTGTCGCGCGCGGCGTTCTACGAGCTGGTCAAGGCGGACGGCTTCGCCCCGTGGTTCGCGCGGGTCACCCCGATGGAGGAGATCGGTCTGCTCCCGCTCGGCTCCCGTCCGGCCCGTCGCGGGCTGTCGGTCGAGTCGCTCGAGGACCTCCGCGCGATCCCGTGGGTGTTCTCCTGGACCCAGGCGCGGATCAACCTGGCCGGCTGGTACGGGCTCGGCTCCGCGCTCGAGGCCGTCGGCGACGTCGACGTCCTGCGCGCCGCGTCCGCCGAGTGGCCGCTGTTCGGCGCGATGATCAAGAACGTCGAGATGTCGCTCGCCAAGACCGACGAGCACATCGCCCGTCGGTACCTCGAGCTCGCCGACCGCGACGACCTCGCCGCGAAGGTGCTCGACGAGATGGCACGCACCCGCGACTGGGTGCTCCGGATCTCGGGGGGCAGCGACGTGCTCGAGGACCGTCCGGTCCTGGCCCGGGCCGTCCGCCTGCGCAGCCCGTACGTCGACGCCCTGTCGCACCTGCAGCTCCGCGCGCTCCGGTCCATCCGGACGACGGGCAGCACCGACCCGACCGATGCCGACCACCGCCTGCTGCTGCTCACCGTGAACGGGATCGCCGCCGGCCTGCAGAACACCGGCTGATCCGCGGCTGGCGGGGTGCGTCGAATCGATTCGGCTGCGCGTAGCGTGTCGACCGTGACGACGGAGCGCATGCGGAAGCCGACGACGACCACCCTGCCGCCGGTCGTGCCACTGGCGCTGATCGTCGGGGTGTCACCGTTCGCCACGGACATGTACATCCCGGCGTTGCCGCAGATCGCGCGCGACCTCGGGACGACACCCGGTGCCGTCCAGCTGTCGCTCACGGCGTTCCTGGTCGCCTTCGCCGTCGGGCAGCTGCTCGTCGGGCCGGTCAGCGACGGGGTCGGCCGGCGGCCGATGCTCGTCGTCGGCACGGCGATGTTCGCGCTCGCCTCGGTGGGGTGCGCCCTCGCGCCGGACGTCGGCACGCTCGTCGTCGCCCGCATCGCGCAGGGGCTCGGCGGCGCCGCCGGTGCGGTCGCCGGCCGGGCGATGGTGTCGGACGTGGCGAGCGGGACCCGGATGGCGAAGGTCTTCGGCACGCTCGCGGCGATCAACGCGATCGGCCCCGTCGTGGCACCGCTCGCCGGGGGAGCCGTGCTGACGCTCGGAACGTGGCGGGTCATGTTCGTCGTGCTCGCGGTGCTCGGCGCGCTGTTCTTCGCGATGGTGCTGCTCTGGTTCCGCGAGACCCTGCCACCGGAGCGACGCGGCGGTGTGGGCTTCGCGGCGAACGGGCGACGCATCCGCGAGTTGCTCGCGATCCCGCGGTTCCGCGCCTACGTGCTGAGCGGAGTGCTCTCGACGGTGGGCTTCTTCGCCTACATCGCGACGAGCTCGTTCGTGTTCCAGACCCAGTTCGGCTTCTCCGAGGGCATGTACACGCTCGTCTTCGCCACGAACGCCTCGATGATGATCGTCACGACGCTGGTGTTCGGTCGCGTCGTCGGGCGGTTCTCCGAGGACTCCCTGCTCACCGCCGGACTGCTCGTCGGCACCACGGGCGCGGCCGCCGTCCTCGTCTCCGCGCTGCTCGACCTCGGCCCGGTGCCGGTCTGGTGCGCGCTGGCGGTCGTCACGGGCGCGTGGGGCTTCGTGCTGCCCGCGGCGATGACCCGCACACAGCACGTCGGCGCGGCGCACCCGGGCACCGCAGCGGCCCTGCAGGGTGGTCTCACCTTCGGGATCGGCGGCTTCGGCACACCGCTCGCCGGCGCCCTCGGCGGGACCGCGCTGGCGATGGGCGGCGTCATGGCGGCGCTCATGGCGGCGGCCGTCGTGGTGCAGATCACCGCGACGCGGCGGGACCGCACCGGGACCTGACACGACGGAGCCGGTAGGTTGCTGGTTGCAAGGCGCACCGACCTGAGGAGGCCACCCGGCATGGACATCGTCGTACACGAAGCGCAGCCCGACACCGCGGTACTGGAGTGCAGTGGACGCCTCAACATGGTGTCCGCCCCGGCGTTCCGCGAGACGGTCGCGCAGGTCGTCGGCAACGGACGTGCCCGCGTCGTGGTCGAGCTCTCGGGTGTCGAGTTCATGGACTCGTCCGGACTCGGCGCACTGGTCGGCAGCCTGAAGACCGCGCGGCAGGCGGGTGGCGACCTCCGCATCGCCGCGCCGTCCGAGCAGGTGCAGATGGTCCTGCAGCTCTCCAACATCGACAAGATCCTCCGCACGTACCCCGACGGGGACGCTGCGGTCACCGACTGGTGATGACCGCCTCCGCCGCCGAGCACACGCTCGCCCTGTCCTGCCCGCCGGACGACGTGTCCGCCGTGCACGAGTTCCTGGCCGGTGTGTGGCAGGACGAGCCGTCGGTGTCCGTCGAGGACCGGATGGCCCTCGAGCTCGCGATCGTCGAACTGACGTCGAACGTGATCGAGCACGGGACGCGCCCGGACGGCGTGACCTGCCGCCTGCGCCTGGAGATCGGAGCGGACCGGTTCTCCGCACTGCTGTCCGACGACGGCGTCGCCGCGACCGTGGACACCGAGGCGGCCCAGCTGCCGGACGGACTCGCCGAGAGCGGCCGCGGACTCGCCCTGGTCCGGATGGTCGTCGACGACCTGCGGTACGAGCGGATCGCCGACGAGAACCGCTGGACGGTCCTGCGCTCCCGGCACTGACCCCGCCCCACCGCCGTTCGTCCGTCTCGCGCACTCCACGGGCCACAATCCGCAAGGTGTCCCGGGGGATTCTCGGGCGACCTGGCCGCCGTGTCACGATTCGCGCGATGACAGCCGAACCGGATCCCAGGATCAGCTTCGAGACGTCGGGGGTCGATCTCGACGCTGCCGTGCACATGTACGAGGACGCCTACGCCAGTGTGGGCTTCACCGCGACGCGCACGGAGCGGCCGTTCGCGTACCGTTTCCGCGTCGTGGGTGACGACGTGATGTCCTTCCGCGCGACCCGGTTCGACGCCCGGATGCAGGGCGAGCTGGACGTCCGCGACGAGTACGTGGTCATGTGGACCACCGACGGGGGCGGACGCGTCGACATCGGCCGGCAGGAGGTCGCGTTCACGCCCGCCGCCCCGATGATGTTCCCGACCGGGCGGCCGTTCGCCTTCGACCTGCAGGACGTCCGGCAGAGCCTGGTGCAGTTCGACCGGACCGCTCTGGAGCGCGTCGCCGCCGAGGTCCACGGTGCCCAGCCGGGCCCGCTCGTCTTCGACCACACGGCGACACCCCGGACGGCGGAACTGCGGGGCTGGAACGCGCAGGTCCAGCGTGCCGCGTCGATCGTGCTCGGTCGGGCGTCGGTCAGTCCGCTCGCCCTGGCCGAGGTCGCCCAGGACACCGCCCGGTCACTGCTCCGCACGTTCCCGCACAAGCTGCTGGCGCCGGACGTGCCCCTGCCGCAGGGTGCGACGGGCCGGGTGCGCGAGGCGGTCGAGTACATGCACGCCTTCGCGCACACGCCGATCTCGACCACCGACGTCGCCGAGCACGTGGGGTTGAGCGTCCGCGGTCTGCAGCAGGCGTTCCAACGCCAGGTCGGTACCGCTCCGAACGCGATGCTGCGCGGGATCCGCCTCGACCGCGTGCGCGAAGAACTCCGCCGCGCGTCGGCGGGCGACCTCACCGTGGCCAGCGTGGCCATGCGGTGGGGCTTCGCGCACCTCGGCCGGTTCTCGGCGGCGTACGCAGCGCGGTTCTCCGAGTACCCGCGCGACACACTGCAGCGCTAGCGCCGGCCGGGTTCGCTACGATTCCCGGGTGAGCAGACCTCGACCGTGGGTGATCGTCCCCGGGATCTGGAACTCCGACGCAGAGCACTGGCAGTCCGTCTGGCAACGCGAGCGCGGCGACGACGCGGTCCGCATCGCGCCGGCGTCCTGGGGGGAGCCGGACCCGGGGGACTGGCGGGACGCGATCTCCCAGGCCGTCGCGGCGTGCGCGGAGCCGCCGGTGCTCGTGGCGCACAGCCTGGGCGTGCTCGCGGTCGCCGACTGGCTCGCCGTCGACCGAGCGGACCGCGCCGGCCCGGGCGAGACCGCCGTCGCCGGTGCCTTCCTCGTGGCACCACCGGACCCCTCGGCACCGGGCTTCCCCGCCGCTGCCTCCGGGTTCACGGCGCCCCGCCCCGTCCCGCTCGGCACCGCGGCGGGCCGCGTTCCGATCCGCATGGTCGTGAGCGACGACGACCCGTACTGCACCGTCGACCGTGCGGTCGCCTTCGCGGACACGATGGGCGCCACGGTGCTCCGTGTCGGCACCCTCGGCCACGTCAACGTCGCCAGCGGCGTCGGCGAGTGGCCGGCCGGTCGTGAGCTCCTCGACGCCTTCGAGCAGACCCTCTGAGACGTGCCCCGGTGTGACGGGCGACACGCCGTTCACGTTCCGGGCGATATGGCAGGGATTGCTGCGACACACCGCGGATGTCCGCAGTTCCGACGCGCGCGATATTTATCCTTCGGACATGGAAACCCAGTCCGGTGCACGCACCCCCCTCGTCGACCCCTTCGGTCGCGAGGTCGAGGAGTGGCTCCGTGACGCCCCGGCGACGCGCACGCCGTACGTGGCGGACCTCGTGGTCCCGCCCGTCACCGGCCCCGTGCAGCGCCCCGGCGTCGCGGCCGAGGCCACCGCCGTCGAGCTGCCGGAAGCCGGCAGCGAGACGACTGCACCGGGCACCGCGACGCTCGTCGTCGACCAGTCGCCGGCAGCTCCCGCGTTCCGCCGTGACCGCGCTCGGCACGCCGCCGTCTGCGCACCGTCGTTCCCCGAACCCCCGGAGCGCCTGGCCCTGCGCATCGAGGACCTCGCGATCGAGGTCTCCTCGTCCACCGGCCGCAGCACCATCGAGCGCATCGTCCTGCTCGAGACCGAGGTCCGGCGTCGTGACGAAGACCTGGCGCGCCTCGCCGCCTGGGAGGCCACGGTCTCCGGTGCCGACGACCCGGAGCTCGCCGCCGCTCGCGACTTCGCCCGGACGGTCTTCGCCGACCTGCTCGAGGACGCCGCCGCCGAGTCGGACCGTCAGGACCGCGCGGCCGCCCGCCGTGCCGCGACCGCCCCGGTCGCCGTGGTGACCGCGCCAGCCCCAGCTCCGGCGGCGGTCGTCCGCCCCGTGCCTGCGGCAGTCGCCGCGCCCGCAGCCGACGTCGTCACGGCGACCCCGGCCGTGGCGCTGGTCGCCCCGGAACGCGACGAGCCCGTGCGACCGGTGCTGGGCCTCCCGGCCGTGTCGCCGGTGTCCGCGAACACGCGACCGACCCCGCTCGTCCAGCCCGCCACCGGACCCACGGTCATCGACCGTGCCGCGTTCGCGGCGGCCCTCACCGCCCACCAGGGCACGACCGCGAGCACGCCCGTCGTCCTGCCGGACGCGGTCGCCGTGCCCGTCGAGACGGCCGCTCCCACGCACCTCGACACCGACACCGACGAGCCGGCCCGGCCCGGCTGGTGGTCGCGGCTCGTCGCCGGCCTGCTGCGTGTGCTCGGTCGCCGCTGACCGGGAGGCCCGGATCACCCCGCGCGGACCGGTTGCCGGTGCCGACGCGGTCGCCTCGGTAGACTGACCGGATGCCGACGCTCCGCGAACTCCAGGCCGTGATCGAAGACCTGTGGCCCGCCGCAGGAGCCGAGTCGTGGGACGCCGTCGGGCTGGTCGCCGGAGACCCCGACGCCGCCGTCGAGCACGTCCACCTGGCGGTCGACGCCGTCCCCGCGACCGCACGCGAGACGGTCGAGCTCGGCGCCGGACTCCTCCTCACGCACCACCCGCTGCTGCTGCGCGGCGTCACGACGATCGCCGAGTCGACCTACAAGGGCAGCGTCCTCGCGACCCTCGTGCGCGGTGGCAGCGCCCTGGTCGCCGCCCACACCAACGCGGACGTCGTCACCACCGGCACCTCGGCGGTGCTCGCCGACCGCATCGGGCTGACCGACCAGCGCCCCCTCGACCCCGGGTCCGGCCCCGGCGCCGACCCCGCGACGGGCATCGGCCGCGTCGGCGTCCTCGCCGAGGGCACCACGCTCGGGGCGCTGGCGCGGAAGCTCGTCGACCTGCTGCCGCCCACCGCGACCGGCGTGCGGGTCTCCGGCGACTTCGACCAGCCCGTCCGCACCGTGGCGCTGTGCGCCGGCGCGGGGGACTCGCTGCTCGGGCACCCCGCCGTCCTCGCGGCCGACGTGTACATCACGAGCGACCTCCGCCACCACCCGGCGTCCGAGTTCCGCGAACAGGCCCTGCTCGGCGGCGGCCCCGCCCTCATCGACACCTCGCACTGGGCCACCGAGTGGCTCTGGCTCGACGTCGCGGCCGCGCAACTGCGCGACGCCGCCGGCGTCCGGGTCACCGTGAGCGACCTCCGCACCGACCCGTGGGACTTCGCGGTCCTGCCGGCGGCCGAACCCACCACCCCCACTGAAGGAGTCTGACCATGAAGGCAGCACCCGAGGACCAGGTCATCCTCCTCGACGTCCAACGACTCGACAACGACGTCACCCGCATCGCGCACCGGATCACGTCGCTGCAGAAGGGCGACCAGCTCACCGAACTCGGCACCAAGGCGGCCGGGCTGCGCAGCGAACTCGTCGCCGCGACCGGCCTGGTCGAGGACGCCGAACGCGAACTCGCCCGTCTCGAGTCAGACACCGCAACCGCGCAGGCCCGCGTCGAACGCGACACCACGATGCTGCAGAACGTGTCGAACTCGAAGGACGCGGCCGGGCTGCAGAACGAGCTCGAGTCGCTCCAGCGCCGCATCGGCGGCCTCGAGACCGCCGAGCTCGAGGTCATGGAGAACCTCGACGGGCTCCGCGCCCGGGTCGGCGACGTCGAGGCCCAGCTCGCCGACGTCGAGGCAGCCCGCTCCGGCCTGGTCGCCGAGCGCGACGCCGAGATCGCGCGGCTGTCGTCGGACCGCGCGTCCGCCGAGCAGGCCCGCGCCGACGTCGCCGCGAAGGTGCCGGCCGAGCTGCTCGCGCTCTACGACCGGCAGCGCGCCCGCTACGGCTTCGGTGCGTCGCTGCTGCAGGGCGGTGTGTCGACGGCGTCGGGCGTCGCGCTGAACAACTCGGACCTGCAGGACATCCGTCGGGCCGCTCCGGACGACGTGGTGCTCTGCCCGGACAGTGACGCGATCCTGGTGCGCACGGCCGAGTCGGGGCTGTAGCGCGCCGCGGCGCTCGCACGGTGCGGGGTCCGTCGCCTGGTGCGAGCTTGCACGCTCGGTGCGGCGTTGTGGCGCTGCACCGAGCGTGCAACCTCGCACGGGATAGCGAGCGCCGCACCGTGCGTTGAGCACGGGGCTCGTGCAAGTGGGGCGAATGGGCCGGCCGTACGCCGGGTTCTGTCCCGCCGCTTGCACGGCGGTGACGGCCATCTCTCTCGGACCGACGTTGCCGTCGGCCTCCAGCGGTCTACCCGAGGACTCGGCGAGCAGCCTCGGCGTCCTCTGTCTGACCTTGCTCCGGGCGAGGTTTACCGAGCGGATCCGGTCACCCGGACCCCTGGTGGTCTCTTACACCACCGTTTCACCCTTACCGACGTTGCCGCCGGCGGTCTGCTTTCTGTGGCACTGTCTCGCGGATTGCTCCGGGTGGGTGTTACCCACCGCCCTGCTCTGTGGAGCCCGGACGTTCCTCGGCACTCCCGGGGGAGTGACGCGACCGTCTCACCGACCCATTCGCAGATCCGAGTCTACCGGCCCCGCGCCCGCGCCCGTGCCCCGGCCCGTGCCCCGGCCCCCGAGGTTCCGAAATCTCGGCATGTCGGCGCGCACCAGGGGTCTCCGTGGAACCTCGGCGCACCGCAGACGGCGAGTCGTGGAACCTCGGTGCGACCGGCCGGGTGCGTCGAACCGCGCCGAACAACTCCCACACCACACGGTGCGGGCCGGAGTGCGGTCTGGGCGGATCGCCGGGTCAGGCGCTGCGCGCGGCCAGGGTCGCAGCGCCGATGATGCCGGCGTTGTTGCGCAGGGTCGCGGGGATGATCTCCGCCTGCAGGTCGAGCAGCGGCAGGAACTCCTCGTACTGCTTCGACACACCACCACCGACGACGAACAGCTCGGGGGAGAGCAGCGCCTCGAGCGTCGAGTAGTACGTCTGCAGGCGCTTCGCCCAGTGCTTCCAGGACAGGTCGTCGCGCTCCTTGGCGGCGAACGAGGCCCGCGACTCGGCGTCGTGCCCGTCGATCTCCAGGTGCCCGAGCTCCGAGTTGACGATGAGCACCCCGTCGTTGATGAGCGCGCTGCCGATCCCGGTGCCGAGGGTGGTCACGATGACCAGGCCGTCCTTGCCCTTCGCCGCACCGAACTGCTGCTCGGCGAACCCGGCGGCGTCGGCGTCGTTCACGAAGTGGATGGCGCGGCCGAGCTCCTTCTCGAACAGCGCCTCGGCCTCGAAGCCGATCCACTTCTTCGAGACGTTCGCGGCGGACATGGTCTTGCCGTCCCGCACGATCGCGGGGAAGCACACGCCCACGGGGACGTCGGCCGCGGGGGCGAGCTCCTCGAGGATCGAGGCGACGACGGCGGTGATGTCGTGGGGCTTCCCGCCTTCCGGGGTGGCCTTCTTGATGCGGTCCGTGGTGAGTTCACCGGACGCGACGTCGACGATCGCGCCCTTGATGCCCGTACCACCGATGTCGACGCCGACTGCGAGGGAGGTCATGAGGTTGTCGTGCCTTTCGGTTGCCTGCCGGAGTGCCCGGTCAGGAAGAGGGTCCCGTCAGGGAGACGGATCCGGTCAGGAGACGGTGAGGAGCTCCGCGCCGCGCTCGGTGACGACGAGGGTGTGCTCGAACTGCGCGGTCCACGACTTGTCGCGCGTCGAGACCGTCCAGTCGTCGGACCAGATGTCGGCCTCGATCCCGCCGAGCGTGAGCATGGGCTCGATGGTGAACACCATGCCCGGTTCGATCACCGTGTCGTACTGCGGTGCGTCGTAGTGCGGGATGATCAGCCCGGAGTGGAAGGCCCGACCGACGCCGTGGCCGGTGTAGTCCCGGACGACGCCGTAGCCGAAGCGCTTCGCGTAGGCCTCGATGGCGCGGCCGATGACGTTCACCTGCCGGCCGGGGGCGACGGCCTTGATGCCGCGCTCGAGGGCGAGTCGCGTGCGGGTCACGAGGTCCTCGACCTCCTGCGACGCCTGCCCGACGACGAACGTGCGGTTCGTGTCGCCGTGCATCCCGTCCTTGTAGGCGGTGATGTCGATGTTGACGAGGTCGCCCTCCTGCAGGACGGTGTCGTCCGGGATGCCGTGGCAGATGACCTCGTTGAGGCTCGAGCACAGCGACTTCGGGTACCCGCGGTACCCGAGCGTCGAGGGGTAGGCGCCGTGCGCCACCACGAACTCGTGGCCGATGCGGTCGAGTTCGTCCGTGGTCACGCCCGGGCGGATCGCGGCGCCGACGGCGTCGATGGCCTGCGAGGCGATGCGGCCGGCGGTGCGGATGCGCTCGACCTCGTCCGGCGAGTACGTGTCGCCCAGGCCGTGCTCGTGCGGTTCGACCTTGCCGACGTACTCCGGACGCTCGATGTCCTTCGGGACTGCCCGGTGCGGGGAGATGCGGCCAGCGGTCAGGTGTCCGTGTTCGTCCCGGGGCATGCCGACCACTCTAGCCGCGGCGCGACGCGCCGAGCGCAACCGCCCCCACGGTGCGGCCCGACGGGGTGGGCGTGACCGCCCCACGGTGCGGCCCGACGGGGTGGGCGCGACCGCCTGGAGGCCCGGTGCCGGTCCGCCGGACCGGCACCGGGCTTCCAGGCCGTCACCTGGGTACGGTGGGCGACATGAGCGACGAGCGCATCGAGTCCCAGTGGTGGTTCAACGACAAGACCGGTCAGGTCGAGCAGGGGCCGCAGTCCCCGCAGCGCGACCGCATCGGCCCGTTCGACACGCGTGAGGAAGCTCAGCACGCCCTCGACCGGATCGCCGCGAACAACGAGAAGTGGGACGCCGAGGACCAGTGAGCCGGACACGTGCCGTGGCGGCGCGTCGCACGGCCCCGCGCACACCGCCGGACCACTAGCCTGGGACGAGGCCCGCCCGCGGCCACCCGATACACGGAAAGGTCGTGCATGGACAAGCAGACGGACTTCGTGCTCCGCACCATCGAGGAGCGCGGCATCAAGTTCATCCGACTCTGGTTCACGGACGTCATCGGGACCCTCAAGTCGGTGGCGATCGCCCCGGCCGAGGTCGAGGGCGCGTTCGCCGAGGGCATCGGGTTCGACGGCTCCGCGATCGAGGGCCTGTCCCGTTCGTACGAGGCCGACGTGCTCGCGCACCCGGACCCCTCGACGTTCCAGATCCTGCCGTGGCGCGGCGAGATCGACCCGACCGCGCGGATGTTCTGCGACATCACGACGCCGGACGGGCAGCCCGCCGTCGCCGACCCGCGCAACGTGCTGAAGCGCACGCTGGCCCGGGCGAGTGAGCGCGGCTTCACCTTCTACACGCACCCCGAGATCGAGTTCTACCTGCTCAAGAGCCGTGAGTGGAAGGACGGCGGCCCGCAGCCCGTCGACCAGGCCGGCTACTTCGACAACGTCCCCGGCGGCAGCGCGCACGACTTCCGACGCCGCTCCGTCCGGATGCTCGAGGACCTGGGCATCTCGGTGGAGTTCAGCCATCACGAGGCCGGTCCGGGCCAGAACGAGATCGACCTCCGGTACGCCGACGCGCTGACGATGGCGGACAACATCATGACCTTCCGCACGGTGGTGAAGGAGGTCGCGATCGAGCAGGGCGTCTACGCGACGTTCATGCCAAAGCCGATCTCCGGGCAGCCGGGTTCGGGCATGCACACGCACGTATCGCTGTTCGAGGGCGACCAGAACGCGTTCTACGAGGCCGGCGGCGAGTACCAGCTGTCCCGGACCGCCAAGCACTTCATCGCCGGTGTGCTCAAGCACGCACCGGAGATCACCGCGGTCACGAACCAGTTCGTCAACTCGTACAAGCGCCTCTGGGGTGGCGACGAGGCCCCGTCCTTCGTGACCTGGGGTCACAACAACCGTTCCGCGCTCGTGCGCGTGCCGCTGTACAAGCCGAACAAGGGCCAGTCCTCGCGCATCGAGTACCGCGGCATCGACTCGGCGGCGAACCCGTACCTGGCGTACTCGCTGCTGCTCGCGGCGGGCCTCAAGGGCATCGAGGAAGAGTACGAACTGCCGGCCGAGGCCGAGCACGACGTCTGGAGCCTGACCGACGCCGAGCGCCGTGCCCTCGGGTACAGCCAGCTGCCGTCGAGCCTCGACCACGCCCTCAGCCTGATGGAGGACTCCGAGCTGGTCGCCGAGACGCTCGGCGAGCACGTGTTCAACTTCGTGCTGCTCAACAAGCGGCAGGAGTGGAAGCGGTACCGCGACCAGGTCACGCCGTTCGAGCTCGACACCAACCTCGGCGCCCTCTGAGCGAGCGCACCACATGACCGGTCGGACGACGTCGTCGCGCTCCGAGTTGGCCCGCCTGGGGTTCGCCGAGCTGTCGGAGAGCCTCGAGCGGATCGCCGACCTGGAGGCGCGGTTCGGCTCCGTCGTCCCGCTGCCGGTCAGCGGCACCCCTGCGCTCTGGGGCATCACCGCGGATCCCGACGGTGCGCTGCGGTTGCTGGAACGGCTGCTCGAGCGTGCTCCCGACGAGTTGCGCCCCGTCCTGGCGGACGAGGCAGCGACCGAGCGGCTCATCCGGCTGCTGGGCGCCTCGGTCGGCCTCGGGGAGTTCCTGCACCGCCGACCGGCCGAGCTCGCGCTGCTGCTCGAGCCCGTCGTCGCACCCTGGTCGCAGGAGCGGTACACGGCGTCCCTGATCGACGCGATCGACGGCGCCACCGGCGAGGAGGCGCGGATGTGCCTGCGGGTGCGGTACCGCCGGCACCTCGCCCAGATCGCCCTGTACGACGTGCTGCACCCGTCGCCGACGGAGGCCTTCCCGGCGGTCGCCGCCGGACTGGCCGACCTGGCCGGGGCAGCGCTCGACGCCGCGGTCGACGTGGCCCGGCGAGAGGTCCCGTTCCCGGCGGCCGACGTCGCCGCGACCCCGCTCGCCGTGATCGCGATGGGCAAGGCCGGCGCCCGTGAGCTGAACTACGTCAGCGACGTCGACGTCATCTTCGTCACCGAGTCCACCGACGAGGTCAGCACCGACCGCGCCGTCCTCATCGCGACGCGGATCGCGATCGCCGCGACCCACGCGATCACCGACCTGGCCGCCGAGCCCGGTCTGTGGGAGGTCGACGCGAACCTGCGACCGGAGGGCAAGGACGGTGCCCTCGTCCGCACGCTCGACTCGCACGTCGCCTACTACGAGCGCTGGGCGAAGTCGTGGGAGTTCCAGGCGTTGCTGAAGGCGCGGCCGATCGCCGGTTCGGCCGACCTCGGTGCCCGCTACGCCGACGCCGTCGCCCCGTTCGTCTGGAGCTCGTCGGCGCGCCCCGGGTTCGTCGAGTCGGTCCAGCGCATGCGCGAACGCGTCACCGAGCACATCCCCGACGGCGAGGTCGACCGGCAGCTGAAGCTCGGTCCCGGCGGGCTGCGCGACGTCGAGTTCACCGTGCAGCTCCTGCAGCTCGTGCACGGCCGCGACGACGAGTCGGTCCGGGTCCGGTCCACCCTCGAGGCGATGGACGCCCTGACGGCTGCCGGCTACGTGGGGCGGGCCGAGGCCGCACGTTTCGGCCCGGACTACGCGTTGCTCCGCGTCCTCGAGCACCGCATCCAGCTCCGCCGGTTGCAGCGGACGCATCTGATGCCGACGGACGAGGAAGAGCTGCGTGTCCTCGCCCGGTCGAGCGGCGTCGCCACCTCG
The DNA here is from genome assembly GCF_019844075.1 of Curtobacterium sp. TC1. Lineage (NCBI taxonomy): Bacteria > Bacillati > Actinomycetota > Actinomycetes > Micrococcales > Microbacteriaceae > Curtobacterium > Curtobacterium sp. TC1. The sequence goes on from NZ_CP081964.1 coordinate 1,876,376, forward strand.
GCCTCCGCGCTCGAGACCCGCTGGCGTGCCGTCAAGCTCGAGGTCCGCGGCCTGCACGAGCGGCTGTTCTACCGGCCCCTGCTGTCCGCCGTCGCCGCGACCGAGGACGAGATCGTCCTGACCGACGACCAGGTCGTCGATCGTCTCGGCGCGATCGGGTTCGTCGACCCGCCCGGTGCGTTGCGGCACATCCGGGCACTCACGCAGGGGACGAGCCGACGGGCGGCGATCCAGCGGAACCTGCTGCCGGTGCTCCTGCGGTGGATGGCCGAGGGGCCGGCACCCGACCGGGCACTGCTGGCGTTCCGACGGCTCAGCGACACGCTGGGGGAGTCGAGCTGGTTCCTCCGGATGCTCCGCGACTCGTCCGGGGCGGCGCACTCGCTCACCACGGTGCTGTCCGAGTCGGCGTTCCTGTCCGGACTCCTCGAACGCTTCCCCGAGGCCGTCGCCTGGCTCGACGAACCCGAAGCGCTCCTCCGCGCCCGCCCGATGGACTCGCTGCTCGCCGAGATGACCGCGACGACCGCGCGGCACGGCAACGACGTCGACGGGGCGGCCGGCCTGCTGCGCTCGGCCCGTCGCCGCGAGACCCTGCGCCTCGGCATGGCCGCGGTGCTCGGGCACCTCGATGTGGACGCCCTCGGTGCGGCGCTCAGCGACGTGACCGAGGCGACGCTCGCCGGGGCACTCGCGCTCGCCCGACGGGACGCCCCGGCGGACTTCGAGTTCGGGATCATCGCGATGGGCCGGTACGGCGGCCGTGAGCTCGGGTTCGGCTCCGACGCCGACGTGCTCTACGTCTACCGTGCCCCGGACCTGGCGACCGAGGTGGCCTCCCGGACGGCGCAGACCATCGTGCGCGAGCTGAACCGGCTCACCGAGGACACCGTCCACCCGCTCGACCTCGACATCGACCTGCGCCCCGAGGGGAAGAACGGCCCCGTGGCCCGCACCCTCGAGTCGTACGGTGCCTACTACGCCCGGTGGTCGCTGACGTGGGAGGCGCAGGCGCTGCTCCGTGCCCGCGGCGCCGTGGGGGACGCGCAGCTGCTCCGCGACTTCGAGCACCTGGCGGACCGCACGCGCTACCCGGAGCGGATCGACGAGCACGAGGTGCGCGAGGTCCGGCGGATCAAGGCGCGCGTCGAATCCGAGCGGCTGCCGCGCGGTGCCGACCCGGCACGCCACCTCAAGCTCGGTCGCGGCTCACTGAGCGACGTCGAATGGTTCGTCCAGCTCCTGCAGCTCCAGCACGCACTCGAGGTCCCGGCGCTCCGCACCACGTCGACGCTCGAGGCGCTCGACGGTGCGGTGTCGGCGGGGTTCGTCAGCGCCGAGGACGGTGAGCGGCTGGGTGCGGCCTGGCGCTTCGCCTCGCGGACGCGCAGCGCCCTGGTGCTCTGGTCGGGGAAGACGACGGACGTGCTGCCCGTCGACCGCGTGCAGCTCGAGGGCGTCGCGCGGCTGATGGAGTACCCGCCCGGCTCGGCGAGCCAGCTGGAAGAGGACTACCTCGGCGTCACCCGGCGTGCACGCCAGGTGTTCGAGCGCGAGTTCTACGGCGCCTGACGCGCCGCCGACGCGACCGTGATGCGTCGGCGGCGCGACCGCGACGCGTCGGCGGCGCGACCGCGACGCGTCGCCGATACGACCGCGACACGCCCGGGCATGCTCCCCGGAGCCGAAGGTGACGGGACGTCGGAGGTTAATTCCCCGTGTCGCGCACCGTCCCCCGTTCGTTTCGGACTGTACCCCGAGCGCCGTCAGTGGGCCGGTCGTTACCGTGTCGTGACCACCCCGCTCCGGTCTGCCGGCCGACGTGCCGGAGGTGCGCGCCGACTCGCCCGGTGACCATGTCCTGAACAGGGGTTTCCCGGGGTGGCGATCCGCGCCTCCCGGCATCACTCGTCGGGTACCAGGGTGACCGACCGGGTGGACCCGGTCCGCAGGAGTGCTGTCAGCACGAGGGGGGACCGCCGGTCCCGGCGGAGATGGGGACAAGTGTGTACCCCGTAACGCGTTCGAAACGCCCCCGGACGGGGGTCGCGTTGCGCGGGGGTTCAGGTTTCTGCGTCAATGGCATCACCCGAACCGACCCTGATTCCCCAACGTCGCGGAATCTCCACCTCGAACGTTGAAGCAGGGATCAGTGTTCACCTTCATTCTGCAGATCAGGCAGATGGTCGAAGGCCACCCCGAGTTCTACCTGTTCGCCGTGTACTCCGCGGTGATCTGGTTGCTCTGGTTGGTCAAGGTCGTCATCTCCGCCCGCTACCGCCCGTTCACCGGCACCTTCGTCGGTACCACCAGCGTCGTCGTCCCCGTCGTGGACGAACCGCTCGACCTGTTCCGCGACGTCATCGGTCGCATGGTCGAGCAGCGACCCGGCGAGATCATCGTCGTCATCAACGGCGCCCGCAACGAGGCGCTCGAAGCCGTCTGCGACGAGTTCGCCCCGCTCGTCCGCTGGACCCACACGCCCATCCCGGGCAAGCGCAACGCCGTCAAGGTCGGCACCGAGATGTCCAACGGCGACATCACGGTGCTCGTCGACTCGGACACCGTCTGGACCCCCGGCACGCTCGAGGAACTCCTCAAGCCCTTCGCCGACGAGTCCGTCGGCGGCGTCACGACCCGGCAGCGCATCCTCGAGCCCGAGCGCAGCTGGATCACGCGCTGGGCCGACTGGCTCGAGAACTCCCGAGCGCTGTACTCGATGCCCGCGCAGAGCGTCCTCGGGCAGATCGGCTGCCTGCCCGGGCGCACGATCGCGTTCCGCCGGAACATCCTCGTCCGGGTCATGGACAAGTTCATGCACGAGAAGTTCATGGGCGTCTTCCTCGAGGTCTCCGACGACCGCACGCTGACGAACCTCACGCTCAAGGAGGGGTACCGGACCGTCTACCAGTACACCTCGCTGGTCTACACGGACGCCCCGCTGCAGGTGAAGAAGCTGTTCAAGCAGCAGCTCCGCTGGGCCCGCGGCTCGCAGTACAACACGCTGCGCATGCTGCCGTGGATGCTCGGCCACGCCCCGGTGCTGGCGGCGTTCTTCATCACCGACATCATCCTGCCGTTCATGCTCTTCGGCGTGATCGCCGGCTGGGTCTACCGGGCCTTCACCGGACAGGGCGAGAACCTGTACCAGGGCATCCTGTCGCAGTACGGCTTCTCGACCGGCTTCGTCTACGTGGCCGCGCTGATGGTCGTGTCGTCGGTGCTCAGCATGGCCATCCGGCAGATGCGGCACCTGGCTGAGAAGCCGAGCGACTTCTTCCGTCTGCCGATGTTCATCATCGTGTCGACGTTCTTCCTGATGCCGATCCGGCTCATCGGCTTCTTCCGCCTGGCGCACGCGTCCGGCTGGGGGACCCGGGCCGGCGCCTACGCCGGCGGTCCGATGCAGGAGGAGGACCCGGCCGAGAGCGTCCAGCCGACCACCCCGGGCACGCAGATCCCGTTCAGCCCGATCGACGCGGCGGACCGCGCCCAGGCGCTCGACGGGTTCGTCCAGCTGCAGGGCACACCGGCCGGCGCCGCGCACGAGCAGGTGGCCGTGGACCGCGCGTTCGACGAGCTCTTCGGTGCCGACGCCACGACCAACTCCACCGCGACCGTGCTCGCGACCCGGCGCGAGGCAGCAGCGGCGTTCGCCGACCAGCAGCCCGCGGCCCCACGGACCGCCCCCGTGAAGGCCCGCCGCTACAACCCGTACGCCGCGATCCCGTACTGCATCGGCTTCGCGATCTTCGCCCTGGAGGCGTTCCTCATTGTCTGACATCATCCGCTCCTCGAGTACCTGGTGGGCGCAGTCGAGCAAGCACGCCCGCTGGACGGCCGTCGGCACGACCGCCATCGTCCTCGCCCTCGCCCTCATCACCTGGTCGGTCTGGGTCTCCCCGGCCGGCCCCGTCTCCACCGCCGTCCACCAGGCGCTCGGGGTCACCGCCCCGAAGGCCAAGAAGGTGTCCGCCGCCGAGCTGCAGACGCAGCTCGACGCCGCCCAGGACCGCATCTGGGCGCTCGAGGGCAAGCTCGACTCCCGCACGGCCCAGGCCGGGTCGCGCGGCGACCAGATCACGCAGCTCAAGGCGCAGATCGCGTCGCTCCAGTCCCAGCTCGGTTCCGCGAAGGGCTCGGGAGGCTCGTCCTCCGTCAACGCGTCGGGTTCCGGTGCGAACGGGGCCGGCACCTCGGGCTCGGGCTCGGGATCCGGGACCGGCGGGTCCGGTGGGTCCGGCGGGTCCGGTGTGTCCGACAACGGGTCCGGCTCGGGGAGCGGGAGCGGGAGCGGCTCGGGCGGCGGCTCCGGAGGGTCTGGCGGGTCCGACGGTTCCGGCGGCGGCTCCGGTGGGGTCACCAACCCGAACCCCGGCCCGTCGACCGACCCGGGCACCACACCCGTGGCGGTCCCGACCAAGGCGGACATCCTCGCGCAGCAGTCCCGCTGGTACGGCCTGTACACGGCGCAGTCCCCGTTCAACTGGTCCGAGTACGACCAGGTCTCGCAAGAGGTCGGGAAGGCGACGAACATGGTCGGCTTCTTCCAGGGCTTCGACCAGGACTTCAACCAGAACGCCGTCCAGCGGTCGTGGGCGAACGGGCGTCTGCCGATGATGACGTGGGAGTCGGTGCCCGCCAAGACGGGCAACGACCAGCCGTACGTCGAGGGCTACACCAACGAGGACGTCATCTCCGGCAAGTTCGACGCCTACCTGACGCAGTACGCCAAGGCGCTGGCGGCCAACGGCCAGCCGCTCGTCATCCGGTTCGACCACGAGATGAACGGTCAGTGGTACAACTGGTCCGAATCGGCGAAGCAGCAGAACGCCGCCGGCTCGTACACCGCGATGTGGCAGCACGTCTGGAACGTCTTCCAGGCCAACGGGGCGAACCAGTACGCCATCTGGGACTGGTCGCCGTCGCGCATCGACAAGCTCGGCAACGCGAAGTACCAGACGCTCGAGTACATGCAGAACTACTACCCGGGCGCCGAGTACGTCGACTGGGTCGGCATGAGCGGCTACTACCGTGACGCCACCGAGCAGCCGACCTTCGAGAACACGTTCGGCGCGACGCTCGCCCAGATCCGGCAGGTCGCGCCGGGCAAGGGCATCGTGCTCAACGAGATCGGGGCCACCGAGACCGGGGGCAGCGTCACGAACCCGCAGAAGACCCAGTGGATCGACTCGCTCTTCGACGCCCTGGCCGACCCCGCCAACTCGGACATCATCGGCTTCGCGTACTTCAGCGAGACCGCGACCACGATCGTCGACGGCACACGCACCACGAACGACTGGCGGCTCAACTCACGAGCCGACTCCCTGGCGGCCTTCGCCGAGGGCATCAAGCGCAACGACATCGACTACGACCTGCAGGAGGTCACGCCATGACCGCGTCCAAGAAGTCGCCCGACCAGGCCGACACCCGTCCCGCACCCGTCATCAGCGTCATCGGCACCGGCTACCTCGGTGCCACCCACGCGGCCGCCATGGCCGAGATGGGCTTCGAGACCATCGGCGTGGACGTCGACCCGGCGAAGCTCGCCGCACTGTCCGCCGGCGAGGTCCCGTTCTTCGAACCCGGGCTGCCCGAGCTCATCACGAAGCACGTCGCGAGCGGCAAGCTCCGGTTCACCGCTGACATCGCGTCGGCCGTCGCCGCCGCGGACGTCCACTTCGTCTGCGTCGGTACTCCGCAGAAGGCGGGCTCGCACGCCGCCAACCTGGCGTACGTCGAGAGCGCCACCCGCGGTGTCGCCGAGAACCTGACCCACCCTGGCCTCATCGTCGGCAAGTCGACGGTCCCGGTCGGTACCGCAACGCGGCTGCGCGGCATCGTCCGCGAGTTCACCCCCTCGGGGATCGACGCCGAGCTCATCTGGAACCCGGAGTTCCTCCGCGAGGGCAAGGCCGTCGAGGACACCCTGCACCCGGACCGCCTGGTCTGGGGCGGTGCGTCCGAGGCCGCCGACGCCGTCATCCGCGAGGTCTACGCCGCACCCATCAGCGAGGGCACCCCGGTCATCACCACCGACCTGGCGACGGCCGAGCTCGTCAAGGTGAGCGCGAACGCGTTCCTCGCCACGAAGATCTCGTTCATCAACGCGATCTCGGAGATGTGCGCGATCACCGGCGCCGACGTGTCGACCCTCGCCGACGCCCTCGGTCACGACGCCCGCATCGGCCGGAAGTTCCTGAACGCCGGCCTCGGCTTCGGAGGCGGTTGCCTGCCGAAGGACATCCGAGCCCTCATGCACCGCGCCAACGAGATCGGCGCGGGCCAGGTCGTCGGGCTCATGCAGCAGGTCGACGAGATCAACATGGGCCAGCGTCAGCGGGTCATCGACATGGCGATCGACTCGGCCGGGGGATCGGTGCTGAACCGTCGCGTGGCCGTGATCGGCGCCGCGTTCAAGCCCCTCACCGACGACGTGCGGGACTCCCCGGCGCTCAACGTCGCCGCCGCACTCCACCTGCGCGGCGCCCAGGTCACCCTCTGGGACCCCGAGGCGATGGAGCCGGCGAAGCGCTCGTTCCCGACGCTGAGCTACGCGGCGTCGATGACGGACGCGATCGAGGGCGCCGACGTCGTCCTGGTGCTCACCGAGTGGGACGAGATCATCACCGCCGACCCGGTCGCCCTCGGTGACCTCGTCGGCCGCCGCGTCGTGATCGACGCGCGCAACTGCCTCCCGGTCCACGACTGGGTCAAAGCGGGGTGGACCGTCCGTTCCCTGGGACGGCCCACGCCGGTCACGGGTGCACCCGTGAGCGTCGCAGCGGGGACGAACGACTCGTTGGCCACGGCTCGGTAGTCACCGTTCGCGAAGCGGGGTCCGTGCCGGGCGGCACGGGCCCCGTTCCCGTGCGCGCTGAGCCGTGCGGAAACGGGCGTACCGTGCCGAATCGGGCGTACCTGGTCAGAACTTCCGACCAGGTACGCCCGATCCCGCTTTCCAGTCCGGGTGAGCTGGGAAGGAACGTGCGTCGCGACCAGCCTGGAGGCCCGTCGCCGGCCCGCCGGACCGGCGCCGGGCCTCCAGGCGGTCGCCGCAACCGCCCACCCCGCCGAAGCGACACATTCCTGCGGATGGTTCGCGGCACACTGTCGCTGTCGCGACACACAGACGAAGGCCCCGCACCTGACGGTGCGGGGCCTTCGTGTGTCAGCGACGATCAGACGCCGAAGTACAGCTCGTACTCGAACGGGTGCGGGCGCTGGGCCAGCGGGAGGATCTCGTTCTCGCGCTTGTAGTCGATCCAGGTCTGGATGAGGTCCTCGGTGAAGACGTTGCCCTTCGTGAGGAACTCGTGGTCCGCCTCGAGGAAGTCGAGCGCCTCGTCGAGGGAGCCGGGGACCTGGGGGATGCCCTTGGCTTCCTCGGGCGGGAGCTCGTAGAGGTCCTTGTCGACCGGCTCGTGCGGCTCGATGCGGTTCTGGATACCGTCGAGGCCCGCCATCAGCTGCGCGGCGAAGGCGAGGTACGGGTTGCCTGAGGCGTCCGGTGCGCGGAACTCGATGCGCTTGGCCTTCGGGTTGGTGCCCGTGATCGGGATGCGGATCGCAGCCGAACGGTTACCGGCCGAGTAGACCAGGTTGACCGGCGCTTCGAAGCCCTTGACCAGGCGGTGGTACGAGTTGATCGACGGGTTGGTGAAGGCGAGCAGCGCCGGAGCGTGCTTCAGCAGACCGCCGATGTACCAACGAGCGAGGTCCGACAGGCCACCGTAGCCGTTCTCGTCGTAGAACAGCGGCTTGCCCTCCGACCAGAGCGACTGGTGGGTGTGCATGCCCGAACCGTTGTCGCCGAAGAGCGGCTTCGGCATGAACGTCGCGACCTTGCCCCACTGGTCAGCGGTGTTTTTCACGATGTACTTGAACTTCAGGATGTCGTCCGCGGCGTGGACCATCGTGTCGAACTTGTAGTTGATCTCCTGCTGGCCGCCCGTGCCCACCTCGTGGTGCGAGCGCTCGAGCTCGAAGCCCGCGTCGATCAGCTTGAGGGTGATGTCGTCGCGCAGGTCGGCGGTCTTGTCGACCGGCGACACGGGGAAGTAGCCGCCCTTGTACGGGGTCTTGTTGGCGAGGTTGCCGCCCTCTTCGTCACGACCGGTGTTCCAGGCGCCCTCTTCGGAGTCGACCGCGTAGAACGACTCGTTCTGGGTGACGGAGTAGCGGACGTCGTCGAAGATGTAGAACTCGGCCTCGGGGGCGAAGAACGCGGTGTCCGCGATGCCCGTCGACGCGAGGTACTTCTCGGCCTTCTTCGCCACCTGGCGCGGGTCGCGGCCGTAGATCTCGCCGTTCCGCGGGTTGTAGATGTCGAAGATCATGATGAGCGTGCGCTCGGCGCGGAACTGGTCCACGTACGCGGTGGTCACATCGGGGATCAGCTGCATGTCGGACTCGTGGATTGACGCGAACCCACGGATCGAGGAGCCGTCGAAGAGCTGGCCGACCGAGAAGAAGTCCTCGTCGACGGTCGAGGCGGGGATGTTGAAGTGCTGCTGCACACCCGGCAGGTCCGTGAATCGGATGTCGAGGAACTTGACGTCGGTGTCCTTGATGAAGGCCAGGACCTCGGAGGAATCGCTGAACATGGGGCCGATCTCCAATGGGTTGGGTGATGTCGGAGGCACCGATCAAGGCACCTCCGACGAGGCTATTGACACGGGGTTTCCCGGACATGACTGGATTGTTTCGGGCGTGTTACGGGCGGCCGGTCGCCTACGCTTGTCGCATGGCCAGCAGCTCCTCCAGACCGTCCGCGCCCTCCGAGCACCCGGACGGCTGGCCCGGCAAGGACCTGGGGCTGCCCGAGGACGGTCCCCGCAGCGTCGGGCGGATCGGACGGCGGATCGTCGCCCTGCTGATCGACGGAGCACTCGCCGACCTCATCGCCTACGTGACCGGGGTCTGGTCGCCGGTGAACGGTTCCGGGGACATCGCGCACTCGTGGGTGCAGCTGGCGATCTTCGCCGCGCTCCAGGTGCTGTTCATCTGCCTGCTGTCCGGCTCGTTCGGGCACATCTGCGTCGGTCTTCGCGTCGTGCCGATGCGCGGAGGCTACGTCGGGGTGTGGCGTCCGGTCGTCCGGACCGTCCTGCTCTGCCTGGTGGTGCCGGCGCTCATCATCGACCGGGACAGCCGCGGCGCGCACGACCGCATCGCCGGGACGGTGCTGGTCCGGCGCTGACCGGCGTCCCGTGCGGCTCGCCCTCGTGCGGCGGGGGTGCGGCGCACCGTGCGAGGTTCGTCGCCGGGGTGCGGCCGGGCCCTACGGCGCACGGTGCGAGGTTCGTCGCTGGGGTGCGGCCGGGTCCTGCGGCGCACGGTGCGAGGTTCGTCGGCACGTGCGAGGCTGCCCGCTCGGTGCAGCGCGACAGGCTCGCACCGAGCGGCCAACCCCGCACCCGGTAACCGAAGCCGCACGGTGCGCTCGGCCAGAGCCACCCGCCGCACGCACACAGAACGCCCCCGACCTGGCACGGTCGGGGGCGTTCTGCAGTGCGGCTCCGGGGACGGATCAGCGTGGACGGCCGGCGCGGGCCCGCATCGGGTCCATGCCCTTCGGGATCGCGGCCGCGGGGCTCTGCGTCAGGGAGTCGAGGCGGTTCGCGACCGCCAGGACCTCGTTGCGGTTGAGCGACTTCTTGAACTTGTTCATCGCACGGGGGAGCTTGTGCAGGGTGATGGTGTCGCCGCCGTCACCGACGCTGACCACGTGGACCGCGACGTTCGGGACGATGCGCTGCACCTTGCGGCGCTCTTCGTCGAGCTGCCGCTTCAGGTTGCCGCGCTGGCCCTCGGTGATGAGGACGACGCCCGGGCGACCCACCGCGCGGTAGACCGCGGACTGCGACCGGCCGTGCACGGCGACAGGCATCTCGCTCGAGCGCCACTGCCGACGCAGCGAGTTGGAGAGCACCGCACCGACGGCGCCGGGCTGCCCCTCGATCTGGGAGTACGCGGCGCGTTCGGCCAACCGGCCGAGGACGATCAGGAAGAGGAGCACGCCCATCAGGACACCGGCGACGATCCAGAGGATCATCGCGAGCCAGTTCTGGCCGGGGAGCACCAGCGCCAGCACGATGCCGAGGACGACCGGGCCGACGAATGCGAGGGCGAACCACCAGACCGACGACGGATCGGCCCGCCGGGTCATCTGGAAGACCTGGAACATCTGCTTGAGACGCCCCGGCTCCTTCGCCTTCGTGTCTGTGGAAGTGCTGCGTGCCATGCTGACAGGATACGGCCTCCGCGGTCCGGGGGAGACCGCAGCCGGTCCGGCTGTGCGCGAACACGCGTTGTCCACAGGTCGGGCCGGACGGCCAGGAGGCCCGACCCGCGTCCGACACGCTCGTCACCATGGACACGAGCACCGACCAGGGCACCCACGGCGCCCGGACCGACCGCTGGGTCGCGCAGGCCCACGACGCTGCAGCTGCCTCGTGGGTGGCGGACCGGTGCGCCACCGGGCACCGCCACCTGGTCCCCGTCTCGGCGGTCGGTCGGACCGTTGACGGCGCACTCGTGGTGCTCCTCGACCGCCCGTGCGGGACGCCGCTCCCGGCTGCGCTCGAACGGCTCGGCGCCCCGACGACCGGGGTCGCGGTGACCCTCTGCGTCCCGTTGCTCGAGCTGCTCGTCGCGGCGGTGGGCGGTGCGCTGCGGCTCGGTGTCGCGGGGATCGACGACGTCCTGGTCGACGACGCCGGCGCCGTCGTGCTGTGCGACCACCCGGCTGGGGCGGTCCGCGACGGCGCGGACCCGGGCAGCACCGACGCCGCACGCGTCCTCGTGCTTGCCGCGCGGGTGGTCTGGGACCGGGTGGACCCGCGCGATCCGTCGCGCGAGCAGGTGGACGCCGCACTCGTCGCGGCACTGGACGGTGACCGCACCGCGGCGAGCACGGCCCTCGACACGGTGCGGGGCGCTGCGCCGCCACGGCCGTTCCGGTGGACGCCACCCCCGGCCGACCTGGTGTTCGCGGAGTCCGACCCGCCGCTCGATCCCGGTGGCGTGGCGGCTCGGCTGCGCGCGGTCGTCGAACTCGGCATCCCCGTCGGCATGGAGCGACGCGTGCCGCTCCGGCGCGCCCTGGTCGGCGTCGTCGTCGCGATCGGCACGGTCGTCGCGGCCGTCACCGCGCTCGGTGCCGGTGCGCCGGGAGGTGGCGGGTGACGCCCCCGCCGACGACGAACGAGGACCGCTCCGGCTCCCCACGAACGGGAACGGCCCCGGCTCCCCACGAAGGGGAACCGGGGCCGTCGGCCGTGCTGCGGGGTGTCAGTACCCGAGGTTGGGGGCGAAGTTGCCCTCTTCCAGGCGGTTCTTCACCGCGACCAGGTACCGCGATGCATCCGCACCGTCGATGATCCGGTGGTCGTACGACAGCGCGAGGTAGACGAACGAACGGATCGCGATCGCTTCCTGGCCGTCGACCTTCACGACCGCGGGACGCTTCGTGACGATGCCGGTGCCGAGGATCGCCGACTGCGGCAGGAACACGACGGGGGTGTCGAACAGCGCGCCACGCGAACCGGTGTTCGTCAGCGTGAACGTGCCGCCGGCGAGCTCGTCGGGCTTGAGCTGGTTGTTCCGGGTGCGCTCCGCCAGGTCCGCGATGGACTTGGAGAACTGCGCCAGGTCGAGCGACGCCGCGTCCTTGATGACCGGGGTCAGCAGGCCGCGCTCGGTGTCCACCGCGATGGAGACGTTCTCGGACTCCGGGTAGACGATCTCGTCACCCTCGACCGTCGAGTTGATCTTCGGGTGGGCCTTGAGCGCCTCGGAGGCAGCCAGGGCGAAGAACGGCATGAAGGAGAGCTTCGAACCGGTCTTCTCGAGGAACTCCGCCTTGTGGGCGTCGCGGAACTGCGCCACCTTCGTGACGTCCACCTCGACGACGCTCGTGAGCTGTGCGGTCGAGGTCATCGACTGCACGGCACGCTCGGCCACGACCTTGCGCAGGCGGGTCATCTTCTCGCGGGTGCCGCGCAGCGGCGAGACCTCGGCGACGAACGGGCCGGACGCGGCGGCGGGTGCAGCTGCACCACCGGCGGCCGGGGCCTTCGCGACGGCCGCGAGCACGTCCTCCTTGCGGATGCGCCCGCCGACACCGGAGCCGGTGACGGTGGACAGGTCGACGCCCTGCTCGTTGGCGAGCTTGCGGACGAGCGGCGTGACGTAGCCGGAGGCTGCGCCGTCCTGCGACGGGTTCGGCACCGCGGCGGCGGTCGTCGCGCTGGGCGCTGCGGCCGGTGCTGCGGGGGCGGGGACCGCGGCCGGGGGAGCCGGGGCGGCGGCGGGCGGCGGGACCGGGGCTGCCTGCGGAACCGGGGCGGCGGCGGGCGGCGCGGACGGTGCCTGCGGGGCTGCAGGCTGCGTCTGTCCGGCCGGAGCCGGCTCGGGCTCGGTGGGCTCCGGGGCGGGGGTCTCGGACTCCTGCTCGGTGCTCGGCTCGGCCTCGGGGGCCGCTGACTCGGCGGCGGCCTCGTTCGAGGACTCGTCGGACGAACCGGCGTCGGAGGACCCGGAGTCGGACGAGCCATCACCGATCTTCACCAGCGCGGTGCCGACCTCGACGGTCTCGTCCTCCTGGACGAGGATCTCCTCGATGACGCCGGCGACGGGCGACGGGATCTCGGTGTCGACCTTGTCGGTCGAGACCTCGAGCAGCGGCTCGTCGACCTCGACCCGGTCACCGACGTTCTTCAGCCATCGGGTCACCGTGCCCTCGGTGACGCTCTCGCCGAGCGCCGGGAGGCTGACGGATTCGCTCATCGGGTGGACTCCTCTTCGCGGGGGGTTGCAGTTGTTGTTGATGTCATTGTCACAGGGCGCGGACTCGTGCGGGTCACAGCGCGTGCAGCGGCTTGCCCGCGAGGTGCATGAACGCCTCGCCCAGCGCCTCGTTCTGCGTCGGGTGGGCGTGCACGAGCGGAGCGATGTCCTCCGGGTACGCCTCCCAGTTCACGGCGAGCTGCGCTTCGCCGATGAGCTCGCCGACGCGGGCGCCGATCATGCTGACGCCGACGACGGGGCCGTCGACGACGCGGACGACCTTGACCGAACCGGACGTGCCGATGATGTGGCTCTTGCCGTTCCCGGCCAGGTTGTACTCGTACGAGTCCACCTTGTCGGCGCCGTACTCGGCCTCGGCCTTCGCCTGCGACAGGCCGACGGAGGCGACCTCGGGGTCGGAGTACGTGATCTTCGGGATGTTCTTGTCCTCGATGACCACCGGGTTGAGCCCGGCGATCTCCTCGGCGACGAAGATGCCCTGCTGGAAGCCGCGGTGCGCGAGCTGCAGGCCGGGGACGATGTCGCCGACCGCGTAGACGTTCGGCAGGTTGGTGGCGAGGCGCTCGTTCGTGGTGACGAAGCCGCGGTCCATGGCGACGCCGACCTCGTCGAAGCCGACGTTCTGCGTGACCGGGCCACGACCGACGGCGACCAGCAGGACGTCGCCGTCGAAGGTCTTGCCGTCCTCGAGCGTGACGACGACGCCGTTCTCGTGCTGCTCGACGCCCTGGAACCGGACACCCAGCGAGAACTCGATGCCGCGCTTGCGGAAGGCGCGCTCGAGCTGCTTCGACATGGACTCGTCCTCGGCGGGGACGAGGTGGGGGAGCGCCTCGACGATCGTGACCTCGGCACCGAAGGACTTCCAGACGCTGGCGAACTCGACGCCGATGACGCCGCCACCGAGGATGACGACCTTGTTCGGCACGTAGTCCATGCGCAGCGCGGTCTCGGACGTGATGACACGCCCGCCGATCTCGAGCCCCGGCAGAGACTTCGAGTAGGAGCCGGTCGCGAGCACGACGTTCTTGCCGACGATGTTCTGGTCGCCGACCTGCACGGTGTTCTGCGAGGTGAGTCGACCCCAGCCCTCGACGACGGTGATGCCGCGGGCCTTGATGAGGCCCTGCAGGCCCTTGTACTTCGAGGTGATGACGCCCTGCTGGTACTCGATGACCTTCGGGACCTCGACACCGGCGAACTCCGCGATCACGCCGTACTTCTCGGCGTCGCGGGTCGCGTCGGCGACCTCGGCCGCGTGCAGCAGCGCCTTGGTGGGGATGCAGCCACGGTGCAGGCACGTCCCTCCGAGCTTGTCGCCCTCGATGAGCGCGACGCTCATGCCGAGTTCGGCGGCCCGGAGCGCAGCGGCGTAGCCACCGCTCCCGCCACCGAGGACCACGACGTCGTAAGTCTGTTCCGTCACCTGGTGCAACTCCCTCGTGCGTGTCGGGCCGATCGGGCCCTACGTGGACACCGCGGGGGCGGCGTCCGACGGTCGGACCGCGTGGTTCCGGTCCCGTCCCGTGCAGTACCGGTGGGAGGCGCGTCGATGCCCCGTCCCACCGGTACCAAACCTACTACTCGGACTGGAGGTCTTCTGCGAGTGCGATGAGCGTGCGGACCATCACACCCGTCGCGCCCTTCCCGAGCCACCCGTAGCCGCCGCCCTTGTGCTCGGACGGGCCGGCGATGTCGAGGTGCGCCCACGGGATGCCCTCGCCGACGAAGCGCTCCAGGAACTTGCCGGCGAGCAGCATGCCGCCGGCAGGGTTGCCGACCGTGGCGTTGACCATGTCGGCGACGTCGCTGGCGAGCCGTGCGTCGAGTTCCTCGGGCAGGGGCATCGGCCAGATCGGCTCCGACACGCCCTCGGCGACGGCGCGGACCTTCGCGACGAGGTCGTCGCTGCCCATCAGGCCCGTCGTGCGGTCGCCGAGTGCGACGACCTGCGCGCCGGTCAGGGTGGCCACGTCGACGATCGCGTCGGGCGTCTCCAGCGAGGCGGCGGCCATGCCGTCACCGAGCACCAGGCGGCCCTCGGCATCGGTGTTCGTGACCTCGACCGTCTTGCCGTTCTTCAGCGTGAGGACGTCTCCCGGGCGGGTCGCCGTGCCCGACGGCATGTTCTCGGCGAGCGCGAGCCAGGCGGTGACGCGCACGTCGAGGCCGAGGCGCGCGGCGGCGACGGTCGCGGCGAGCACGGTGGCGGCGCCGGTCATGTCGGTCTTCATGCCGAGCATCGACGCCGCCGGCTTGAGCGAGAGCCCGCCCGAGTCGAACGTGATGCCCTTGCCGACGAGGGCGAGGTGCTTCGTGGCGGACTCCGGCGCGTAGCGGACGACGACCAGGCGCGGAGGACGGGCCGAACCGCGGCCGACACCGAGGATGCCGCCGAAGCCCTGCTCCTCGAGCGCCTGCTCGTCGAGGACCTCGACCGTCAGCGGCAGGTCCGCGGCGAGACCGGTCGCCACGTCGGCGACGTCCTGCGGCCCGAGGTCGCCGGCGGCGGTGTTGACCAGGTCGCGGACGAGCGACGCGGCGTCGGCGACGATCGCGGGCCGGACTGCCGCATCGGCGGCGACGTCGGCGGGCGCGACGACCTCGATGCGCTGGTCACCCCGCGTCGGCGTGGTCGTGCCGGCGCCCTTGTGGCGGGTGAAGGCGTAGGCGCCGAGTGCGGCGCCCTCGAGTGCGGCGTCGACGAGCTCGGCCGAGTCGGTCGGCAGGGCCAGGGTGATCGAGGCGACCTGCGGGAGCTGGCGGACGGCGCTGCCGGCGGCGGCACGGATCGCCGCGACTCCGGTGGCCGACCCGAGACCGATGAGTGCGATCGAGGACGCGGCCACGCCGGTGCCGGGCAGCCGGACGAGCTGGTCCTTGGCGCCCGTGACGCCGATCGCGGCGAGGTCGAGCCCGGCGAGTGCCTCGACGACACCGGCGGCGCTCGGCGCGAGGGACGCGCCGGCAGCGGTGTCGCCGGACGGTGCGGCGTCGGAGGACGACCCGGGACGGACCCCGACGACGAGCACGTCGGCGGTGGTGGTCTCGGGGGCGGAACTGGTGGTGGAGAGCGTCGGTCGGACCATGCGCCAACCCTATCCGCGCGCTGTTCGCTGTCGGCGTGGCCGTCCCGCGCGGGGGCGTCGGTGGGCCCGCCTAGCATGGGGACGGTGAACCACCCCGAGGAGCTCTACACGTTCGACGAGGCCGCCCCGACCGTCCCGGCCGGACTGCACCTGGTCGCCGGGCTCACCGGTTTCGCCGATGCCGGCTCGGCCGTGGCCCAGGTGACGACGTCCGTGCTCGAGGACCTCGACACCCAACTCGTCGCCGAGTTCGACCCCGACGTCCTGCTCGACTGGCGCGCCCGACGTCCGGTCATCACCTTCGAGCACGACCACATCGCCGCCGTCGAGCCGCCCCGGCTCGAGCTGCACCTGGTGCGCGACGAGATCGGTCAGCCGTTCCTCTTCCTGTCCGGGTACGAGCCGGACTTCCAGTGGAACCGGTTCGTGGACGCCGTCACCGGCCTCGCCGCCCGGCTCCAGGTCGCGGACACCACCTGGGTGCAGTCGATCCCGATGCCCGTCCCGCACACCCGGCCGATCAGCCTGACCGTCTCCGGCACCCGCGCCGACCTCGTCGAGCAGATGAGCGTCTGGAAGCCCGAGACCCAGGCGCCGGCGAACGTCCTGCACCTGGTCGAGCACCGGCTCGCGTCCACCGGCTCGCAGGTCACCGGCCTGGTCCTCCTCGTGCCGCACTACCTGTCGGACACCGAGTTCCCCGACGCGGCCGTCGCCGCACT
Organism: Curtobacterium sp. TC1; assembly: GCF_019844075.1. Taxonomy (NCBI): domain Bacteria; kingdom Bacillati; phylum Actinomycetota; class Actinomycetes; order Micrococcales; family Microbacteriaceae; genus Curtobacterium; species Curtobacterium sp. TC1. The sequence goes on from NZ_CP081964.1 coordinate 1,893,000, forward strand.
GTCCGGCATCGCCGCGGCCACCGGCCTCATCTTCCCGACGGACGCCCTGCGCGAGGCGGGTCGCGAGTTCCTCACCCGGGTCGAGGAGCAGGTCGCCGGCAACGCCGAGCTGCAGCGGCTCGTCGGTGTGCTCGAGGAGCGGCACGACACGTACATGGAGGGCAACCCGGTCGCGTCGCCGCTCACGGACGTCGACGGCGAGGTGCCGACCGCGGACGCGATCGCGGCCGAGCTCGAGCGCTTCCTGGCGGATCGTCGCACCCAGGGTGACGGCGGCGAGTAGCCGGGTCGGGCCCTGGACGGTCCGGAACGGCGGCCAGGAGGCCCGTGGCGGGCCCGCACCGCGCCTCCCGTCCGTCGTCCGGTCGTGACCAGGGCGTCGCGAGCCTCGACGACAGTCGTCGCGTATCCGGCTCCGCCGGATCGGTAACCTGTCGGGGTGAACTCCCGTCGCGCCTTCCTGGTCTGGGGCATCGCGGTGCTCGCCTACGTCCTCGCGGTCGTCCAGCGGTCCTCGCTCGGGGTGTCCGGCGTCGACGCGCAGGACCGGTTCGCCGTGTCGGCGGCGGTGCTCTCCACACTCGCGGTCGTGCAGATCGCCGTGTACGCCGGACTCCAGATCCCGGTGGGGGTCGCGCTCGACCGGGTGGGGCCGCGCAAGCTCGTCCTGCTCGGCGCCGCGCTGCTCGTGGTCGGGCAGGCCGTGGTGGCCTTCTCGCCGACGATCGGCCCGGCGATCGCGGGACGCGTGCTCGTGGGTGCCGGCGACGCGATGACCTTCATCTCGGTGATCCGTCTGGTGCCGATGTGGTTCAGCGGCCGGATCCTCCCGCAGATCTCGCAGTGGACGGGCAACCTCGGGCAGATCGGCCAGATCCTGTCGGCGTTCCCGTTCGCGGTGCTCCTGCACGCCGCAGGGTGGACGCCCGCGTTCGGGGTCGCCGCCGCGGTGAGCGCAGTCGGGCTCGTCCTGGCCTTCGTCTTCGTCCGGAACGGCCCGGTCGTCGTCCGGACCGGCACGATCCCGCTGCCGCACTCGTGGGGTGCCGCCTTCCGGACCTTCGGGCACGCGCTGCGGCGTCCGGGCACGCAGCTCGGCTTCTGGTCGCACTACGTGACGCAGTCCTCCGGCACGGTGTTCTCGCTGCTGTGGGGCGTCCCGATGCTCCGTGGACTCGGCTACAGCCCGGCCGAGGCCGCCGGCTTCCTGACGATCATCGTCGCCGTGGGCTTCGTCGCCGGACCGGTGCTGGGCCTGTTGTGCGCGCGGTTCCCGATGCGCCGCTCGAACCTCGTGCTCGGGGTCGTCGTACTGCTCGCCGTGGTCTGGACCGCCATCCTGCTCTGGCCCGGCCACCCGCCCACCTGGCTGCTCGTGCTGCTCGTCGTCGCGATGGGGATCGGTGGCCCCGGTTCACTGATCGGGTTCGACTTCGCCCGGACGTTCAACCCGGTCGGTTCCCTGGGGTCCGCGAACGGCGTCGTCAACGTCGGCGGCTTCCTGGCGGCGTTCGTGATGATGTACCTGATCGGGCTGCTGCTCGACGTGGTGTCCCGCGTCACCGGCGAGACCGTCTTCGCCTGGGACAACTTCCGGGTGGCCCTCACGGTGCAGTACCTGGTGGTCGGGTTCGGCGTCGCGATGCTCCTGCACGCTCGGCGCCGGACACGGCGAGTGCTCCACGCGGAGGAGGGAATAGGCGTCGGACCGCTCTGGGTTGCACTCGTTGCGCGCCTGCGGAAGCGGCACGTGCAATAATGATCACGGACCCACTCAGGACCCCCTTCCTGTCGGAGCACTTCGGAGCGCCGATCGACACGGGGGACTTGACATGGGTCTTAGTGCTGCCCGGAACGGTAGGACTCGACGACGCGGGGGACTGCGGCTCGGGCCCTGGGCGGCGAGGGAGGCCACGACCCCACGAACGTGGCACGACGAGAGAGGTGATCGCATGGCTGCCCGGAGCACGACGATCGATCCCACGAAGGACACTCAGCCCGAAGGTGCTGTGGCAGAGGACGCCACGGACACCGAGGGAACCGACGCGCCGAAGAAGCGCGCCACCAAGGCCCCCGCCAAGAAGGCCCCGGCCAAGAAGGCCGCCCCGAAGGCGAAGAAGGTCGACCCCGTCGACGAGGCGAACGAAGCCACCGACGAGCCGACCGAGGACGTCGAGGAAACCGACGACAAGGCGATCAAGCCCGACGCCGCCGCTGCGGTCGCCGCCGGCGCGCTCGTCATCTCGCAGACCGACGACGACGAGGCGCCGGTCTACTCCACGACCATCACGGGCGCGACCGCCGACCCGGTGAAGGACTACCTCAAGCAGATCGGCAAGGTCGCCCTGCTCAACGCCGAGCAGGAGGTCGAGCTCGCGATGCGCATCGAGGCCGGCCTGTTCGCCGAGGACAAGCTGCAGCACTCGACCGGCCTCACCAAGCCAGCCGAGCGCGAGCTGCGCTGGGTCGCCCGCGACGGTCAGCGTGCGAAGTCGCACCTGCTGGGCGCGAACCTCCGCCTCGTGGTCTCGCTCGCCAAGCGCTACACCGGCCGCGGCATGCAGTTCCTGGACCTCATCCAGGAGGGCAACCTGGGCCTCATCCGTGCGGTCGAGAAGTTCGACTACACCAAGGGCTTCAAGTTCTCGACCTACGCGACGTGGTGGATCCGTCAGGCGATCACCCGTGCCATGGCCGACCAGGCCCGGACCATCCGCATCCCGGTGCACATGGTCGAGGTCATCAACAAGCTCGCCCGCGTCCAGCGCCAGATGCTGCAGGACCTCGGTCGCGAACCCACTCCGGAAGAGCTCGCCCGCGAGCTCGACATGACCCCGGAGAAGGTCGTCGAGGTGCAGAAGTACGGCCGCGAGCCGATCTCCCTGCACACGCCCCTGGGTGAGGACGGCGACTCCGAGTTCGGTGACCTCATCGAGGACACCGAGGCGGTCGTGCCGGCCGACGCCGTGGGCTTCACGATGCTGCAGAAGCAGCTCGAGAGCCTGCTCGACTCCCTGTCCGAGCGCGAGGCGGGCGTCATCCGCATGCGCTTCGGCCTCGGTGACGGCCAGCCGAAGACCCTCGACCAGATCGGTGACACGTTCGGTGTGACGCGTGAGCGCATCCGCCAGATCGAGTCCAAGACGATGGCGAAGCTCCGCCACCCGTCGCGGTCGCAGTCGCTGCGCGACTACCTCGAGTAGGCCGATGCGGTTCTTCATCCCGATCCTGATCGGGCGGATCCTCCGTGCCCTCGCGCGAGCGCGGGGCGGGGGATCCGCGTACCCCGGCTTCATCGTGCTCAAGCTCGTGCCCGACTTCCTGCAGCACGTGACGAAGCAGTTCCCCAACGGTGTCGTCTTCGTGCTCGGGTCGAACGGCAAGTCGACGACGACGCACATGATCTCGGACATCGTCCGGGCGCACGGGCTGCGTGTGTTCACCAACCCCTCGGGCGCGAACCTGCCGCAGGGCATCGCGTCGGCGCTGCTGTCCGAGGTCTCGCTGACCGGTCGCCTGAAGGCGGACATCGGCATCCTCGAGGTGGACGAGGCCTTCGCGGTCGAACTCGCCGGCATCTTGTCGCCGTCCACGGTGACGATGCTCAACGTGCAGGTCGACCAGCTGTACCGGTTCTTCGAGACCGAACGCGTCGCCGACATGATGCTCGACACCGCGGCACTGTCGACGGCGAACGTCATCACGAACCGCGACGACCAGTTCCTCGACGCCTACGTGGCGCGGACCGGCCAGCGGGTGCTGCGCTTCGGTGCGAGCGCCGAGGTCGTCGCCGCCGCGCCGAACGGCCTGCAGAACGCCGACGACTTCGACCGGCAGGACGCCCAGCCGAACGCCGCCGAATCAGAGGTCGTCGTGAACACCGGTGACGGTGCGACGATCCGCTTCGACGGCACCGAGATCCCGGTCCGGTTGCCCGCCCGCGGCCTGCACTACGCGGTCGACGCCGCCGCGGCCACGGCCACGGCCAGCGCGGCACTCGGCACGCAGTTCCGCGCCGACGCCGTCACGAAGGCCTTCGGCACGATGAAGCCTGCCTACGGCCGCGGGGAACGACTCCCGATCGCTGGCGAGTCCGCCGAGTTCACGATGTTCAAGAACGCCGCGAGCCTCCAGCTCAACCTCGACGCGCTGCCGGACCGCCCCGAGCAGGTCCTCATGGCGATCGACGAGGGCACGCCGGACATCTCCTGGATCTACGACATCGACTTCTCCAAGCTCGACCACGTCGACGTCGTCTCCGGTGACAAGGCCTGGCAGATCGCGATCGCCCTCGAGCACGCCGGTGTCCGCATCGGTCGGGTCGAACCCGACGTCGAGGCGGCGATCAAGCACATGGAGCAGCTCGGGTCGACGACCAGCGGGACGAAGAACTTCATCGTCAACTACGAGATCATGATGATCGCCCGCAAGGCCCTCGGCCACCCGGACATGGAGAAGACCGCATGACGGCCGACCGGCTGACCATCCTGCACGTCTACCCCCGACAGATGGGCGTCTCGGGCGACCGTGGCAACGTCGCGGCCCTGGTGCGCCGTGCCGCTGCAGCCGGCCTCGACACCGAGGTGCTCGAGTACGCGCCCGGCGACGAACTCCCCACGGCGGCCGACGTCGTCGTGATCGGCAACGGGCCGCTCAGCGCGATGCGGTCCCTCGGCGCCGACGTCGCGCGCATCGGTGCGACGCTCCGCGCCTTCGCCAGCGACGGGGTGCCGGTGATCGCGGTCGGCGGCGGGTTCGACCTGTCGACGAACGAGGTCGTCCCCACCGAGGGCGCACCGGTCGCCGGATTCGGCGTGTTCGACGCCCGCGCCGTCCGCGGTGCCGAGCGGCGCGTGAACTACTTCGTGCTGGAGACCCGGTACCCGCTGCTTCCCGGAGCGCCGACGCGTCTCGCCGGGTTCGAGGACCACGCCACCAGCATCGAGCTCGCGGCCGGGGTCACTCCCTTCGCCGACGTCGTGTCCGGCGGCGGCAACCAGGCGGGCGCCCCGGTCGAGGGTGCGATCGTCGGCACGTCCTTCGGCACGCACACCCAGGGCCCGATCCTGCCGCTCAACCCGCAGCTGACCGATGGTGTCCTCGCCGCAGCCGGCGCACGGCTGGGCCGCGAGTACACGCCGGACCCGGAGCAGACGGCGACCATCGACCGCTACGCACGCGAGGCGCGCGCCACCGTCGACCGCTACGTCGACAAGGCGTTCAAGCGCATCGCGTGAGACACGACGAAGGCCGGGCCTGCAGGGGCCCGGCCTTCGTCGTTCCCGAGGGCGGTGGCAACTGTTGCCAGTTCCGGAACGTCGCGTTGTGCATGTGACATGTGAGTGCGGACAAAGGAGGTCCCATGCAACGCAACACACGCACACTCGCCCTGGTCGGTGCACTCGTCGTGACCCTGGTCGGTGTCGGTGCCGGTGCCGGTGCCGTCGGACAGACGACGACGGCCGAGGCGGCGATGACCCGGATCAGTCCGGCCTGCGCTTCGGTCCCGACGACCACGACCGAATCCGACGGCTTCCCCGGTTCCGTCTTCTCCAAGCGGCTGCAGTGTCTCGGCAGCATGGCCACCTACACCGGCCCCATCGACGGCGTGATGGGGCCGAACTCGTGGATCGGGGCGTCCAACCAGCTCGCGAAGGGCGGGTACTACCAGGCCCCGATCGCGTAGGGGTACGAGAGCAAGGACGTCGTGGCAGCACTGCAACGATGGGCGGCCGCCCACGGCCGCTACAGCGGCCCCATCGACGGTGTCTGGGGGCCGAACAGCTACCGCGGCGCCGCCTGGGCGCTGAACCGCGCGTTCTGAGACGGGCAACAGACAGACGGGAGGCCCGGTGCCAGCTGGCACCGGGCCTCCCGTCTTGCTGTGCTCGCGCCTTCGCGCGCTACTTCGACTCGTAGAGTCGGCTGCTCTCGTCGTGCCACTCGATGGCGGTCGCCGCGAGCTTGTCCTTGAACTCGGCGCCGTGGTGGGCACAGAAGAACAGCTCGCCGCTCGACATGGTGGCTCGGATGTAGGCCTGCGCCCCGCAGCTGTCGCAACGGTCGGCGGCGGTCAGCTGGTGGTTGCTGACTTCGTCGATGGAGGGGTCCTGCACGGTCTGGGTCATTGCTGTGCTCCTCACGGATCGCAGGTGGTGCCGGGTGGTTGCACCATTTCAACACGTGATGCCTGAGAACGATGCATTGTGCAGCGCTGTTTCGCTGAGCGCGGACCGGTTGTCCCCAGTGCGAGTGTCCACGCCGGGGGTGTCGGTGCGGCTCGGTAGCATCGGACGGTGAGCTCCGACTACTCCGCACGCCATCTCTCCGTCCTCGAAGGGCTCGAGGCGGTCCGGAAGCGTCCGGGGATGTACATCGGCTCGACCGACTCCCGGGGGCTCATGCACTGCCTGTGGGAGATCATCGACAACTCCGTCGACGAAGCCCTGGCGGGGCACGGCGACGAGATCGGCGTCGTGCTGCACGCCGACGGCTCGGTCGAGGTCCGCGACACCGCTCGTGGCATCCCGGTGGACGTCGAACCGAAGACCGGCCTGACCGGGGTCGAGGTCGTGTTCACCAAGCTGCACGCTGGTGGCAAGTTCGGGTCGGGGTCGTACGCCGCGTCGGGCGGTCTGCACGGCGTCGGTGCCTCGGTGGTCAACGCGCTGTCGGAGCGCCTCGACGTCGAGGTCGACCGCGGCGGCAAGACCTACGCCATGTCCTTCCACCGCGGCGAGCCCGGCACGTTCGACGACACGAAGGGGATCGGTCCGGACGCCCCGTTCAGCCCCTTCACCTCGGGCAGCGAGCTGCGGGTGGTCGGCAAGGTGAAGAAGGGCGTCACCGGTTCCCGCATCCGCTACTGGGCGGACCGGCAGATCTTCACGGCCGACGCGCGGTTCAGCACCGACGACCTGGTCACGCGCGCACGGCAGACGGCGTTCCTCGTTCCCGGACTCGGCATCACGATCACCGACGAACGCGTGTCCTCGATCGAGGCCGCCGCCGCGCGTGCCGAGGCGACGGGCACCGCCGTCGAGGCCGGTCCGGTCGTCGAGCGCTTCCGCTACGAGGGCGGCATCGGCGAGTTCGTCGAGCACCTCGCCACCGACACCGCCGTCACGGACGTCTGGCGCGTGCAGGGCACCGGGACCTTCACCGAGACCGTCCCGATGCTCGACGACAAGGGCCACATGGTCTCCACCGCGGTCGAGCGCTCCTGCGAAGTGGACCTCGCCCTCCGGTGGGGCGACGGGTACGAGACGGCGTTCCGCAGCTTCGTCAACATCATCGCCACACCGAAGGGCGGCACACACCAGGCCGGCTTCGAGTCTGGGTTGGTCAAGGCCGTCCGCGCACAGGTCGAGGCGAACGCCCGCAAGCTCAAGGTCGGGCAGGACAAGCTCGACAAGGACGACGTGCTCGCCGGCATGACCGCCGTCCTGACCGTCCGACTGCCCGAGCCGCAGTTCGAGGGGCAGACGAAGGAGATCCTCGGCACGCCAGCGGTCCGGAAGATCGTCGACCAGGTCGTGTCGAAGCGCATCACCGAGATCCTGACGTCGACGCAGCGTACCGAGAAGGCCCAGGCCGCGACCCTGCTCGAGAAGGTCGTCGCGGAGATGAAGACCCGCATCTCGGCCCGCGCCCACAAGGAGACGCAGCGCCGGAAGAACGCGCTCGAGAACTCGTCGTTGCCGACGAAGCTCGCAGACTGCCGGTCGCAGGAGACCGAGGGCACCGAGCTCTTCATCGTCGAGGGCGACTCGGCCCTCGGGACCGCGAAGCTCGCACGCAACAGCGAGTACCAGGCGCTGCTGCCGATCCGCGGCAAGATCCTCAACGTGCAGAAGGCGTCCGTCTCGGACATGCTGTCGAACGTCGAGTGCGCGTCCATCATCCAGGTCATCGGCGCCGGCTCCGGTCGCACGTTCGAGATCGACCAGGCGCGGTACGGCAAGGTCATCATCATGTCGGACGCCGACGTCGACGGCGCCCACATCCGCACACTGCTGCTGACCCTGTTCTTCCGGTACATGCGACCGATGATCGAGGAAGGCCGGGTCTTCGCTGCCGTCCCGCCGCTGCACCGGGTCGTCGTGGTGAACCGCGGCAAGCCCAACGACACGCTCTACACGTACTCCGAGCAGGAACTGCAGACCGTGCTGAAGAAGCTCGAGAAGACCGGCAAGAAGTACCAGGAGCCGATCCAGCGGTACAAGGGCCTGGGGGAGATGGACGCCGACCAGCTCGCCGAGACCACGATGGACCGAGCGCACCGCACCCTGCGGCGGGTGAACATCACGCACGCCGAGAGCGCGGCGAAGGTGTTCGAGCTGCTCATGGGCAACGACGTGGCCCCGCGCAAGGAGTTCATCCTGGCCGGCGAGGGCCTCGACCGCGACCGCATCGACGCGTAGCGCGCCGGACCGCGGCGCAGCTGCCGGCCCGAGTCTCGCGGTGGGCGACTCGTCTCGGGCGCCGGACCGCGAATGATGTCGCTCAGGCCGAGTCTCAGTGCCGCCAGAGCGACACCGTGCCGCCACCCTGCGCCGTCCGTACCGCCAACGCGACAGTGTCCCGCGAACTGTTCGCGGGACACTGTCGCTTTCGCGAAGGGTGGGCGCAGCGAAGGGTGCGGGCGGCGCAGCGCCCCGCCCGCCTACGCGTCGCCGGCGGTGCCGTCGAGCGCAGCGGCACTGCCACCGATCGAGCCGATGACGGCCTCGAGCGGCGCACCGGACCCGTCACGCTTCGACAGCCAGTCCGGCAGGGTCCGCGCCGCGCCGTCCGTGCCGACCGCGTGCGGCGGAGCGATGCCCGCCCAGCCCACGGTGAGCCCGTCCTCGCCCTTCAGGAACGCGTGCGCCCGGACGCCCTGGGTCGCACGGCCCTTGGCGGGGAACTCGGACAGCGCGGAAACCTTGGCGCGACCGGAGTCCGTGCCGGGCAGCGCCGTCGACGTCGTGGACACGGTGGCGACCACGGCGTCGTCGGAGCGGGCGACGGACCCGAACCAGATCACCGAGGCGCCGGAGGCCAGCGCCATGCCCGCGACACCGCCGGCGGGGAGCCCCTGGGCGCGGACACCGGCCGCGGGGAACCGCAGGAGCTGGGCGTTCGAGCTGATGAACACCAGGTCGTCGGACTCGGGTGCCTGAGCGGCGCCGATCACCGTGTCGCCGGGCTTCAGGCCGATCGCGACGAACTCCGGCTTGTCCGGCCAGGTGCCGGGCACGACGCGCTTGACCACACCCTGTGCGGTACCGATGGCGAGTGCGTCCGACGATGCGCCGGACAGGTCGACGAGCGCGACGACCGTCTCGCCCTTGGTGAGCGCCAGGAAGTCGGTGACCCGCACGCCGGCGTCGAGCCGGACGGCTGCGGGCGGCACCGCCGGGACGTCGACGGGGGAGAGCCGCAGCACCCGACCGGTGGAGGTCAGCGCGCCGACCTGGCCCCGGACGGTGCTCACCACGGCGGACCGGACGGCGTCGTGCTTGGAGCGCTTCGGCACGCGGACGATGCTGAGCTCCGACGTCGGGATGTCGACGCGGATGAGCCGTCCGGTGGTCGAGAGCAGCACACGGCACGGCGAGTCGGCGACCTGGAGCGACTCCGGGTCGACGGCTGCCTTGCGACCGCCCTTGACGGGTGCGTCGGCCTCGGTGAGCAGCGTGCGGCGCGGGGTGGCGAACCGGTCGGACACCTCGGTGAGCTCGAGCGCGACCTGAGCGCGGAGCCGTTCGTCGGACGCCAGCAGTTCCTCGAGCGCGGCGATGTCGGCGAGCAGCTGGTCGCGCTCGGCCTCGAGCTCCATGCGCGAGAACTTCGTCAGGCGCCGGAGCCGCAGCTCGAGGATGTACTCCGCCTGCACCTCGGACAGGTCGAAGACGTCGCGGAGTCGGCTGCGTGCCGCCTCGGAGTCGTCCGAGGTGCGGATGACCTGGATGACCTCGTCGATGTCGAGGATCGCGATGAGCAGTCCCTCGACCAGGTGCAACCGCTCGCGACGACGCGCGAGCCGGTACTCGGAGCGCCGGGTGACGACCGACAGCCGGTGCTGCACGTAGACGTCGAGCAGCTCGCGCAGCCCGAGCGTGCGGGGCGACCCGCCGACGAGCGCGACGTTGTTGATGCCGAAGCCGTCCTCGAGCGGAGTGTGCTTGTACAGCTGCTCGAGCACCGCGGTGGGGTTGAAGCCGCTCTTGATGCCGATGACGAGCCGGAGCCCGTGGTTGCGGTCGGTCAGGTCGTTGACGTCCGAGATGCCGACGAGCTTCTTGGACTGGACGCCGTCCTTGATCTTCTCGATGACGCGCTCGGGGCCCACCAGGTACGGCAGCTCGGTGACGACGAGGCCGACCTTGCGCGGTGTGAGGTTCTCGACGCTCACCTTCGAGCGTGTGCGGAACGTGCCGCGGCCGGTGGCGTAGGCGTCGCGGACCCCGGAGAGGCCGACGATCGTGCCGCCCGAGGGCAGGTCCGGGCCGGGCACGAACTCCATGAGCTCTTCGAGGGTGGCCTGGGGGTTCATGAGCAGGTGCTTCGCGGCCTCGACCACCTCGCCCAGGTTGTGCGGCGCCATGTTGGTCGCCATGCCGACCGCGATGCCCGAGGCGCCGTTGACGAGCAGGTTCGGGAACGCCGCCGGCAGCACGCCGGGCTGCATGATCTGGTTGTCGTAGTTCGGGACGAAGTCGACGACGTCCTCGCCGAGGCCCTCGGTCATGGCCATCGACGGTTCGGCCAGACGTGCCTCGGTGTACCGGGCGGCAGCGGGACCGTCGTCGAGCGAGCCGAAGTTGCCGTGGCCGTCGATCAGCGGCACCCGCATGGTGAACGGCTGCGCCATCCGCACCAGGGCGTCGTAGATCGCGCCGTCGCCGTGCGGGTGCAGCTTGCCCATCACCTCGCCGGTGACGCGGGCGCTCTTGACGTGCCCGCGGTCGGGCCGCAGCCCCATCTCGGCCATCTGGTACAGGATGCGCCGCTGGACGGGCTTCAGGCCGTCACGTGCATCGGGCAGCGCCCGCGAGTAGATGACGGAGTACGCGTACTCGAGGAAGGAGCCCTGCATCTCCTCGGAGACGTCGACGTCCTCGATGCGCTCACCGTCGGGCAGTCCGACTGCGTCCGTGCGTGCCATGGCACCTTTCTGGGAGACCGGAGTCGTCTGGAAGACCGGGGTCGTCTGGAAGACTCTGTGGAATGGGAACAAGCGTACCGACGGCCCCCGACGCCGCCGCGAACCTCGCCGACGTCTTCCCGAGTTGCCTCGTGGCGCTCGGGGCTGCGGACGACGCGTGGTCGCGTGCCAACGGCCTGGAGGCCCGGATCGCCCTCCGTCCCGCCCGTTCCGCGATCGTCGTCCTGGTCGACGGCCTCGGTTCGGTCGCGCTGTCGGCTCGCGCCGGCCACGCCCGCTGGCTGACCGCGGCGAAGGGCACCAGCACCGCGAAGAAGCTCCGCAGCGGGTTCCCGACCACGACGGCCGCGGCACTGAGCACCCTGACGACCGGACGGTCGCCCGGCACGCACGGCGTCGTCGGCTACAGCGGCTGGAACCCGGACACCGGCGCGGTGATGAACCTGCTCGGCGGGTGGGACACCGAGGTGCCGGCGGACTGGTTCCTCGTCGAGACGCTGTTCACCCGGGCCGCGGAACTCGGCGTCGACCCCGTCGTGGTCGGTCCGGAGCGCTACCGGGCGTCCGGCATGACCGCGAACGTCCTCGGTGGCGCGCGCTACGTGGCAGCGGACACGATCCCGGAGCGCATCGACGCCGCCCTGGCCGAGACCGCCACCGGCCGGTCCCTCGTCTACCTGTACGTGCCGGAGCTCGACTCGATCGGCCACAAGTCCGGGTGGCAGTCCGACCGGTGGACGGCGACGCTCGAGCTGCTCGACGGCGAACTCGCCCGCCTCGACGCCCGTGGTGCACGCGACGTCGGCATCCTGGTCACCGCGGACCACGGTGTGCTCGACGTGCCGGACCACGCGAACATCGCCGTCGACCCGCTGCTGCTGACGGACGTCGTCGGGGTGGCGGGCGACCCCCGGTGCCGCCAGTTCACGGTGGCGCCCGGCACCGACGTGCGCGGGCTCGTGGGGGCCTTCCGTGCGCGCTACGGCAAGAAGGCGTACGTCGCGAGCCGTGACGAGGCGATCGCCGCCGGCTGGTTCGGTGCGGTCTCGCCGGAGGTGGTCCCGCGCATCGGCGACGTGATCGTCGTGGCACGCGGCTCGTGGGCGTTCAACGACGACCGGGCGCTGCGCGACGGCGAGGTCCCGAAGCGCATGATCGGACAGCACGGTGCGATGACCGACGAGGAGACCCTCGTGCCGCTCCGGCTCGCCGGGGCGTTCGCGCAGTAGCCGGCCGCCGCGGATCAGTCCGAGCGGATCAGGCCGGGTCCTCCGGGCGGGTGCCGAAGACGATCTCGTCCCAGCTCGGCATCGACCGGCGGTTGCGCTTCTTGCGCTCGGCACGTCCCTCGGCCTCGGGTGCCGATGCCGGGCGGGCGTCGGCCGACGACGGGGCGGTGTCGCTCACGGGCTGGTCCTCGAAACCCTGCAACGGGATGTCGACGACGCTGATCGACGTGCCGCGGGCGGGCTCGTCGCGCTGCTCGCCGAACGAGGCGGCTTCGCGCTCGCCCCGGCGTCGGCGGAGGGCCTCGAGCAGGTCGGCGGTCTCGTTGCCGGGTGCGCGCTCCTCGACGGCCGCCTGTCCGATGCGGGGCAGCGGTGCACGGAGCGGCGCGCGGTCGGGGACGTCGGGGTTCGTGACGGCCTCGTCCTCTTCCTCGACGCGGAAGGCGCCGGAGTCGAAGCGGGTGCCGTCGTCGTCCTGCTGCTCGTACTCCACGGCGCGCAGGCGGGGCGCGATGCCCTCGTCGTCGGTGTGCGAGAGCCGGTGCGCGTCGCCGTTGTCCGGCACGAGGGTCGAGGTCTTCGGGTCGAAGCGCCACTGGGCGTCGTGCTCGACCTCGGCCGCGGTGTAGCGGACCCGGACCTGCCAGCCGCTCTCCGGGTGCTTCCACGAGCCCCAGCTGATCGCGGTGGCCTCGCCGGCCTCGAGCTTCGCGGTGATCGCCGCGCCGAAGGTGTCCGGGGCCTCGTCGTCCAACGGGGTCACCGGGACGCGGTGCGAGGCGTCGAGCACGAACGCGCGCTCGGCCAGCACCGGACCCTCGAAGCGTCGGACGTACTCGACGTCGACGTCGAGCGCGGCGGCGACGTCGGCGGCGTCGGCACCACCGCGGATGCGTGCCTGGACGTCCTTCGGCGAGACCCGCTTCTGCGGCCCGGCGTCGGGGTTGGCCTGACGGACCTGCCCCGGCAGCGAGGACGTGACGGGCAACCGGAACTCGGTACCGCCGTCGGTCGCCAGGAGGAGTGCGCCTGCCTCGACTCCGATGACTCTCACGTCTTGCATGGTCCAGCCTTCCCAGCGTCGCGTACGGTCGTGCGTCGTACCCCGTGAGTATGCAGTGGTCGTGGACGGTTTCCACGGAGGCGCACGGGCGTGCCGCGGAGTCTGCGGCGAGCGTCGACGGGTGTCGGGAATGTCCGGAACGGGGTACGGGTTGCAGGGCCGTGACGACGCGCCGCAGATCTCGGTTTGCACTCTGGCGGGACGTCGTGCAAACTGTCGCCGCCGATCACCCGGCGACGACCTCTCGATACGAGAAATGGATGGGCATGGCCACCGATTACGACGCCCCCCGGAAGACCGATGACAACTCCGATTCGGAGTCGATCGAGGCCCTCAAGGAGCGCGTTCCCGACAAGATGTCGGGGGTCGTCGACGATGATTCGGACAACCCCGGCAGCTTCGAACTCGCCGGGCAGGACCTGAGCGACGTCGACCTCGACGTCGTGGTGCTGCCCCCGCAGGTCGATGAGTTCACCTGCGTCGAGTGCTTCCTCGTGAAGCACCGCTCCCAGCTCGACCACGAGTCGAAGCTCGGGCCGGTCTGCGCGGAATGCGCAGCGCTCTAGGCGCAACGATCACCGAAGGCCCCGCATCCTCCAGGATGCGGGGCCTTCGTCGTACGGTACGGGGCGGACGCGCGCCGGGCCTCCCGTCCGCCCGTCGCGGTCCGTCAGGACCGGAGCGCCTCGACCACCTTGGTGGGCTGCCGGACGCTGACCAGCCAGTAGGGCGTCGGGTCGGCGTCGTCGCGGACCTCGACCTTGACGACCCCGCGCACGTAGCCGCGGAAGAGCGTCCACGCTCGTGCGTCGAGCTTCGGGCCGCGCTGCGTGGTCGCCTCGGCGCCCTCGAACGCCTCGACGCTGCCGACGAGTGCGCGGGGGAGGTGCGCCTTGCCGGCGCGGAACTCGCTGTCCGTGACCTCGATGGTGGGTGCGAGTGCCCACAGGAGCACGAGGACGCCGAGCTCCATGCCGATCGCCACGAGCACACCGGCGAGCACGCTGATGGGCAGGAACACGAGCAGGGTGGCGGGGATGACGAGCGCCGTCGCCAGGTACAGGGCGGGCGGGGCCCAGAGTCGTTCGCGGTACAGGGTCACGAGTCCATTCGACCACGACTCGGGCCAGGTCACGGTCGGGTCACGTCTCTGCACTACCCTCGACACGTGACCGAACCAGTCGACGTCCTCTGGACCGGGGAGAACCGCCCCGGACACGCCCACCCCGGCGACGCGGGTGCCGACCTCGTCTCGGCCGAGTCGTTCGTGCTGCAGCCGGGCGAGCGACACCTCGTAGCCACGGGGCTGCGGATCGCGCTCCCCGAGGGGTACGCCGCGTTCGTGGTCCCGCGCAGCGGCCTCGCCGCGAAGCACGGCATCAGCATCGTCAACAGCCCGGGCACGGTCGACTCCGGGTACCGCGGCGAGATCAAGGTCGCACTGCTCAACACCGACCGGTCCGAGCCGTACGAGGTGCACGTCGGTGACCGGATCGCACAGCTGATCGTGATGCCCGTCCCGCGGGTGACGTACACGCACGTCGAGGAGCTGCCCGACAGCGTCCGGGGCCAGGGTGGCTTCGGCTCGTCGGGCTACGGTGACCGGAGCGGCGCCGTGACCGGTGCCGCCGACGATGTTCAGGAAGGAACGCACGCATGAAGTTCGGTCGACGCAAGCGTGACGAGGGCGAGGTGGCCGAGGTCGAGGTGGCCGAGGCCGTCGCCGACGAGGTCGAGATCGCGGACACGTCTCCCGAGGTCGACATCGCGACGGACGCCGACGCGGACCTCGACGAGGTCGACGCGGTGGCCCCCACGGACAAGTCCGCGCCCGAGGACCGCGCCGAGAACGGCCCGCACGACGAGACCGAGGCGAACCTGGTCCGCCCGTACGTCGACCTGGGTGGCGTGAAGGTCCTGCCGCGCGAGGGGCTGCACCTGCGCCTCGAGGTGGAGGAGGGCTCGCAGCGCGTCGTCGCGGTCGGGCTCGACTACGACGACTCGACACTCCAGGTCCAGCCGTTCGCCGCACCCCGCTCGACGGGCCTGTGGCACGAGATCCGTGCGCAGATCGCCGAGCAGATCGAGCGCCAGGGCGGTGTCGTGACCGAGGTCGACGGCCCGTTCGGCCCCGAGCTCCGTGCATCCGTGCCCGTCGCGGTCGACGGCGACGGCGGCGCGGCCGGTGTCCGGCCGGCCCGCTTCGTCGGCGTCGACGGTCCCCGCTGGTTCCTGCGCGGCGTGATCGCCGGCAAGGCCGCCGAGCAGCCCGACGACGCGAGCGAGATCGAGGAGCTGTTCCGCAGCGTCGTCGTCGTGCGTGGCACGACGCCGATGCCGCCGCGCGACCTCATCCCGCTGCACATGCCGAAGTCGACGCAGACCGCGATCTGACGCTGCGGCCGGCTGACGACCTGACGACGAACCCGCCTGGAGGCACGGTGCCGGAACACGACGACACCCCACGACCCGAGACGGCCGGGTCCGAGCCCGTCGCGCCGTCGTTCTCCTCCCAGTTCCGCGACGCGGTGCAGAACGCCGGCATCGCCCGGGTCGCTCCCGGCGAGGCACCGTCCGGCCGTGCGCTGCTCGGTGCGGTCGGCGGGATCCGTGGGCTGGCCGAGTCGGTGCTGCCCGGGTTCGCGTTCCTGGTCGTCTACGCGATCACGAAGGAGCTCGTGCCGAGCGTCGTGATCCCCGTGGTGGTCGGTCTGGTGTTCGTCGCACTGCGCCTGGCGCAGCGGCAGTCGCTGACGATGTCCTTCGCCGGCATCCTCGGCGTCGCGGTGTCGGCCGGGCTCGCGCTCATCACGGGGCGTGCCGAGAGCAACTTCATCCCGGGGATCGTCATCAACTCGGTGTGGCTGGTCGGCCTCCTGGTCTCGTTGGCCGTGCGGTGGCCGCTCATCGGTCTGGTCGTCGGGTTCCTGCTGCCGGCGAACGAGGACGGCTCGCACGTCGACTGGCGCGCCGACCCGGTCAAGCGCCGCGTGCTCACGGTCGCCACCTGGATCTGGGTCGGGCTGTTCGCGCTCCGCCTGGCCGTCGAGGTGCCGCTGTACCTCACCGCCCAGGTCGAGCTGCTGGCGGGCCTCAAGCTCATCCTCGGCGTGCCGCTCTACGCCGCCGTGCTCTGGGTCACGTGGCTGCTGGTCCGGACCGTGTTCGTGCGAGGGGACGACGCCGCCACGGTGTAGCGTTGTCTCGACATCGAGATAGTTCTCGGAGAGCGCGCACGCGTTCCCGGGATTAGGTTTGCCTTGCTGGTGGGACGGTCCACGGCCCGCGAGGATGAGGGCAAACCGATCAGTAGGGAGGCGGCACGGTGGCTGCAGTCAATAGCTTCGGCTCGAAGGACACACTGTCGGTTGGGGGTGTCGACTACGCGATCCACCGGATCGACACGGTGCCCGGGCACGAGAAGCTCCCGTACAGCCTCAAGGTGCTGCTCGAGAACCTCCTCCGCACCGAGGACGGCAAGAACGTCACCGAGGCGCAGATCCGCGCGCTCGGCTCCTGGCGCCCCGACGCCGACCCGGACACCGAGATCCAGTTCTCGCCGGCGCGCGTCGTGATGCAGGACTTCACGGGTGTGCCGTGCATCGTCGACCTCGCCACCATGCGCGAGGCCATGGCGGACATCGGCGGCGACCCGAACAAGATCAACCCGCTGTCCCCGGCCGAGATGGTCATCGACCACTCGGTCATCGCCGACCTCTTCGGCAGCACGGACGCACTCCAGCGCAACACCGACCTCGAGTACGAGCGGAACGGTGAGCGCTACCAGTTCCTCCGCTGGGGCCAGACCGCGTTCGAGGACTTCAAGGTCGTCCCGCCGGGCACCGGCATCGTGCACCAGGTGAACATCGAGTACCTGGCGAAGGTCACCTACACGCGGGACTTCGACGGTGAGATGTACGCCTACCCGGACACCCTCGTCGGTACCGACTCGCACACCACGATGGTGAACGGGCTCGGCGTGCTCGGCTGGGGCGTCGGCGGCATCGAGGCCGAGGCCGCGATGCTCGGCCAGCCCGTGTCGATGCTCATCCCGAAGGTGGTCGGCTTCAAGCTCTCCGGCGAGATCCCGGCCGGCGTGACCGCGACCGACGTGGTGCTCACCATCACGCAGGAGCTCCGCAAGCACGGCGTCGTCGGCAAGTTCGTCGAGTTCTACGGCGAGGGCGTCAGCGCCGTCCCGCTCGCGAACCGCGCCACCATCGGCAACATGTCGCCCGAGTTCGGTTCGACGGCGGCGATCTTCCCGGTCGACGACGTCACACTCGACTACCTGCGCCTGACCGGTCGCGACGAGGCGCAGATCGCCCTGGTCGAGGCGTACTCCAAGGCCCAGGGTCTCTGGCACGACGCCTCGGTGGAGCCGAACTACTCCGAGTACATGGAGCTCGACCTCTCCACGGTCGTGCCGTCGATCTCCGGTCCGAAGCGTCCCCAGGACCGCATCGAGCTGACGAACGCGAAGAGCCAGTTCGAGGTCGACCTGAACAACTACACGACCCCGAGCGAGCAGACCGACCTCGACGACGCGGTGGAGGAGACCTTCCCGGCCTCCGACCCGATCGCCGCGGGCTCCACCAACGAGGACACCGACCTGCACGAGCACGTCCACGTGTCGAGCGCCCCGTCGACGGCCTCGGCCCCGACGAAGGTCGCGATGGACGGGGCCGACCCGTTCACGATCGACCACGGCGCCGTCGCGATCGCCGCGATCACGTCGTGCACGAACACGTCGAACCCGTCCGTCATGATGGCGGCCGGCATCCTCGCGCGGAACGCCGCCGCCAAGGGCCTCACCTCGAAGCCCTGGGTCAAGACGACGCTCGCGCCCGGTTCCAAGGTCGTCACCGACTACTACGAGAAGGCCGGTCTCACGACCTACCTCGAGCAGCTCGGCTTCTACACGGTGGGCTACGGCTGCACCACCTGCATCGGCAACTCGGGCCCGCTGCCGGACGAGATCTCGCAGGCCGTGCAGGACAACGACCTCGCCGTCACCGCGGTGCTCTCCGGGAACCGCAACTTCGAGGGTCGGATCAACCCCGACGTCAAGATGAACTACCTGGCGTCCCCGCCGCTGGTCATCGCCTACGCCCTCGCCGGGTCGATGCACTTCGACTTCGACAAGGACGCCCTCGGGCAGGACCAGGACGGCAACGACGTCTACCTGCAGGACATCTGGCCCGACGCGGCCGAGGTGCAGCAGGTCATCGACGAGTCGATCGACACCGCGATGTTCACCCACGAGTACGGCTCCGTGTTCGAGGGCGACGACCGCTGGAAGAACCTGCCGACCCCCACGGGCGACACCTTCGAGTGGGACCAGGAGTCGACCTACGTGCGGAAGCCCCCGTACTTCGAGGGCATGACCATGCAGCCCGACGCGGTGTCGGACATCTCCGGCGCCCGCGTGCTGGCGAAGCTCGGCGACTCGGTCACGACCGACCACATCTCGCCCGCCGGTTCGATCAAGGCGGACAGCCCGGCCGGCAAGTACCTGGCGGAGCACGGCGTGGACCGCAAGGACTTCAACTCCTACGGTTCCCGTCGTGGCAACCACGAGGTGATGATCCGCGGCACGTTCGCGAACATCCGTCTGCGCAACCAGCTGCTGGACGGTGTCGAGGGCGGCTACACCCGTGACTTCACCACCGCCGACGGCGAGCAGTCGTTCATCTACGACGCCTCGCAGCACTACCAGGAGCAGGGCATCCCGCTCGTCATCTTCGGTGGCAAGGAGTACGGCTCGGGCTCGTCGCGCGACTGGGCGGCCAAGGGCACGAACCTGCTCGGCGTCCGCGCCGTCATCACCGAGAGCTTCGAGCGGATCCACCGCTCGAACCTGATCGGCATGGGTGTGGTCCCGCTGCAGTTCCCGGCGGGTGAGACGGTCGAGTCCCTCGGACTCGACGGCACCGAGGTCGTCTCGATCTCCGGCCTGACCGAGCTGAACGAGGGTCGCACCCCGAAGACCGTGCACGTCACCGCGATGCCGAGCGAGCACTCGCCCGCCGGCAAGCAGCCGGTCGAGTTCGACGCGGTCGTCCGCATCGACACCCCGGGTGAGGCCGACTACTACCGCAACGGCGGCATCCTGCAGTACGTGCTCCGCTCGCTCGTCTGAGCGACGTGAGCACGGGTCGCTGACGCGACCGACGACCGGCCTGGAGGCGCGGTGCCAGCTGGCACCGCGCCTCCCGTCCGTTGTCGGGTCCCGAGAATAGAGTGTGCGGACAGCCCCACGAAAGGAGCGCCCGTGAGCCTGCTCAGCAGCATCACGTCGCCGCGCGACCTGAAGCGTCTCTCCGACGCGCAGATGACCGACCTCGCCGCCGAGATCCGCCGGTTCCTGGTGGCCGAGGTCGCGAAGACCGGCGGGCACCTCGGACCGAACCTCGGCGTCGTCGAGCTGACGCTCGCGATGCACCGGGTCTTCGACTCGCCGAACGACCCGTTCGTGTTCGACACCGGCCACCAGTCGTACGTGCACAAGCTCGTCACCGGGCGGCAGGACTTCTCGAAGCTGCGCGAGCGGGGCGGCATCGCCGGCTACCCGCAGCGGAGCGAGTCGGAGCACGACATCGTCGAGTCCTCGCACGCGTCGTCGTCGCTGTCCTGGGCCGACGGGATCTCCCGTGCCTTCGGGCAGACCGGCCAGACCGACCGCACCGTCGTCGCGGTCGTCGGTGACGGTGCCCTCACCGGCGGGATGACGTGGGAGGCGCTCAACAACATCTCGGACGACAACGACCGCCGGCTGGTCATCGTGGTCAACGACAACGGCCGGTCCTACGCCCCGACGATCGGTGGCATGGCGCGGTTCCTCAGCTCGATGCGGACGCGGCGCGAGTACCGGGCGCTGTACGAGACCTCGCGGGCGGTGGCGGACCGGTTCGGTGCCCCCGGACGTGCGGTCTACCGGGGGATGCGCGGGGGCCTGCACGGGTTCCTGTCGCGGTTCACGAACAACGAGGCGCTGTACTCGAACCTCGACATCAAGTACATCGGCCCGGTCAACGGCCACGATCAACGTGCGATGGAAGCGGCGCTCCGCCAGGCGAAGGCCTACGGTGCTCCGACGATCGTGCACGCGATCACCGAGAAGGGGCACGGGTTCGAACCCGCCCTGCGCGACCAGGCCGACCAGTTCCACGCCGTCGGACACATCGACCCGGAAACGGGGGAGTCGCTCGACGCCGCGTCGGGGCCGTCGTGGACCTCGGTGTTCGCATCGGCGCTGGCGTCGGCCGGTGACTCCGACCCCCGGATCGTCGCGATCACGGCGGCGATGCTCCGGCCGACCGGGCTGCACCTGTTCCAGGAGCAGCACCCCGACCGCGTGTACGACGTCGGCATCGCCGAGCAGCACGCCGTCACCACGGCAGCTGGTCTGGCCTACGGCGGCCTGCACCCGGTCGTGGCGCTCTACGCGACGTTCCTGAACCGTGCGTTCGACCAGGTGCTGATGGACGTCGCCCTGCACAAGGCCGGCGTGACCTTCGTGCTCGACCGCGCCGGGATCACCGGGCCGGACGGCCCCTCGCACCACGGCATGTGGGACCTTGCACTGCTGCAGGTCGTGCCGGGGATCCGGATCGCGGCTCCGCGCGACGCCGCGACCCTGCGTGAGGAGTTTCGCGAGGCGATCGCCGTCGACGACGCCCCCACCGTGCTGCGCTGGTCGAAGGGGCAGGTCGGGCCGGACATCCCCGCGGTCCGTCGTCTCCCCGACGGTGTGGACGTGCTGCACGCCGCCGCGGACGGCGTCGACGACGTGCTCTTCGTGGCCGTCGGCTCGATGGTGCCGACCGCACTCGAGGCCGCCGGGCTGCTCGAGGCGCAGGGCATCGGCGTCACCGTCGTCGACCCGCGCTGGGTGGTGCCGATCCCGTCGTCGCTCATCGAGCTGTCGAGGACGCACCGCCTGGTCATCACGATCGAGGACGGCGTGCGGGTCGGCGGCGTCGGCACACGACTGCGGCAGGACCTGCGGGCCGCCGGGGTCGACACCGGCGTGAACGAGTTGGGCCTGCCGGACGAGTTCATCGACCACGCGACCCGGTCGCAGATCCTCGCCGACGTCGGGTTGACGGCGCAGGCGATCGCCCGCGACGTCATCGACCAGGTCGTCGGGACGAAGTTGCCGCAGGCGAAGCCCGTGCGATCGCGGGAGTCCGCGGACCGCTAGGCGGGTCGCGCCGGAAGGTCACCCATGCCGTCAGGGGCATGTCCCTCGGGGACGTCTGGCAGGATCGCCCCATGCGACGGGGGTTCAGGACGACGGCGGTGGCGATCGGTCTCGCCGTGGTGGCGCTGTCCTCAGGGTGCGCAACGATGAACGACGGTTCGGTCGCGCCGGAGCTCGGTGCCGACGCCCGGGTCGGCGCCAGACAGACGATGCACCGTGTGGTCGACTGGAAGGGCACCGCCGCAGTCCACCGGGTCGATGCCACCTGGACCGACTCGTGCGGCAACGCGAGCAACGCCGGGTTCTTCCAGCCCGCTTCGGGGACGACGTGCCGGATCGACGCCGGAGCGGTGTACACGATCGACGGTGCGACCACACCGGCTGACGCGGTGCGCATCGTCGGTCCGGCGCTGCGCGCGGGCGGCCTGACCGACGAGGACCTCGTGGCACAGGCGATCCAGCCGGACGGATCGACGCCGTCCCTGGTCGACATCGGTGGGCGGCAGTCGATCGCACTCGGCAGCGACCTCGGGCAGGACCGGTTCGCGGTCGTGCGGGTCCGCGGTTGGGACGGGTCACTCGGACTGTGGCAGTCGGAGGGATCCTCCGTCGTGCAGTCCGCACCGGGTCTCGGCGACGACCCACGTGATGACGCCGTCCGGGCGAGCGGGGCGGACTACGTGCTCGTCGTGACGCACAGCGCCGCGTACTTCACGTCGTACGACAACGAGCCGCCCGAACCGTCGGCACCACGGCCGTCGATCCCGCCGTGCTTCAGCGGCAGCAACGACTGCGTCGGCGGTTGACGGCGGCTCACGACGGCGGTGGACAACACCGCAGCGAGCCAGCCGCGCACAACCAAGATCACCCCGAACCACGGCGATCCGCGGTTCGGGGTGACTTCTGTTGTGCGGGACGGACTCGCGCCGCCTAGCGCGAAGCCGGGCCGACGATCAGCGGGTCGTGGAAGCTCCCGCCGAAGACGCGCTCGGACGCACCGCTGCGGTCGAGGTAGGGACTGATCCCACCGGCCTGGAACGGGTAGCCCGCACCGAGGATCAGGCCGAGGTCGATCTCCTCGACGTGCTGGACGACCTCGTCCTCGAGCATGCGGTGCAGCTCGTCGGCCAGGGCGTCCTCGAAGCGCTGCTGCATCGCTGCGGCGTCGACGGGCTTCGCGTCCTTCTTGGACGGCGCGACGAGCTTGACGGCGGCGGGGTCGTACCCGGTCGCGTTGCCCTTCTTGTCGCGGGTGAGGATCTTCCCGTGCTCGGCGATCTTCTTCAGCCCGTCACCGGGGTAGAAGCGCTCCGGCCACGCGGCGTGATGCGAGTCGAGCACGTGCGCCCCGACCGGCAGACCGACGAGCTCGAGCAGCTCGAACGGCGACATCGGCAGTCCCAGCGGTGCGGCGCCGGCCGCCACGACGTCGAACGAGGTGCCCTGCTCGACGCCGCGCATGGCCTCACCGAGGACCCGTGCGAGCACCCTGTTGACGACGAAGCCCGGCTGGTCGGCCGTGATGATCGCCGTCTTCTTGAGCGTCTTCGCGACGGCGAGTGCCGTGACGAGCGTCTCGTCGGAGGTGTCGGCGGTGCGGACGACCTCGAGCAACGGCATGACGGCGACCGGGTTGAAGAAGTGGAACCCGACCAGGCGCGACGGGTCGGACAGCACCGAGCCCATCTCGGAGACCGACAACGACGAGGTGTTGGTGGCGAGGATGGCGTCCGGTGCGATGACCTGCTCGATCTTCCGGAAGACCTCCTGCTTGACGGTCATCTCCTCGAAGACGGCCTCGATCACCCAGTCGGCATCGGCGAAGGCGTCGTAGGACACCGAGCCGCTGACGAGGGCCGTGATGCGGTTGGCGTCGTCGGGGGAGATCCGGCCCTTGTCGAGCAGCTTCGCGACCTCGCCACGGATGCGCTCCACGCCGGCGTCGACGCGGGACTGGTCGACGTCGGTGATCACCACGGGGACGCCGAGGCGACGGGCGAACAGCAACGCGAACTGCGACGCCATCAGCCCGGCGCCGAGGACACCGACCTTCGTGATCTTCTTCGGCTCGACGCCCTGCGGAGCGCCGACGGGCTTCTTCGCACGCTTCTGCACGAGGTCGAACGCGTACATCGACGCGGCGAACTGGTCGCCGGAGAGCAGGTCCGCGAGGGCGTCGTCCTCGTCGGCGAACCGCTCGTCCAACGAGCCGCCGCGAGCGGCGGCCACGAGGTCGAGCGCTCGGAACGGCGACTTCGGCACGGTGCCGATCTTCGACGCCACCTGCCCGCGCGCGACCTTGACGACGGTGCCCCAGGCAGCCTTCTCGAGCATGCCCGGCTCGTTCTTGCGCACCACCTTGGTCGCGCCGGTGATGACGCCGTCGGCCCAGGCCACCGCTGCGGGCAGGAACGTCACCGACGGGATGAGCACGTCGCCGATGCCGATCTCGACCGCAGCCGGGCCGTCCATCAGGCGGTTGTTCTTGAGGGGGTTCTCGACGATGACGCGGAGCGCTCGTTCGGGGCCGATCAGGCGGGGGAGGAGCGTCGCACCACCCCAGCCGGGGATGATGCCGAGGAAGACCTCGGGCAGGCCGATGCCCTGCGCGGCGGACGAGAACGCCCGGTACGTGCAGTGCAGGGCGATCTCGAGCCCACCGCCGAGGGCCAGGGTGTTCACGAAGGCGAACGACGGCACCCCGAGGTCGGAGAACTTGCGGAGGGTGGCGTGCCCGAGGGCGGCCAGGTCGTGGGCGGCCTCGCGCGAGGGCACCGCCGCGGCCTGGGACAGGTCGGCCCCGGCGGCGAAGCAGTACTCCTTGCCGGTGATCGCGACGCCCTGGATCGTCCCGGCGGCCGCCTCGGTCTTCAGGGTGTCGAGCACCCCGGAGAGTTCCTGGAGGGTGCGCGGCCCGAGGGTGTTCGGACGCTTGTAGTCCTTGCCGTTGTCGAGCGTGATGAGCGCCAGGGTGCCGCCGGAGGGCATCGTGACGTGCTTGACGAACGAGTGCGTGACGACCTCGTCCTCGCTGAGTTCGGACAGACGGTCGGTGTCGACGGTGGTCATGCTCATGCCCCCTTCCGAGCCGAACGTGCTGCGGACTTGCTGAAACCGGGGTTCTCCCAGATGACGGTGCCGCCCTGCCCGAGCCCGATGCACATCGTGGTGATGCCGTACTGGACGTCCGGACGCTCGGCGAACTGCGCCGCGAGCTGCGTCATCAGTCGGACACCGCTCGACGCCAGCGGGTGGCCGACGGCGATCGCGCCGCCCCACGCGTTGACGTTCGCGGAGTCCTGGGCGATGCCGTAGTTGTCGAGGAACGCGAGCACCTGCACCGCGAACGCCTCGTTGATCTCGAACAAGCCGATGTCGTCGATCGACAGGCCGGCCTTCGACAGCGCCTTGTCGGTGGCGGGGACCGGGCCGACACCCATGACCTCGGGCTCGACGCCGGCGAAGGCGAACGAGACCATCCGCATCTTCGTGGGCAGGCCGTGCTCCTTGGCGCCCTCGGCCGAGGCGAGCAGGCTCATCGTCGCGCCGTCGTTGAGGCCGGCGGCGTTGCCCGCGGTGACCCGTCCGTGCGGGCGGAAGGGCGTCTTCAGCGCGGCCAGTGCCTCGAGCGTCGTGCCCGGACGCGGCGGCTCGTCGGTGCTGACGACGTCCCAGCCGTCGCCCTTGTTCACCTCGACCGGGATCACGTCCGGCTGCAGCTTGCCGGCTGCCCAGGCGGCGGCGTAGCGCTGCTGCGACTGGACGGCGTAGGCGTCCGTGCGGTCCTTCGTGATCGCCGGGAAGCGGTCGTGCAGGCGCTCGGCGGTGGAACCCATGACCAGTGCGTCGCTGGACACCATGCGCTCGGCGATGAACCGCGGGTTCGGGTCGGAGTTGAAGCCCATCGGGTGGCGTCCCATGTGCTCGACGCCGCCGGCGATCGCGATGTCCGCGGCACCGAAGGCGATGGCACCCGCGAGCGTCGTGACGCTCGTCATGGCACCGGCGCACATGCGGTCGATCGCGTACCCCGGGACCGACTTCGGCAGGCCGGCCAGCATGCCGACGGTGCGGCCGAGGGTCAGTCCCTGGTCACCCTGCTGCGTGGTCGCCGCGACGGCGACGTCGTCCACCGCTGCGGTGTCGAGCGAGGCGTTCCGGTCGAGCAGTCCGCGCATCGCGTGCACCGCGAGGTCGTCGGACCGGGTCTTCCAGAACACCCCCTTCTCGCCGGCTCGTCCGAACGGCGTCCGTACTCCGTCCACGAACACGACGTCTGATGCCTTTGGCAATCCGGGCCTCCCAGATCCTCTTCGATCGGGCCGGAACGCTGGTCGCTCCGGCCGGCCGGGCCTCGCCCGGCGACGCTCCCGACGCTATGCCCCCAGGCTGGGCGGCCGCATGCCGGTTGGGCGGTTCCTACGACTCGACGTCATCCGTCGCCGCGGGCTGCTGTGCAGCAGCGACAAAGGCCGAGGCGATGACCGAGGCCAGTTCCTCCACCTGCCACGGACGGGCCTCGTGCGCGGCGAGGGCAGCCCCGACCAGCTCGGTCGACGGTGGCGACGGCGGTGCCCACGACACCACCCGGAGGGTCTCCGGGGTGAGCAGGTTCTCGAGTGGGATGTCGAGCTCCTCGGACCGCTTCGTCACCGCAGCACGGGCGGCCTTGTACCGGCGGTCGGCCGCGGGATTGCGGTCGGCCCAGGCGCGGGGCGGCGGGAGCGTGGCCTCGCCGGATCCGCGGAGCTTCGGCAGGTCCTCGGTCGTCCGGCCCTCGTCCACCGCGGCCCACCATCGGTCGAGCTCGGACCGGCTGGCCCGCCCCGTGAACGCCTTCAGACCGCCGAGTTCGGCGCGCGACGCGGGTGCGGCGGCGGCCGCTGCGACGATCGCGGCGTCGGGGATGGTGCGCCCGGGAGCGATGTCGGCCGCGCGGGCGTACTCGTCGCGGGCGAGCCAGAGCGACCGGGCGATCGCGAGCGCGCGGGCGCCACGGAGCGCGTGCATGCCGGACAGCCGGCGCCACGGCTCGGCGCGGACGGGCTTCGGGGCGCGGTGCAGCACCGCGTCGAACTCCTCTTCCGCGATGCGGGACTTGCCGGCCTCGTCGAGTTTCGCGGCGAGGGCGTCGCGCAGGTCCGGCAGGAGTTCGACGTCGAGCGATGCGTACACGAGCCACGACTGCGGCAGCGGTCGGGTCGACCAGTCGGCCGCCGAGTGCGCTTTGGCGAGCGTGATCCCGAGCAGCTGCTCGACGACCGCGCCGAGGCCGACCCGGGGGAACCCGGCGATGCGTGCGCCGAGTTCGGTGTCGAAGATGCGGGTCGGGACGAGGCCGACCTCCTGCAGGCACGGCAGGTCCTGCGACGCGGCGTGGAAGAGCCACTCCTCGTCGACGATGGCCGCCTGCAGCTCGGAGAAGTCGCCGATCGGGATCGGGTCGAACAGGTACGCGCCGGCACCGCGGCGGAACACCTGGATCAGGTAGGCGCGCTGCGAGTAGCGGTAGCCGCTGGCGCGCTCGGCGTCGACGGCGACGGGGCCGTGACCCGCAGCGATCGCCGCGACGGCGGCCAGGTAGTCGTCGCGCGACTCGATGACCTTGACGGCTTCGTGCGAGTCCTCGAACGCGGGGTCCGGTGCACCGGGGGTCGAACTGACGGGGTCGGTCACTTGGCGAGCCTCCTCGGGGCCAACAGGGTCACGCCGTCCGAGGCAGGAGGCAGACCGGCGAGCATGGCGACGATGTCCTGCCACGCCCTGACGTGCGCGGTGAGGTCGTCACCGCGCGGCGTCCACGATGCGCGGAGTTCCAGCTGGGCGCCGTCGCCCTGTGCGGCGAGGTCGCCGTACCCGCGCGAGATGATCTTGGTGGCCGTGCCCGAGGCGTGGTCGTACTCGGCGCCGTGCGTCTCGAGTGCGTCGACGAGCCAGCTCCACGTGACGTCGGCAACGAACTCGTCGACGCCGATCTCGGGTTCGAGTGGTGCTTGCGCGAACGAGACCACCCGGAACGCGCCGCCCCAGCCCTCGGGTTCTTCGGGGTCGTACAGGGCGATGAAGCGCCCGGTGCCGAGGTCCGACTCGACGCCGTGCGCGGTGCCGGACACGTCCGCCGCCAGGGCGATCGAGAACGGTGCGATCCGCGTGGGCGAGGGGATCTCGGTGACGGTGGTCTCGGAGCGGCTGCTGCCGGAGGACACGAACGCGCGGAGCCGCGCGAAGGCGTCGGGCTCTCGGGTTTCGGACACACATGCAGACTAGGCTCCGGGCCATGTCCCGATCCGCGCGACCCGCCGAGGACGCCGTCCAGGAGACCGCACGATCGGCCGGGTTCATCGCACTCGGCGCCGGTCTGGCCGCCGCCGCGGTGGGAACGGCCGTCATCGGTGGCTTCGTCGCCGCCGTCGCCCGCGCCGTCGTCACCCCAGACCGCAAGCGCACCGAACGCGTCCCGATCCACGCCGTCGACCCGGTCCGGATGACCGTGACCATCGAGCGGACCGCCGACACCGAGCTGCAGGGCCGCTACTCCCTCTGGTTCGGCGCCGGCACCGGGCACATGCGCGTCGGTGAGGTCCTCGGCGCCACCGACACCACCGTCACGCGCCGCATCATCGCGATCGACGCCGGCGACCCGACCGCTGCACGCCGCGGCCGCTGGGGCGGCTGGTTCTACCTGACCCCCGGCGAACTCGACGTACCCGTCGAGGACATCGACATCCCCACCCCGAACGGGCCTGCACCCGCCTGGGTCGTCCGTGCCGACGACTCGGATGCCCCGTGGGCCGTCCTGGTGCACGGGCGCGGCGTCACCCGCGCCGAGACCATCCGCGCCGTCCCGGTGTTCCGCGCCGCCGGCTACTCGGTCGTGCTCGCGTCGTGGCGGAACGACGGCGTCGCACCGCCGAGCGTCGACGGCCGGTACGGCCTCGGCAGCACCGAGTGGGAGGACGTCGACGCCGTCCTCCGATGGCTCAGTGCGCAGAACGCTCAGAGCGTCGTGCTGATGGGGTGGTCGATGGGCGGTGCTGTCGTGCTCCAGACCCTGTTGCGCTCGCGCTTCGCCGGGCTCGTCGACGGCGTGGTGCTCGAGTCGCCCGTCGTCGACTGGCACGCGGTGCTCAAGTCGCAGAGTCAGTTGATAGGACTGCCGCGGCCGGTCCGCAAGGTCGCGCAGCGCCTGCTCCGAACGCCGGTGCTCCACCGGTTGGCGGGGCTGCAGCGGCCCGTCGACCTGCGCGAGCTCGACATGGTCACGCGGTCCGCCGAGCTCACGGTGCCGATCCTGCTCCTGCACAGTGACGACGACGGGTTCGTGCCGTCCTCGGCATCGCATGACCTGGCCCGCGCCCGACCCGACCTGGTGCGGCTCGAGGTGCAGACCACGGCCCGGCACACCAAGCTCTGGAACCACGACGCCGACTGGTTCGACGCCCGGATCCTCGCGTGGCTCACCGAGGTGGTCCAGCGGCGCGGGGCGGCCAGCGCGCGGTAGGCGCAAGAGCAGACGGACGGGAGGCGCGGTGCCAGCTGGCACCGCGCCTCCCGTCCGTTACCTGCTCATGTCGTCGCCACTTCGGTGACCCCTGGTCCGCCGAGCGCGCAGAACGGTAAAAAGACATGGGCCGGCACTCGGCACGGTGTGGGAAGAAGGCTGGGAGGACGGCGATGCTTGCGCCGCACGCCCGCACGTCAGGTCCGTGGGAAGAGATCGACTGACCGTGGCGTAGCCCGGTATCGCAGGTGTTCGAAGTCCGGGTGCCAGTCGACCAGGCCTACCACCGCACGGACGGCGATGTCGACGAAGAACGGGGATACGACCATCCGATGGGGGACGGTCTCTGCCTCGACCTCGCTCGCCGGCCGCGACCTCTTGCCGGAGAAATCCGTGACGTGTTCGACGTCGGTGGCAGTGCCCCAGGAGTACGCGGGGAGGAGCCGGTCAGAGTCGGGCGTCGTGGTGCCGACGACCTCCCACATGCCTGGCTGGAACCGCGCCGGCAGGGTCAGTCCGGCGATGACGGGCTGCGTCGCGAGCACCACGAGCGGATCCGCCGGCGGCGGTACTTCTTCGGGACGTTGGAAGACGGCGACGTAGACGGCATCGAAATGTTCCGATATCACGTGCCCGAGCAAAACACCGCCCGCTCCGTCCGGTATGAGGAAGACGTCGCCAGCGGCGGCCGCGAACGGCGGACGGCTGCATGGGGAGAACACACTGGCTGTCCCGGAGGGGGTGCTGGGTCCCCTTGGATCCGGTGCCGCGAGTGGTGTCCGTGGCACCCTGGTGCGCCGGAGCTGGCGTGCGCGCTCGTCGAGGTCCCGACCCGGCCATCCGTGGTCGACGACTTCGATTGTGAACAACGTTTCGGGGTCAGCGCGCGTCTCGGTCAGGAGCTGCGCGAACAGTTGTGCGCCGCTGTCGGCCTGGTGAAACTGCTGCGTCGACCGATCGGGCTTGCTCCGTCTACCGAACATCGCGGACTCCGTCTTCGTCGGTGGATGTGAGGATGAGCTGGTCCGGTCGAGGCAGCTCGGCCGGCATGTCGGTGGTGAACCACGGGAGCTCGACGAAGTTGATGCGACCCTCGAGCATCCAGACGAGTACCTCGCCCGCGAGGGGGGCCTCGTCGGAGCAGTAGTACACGGCCCATGGGAGAGGACCGTCGGCGTAGTCGGACCGAGGTGCCTCGGCGAGCACGATGTCGAAGATCCGCGGGACCGACTCGTCGACGGTCCGCACCGCCTCGACCTGGTCGCGCAGCAAGGCGGACCTGGGGTCCGGCGACGCGTCAAAGCACGTCCGCAGGATCGCCGCGATGTGGTGTGCCGTGGTGTCGCCCTCCCGACTGCCGACCACGTGCGAAGCCACCGCGGGTCCGAGAGCCCGCTCGATCGCGTTCGAGATCTCGATGACTGATCCGTCGATGCACACGGTGACTTCAGTGCTGTCGAAGAAGTCGATGCGGAGCACTGCCTGCGCCGGATCGGGTCCGGCGGCGACGGGAACGCCGAAGAACTCGCAGTCGATCATCTGGTGGTTCTCCTGGACGAGCGTCAGCATCTCGTCGTGCGAGAACCACAGCCCGGGTCCCGACGCTGCCATGAGTCGCCGGTCCCACTCGTGCACGTCGACAGTCGAGCTCGGTTGCATGACCATGTCGAGCTCCGTGACGAGCCAGTACAGGGGCGTGAGGTTCAACGATTCGAACACGTCCCGGAAGCCAGGCAGCGGCCCCTCGTGTGAGGGCCCCTCCGGAAGAACCAGAATCGCTGAGCGGCCTCTCGTCGGCCGGTCATCAGGCGTTGGTGAGCCAGATCGCGGGCCCCTCGCTCGGCATGACGATGATCCGCAGCCTTCTCGTGAGGCGTTTCATTGATCCCGCTGACGATCGGGGTCTGACCGAGCGAGACGAGGGTGCGTAGTCACCGAGCGTGTCCGCGAAGGCGTCGAGTGGACCGATGAACGGTCGGAGAGGGTCTTCCTTCTTCGTGGAGTGCCGTCGGACTGCACCGGTGAAGTCCGAGGGGACAGCGTCGCAGTGCACCTCAGCGTCGGCCGGGATCGCGGCGATCATCGAGACGACACCGCCGGGTGGTTCGATGGTCGTCCTGCAGGTGACCGCTCGAAGGTGTGCGATCGAGAGGTCTGGCTGTGTTCTGGTCATCGTCAGCCCTCAGCGTTATTCAGCTCGGTCATCTTCGTCGTCTGGGATCGAGGTGAACAGATCTCCGCCCCCGAGAGCGATCACCCGCACCGGCGGTCTCTCCGGGCCGGTGTAGTGCCAAGACTCGTACTGCGCGTCAGGATCGGCTCTCAGCACGACTCCGCTGGAGAAGGTCAGCTCCAGAGAGCTTTCGTCGATCCGGGCCTCGATTACCGTCTGGGTGTGCAGACGCAAGGCTGGAACGAGCGAAGACTTGTCGCCGTCCGGGGCAACTTGGGAAATGGCTCCGCTCGGCTCACGCACCGTGAATGTGGATTCGAAAGCCGTGCTTGCACCGTTGGAGAAGCGCAACGTGACCATGTGGTCGATTCCGATGAAATTGACGGTTTCTCCCACAACGGACAGGCGCATGTCATCTCCGTTTCTTTTGGCCAAACGACGTACTTACCGCTCCGGAAAGCGTACATGGATTCGTCAAGGTTGCGGAACACCGCCCCAGGAAGTCGTCCAATCTCATCGTCGGGTTGACCGCTGCCTCGTCGAAGACGATTGTCACCGTGGTGCTGTCGACAGAATCGATGCGCACAACTGGATCCGCCGTCGCGGGTGATACACGGTGTCGTCATCGGCCGCGACCAGACTGGTTCTCAACGTTCGCCTGGTTTCCCGATGAAGTTGGTGACGAACAGCGCACCCATCACCTGGTCCCTTTCCTTTTCGAGTGCGACAGTCACGAGGGAGTCCTCAAGCCACACGAAACACAGGCGAACCTCGGTGGAACCGAGGAGAGCGAGATTCGTCGTGAATTCTTCCAACCCAATCACTACGACACCTTTCTCCCTGGCCAAGTTGTACTTCGTCAAAAGTGTCCGCGCGATGCTCGAGGCGTCCTGTACGCTGAGTCGGAGATCTTTTTCACAGGCTTGAGGCAGAAGCGCCGCGGACGCCTTCAAAGTGGCCGGGGTTGTCAATTCCTTCAAGAGAGGACGAAGTGCTCCTACGGAGATTGTTTTTTGCGTCGGTGCCCGATCGATGTATGTCGCTGCGAGCGGAACTTGGTGTTCGGCGTCTACGACGAAGGACGCGATCCGCTCGCCCGCCTCGGCCTGGCAAAACAGGATCGGTCCATTGCCAAGATCACGCACTGGCGCTAGAAGTTCAACTAAGTTCGGAGCTCGAACCAGGTAATTGTCCCGCACCATTCTCTCGAATTCTGCTGCCTCGAACTGGTCTACAAACAATTCCTGTTCAGGTGGCAGTTCTGTCAACAGGGTCAGTGCATCTGCTGGAACGTTCAATCCCGAGCGCTCGATCATCCCTTCGAGCACCTCGACAGTCATGACTTCGCTCAACTCGCGTACCGCTCCACCTTTGCGCCACGGACGACTCCGCGGATGAGGACTTCGGACTCACCGAACTCGTCAGGCCCGGGAACTACCCTGCTCCGGTACGGCTCGAGATCTGTGCTGAGGATCACGCCGCGGCCTCTTGGCGGATTTCGTATCGATCCAACGACTTGGATTGGTCAACTCAAGGATCGATGTTCCCATATCGATCACTTCGTCGAGGAGCGCGGGCGAGCGCTCATCTCGTGGGCGTGCGCGTCTGCCTCGGTCTTGTAGATCTCGCCCCATGCGATGCTCGGAGGCATGGCATGGACAGGCAGATCGACGTCAGGGAGACAGATCTGCACGAAGTGCGGGAAGGTGGGGAAGGTCCAGAGGTCTTCGTCTTCGAAGCGACTCCAGAGCAACAGCTCGCCGACGCCCAGCGGGTGGCCGAGCTCCTGACCGTTCAGCGGCGGATCGCAGCTGACCATCAGCGCATGGTGACCGTTCGGTAGCTCGATCGGTCGTTGCACTTCGCACCGGAAGACAGACGAGAACCGCTTGCTGTCCATGGACGAGAGAAAGAAGACTTCTTGCATGTCAGAACTCCGGATTGATGCCGCTGACGCGATCGAGTTGGATGGCGCCATTCTCGATGCCGTTCGGGATGATGTACTCGTCAAGTCCGCCTCGGTTGCCGTCCAGGGGAAGCGCTGCCCTCGTCTTCACCACCGCGCTGGGGTCGCGCAACGTCCCTTCGAGCAGGAACCGCCCCGAGTTCACGCTGTAATCGGGCCCAGTCTTCCCTGACGGTAGTCCTGCGACGTCGCGGTAGTTGGCAACAGAACCAGGGTGGGACGGCGACCATGAGGCACCGGTCGCCTGAGCATCTCCGCCGTAGACACGGTAGATCTTCTGACCTTCGAAGGGCGTGGGGAGCTCGTCGCCGAGCTTGTTCACCGCCGTCGGCAGATGCACCTTCGACATCGTGCCGCCGGTCGCCGCCGACGTCGCCGCACCCTCGGCAGCGTTCCGGAGTAGACCACCCGGGGTCACCGGCTGGCCGCTCACCGCGTAGTTCGCGACGTTCTCGGCCGCACCTTCTGCTGCGTTCTTGACCAGCTGCTTGCCGATCAGGGCTCCGGCACCACCCCCGACGGCGCCGAAGGCCCCGCTGACGGCGACCTGGCCCCAGTTGACCTCGCCGGTGGTGGCCTTCTGGATGATGGTGTCGGCACCGGCGCTGATGAGCATCGCGCCGACCGGACCGCCGACGCCGGTGGCGACGAGCACACCGCCCGCGACGACCATCGCGCCGCCGGCGACGTACTCCCAGTTGTCCGCGAACCAGTCGCCGGTGGCCGCAGCCGCTCGGGCGAGCGGACCCTGTTCGGCCGCCGCGTAGGCCTCCAGCTCCGCGTCGGTGACGGGCGCGAGACCGAGCGGGTCGATGGCGTGCAGCGGATCGTTGCCGGCGAACGAGTAGGGGTTGCCCGCCCAGGCTGCTCCGGCGGGCGCGGCGACCGGGTCGACGGACAGGAAGCCGCGCGACGACGAGTCGTAGGCGCGGGCACCCATCCACTCCAGGCTGGCGACCTGCAGCGAACCGTCGGCGCCGAGGGCGATCCCGCCGGGCAGGCCAGAGCCGCCGAGGTCGACGAGCGTCTGCCACGGGTCGGCGTCGTCGGCTGCTCTCGTGGTGCGCCGACCGCTGGTGATCCACCGGTCGTCCGTCCCGGTGAGACCACCGGGAGCGCGGACGACCGGGGTGTCGCCGACAGCGAGGAGCGTCGGCGCGAACGCGGCGGTGTCCCAGTCGATCGGGACGCCGTCGACATCGGCGAGTTCACCGAGGGCGTCGACGTGCAGGTGGGTCGTGGTGCTGCCCGCCGCGGTGGTCTCCGCCACCCCGGTGAGGTGACCCTGCGGGGTCCAGGCGTACGTGGTCGTCACGCCGTCGGCTCGGAGCGCCTGGATCCGTCGACCTGCGCCGTCGTAGGCGTACTCCACCTCGGGCGCCCCGTCCGGGGCGTCGACCCTGGTCAGCTGTCCGGCGGCGTCGTACGAGAACCGTCGGGTCCCGGAGTCCGTTCGTTCCTCGACCAGGCGACCCGCTCCGTCGTACACCCAACCGGTGCGATTGCCGTCCTGGACGGACGCCACCAGCTGCGCGGCATCGTCGTGCTCGTAGGTGGTGCTGCCGCCGGGTCCGTCGACCCGGGTGATGCGCCCGTCGGCGTCGCGCCCGATGGTGCTGAGGTGCGTGCCGTCCGAGTCGATGCGCGCGTGCCGGACGACGTGTCCGTTCGCGTACTCCCAGGTCTGCAACTGGTCGCCGGCCCGGGCCTGCAGCATCCGACCGGCTGCGTCGTGTTCGTACCGGGCCTCGCCGAATGCGGAGTGCTCGACCCGGACGACCCGTCCGGTGGCGTCGTGCTCGTACCGGGTCGTGGACCCGTCGGGGGACTGCACCGAGGTGCGGAGTCCGTCGGCGTCGTGGGTCCACCGCGTTTCGCGCGCGCCGGTCGAGCGTCGGACGAGCTGGCCCAGCCGGCTGAACTCGAGGACGTGTGCAGTGGGGGAGCCCGGACGGGTCTCATCGGTGATCGTCACCGTGCGGGCGCGGGCATCGCGGTCGATGCGGCCGATCAGACGGTCGCCGGCGTACTGCGCGGATTCCCGACCGGCCGCGTCGTACTCCCACCGCAGCACGGTGCCGTCCGGATCGGTCTGGGTGAGCTGTCGTCCGGCAGCGTCGTAGGTCGCCGTCGTCGTGCGCCCGAGCTGATCCGTGGACGAGGCCACCTCGTCGAGCTGCGTGTACGTCCGGATGGTCACGCCACCCATCGGATCGACGGTGCGGACGAGTCGTCCACGCTGGTCGTACTCGTAGCGGGTGGTGCCGCCGAGCCCGTTCACCGCGGCGACGAGCTGTCCGGCGGCGTCGTACCGGAAGGTCCGCTGGCCGAAGCGGGTGTCCCGCGCCGAGACCACGCGACCGACCCGGTCGTACCGGTACCGGACGGTGTCGACCCCGGGGACGTCGGCGTGGACGACTCGACCCTGGCGGTCGTACTCGGTCCGAGCGACCTCGCCGGTCGGCAGGGTGCGCGCGACGACCCGCGAATCGGCGTCGTAGGTCAGCGTGGTGCGTGCGCCGGCGGGATCGATCGCGGAGACCGGTCGGCCGCACGCGTCGTACTCGTACCGGGTGGTGCGGCCCGCCGGGGTGGTGACGGCGACGACGCGTCCGGCGAGGTCACGTTCGATGCGGGTGAGCCCACCGTTCGCGTCGACGAGCTCGACCGGGCGGCCGCAAGCGTCGTACGTCGTCAGCTCAGCAGAGGAATCCGCGTGCTCGAGCCGGGTCGGACGCCCGAACTCGTCGGTCGTGACGGACACGGCGTCGAAGGCGTCGCGGACCGTGGAGACGCCGTCCGTGCGCGAGTGCCCCACCTCGGTGCGGACACCGGTCGGGTCGACCGTGGCGTCGAGGGCTCCGACCGC
This sequence comes from Curtobacterium sp. TC1, assembly GCF_019844075.1. NCBI lineage: Bacteria > Bacillati > Actinomycetota > Actinomycetes > Micrococcales > Microbacteriaceae > Curtobacterium > Curtobacterium sp. TC1. Next base: position 1,929,159 of record NZ_CP081964.1, read on the forward strand.
GTCGTACTCGCGTGTCCAGGTGCCACCGGCCGGGTCGACCACGGCTTCGAGCCGCGAGAGCGCGTCGTGGACGAACGCCCACTCGGCGCCGTCGGGCAGGGTCATCGTCGAGACGTTGCCGAAGGCGTCGAAGTCCTTCGTCACGACGCGACCGAGGGGATCTGTGGTGGACACGATCTCGCCGTGCTGGCCGTAGGTGACCTCGGTGCGGGCACCGGTCGGATCGATCGTCGCGGTGACCCGGCCGCCGTCGCCGTGCTCGAACCGCCACAGTCCGCCGTCCGGATCCTCGCGCGCGGTGAGCAGCCCGGCGGCGTCGTAGCGGTACCGGGTCCGGTGGCCGAGCGGTGTGACAGCCTCGACGATCCGGCCTCCGGAGTCGCGCACCAACCGCGCGGTGTCGCCGACGGCGTTCTCGACGCCGACGAGCTCACCGGACACGTCGTGGTGGAACGTGACGACGACGCCCGTCGGATCGGTGGTGCGGACGAGCACCCCGTCCTGCCAGTCGAGCAGCGTGCGTCCGCCGACGGGATCGACGACGGCCGACGGGTTCCGGTCGTCGCCCGTGTACTCGTACTCGGCGACCCCGCCGTTCGCGGTGACCACCGTGGTCATGCGGTCCTGCTCGTCGTACCCGAAGGTGATGTCGGCGCCCTCCGGCGTCACGGTCCGGACCCGACGCCCGCGGTCGTCGTACCCGTGGACGGTCACCTGACCATCGCGCTCGGTCACCGAGACGAGGTTGCCGTGCGGGTCGTACGACATCGACTGGCGCTGCCCGTCGGTGTCGATGATCCCGACGACGCGGCCCTTCCGGTCGGCGATCCAGGTGTTCGCGTGGTCGCCGTCGACGTCGGAGACCGAGGTAACCCGACCCGGCAGGTACGAGAACCGGACCCGTCGACCGAACGGTGTGCGCTGCTCGACGACCCGGCCGCGGTCGTCGTAGGTGTTCTCGCACTCGATGACCCCCGTCGCAGCGGTCACCCGGTCGATCAGGCCGTCCGCGTTCCAGCGGTACCCGCGACTGCCGACGGCATCGGTCGCCCGGACCAGCCGGCGGACGTCGTCGTAGTGGTAGTCGACGCGTCGCCCGTCCGACGCCGTCACCGACGCCACCCGGTCGGCGCGGTACTCGATGTCGACGAACCGCCCGAACACGTGCGCGAGCCGGGTGATCCGGTCCTGCTCGTCGCGTCGCACGGTCACGGCGGTGCCCGCTCCACGATCGCTGCTCAGCCACAGTCCGGACGGCGTGAACGCCCACCGACCGCCGGCGTTGTCCCGGACGACGAGCGAGTCCTGTTCGGCCCGGAGCCACAGGTCCTCGCCGACGCCGCGGCTCCACCCGTCCCCCTGTCGCGGGAAGTCGACCTGCCGACCGTCGTCGAGCACGACCGAGGCGGCTTCGTCACTGATCTCGAGCCGGACGTCGAGGATCGAGGACCATCCGATCCCGAACACCCCGATGCGGCTGTCGAGCGAGTTGTACATCCGGGTGAGCCGGAGCGACGCGGCCTGCCCCGCGAAGGACAGGTCGGTCTCGGGCTCGAGGAAGTTCCCTGTCGCGGTGTTCACCGGGTCGTCGGCGAACCCGTTGGTCGGGGGCGTCCCCATCGCCGAGAACGGTCCGATGGTGAAGTCGTCACGTCCGGCGTCGATCCCCGCCGAGGACAGGGCGGCCGCGATCGCCGCGTCCGACAGCGTCGCGGGCCCGGCACCACCACCGGCGGCCTCGAACTGCGCTGCGACGGTGCCCGCCCAGTCGGCGTCCTTCCCGTTCGCCGTGAGCCAGTCGGTCACCGCGGTCAGCAGCGACTGGGCGTTCAGGGTGCCCCAGCACGGGTTGCACTCGGCCTCGTAGTCGCTCAGGGCGTTCCGGAACGTCGAGACGGCGCCGGACAGATCGGCGTCGAGTGTCCGGGTGTTCGCCTCGAAGGAGCGGAGGTCCGCGGGGACGGCGGACGACGTCCCACCGCTGGTCCCGCCGCCCGCCGGGAACTCCCGCCCCGTGACGCTGACCTCGTCCGCCTGCAGTCGTGGCTCCGGCTCGGGCTCCGGCGGCTTCGGGTCGTCGCCCCCGCCGAACCACGTCGAGACCTCGTGCCCGGCGGCGACGAGGAAGTTCTCCTCGCGTTCACGCTTGCGGGCGGTCCACTCCTTCGCCTGCTTCCGCCGGTCGTCCTCGTCCTTCGCGGCGTCGCGCAGCTGCTGCACGAACCCCGACAGGCTCTGCAGCGACTCGACGAGCTTCGTCGCGCTGCGCGAACCGATGTCGGCGTTGTCCGCGAAGACCTCGGAGAAGTACCCGCGGAACTCCGCACGCGCAGTCGTCACCGATGACGAGCGCGAACCGGACTGGCCGCCGATCGACGACGCGAGCGCCGTCGAGGCCGATTTCAGCGCATCCGCCGCGCTGTACGAGTAACCGGTCGGATCGTTCCCGTGGATCTTCGCCATCGTCATTCCCCCCTGGTGCTGACCGCACCATCCTGGCACGGATCCGGACTGGTATTCCAGAGGACGGCATGCGTGACGAGTGGGAGACGGACGGGAGGCCCGTGGCGGATCCGCCACGGGCCTCCCGTCCGCCTTCCGGTTGCGTCTACGACACCGCAGCCTGCACCTGACGCTGCACGCGACCGAGCATGCCCACCATGCCGCGGATCCGCAGCGGGCTGACCGCCTCGGACAGCCCGATCGTCAGCGGGTAGTCCGCCGGCACGGCGAGCACCTGCGCTGCCGTCAGGCCGCTCAGGCCCTGCGCGAGGATCGAGGCGAAGCCGCGCGTGGTCGGCGCCTCGCGCGGAGCGGTGGCGTGCATGCGGACGACGTCGGGTGCGTCGCCGTCCTCGCCCACGGTGACCGTGATGAACACGGGGGACTGGCACTCCTCGACCCGTTCGAGTTCGTCCTCGTGCCCCTGCAGGCGCTCGGGCAACGCGGGCAGTTCGTTCGAGAACTCGAGGAGGAGCTGCAGGCGGTCCTTCTGGCCCAGGGCGAGGAAGTCGTCGCGGATCTCGGCGAGGGTGGCGGGGAGGGTGGCGTCGTTCATCGGTTCGGGACTGTACCCGGCTCCGCGCCCTGCACGATCGGGACGCGCACGGCGCTGCCCCACTCGGTCCACGAACCGTCGTAGTTGCGGACGCTGTCGTAACCGAGCAGGTGCTGCAGGACGAACCAGGTGTGGCTCGACCGCTCACCGATGCGGCAGTACGCGATGACCTCGTCCGCGTCGCCGATGCCGGCGCCCTCGCGGTAGATCGCGTCGAGTTCCGCGCGCGGCTTGAAGGTGCCGTCCGGAGCGGCGGCGGTGGCCCACGGGATGTTCACCGCCGTGGGGACGTGGCCGCCGCGCAGCGCTCCTTCTTCCGGGTAGTCCGGCGCGGTCGTGCGCTCACCGCTGTACTCCGGCGCGCTGCGGACGTCGATGAGGGGCTTGCCGAGGTGGGCGAGGACGTCGTCCTTGTAGGCACGGATCTCGGTGTCGATCCGCTCGACGACCGGGTACTCGGCCGGCGTGACGGCGGTCTCGTCGGTGATGAGGGCGCGGTCCTCGGCGATCCACTTCGCACGGCCGCCGTCGAGCAGGCGGACGTCCTCGTGGCCGAACAGCGAGAAGACCCAGAGGGCGTACGCGGCCCACCAGTTGTTCTTGTCGCCGTAGACCACGACGGTGGTCTCGCGGCCGATGCCCTTGCTGCCGAGGAGTTCCGCGAAGGCCTCGCCGTCGATGTAGTCGCGCTGCACCGGGTCGTTGAGGTCGGTGTGCCAGTCGATCTTGACCGCGCCGGGGATGTGGCCGGTCTCGTAGAGCAGGACGTCCTCGTCGGACTCGACGACGACCAGGTCGGGGGTGTGGGCGTCCAGTTGTTCCTGCAGCCACTCGGTGGAGACGAGACGCTCCGGGTGGGCGTAGGCGGTGAACTTCTCGGACGGGTCGACCGGTGCGGTCATGGTGGGCTACCTCCAGGTGGTCATCCGGCACCGGACTAGGATCGGTCGTCGGTGCCTGTGGGCAACGGTACGCGGACGTACCGTGCCCCAGCCGCAACGTGACACCGCACGACTTGCTTCCCGGAAGGCCCACTCGATTGCCAGCGCACCTCGTCGACCGTGACCCCCAGGTGACCCCGCAGCAGATGGCCGCGGCACTCGTGCCACCGCCCCAGTTCGCAGACGCCTCGTTCGACTCGTACCGGCCGGACCCGGACTACGCCTCGCAGGCCGACGTGCGCGACGCCGTCGCCGCGTTCGTCGCGGCGGGTCCGACCGAGGCGCGCCGTCGCGGGCTGTTCGGCCGCCGGAAGCAGTCGGTCGAGCCCGCTGCGAAGTCGGGCGTCTACCTGGACGGCGGGTTCGGTGTCGGCAAGACCCACCTGCTCGCCGCGGCGTACCACGCCGCATCAGGGCGGAAGACGTTCGGCACGTTCATCGAGTACACGGCCCTGGTCGGTGCGCTCGGGTTCCAGGGCACGGTGGACCTGCTGCGGGGGACCGCGCTGGTCTGCATCGACGAGTTCGAGCTCGACGACCCGGGCGACACGATGGTCATGACGCGCCTCATCAAGGAGCTCACCGAGACCGGCACCCGGTTCGCCGCCACCTCGAACACGCCTCCGGGCGCGCTCGGCGAGGGACGGTTCGCGGCCCAGGACTTCCTGCGCGAGATCCAGGCGATGTCCGACCGGTTCGACACCATGCGGATCGACGGGCTCGACTACCGGCGCCGCGCGGTCGACGAGTCGGCGGGTGTGGTGTCCGACGTCGCCGCGACCCTGCCGTCCGGGGACGTCACGCTCGACGACTTCTCGGCCGTGGTCGCGCACCTCGGGTCGGTCCACCCGTCGAAGTACGTCGCGCTGGTCGAGGGTCTCGACGCCGTCGGGCTCACCGACGTCCGGGCGTTCACCGACCAGACCGACGCGCTGCGCTGGGTCGCCCTGGTCGACCGGCTGTACGACGCCCAGGTCCGGATCGTCGCCTCCGGCACCCCGCTCGACCAGGTGTACCCCGACGCGATGCTCGACGGCGGGTACCGGAAGAAGTACCTGCGTGCAGCCAGCCGTGTCGTGGCGCTGACGCGCGCCCAGGACTGACGCTCGCCCTCACCGTCCGCTGACCGGTCGGTGCACCCCCTTTCCAGGGGGCTTCGGGCCGTGCGAAACACGACGTTTACAAACCGCGCCGTCGCGTTACATCCGCGAAACACATCGTGCTCCCTCGCGAAACCTCGCATCGCCAGACTCGGTGACACCCGAGGCGGTCCAAGAGCCGTTCGTGCAATCGAGAGGTGAACAGATGCTTGATCAGGGCAACACGACGTTCGTGTTGGTCATGGCGGCGCTGGTGTTGTTCATGACACCCGGCCTGGCCTTCTTCTACGGCGGCTTGGTGAAGGCCAAGTCCGTCATCAGCATGATGATGATGTCGTTCGGAGCGATCGCACTCGTGAGCGTCCTGTGGGTGCTCTACGGCTACGCGATCGCCTTCGCCAACCACGGTGACGGCACGGCGGTCTCCGGTGTGGTCGGGTTCTTCAGCATCGACTGGAACCAGATCGGTCTCGGCCAGGCCTTCGAGGAGGCGCAGTCCTCGAACATCCAGGCGGCGTACCCGTCGATGGCGTTCGTCGGCTTCCAGGCCACGTTCGCGATCATCACGGTCGCCCTCATCTCCGGTGCCATCGCCGACCGCGCCAAGTTCGGCGCGTGGATGGTCTTCGCCGGCATCTGGGTCACCGTCGTCTACTTCCCGGTCGCCTCGTGGGTCTTCAACCTGACCTCGGGCTGGGCCGCCACGTGGGGCGTCATCGACTTCGCCGGTGGCACCGCGGTGCACATCAACGCCGGTGCAGCGGGTCTCGCCCTGGCGCTCGTCCTCGGCAAGCGCGTCGGCTTCGCCAAGGGTGCGCACAAGCCGCACAACCCGCCCTTCGTCCTGCTCGGTGCCGCCATCCTGTGGTTCGGCTGGTTCGGCTTCAACGCCGGCTCCGAGGGCGCTGCTGACGGCATCGCCGCGATCGCCTGGGTCAACACCCTCGCCGCTCCGGCCGCCGCCATCCTCGGCTGGCTGCTCGTCGAGAAGCTCAAGGACGGCAAGGCCACCTCGGTCGGCGCCGCCTCGGGTGCCGTCACCGGTCTCGTCGCGATCACCCCGGCATGTGCCAACCTGACCCCGGGCTGGGGCATCCTGCTCGGCTTCGTCGCCGGCATCATCTGCTGCTTCGCCATCGACTGGAAGTACCGTCTCGGCTTCGACGACTCGCTCGACGTCGTCGGTGTCCACCTGGTCGGCGGCATCGTCGGCACGCTGTACCTGGGCTTCTTCGCCAACGACACCGGCCTGATCTACTCCGGTTCGTTCGAGCAGCTCGGCAAGCAGGCCACCGCGGCCCTGGCCGTCGGCATCTACTCCTTCGTCCTGGCGTTCGTCATCGGCTTCCTCATCGAGAAGACGATCGGCTTCCGCGTCAAGACCGAGGACGAGGTCGCCGGTATCGACACCGCGGTCCACGGCGAAGAGGGCTACGTCCTCTACGAGCAGACCGACGACTCGCCGGTCTCGGTCCGCTAACCGGCAGACACCAGCACCACCCGCACGACGACGGGCCCCGCGCACACAGCAAGCGCGGGGCCCGTCGTCGTGCGTGTGGGCGTCCGTCGTCCGGCGTCCGGCATCCGTCTTCTGACAGGGTGGTCGCATGACGACGACGTCGACCCTCACCAACCTGCGCGAGGTCGGAGGACCGGGCCTGCAGGACGCCCGTCCCCGCACCGTGTACCGCGCGAACACCGAGCGCGTCGGTGCCGACGCGTACCCGACGGGCCTCAGCGCCGTGGTCGACCTCCGCCGCGACGACGAGGTCGCCCGCGTCCCGCACCCGCTCGCGACCACCGACGGCTACCGGCTCGTCCCGCTGTTCGACCCGTCGACCGTCGAGTCCGGCGCCCGGGCCGTGCAGCTCGAGGAGCAGTACGTCGACTGGCTCGAACGGCACCGCACCGGGATCGCCGCGGCGTTCCGCGCCATCGCCCGGGCCGACGGCGACGTGCTCGTCTGCTGCTCGGCCGGCAAGGACCGCACCGGCGTCGTCAGCGGATTGCTCGCCCGACACTGGGGCGCATCGCTCGAGACCGTCGGCGTCGACTACGCCGCCAGCGCTGTCGGACTCGCCGACCGGTTCGCCGCGGAACGTGCGGTCAGTACCGACCCCGAGGCCACCGCCGTCGCGCAACGGTGCGTGCCGGAGACCATGACGGCCGTGGTCCGGCACGTCGAGGCGCGCTGGGGGAGCGTCGGCGCGTACCTGCGCTGGACCGGACTGACGGACGCGGAGATCGCGTCACTCTGACGGGCGTGCGTCGTCCTGGCGGCTCGCCACGTGCAGTGGTCGCAACGACGGACGGGAGGCACGGTACGCGTCCGACGCGCACCGTGCCTCCCGTCCGTGGTCCTGATCGGGGGCCGTGGTTCCGGCCCGTTCCGTCAGCTCACCAGGCGTAGTCCTCCGGTGAGGTCTCGTGCCCCGGGAAGATCTCGTCGAGCCGGTCCAGCGCACGCTGGTCCAGGCGGATGTCGACGGCGCGGACCGCGGACTCCCACTGCTCCATCGTGCGGGGGCCGGTGATCGGCGCGGTCACGCCGGGCTGGTGGAGGAGCCACGCGAGGGCAAGCTCACCCGGGGTGTGGCCGAGCTCCTTCGCGAACGACTCGTAAGCCGTGAGCTGGTCACGGTGCCCCTCGACGTACTCGGCGCTGCGACCCGACAGGCGGCGGGAACCGTTCTCGGTCTTCTCGATGACACCACCGAGCAGGCCGCCCTGCAGCGGCGACCACGGGATGACGCCGAGGCCGTACTCGCGGGCGGCGGGCAGGACCTCGCGCTCGATGTCGCGCACCACGAGGTTGTAGATCGACTGCTCGCTCACCAGGCCGAAGGTGTGGCGGCGCTTCGCCGCTTCCTGTGCTTGGGCGATGTGCCAGCCGGCGAAGTTCGACGACCCGACGTACAGGACCTTGCCCTGCTGCACGGCGACGTCGATCGCCTGCCAGATCTCGTCCCACGGCGTCGCACGGTCGACGTGGTGGAACTGGTACAGGTCGATGTGGTCCGTCTGCAGCCGCTGCAGGCTGGCGTCGAGCGACTGGCGGATGTTGAACGCGCTGAGCTTGCCGCCGTTCGGCCAGTCGATCATCTCGCCGTAGACCTTGGTCGCCAGGACCGTCTTCTCGCGGCGGCCGCCGCCCTTCGCGAACCAGCGGCCGATGATCTCCTCGGTGGCGCCCTTGCCCACCGAGCCGCCGTAGCCGTTGGCGGTGTCGAAGAAGTTGACGCCGAGCTCGTGGGCCCGGTCCATGATGGCGTGCGAGTCGTCCTCTGTGGTCTCCGGGCCGAAGTTCATCGTGCCGAGCACTGCCCGTGAGACCGACAGCCCTGTCCGTCCGAGGTGTGTGTAGTCCATGTCTCCGGTCTACGCGCTCCGAGGGGCACCGTGCCAGGCCCTGGGAGTACCGGTTCTGTACGGTGCACCGTGCGGCGACGTGGTCGTTCGTCGTGTGGTCCTGCATGCCGTCGGGGGCATGTTCCGGTTCGGGGGAGGAGTACCGTGACGTCGGTGAACACCCCAGCACTCCGTGGCAGCCGGATCCTCGGGTTCGGTCACCACCAGCCCGAACGCATCCTGACCAACGACGAGCTCTCGACCATGGTCGACACCAACGACGAGTGGATCCGCACCCGGACCGGCATCCAGACCCGGCACATCGCCGGACCGGACGACAGCGTCACGTCGATGGCGATCGAAGCGGGCCGCAACGCCCTCGCCGACGCCGGCGTTTCACCCTCGGCCGTCGGACTCGTCATCGTCGCGTCCACCACGCACCAGGACCGCGCGCCGTACACCGCCGGCCGGGTCGCCGCGGCGCTCGGGATGACGAACGGTCCCGCGCCCATCGACATCAACACCGCCTGCAGCGGGTTCGAGTACGCGCTCGCCCTCGCCGACCAGTCGATCCGCGTCGGTTCCGCCGACGTCGCGCTCGTCATCGGGTCCGAGACCCTGTCCGCCATCGCCGACTGGACCGACCGTTCGACGTGCGTGCTCGTCGGCGACGGAGCGGGGGCCGCCGTGCTCGGCGCCACCGACACCCCCGAGATCGGACCCGTGTCGTGGGGCAGCGTGCCGCACCTGCTCGACGCGGTGCGGGTCGAGGGGTCGCCCGGCCGCTTCAACCAGGAGGGCCGCTCCATCTACCGCTGGGCCATCACCGAGGCCGAGGGACACGCCCGCGAGGTCGTCGAGGCCGCCGGGCTCACGATGGACGACATCGAGGTCTTCGCGTTCCACCAGGCGAACCTGCGGATCATCGAGCCGCTCGTCACCGCACTCGGCGGCGAGTCGAAGTTCGTCATCCGCGACGTCGTCGAGTCCGGGAACACCTCGGCCGCCAGTGTGCCGCTCGGGTTGTCGAAGGCCTGGGCGCGCGGCGACCTGCCCGAGGGGGTCCCCGCGCTGCTGTTCGGGTTCGGCGGTGGGTTCGCGCACGCCGGGCAGGTGGTCAGGACGCCGGTGCGGTCGTTCTGATCGGGCCCTGCCGGCTCCCGAGCCGAGCGGTTCAGCGTTCCGGGGTCTCCGACCAGAGGTCCTCGTCCTTCGCGGATCCTCGGCGCCAGCCGAGTTGCTTCTGTTGCTTTGGCTGCTTGGGCTGCTTCAGCTGCTTGGCCTTGGGCTGCTTGTCCTTCGGCTGCTTCTCCGGCTTTGCGGGCTTCGGCTCGAGCACGACCGGGAAGTGCGCCGACGGCGGCCCGAACCCGGTCCGCGAGGCCTGGATGACCTTCCGCCCGAGCGCGTGGTTGCCGAGCCCACCCACCGCTGCGCCGATCCCGAACGGGAGGGCGCGACCGAGCACCGAGGTCCCCTGACGGACCGCGAACCGCTTGATGAACTGGTCGCGGACCTGTCCGCCGAGGCCGTTCACGACCTGCTTCGGCAACGACGAGGTCACCAACTCACCCCAGAACGCCGTGCGTGCCTGGCCGCCGGCGATCTGCCCGCCGAGCTGCTTGATCAGCTGCGTGCCCGGCGCGCCGAGGATCATCGCCATCACGAGGGTCCGTGCCCGCTCAGGGTCGTCCAGGGCGATGCCGTGGACCTCGGTGACCGACTGGGCGAACAGCGCGGTCGTCTCGAGGAACCCGATCGTCTCTGCGCCGCTCAGCCCGAGGGCTGCCACCATCCCGACGCCGGGGATGACCGCACTCGCACCAACCGCTGCGCCACCGGTGGTGACCGCGGTGAGGTACTGCCGCTCAAGGATCTGGATGACCTCGGCGGGGGTGGCGTCCGGCTTGCGTCGGCGGATCGCGTTGACGTGCGCGACGACCACCGGGCGCTGGACGCTGATGGCACGGTCGAGCAACTTGACCCACCCGGCGGGTTGTTGCACCTGTGGGGTCCGGGAGTCGTCGGGCATGGGGGAGACCTGGGCGTTCGGCAGCGGCACGATCGCCTGGTCCTTCGGGGAGCGGGCCATGCGCTCACCGTACGCCGGGCATGTGGGAGGCTCGCTGGATGGACATCGACGGCGCGCCGGATCCGGCGGACGACGCTCGGCGGGCCGCCGGGTTCCTGACGGCCGCCGAGGTACTCGGTCTGCTGCCCGAGGTCCGTGTGCTCGATCCCGGCTCGGTGCTCATCGGTACGGACGTGGCCCTGGCAGCCGGGGCGGTGCTCTACCCGGGAACCGTGCTCGAGACCCGCGCCGGCGGCTCGATCACCGTCGGGTCCGGCGTGCGGCTCGGTCCCGGGTGCGTCACGGTCGTCGCGACCACGGCCCGGGTGACCATCGGGTCCGGCGCCGAACTGGGGCCCGGTCCCGTCACGATCACGGCCACGGGGTCGGACGTGCGCGTCGGCGACAGCGCTCGACTGTCCGGCGGGTGCCATGTCGAAGGGCCCGCCGTCCTCGGTACCGGGGCGCAGGTGCTGGGTGCGGTCGCTGTTCGGGACGCCGTGCTCGCAGCGGGCGGCGACCACCGCGAGGCCGACCCGGACCGACGTGCCGGGGTGGTCAAGGGGATCGGACGGGTGCACGGAGCGCGGGTCGGCGTCGGCGAGGTGGTCGTCGGCGGCGGCGCGCCCAGTGCGCCGCTCGTCGTCGAACGGCAGCGTGCACACCACCCGGAGGCACCGAGCCGCTGACGCCGGCCGAGGACCGGGTGTCGGTCGTCGCCTCGTCACCGGCACGGGACCCCTGCTCGGCGGAGCGCGGCGCGCACGCGGTCGGGCTGCATCAGGTCGGCCCACGACAGCCGGACCACGAACCGCACCTCGGGGAACGACCGGACGAAGTCCTCGCGCCGTTTCTCCTGCCAGTGCGCCTCGGCGGTGGTGCGCCCGTCGAGCATCGTCGGGTCCTCGTACTTCGCGCGGCCGTCGACCTCGACCACGACGCCCTGATCCGGGAACCAGAAGTCGACGACGGCCGTTCCACCACCGGCGCGTCGGAACTCGTGCTGCTGCACCGGTACCGGCGTCCCGACCTGCCGGAAGCGCACCCGGCACACCGACTCCGCCGGCGACCCCGACAGCGCCGACCCCATCCCGATCGCCACCCCCGCCTTCTCGGACCCCTTCCGCTCGTGGGCCGAGAGTTCGTCGCGGAGCATCTCCGTCAGGACCCGTCGCTCGCGCAGCGCCTGGTCGATCATCGGTACGGCCTGGTCCAGCGGTGCAGTGGCAGAGACATCGACGAGCGTCCGGACCAACGACGTCACCGGCGAGCCGTCGATCTCGATCGGCATGGTCGGAGGAGTCCCGGTCCATCGTCCGCCGGAGTCGTCGATCGCGTGCCCCGGCCTGACCCGGGCGAGCGCCGTGGTCTCCGGCCGGGTCAACCGAGGGTCGACGACCTCGACCCGGTCGGGCGCCGCTGCCGTGAAGGGCAGTCCGTGCACGGTTGCCGCGGACGAGTGCGAGAACGCTCGGGGCAGTCGGACCGACGGGGCCGTCGCCCGGACGAGCAGCAGCAGACGGTCTTCGCTCCGCAGCCCGTGTACGAGCGACGGATCGACCAGCACGCCGGGCCGGATCGCGGCAAGCGAACCGCGGTGCACGCGACGCTGCAGGGCGCGCCGTTCAGCGCTCGGATGGTCACCGGTGCGGACGAGGGGGATGGCCAGGACTCGGTCGTTCATGTCTCAACGATCGGTGGTGGGAGCCGACCACGTCGGTTCGGAGCGACGATCTGTGGAGAACGAGCCGGGCCTCCAGTCTGTGGAGGGGTGAGGCGGACGCACGGTGCGACAACAGCGAAGTCACACGACGTCGATGTTGTCGCCGGGCCGCGCGTGAAATTGTTGCGCGCGCGCAGGTGCGACGAACTCGATGTCGTACGACATCGAGGACGTCGTTCCGAGTCGACCAGTGACAGGGTCCTGCGGGGATCAGGTGCCCTTGGCCGAGGGCGTACGCGTGTTCGAAGCTGGACCGATACCCGTGCAAGGTGCGACAACAGCGATGTCGCACGACGTCGATGTTGTCCCCGGGCCGCGCGTGCAACTGTTGCGCGCGCGCAGGTGCGACGAACTCGAAGTCGTACGACATCGAGGACGTCGTTCCGAGTCGACCGAGCTGCCGAGCCGACCAGCCGACCCGCCCCCCTACGCCCGCGCGAGCTCCGCCCGCAGCGGCAGGTCCTGGTCCTCCAGGATGAGCTGGGCGCCCACGGCGGTCCGGGCGTTCACCACGATGGGCGCGAGCAGGTTGACGGTCGTGCCGGAGGCCCCGGGGTTCGCCACCACGAGCAGCATGGCGTCGGCGGGGTCGGTGAGCTCGAGCCCGGCGGCCTGCTCGTCGGTGAGCTCGGGGGCGTACGACGGCAGGTGCACCGCGGCGTCGAGCACGAACAGGCGCGAGGAACCCCCGACGAGGGTGAACAGGCCCTCGGCGCCGTCCACCGGGGTCAGCGTGAACACGGGCGCGGGGGACAGGCCGAACGGCGGGACGGCGAAGGTCAGGGAGATGCTCATCGGAGGTAGTCCATCAGGGTCGGCTGCAGGACCTTCGCGGTGACGGCGAGGGCTGCCTGGTAGTTGGTCTGCTGCACCTGCAGGTCGAGGACGGCCTTGGCGAGGTCGACGTCCTCGATGCCGGCGCGGCGGTTCTCGAGCGCGACGGACGCGGTCTTCAGCGAGTCCTGGGCGGCGAGGGCGGTGGCGTGCCGGACACCGACGTCGGCCTGGGCGCCGCGGACGGCCCCGAGGGCACCGTCCACGTCGTTGATCCGCGCGTTCACGTTCACCCCGTTCTGCAGGTCGCTGACGATGGAGTCGAGCACGCCGAACACCGACGACGCCCCGGTGCCGAACACGTCGGCCCCTGCGGTGTCGACGCGCACGGTGGTACCGTCGCCGATCCGGCGGGTGACGTCCGTGCCGGACGCTGCCCACCCGGTCGCCGGGTCGTACGCGGCGGCGGCGGTCGAGGCACCGGCGAAGACCGACCGGGTGCCGTAGGTCGTGTTGGCCCGTGCCTCGAGGTCGGACTGCAGCGACTGGAACTGCGTGATGAAGGCGTCGCGGTCGGTGTCGCTCATGGTGCCGGAGTTCGCCGCCTGCACGGTCAGGTCGCGCACGCTGTTGAGCACGGAGTAGACGCTCGACAGGGCGCTGTCGGTGGTCGCCAGCCAGGCCACGGCGTCGTTCGCGTTGCGCGTGTACTGCGCCGCGGCGGCCTGCTCCTTGCGCACCTGCATCGACGACGCGGTGCCGACCGGGTCGTCGGACGGCTTCTGGATCGCCTGCAGCGTGGTGGCCTGCTCGGTGAGCTGCGCCACGCGCGCCGCACCGGTCTGCAGGCGGGCCGAGGCCGCGGCCATCGACATCTGGGTGGTCACCCGGGTGATCACGATCAGCCCCTCCCGACGAGTCCGACTCGGTTGATGATGGTGTCGAGCATCTCGTCGACGGCGGTCAGGACGCGTGCCGCGCCCTGGTACGCGTGCTGGTAGCTCAGCAGGTTCACGTTCTCCTCGTCGAGGTCGACGCCCGCGCTCGACTGCTGCTGGGTGCGCGCGTTGGTCAGGGCGAGTCCGGTGAGCGTCGACTCCGTCGCGGCCGACCGGGAGGCGGTGCCCACCCCCGCCACGAAGGTCGCCCAGGTCGTGTCGGCAGCACCAGGGCCCGTGCCGAGTCGCGAGAGCGCGTCGGCGAACGAGTCGTCGAGCTGCCCCGCCGCGTTCCGCGTCGCGAGACCGCTGCCGTCCGTCGGGACGACCGACAGGCCCTGTGCCGCGGGGACGCCCGCCGCGAGGGCGAAGAAGGCGGTACCGGTGGTGCCGGCCGGGGTGGTGCCGGTGGCGTGTACGGCGTTGACCGTGGTCGCGAGTTGGGTCGCGACGGCGTCGTACGACGTGGCGGCCTGGGCGAGCGCACCGCCCGTGCCGTTCCCGTCCGCCGGGGCGAGGACGGCGAGGGCGCCGCCGATCGACCCACCGCTGAGGGACACCGCGCCGGCGCTGCCGGAGGTCCAGGTGAGGGTGACCGCCGCGCCGTCGGCGAGCCGTTCGCCACCACCGAGGGCGACGGCGCGGGCGTCGGTGCCCTGCACGAGCGGGTTCCCGCCGAGCAGCACGTCGACCGTGCCGTCCGCGTTGGTGCGGGTCGTCCCGCCGGCGAGCGTCGCGATCTGCTCGGTGAGCTGGTCGCGCTGGTCGAGGAGTTCGTTGGCGGTGCCGCCGGAGGCCAGCGCGCTGCGGATCCGCCCGTTGAGGTCGGCCACCTGCTTCGCGGCGTCGTTCAGCTGCGTCACCTGGCCGGCCACGGTGCCCCGGACCGAGGACCACTGCGCGTCGACCGCCTTCGAGCCGGAGGCCAGGGCCGCGGCGACGGTGCCGGCGGCTCCGAGGACGGCGCTGGCGGCACCCGGATCGTCCGGGTGGCTGGCGAGTTCGCTCCACGACGACCAGAAGGCGTCGAGCTTGGCGCTGAGGCCGTCCTTGCCGGGCTCGTGCAGGCCGGTCTCGAGGGCGGACAGGGCCGTCGCGCGGGCGTCGGCGGAGGCGGAGGAACCAGCGGCGACCCGGACGCCGACGTCGAGCGTCAGCGATGCCAGCCGGGCGATGCCGTCGACCGAGACACCCTGTCCGGCGAGGGCGGCGGTGCCCCGCATGAAGCCGGTCTGGGTCGCCGGGATCGAGTTCTGCGTGACGCGCTGCCGCGTGTACCCGGCGGTGCCGGCGTTCGCGATGTTCTGGCCGGTGACGTCGATGCCGGCGCGGGCCGCGGCGAGTCCGGAGTACGCGGTGGCGAGGGAGCCGAAGGTGCTGACCACGGGTTACAGGGTCCCCTCGAACAGGCGGGCGCCGTCGGAGCCGGCGCCGGAGGTGCCCGAGGCGTCGTAGGTCGCGGCGTTCGTCACGGTGCCGGCGAGGGTCTCCTCGGTGGCCTGGGCGGCGGTGCGCAGGAAGCGGTCGTTCTCGTCGCGCAGGGCACCGATCTGGGTGGTCAGTTCGACCATCGCGGTCAGGTGCGCGGCGAGGATCTCCCCCCACGGTCCGTTCGGTGCGGCGGCGACGACCTCGCGCAGGGGTGCGTCGGCGGGGACGCCCCACTCCTCGGCGACCTCGGCACTCGACGCGGCGCGTTCGAGTCCGGTGCTGCGGAGTCGTTCGAGGACCTGCTCGACCTCGCGGCTGGCGTGCGACACCCATCGGGAGCGGCCCGCGGTGAGCAGCAGCTGCTCCTCCTCGAGCTTGAAGGTGAGCAGCTCGAGCAGTTCGCGTTCGCGCCAGAGCACGGCGGACAGGTCGTTCACGCTCATCAGCTCCTCCCGTGTGGGTCGTCGTCGGGCGTCGGGTGTTCGGGTCTTTCGGTCCACCTTCCGGCGGACACCGAGACCTATCGACGCTGTGGCACCACCCGTAAGGCCCGAGGACGAGTGCGTGGAACGGACATCGTCCCGCCGCGGTCCAATGACCCCCGATGGGGGACGAGAACGACCGTTCCCGGCCCGGTGTCCCCACAAGTGCCGACCCCGAAACACCGGGAACACCCCCGCACTGGGGACTGATCGCCCCCCGTGCAGCGCATTGCCAGCCGATACATTCGGAACGCACCACGAGGGCGACCTCGAACCGCGCGAACGAGGCGCGGGGTGCGCCGCTCGGAGGGAACCGGGCGGTTCTTCGGCGTACGCACCGGCCATCCGAGGCCGGCGTTCGCCGTGCCCACGGACGGGTGAGTCAGGACAGTCACCTCAGGTCGATCAGGGGATCAGCATGGACCGCACCGCACGCAACGCGATGATCGTGGAGCACCTCCCGCTCGTGGGCTACATCGTCGCCGACGTCCGCTCCCGTGCCACGCACCTGGACCGCGACGACCTCGCCGCCGTCGGCTCGCTCGCACTCGTCGCCGCTGCCGACGCCTTCGACCCCACCCTCGGCGTCCCCTTCGGCGCCTACGCCCGCACCCGGATCGCCGGTGCCCTCGCCGACGACATGCGTTCCTCCGACTGGGCGTCGCGCGGCACCCGGAAGCGCATCCGCGAGACCCTCGCCACGCAGGAGGCCCTGTCCGCCCGACTCGGCCGGAGCGTCGGCGTGCAGGAGATCGCGGACGCGATGGGCGTGGACCGGCAGACCGCCTCGGACGCCATGAGCGACGCGGCCCGCATCGTCGCGCCCCTCGACGAGACCGTGCACGACCTCGTCGCCGCCGACCTGCCGTTGCCGGGCGACGACCTGCTCGAGACCGAGAAGCGCCGCTACCTGCGTGCAGCCGTCGAGGCGCTGCCCGAGCGGATGCGCTTCGTCGTCGAGGCCGTCTACTTCGGGGACCGCTCGGTGACCGACGTCGCCGCGGAGCTCGGCATCACGCACTCCGCCGTGTCGCAGCAGCGCTCGGAGGCGATGCGCCTGCTCCGCGACGGCCTGGCCGTGCACTACGGCGACGGCGGCGCGGTCGCCGAACCCGCCTCGCGCACCACGGCAGCCCGCCGGAGCGCCTACCTCGCACGTGTCGCGTCGAACGCCACCGCCGGCGTCGCGCGTGCCGTCCACGACGCGACCGCGCCGGTCGTCGTGGCGGCGAGCTGAACCGTCGACGGTCATTTCCGTCGATTCCCTAACGACTCCCGGCACCCGGTCGAGAGTCATCCACGTCAGCCCACGGACGGGCTGTAGTACGACCCAGAATTCACGGAGGAAACCACCATGGGTATGTCCATCAACACCAACCTCTCGGCACTCAACACGTACCGGAACCTCAACGCGACGCAGAACGACCTGTCGAAGTCCCTCGAGAAGCTCTCGTCGGGTCTCCGCATCAACCGTGCTGCCGACGACGCTGCCGGTCTGTCGATCTCCGAGGGGCTGAAGTCCCAGGTCGGTGGCCTCACGGTCGCCGCCCGCAACGCGCAGGACGGCATCTCCGTCGTGCAGACCGCTGAAGGTGGCCTCACCGAGACCCACTCGATCCTCCAGCGCATGCGCGACCTGGCCGTCCAGGCCGGTAACGACTCGAACAACGAGGACTCGCGCAAGGCGATCACGACCGAGGTCGGCGAGCTCACCAAGGAGCTCACCCGCATCTCGGAGTCGACCAACTTCAACGGCATCAACCTGCTCGACGGCTCCGCCGGCACCGCAGGCGTCCTGAAGTTCCAGGTCGGCGCCAACGGCGACGCAGCGAGCCAGATCGACGTCGACCTGTCGAAGGCGAACGTGGAGTCCGTGTCGACCGCGGTCGGCGCCCTCACCTTCGACAGCGCGACGAACGCTCAGGCCGCGATCACCGCGATCGACGAGCAGATCAAGTACGTGTCCTCGGCACGTTCGAGCATCGGTGCTGTCCAGAACCGCTTCGACCACGCCATCAACGTGACGAACGTGGCCAAGGAGAACCTCACCGCTGCCGGTTCGCGCATCACCGACGTCGACATGGCCGAGGAGATGGTCAAGTACACGCGCGACAACATCCTCAGCCAGGCCGGCACGTCGATGCTCGCGCAGGCGAACCAGAGCACGCAGGGCGTGCTCTCGCTCCTGCGCTAGCACCCACGACGCCGCCTTCCGGGATCGTTCAGGCTTCCCGGGAGGCGGCGTCGCCCTCCTGACCATCCCCACGACGCCAGGGAGTGTCGACGATGTCATCGTCCGTGTCCTCGAGCACCAGCCTCGCGATCGACGGGCTCGTCAGCGGGCTCAAGACGACCGACCTCATCAACTCGTTGATGAGCGTCGAGGGCGTGCCGCAGACCCTGCTCAAGAACAAGCTCACGAGCACCAACTCGTTCATCTCGTCACTGCAGACGATCAACGGGTTGGTGCAGGCCCTCGCGACGAAGGCGAAGGACGCCGCGAAGGCGACCTCGCTCGACCTGTTCACCGCCACGAGCTCGTCGTCGGGCGTCACCGCCGTGACCGACACGAACGCGAGCGCCGGGTCGCTGACGTTCACCGTCGGTGCGACCGCTTCCGCGCAGGTCGGGGTGACTGCCGCGATGTCGACGTGGTCGGCCGCCGCCGAGCCGATCACCCTGGTGGGCGCGGACGGCACGAAGACCACCGTCACGCCGTCGTCGGGCTCCCTCGACGACACCGTCTCGGCGATCAACAAGTCCGGGGTGGGCGTCACCGCCACGAAGGTCGCCGCGGGCGCCGCTGCCGACGGCACCAAGCTCTACCGGCTGCAGCTCACGTCCGCCAAGACCGGCGCCGCCGGCGGCTTCGAGGTGTACCGGGGGACCGCCGACCAGGTCGCCGCCGGCACCGCGACGAACGTGCTGACCGAGGTCGGCGCCGCGGTCGTCGCCCAGGCGAAGGACGCCAGCGTCACGCTGTGGGCCGGCACCGCCGCCGAGCAGACGATCACGAGCGCGACGAACACGTTCACCGACCTGGTGCCCGGGCTCAGCGTCACGGTGTCGAAGGCGTCGACGGACCCGGTCACGGTCGGCGTCGCGCAGGACACCACGAAGGCCCAGGCCGTGGCCTCCGGACTCGTCGACGCGATGAACGCGATCACGTCCTACTACAAGACGAACACGGCGGTCACGAGCACCACGAGCGCGACCAGCGGTGCCACGACCACCACCGCCGGCGTCCTGATGGGCGACGGGACCTCACGCGACGCCGTGCAGCGCCTGGGCAGCACCATGTCGGCGCCCGTCGGCGGCAAGTCGCCGTCGTCGATCGGCATCACGATCACCAAGGACGGCAGCTTCACCTTCGACGCCGACGTCTTCCAGAAGGCCCTCGCCACCGACCCGGAGGGCACGCAGGCGATGCTCTCCGGCGTCGCCACGAACGTCGGTGCCGCCGCGACGGCGGCGTCCGACAAGTACGACGGGTCCCTCACCACGGCGATCACCGGCCAGCAGGCGGTCGCCAAGGACCTGAACACCCAGATCGACAGCTGGACCGACCGACTCACGATGCGCCGCGCGGCGCTCCAGACGCTGTACTCGTCCCTCGAGACCAGCCTCAGCAAGCTCCAGTCCCAGTCGAGCTGGCTCGCCAGCCAGCTCGCATCGACGACGAGCTGACGGGATCACCATGACCTTCGACTTCCAGGCCGCCGCCTTCCGGCAGGCCGCGCAGCCCCGCACCGTGACCGACCAGCGTCGCGCCCAGTACACGAACGAAGCCGTCCTGTCGGCCACCCCGGCGCAGCTCGTCACGATGCTCTACGACCGGCTGCTGCTCGACCTGCACCGTGCCGAGGCCGCACAGACCGGCGCCGACTGGGACGCCGCCCGCGAACAGCTCCTGCACGCCCAGGCGATCGTCGGCGAGCTGTCGTCGACGCTCCGGATCGACGTCTGGGACGGGGGTGAGGGCCTGCTCGCCGTCTACAACTACGCGTCGACGTCCCTCATCACCGCGAACGTGCACCGTGACGTGCAGGCCACGCGGGACTGCATCCGGATCCTCGAACCGCTGCGGCAGTCGTGGCACGACGCCGCGGCGTCGCTCCCGGCGACGCCGGCACGCCAGCAGGCGACGGGCGGAGCCCTCGGTGTCGCCTGAGCCGGTCGACCACCGCCTCGCCTGGGAGGCCCTGCTCGACTCCCTGGAGCACGACGCCGCCCGGCAGGCGGCCGACCCCACGGCCGTGGTGGGGTGGTCGGAGCCGACCGGGCTGGGTCCGGTGCCGCGCGACCTGGTGGGGCGTGCCTCCCGGCTGCTCGCCGCGCAGCGGGACCGCATCGCGGAACTGGAGTCGGACCGACGGGCGACGCTCGAGCACCTCGGTGCCCTGCGGGCCGTCGACGCGACGCGCGAGCCGCGTCGCGCGGTGTACCTCGACGCCTCCGCCTGACCCGTCCGCCCCCGCCACCTGTTCCGCGACGAACCACGTGTCGTTCGACGAGTGGTCTGTCGCAGAAGTGGTGCCACCCCCGTTCGGGGCGAGGGCTAACGCGGCGCGCGACGGGCACCGATAGCGCCACACGAGCACGGATCGCTCACCAGTTCGGCCACGGATCGGCCACCACCATCAGGCGACGTCTCCAGGGGACGTCGCCATCGAGGGGACGGTCCACCAGTGTTCGATTCCGTGACGAGCGTCGCGCTGCAGAGCGCTCTCGACGGCCTGTCGATGCGCCAGAAGGTGATCGCGAACAACATCGCGAACATCAACACGCCGAACTACCACGCCGAGAAGGTCCAGTTCGAGGACGCCCTGGCGAAGTCGATCACCGACGGCAGCGGCGACACCGCGCCGACGGTCGCCCGCAGCCTCGAGCCGACGAACACGAACGGCAACAACGTCAACCTCGACGAGGAGACACTCTCCAACGTCGACACCGTGCTCCGGTACCAGTTCGCCACCCAGGCGATGAACTCCGAGCTCACCAGCGTCCGTGCGGCGATGCGGACGAACTCGTGACGACCTTCGACGCGATCGGCATCGCGAGCACCGGCATGACCGTGCACCGGAAGTGGCTCGACGCCGTCGCGGACAACATGGCGAACGCGAACACCGTGAAGTCGATGGACGACACCGCGTTCCAGGCCCGCTACGTCGAGGTCCAGGAGGGCAACGGCGTGTCCGGCGCCTACGTCAAGGGCGCCGCGTTCGGCAGCGCCGCCGGCCGCGTGACCTACGACCCGGACAACCCGCTCGCGAACGACGAGGGCTACGTCCGCATGCCGGACATCGACCTCGGCACGCAGATGGCGGACCTCATCATGGCCCAGCGCGGCTACCAGGCGAACGCCGCCGTGGTCGACCGTGCCAAGACCGCCTACGAGGCGGCACTGCAGATCGGGAAGAACTGATGCCCATCGACGCTGTCAACGGTGTGACCACCAACGCGATGACGAACGCGCTGACGAGCGTGTCCGGCACGTCCAGCGACGTCGCCGGAACCGCCGGCGCGACCAGCACCGACGGCAGCGGGTTCGCCGCCAGCCTCGGGAACGCCGTCGACGGGCTGCAGGCGCTGCAGAGCGACTCGAAGACCCTCGCGCTCAAGGCCGTCACCGGTAACCTCGACGACATCCACGACGCGACCATCGCCGCCACCCGCGCGCAGGTCACGCTCGAGCTCGTCTCCGCCGTCCGCAACAAGGGCGTCGACGCCTTCAACGAGATCATGAGGATGCAGGCCTGATGCCCGTCGCCGTCAAGAACGTCTTCGCGCGCCTGTCCGCGTACGTCAAGGGCTTCTCCGCCGCCCAGCGCACGATCGCGATCCTGGTGATCGCCGCGCTCGTGCTCGGTGGGATCGCCCTGGCGTCGTGGCTCGGCAAGGCCTCCTACGCGCCGCTCTTCACCGGGCTGGCCGCCGCCGACGCGAGCTCCATCACCGACCAGCTGCAGACCGACGGTGTGCCGTACCAGCTCACCGACGGCGGCGCGACGATCCTCGTGCCGCAGGCGCAGGTCTACTCGGAGCGCCTCAAGGCCGCGTCGAACGGGCTGCCGTCGTCGAACGAGGGCGGGTACTCGCTGCTCGACCAGATGGGCGTGACGAGCTCGGAGTTCCAGCAGGACGTCACCTACAAGCGGGCGATGGAGGGCGAACTCGCCAAGACCATCGGCGCGATGGACGGCGTGCAGACCGCCACCGTGCAGCTCGCGATCCCGGAGAAGTCCGTGTTCGTGTCCGAGGAGAAGGACCCGACGGCGTCGGTGTTCATCGCCACCGACAACGGCACGCAGCTCAGCACCGACCAGGTGCAGGCGATCGTGCACCTGACCAGCGCGTCGGTCGAGGGCATGCAGCCCACCGACGTCTCGGTCGTCGACGCCAAGGGCCAGACGCTGTCCGCCGTCGGCACCGGCGCCACCGGCAGCGGCGCCGACCAGGCCGCCGACTACGACGCCGCGACGAGCAAGAAGATCCAGGACCTGCTCGACACCACCCTCGGTGTCGGCAACGCGACCGTCGTGGTCTCCGGCACGATGAACCAGGAGTCCGGCACCCGCACGTCGGAGAGCTACACGACCCCGACCTCCGGACCGGTCGCGCTCAACGAGTCGAGCACCACCGAGCAGTACGGCTCGGGTGCCGCGGGCGCGTCGAGCGGCGCGACCGGGGTCCTCGGCCCGGACAACATCGCCGTGCCCAACGGGACGGCGACGAGCGGCACCGGCGACGACGGGTACACCAACGAGTCCGCGACGAAGAACAACGCCGTCGACCACACCACCGAGACCACGCAGATCCCCTCGGGGTCCCTCGACCGGCAGACCATCTCGGTCGCGCTGAACTCGAAGGCCGACGCCGTGCAGAACGCGAACCTGCAGAGCATCAACGACCTGGTGTCGGCCGCCGCCGGCGTCGACCAGAACCGCGGCGACCAGGTGAAGGTCGCGATGATGGACTTCGACACCAGCGGCGCCGACCAGGCCGCCAAGGCCCTCGAGGCGCAGCAGAAGGCCGACCAGCAGGAAGCCCTGTGGTCGTCGATCCGCACCGCCGGCATCGTCATCGGCATCCTGCTCGCGCTCATCGCCGTCATGTTCGTCATCGCCCGTCGCAGTCGGAAGCAGGAGCGCGAGGCGGTCGACCTCGGCGAACTCGACGCCTTCGCCGGCGAGACGTTCCAGCTGCCCCTCGCGATGGACGGCGCCGCCGACCGTGCGACCCTCGGTGCCGGTGACGCCCCGACCGCCGTGCTGTCGACGATGCCCGCCGGCGACCCGCCGACCGAGGTGCTGACGACCGACGAGATCACGGCCGAGCGTCGCCGCCAGGACATCTCCGCGCTGGCCGAACGCGACCCGAAGCGCACGGCGGAGCTGCTGCGTGGGCTCCTCGACGACCGGGCGCCGGTGTGAGCGCCCTGATGCCGAGCGCCGGCGGCCCGGGCAACGGCACCGGCAAGAACTCGAGCGACCGCACGCTGAGCGGCGCGCAGAAGGTCGCGCTCATCCTCATGCAGATGGAGACCGACCGCGCCGCCGAGGTGATGAAGCAGTTCACCGAGATGGAGGCCGAGGAGATCTCGGCCGAGATCGTGCGGATGCGCCGCGTCGAGGACACCGTCGTCGACCAGACCATGTCGGAGTTCCACCGGATCACGATGAGCGGTCGGCTGCAGAAGCGCGGCGGCAAGGAGACCGCGCTCGGGCTGCTCGAGGCGTCCTTCGGCGCCGAGCGGGCTGCCGGCGTGATGGACCGCCTGGCCTCGAACCTGGCCGGCCAGTCCTTCGACTTCCTCGACGACGCCGAGCCCGGTCAGGTGATCACCCTGCTCGAGGGCGAGCTGCCGCAGACCATCGCCCTCGTCCTCGCACACCTCAAGCCGGGGCAGGCGAGCGCCGTCCTCGCAGGTGTCGACGAGCGCGTCCGCACCGACGTCGCGCAGGCGTTCGCGACGATGGGCAGCGCGACCCCGGAAGCCGTCGGCATCGTCGCGGGTGTCCTGCGGCAGCGCGCCGGCGCCGTCGTGTCGCCGCGCGAGAGCGTCGAGGTCGTCGGGGGCATCGCGCCCCTGGTCGACATCATCAACCGCTCCGACGTCGCCACCGAGAAGGCCGTCCTCGACGGGCTGGAGGCCCGCGACCCGGAGCTCGCCGAGGACATCCGCTCGCGCATGCTCACCTTCGAGGACATCGTCAAGCTCGAGTCCCGCGACATCCAGCAGGTGCTCCGCGGCATCGACTCGAAGCTGCTGGCGACCGCCATGAAGGGTGCGGCCGGACCCGTCGTCGAGACGATCCGCGCGAACGTGTCCGAGCGGAACCGCTCGCTGCTCGACGACGAACTGCAGGCCATGGGCCCGGTCCGTGTCTCGCAGGTCGAGGAAGCGCGCGCCGAGGTCGTCCGTTCCGTGCGCGAGCTCGAGGCGCAGGGCGTCATCACCGTGCACCGCGCCGAGGAGGACGAGCTCGTTGACTGACACCACGACCGCCGGCACCGTGCAGCGCATCGCGTTCCCCGTCATCGGCGACGCCGCCGGGCGCGAACGTGCGTCCGGTGCGGACGTCCGCGGCCACGCGGCCGGCTACACCGCCGGGCTCCGCGCCGCACAGGCCGAGACGGACGCCCTGCGCGCCCGCCTGCAGTCCGAGCACGCGGCGCTGACCGCGTCGCTGCGCGCGGACACCGTCCGCCGCATCGCGGTCCTCGACGCGGCGACGAACGCGATGCTGTCCACGGTCGCACCCGTCCTCAGCGACGCGGAGGCGTCGGTCGCCAGCGCGGCCACCGACCTGGCCGAGGCGATCGTCGGGTACGAGATCCGCGCCTCCCGTCCGACAGTCGGTCCCGATGACGGACGGGAGGCCCGGATCACGTCCGGCGCCGAGACCACCGTCCGGCGGGCGCTCGCGTCCATCGACCGCAGCGTCCCGGTGGCCGTCCGGCTCAGCCCGGCGGACGCGGCCCGCGTCGCCGACGTCGACCTGCCCGTCCCGGTGGTCGCGGACCCCGCGCTGCGGGACGGCGACGCCGTCGTCGACCTGCCCGACGGCATCCTCGACGCCCGGATCGCGACCGCGCTCGACCGCGCCCGTACGGCGCTCGGTGTCGAGCCTCGGGGGGCGTCGGCATGAGCGCCACACTGCTCCGGCCCCGGGGGCTCGACGACGCCCTGCGACAGGCCGCACCCCAGCGGGTCGGCGTCGTCACGAGCGCCGTCGGCCTCGGTCTGACGATCGCCGGGCTCGACGCCCACGTCGGCGAGGTCGTCACGGTCGGGGCAGAGGACGGCGTGCAGACCGCCGTCGAGGTCGTCGCCACCGATGCCTCCGGCGTGCGCTGCATGCCGCTCGGCCGCCTGACCGGTGTCACCGCCGGCACCCCCGCACGCCCCACCGGCCGTCCGGTGCTCGTGCCGACGGGGGCCGGGCTGTTCGGTCGTGTGCTCGACGGGCTCGGCCGGCCGATCGACGACCGCGGCCCGCTCCTCGGCGCCGGTGGCGAGCCGGTCGACCTGGTACCGCTCGACCACGCGACGCCGAACGCGATGGCGCGCACCCGCATCGACACCCCGATGCAGCTCGGCGTGCGGGTGCTCGACACCCTCACCACCGTCGGCCGCGGCCAGCGCATGGGGCTCTTCGCGGGCTCCGGTGTCGGCAAGTCGTCGCTGCTGTCGATGATCGCGCGGGGGAGCGACGCCGCCGTCAACGTCATCGCGCTGGTCGGGGAGCGTGGCCGCGAGGTGCGCGAGTTCCTCGAGGACGACCTGGGGCCCGAGGGTCTCGCCCGCTCGATCGTCGTCGTCTCGACCTCCGACGAGCCCGCGCTCATGCGGCTGCGTGCCGCGTTCGTCGCCACCCGCATCGCCGAGTCGTTCCGCGACGCCGGCCAGGACGTCGTGCTCATGATGGACTCGCTCACCCGGGTCGCGATGGCCCAGCGCGAGATCGGGCTGTCCGTGGGCGAGCCGCCGGCGACCCGGGGCTACCCGCCGTCGACGTTCTCGGTGCTCGCCGGGCTGCTCGAACGCGCCGGCACCGACCGGGTCGGCAGCATCACCGGCATGTACACCGTCCTGGTCGACGGCGACGACCACAACGAACCGATCGCCGACGCCGCCCGCAGCATCCTGGACGGGCACGTCGTGCTCGACCGGAAGCTCGCGATCACCGGGCACTTCCCGTCGGTGGACGCCCTCGGCTCGGTGTCGCGCGTGGCCTCGAAGGTCACGCGACCCGAGCAGCGCGCTGCCGCCACCGTGCTGCGGAAGGTGATGGCCGCGCGTGCCGGCGCCCAGGACCTGCTCGACGTCGGCGCGTACCAGCGTGGCTCGAACCCGCTCGTCGACGCCGCCGTCGACCACCAGGGCGCGATCGACGCGTTCCTGCGCCAGGGGATGGACGAGCGGGCGACCGCTGACGCGTCCTGGCAGCGACTCGGCGGCCTCGTGCAGCAGCTGGGGGTGTCGTGATGGCCCGCCGGTTCCCGCTCGCCGGACTCCTGCGCCTGCGCCACACCGAACAGGACCGCGCCGCCGCCTCGCTCGCCACCGCGAACGAACGGGTCCGTGACGCTGCCGACGCCCGGATCGCCGCGCGCCGGAGCCTCGCCGACACCGAGGGCGCGCAGCCGATCGAGGACGCCGCCACCCTGAGCGCCGTCGCCGCCGCGCGCGCTGCGACCCGCGGGAT
Source organism: Curtobacterium sp. TC1 (assembly GCF_019844075.1). Lineage (NCBI taxonomy): Bacteria > Bacillati > Actinomycetota > Actinomycetes > Micrococcales > Microbacteriaceae > Curtobacterium > Curtobacterium sp. TC1. Next base: position 1,955,737 of record NZ_CP081964.1, read on the forward strand.
GCTCGAGGAGCTCGACGCCGTCGTGCGGACCCGCCGCGCGGACGCCGACCGTGCACAGGACGAGTACACCGCCGCACGACGTGCCGCGGTCGGCCTGGAGAAGCTCGAGGGCAAGCACGCCGCCGAGCAGGCCGCCGAGGAACTCCGCACCGAACAGAACGCCCTCGACGAGATCGCGGCACGACGCCGCACGGAAGGTGGTGCCCGATGAGCGTCGAAGCGGTGCTCTCCCGGATCTCCGAGATCCGGTCCCAGATCGACACCCTGCGCGGGGGCTCGGCCGCGGCGGCCAGCTCGTCGTCGTCCGCTGCCGCGACCAGTGCGTCGTCGAGCGCGTTCGCCGATGCACTGGCGACCGCCACGGGCTCCACCGGCACCGGCACCGGCACCGCGACCACCGCTGCCGCAGCCGCCGCCCCGACCGGCAGCGCGCCCGCCACCTCGGTCGACGGCGGCGCCGGCACGCTCGCCACGGGCAGCGGCGCCACCGGCTCCGACGTCGTCGCGGACGCGAAGAAGTACCTCGGCGTGCCCTACGTGTTCGGCGGTACCACGACCGCCGGCATGGACTGCTCGGGGCTGGTGCAGACCGTGTTCAAGGACCTCGGTGTGACCATGCCACGGGTCGTGCCGGACCAGGCGAAGATGGGCGTCGAGGTCGGGTCCCTCAAGGACGCACAGCCCGGCGACCTCATCGTCCCGAAGGGCGAGGGCCACGTCGTCATCTACGTCGGCGACGGCAAGGTGCTGCACGCGCCGCGCCCCGGGAAGGACGTCCGCATCGTCGACAACTGGTACTCCGACGCCGACATCGCGACCATCCGCCGCATCGTGCCGGCCCAGGCGTCCGCGACCCCGGCGCCGACCGCGACCACGGCCGCGAGCAGCGCCACCGACCTGCAGACCGCCGCGCTGCTGTCCATGATGCAGTCCGGGAGCGCCGCATGAGCCTGACCATCGCCACCCAGCCCGCGCCCGCTCCGACGAGCACCACCGCGCCATCCTGCCCGAACTCCGACCCTGCAGCGCCCGGATCGTTCGACGCCGCCCTGTCCGCAGTGGTCGCCGGCGATCGTCGTGCCGGCGACCGCGCCCCGGGGCGCCGAGACGACTCCCACGCCACAGCCGACACGGGGTCGACCACGACGACGACCGCTGCCACGGCCACCGGGACGGACGTGGCGGCTCCCGCTGACGGCGCGACCGCTGCCGCCGCGCAGGCCCCCGCGCTCCCGCTCGCCGGGACGGTGCCCGCCCCGGTCCCTCCGGCCGCGTCGACGATCCCTGCCGAGACGGTCACGACGGCGAAGTCGACCGCGCCCGGGTCGACGGCGCAGGACCTCGCCGCGACGGCGGCGGCCCCGGCCCCGGCCCCGGCCCCGAAGACGATCTCGCCGACGACGATCGCGCCGACGACGCCTGGAGCCGACCCCGCCACCACCGGAGCTGCGGCTGCCACGGCGGCTGCGCTCCCGCTGGCTGGCACCTCGGTACCGACGGCCGACACGACCGCGTCCGCCCCATCCGCCACTGCACCGGCACCGGGCACGACCGCCGCAGTCCCCGCCGACGGCCCCGCGCCGTCACCCGCGTCCGCCCCGAGGCCAGGCATCCCGTCCGGTGGGACGACCAGCACCGGCACCGGCACCGGCGCCGTCGGAGTCACGAGCACGACCACGACCGCGAGCAGCGCACCCGCTGCCGCTGCCACTGCTGCCACTGCCGCCGCGGCCGCCGCGACGCTCCAGCCGACCGGCGCGGCACCCCAGACCGCCCAGAGCACCCAGCCCGCCGACGGCGCCGCCACCGGCGCCCCCGCCGTCGTGACGGTCGCCGCGACGACCGCTGCACGGGGTGCCCAGACCGGCCACGGGACGGAGCAGCAGGGGGCGACGGCGGGTGATCCGGGCCTCCCGGCAGTCACCACCGCCCGCGGTGGCGAGACGCCCTTCGTCCTGCCCACGACGCCGACCGCCGCGCCCACCCCGGCCACCGCGGCTCCGTCTGCGTCGGCCACGCCGGCACCGCTCGGGCAGCAGCTCGCGCGCCCGGTGTTCTCGCTCGCGCAGGCCGGCCCCGGTGAGCACGTCGTCACCGTGCAGGTCGTGCCGGACAGCCTCGGACCGGTCACGGTCCGGGCACACGTCACGGCACACGGCATGCACGTCGAGCTGTTCGCGGCGTCCGAGGCGGGCCGCGACGCTGTCCGCCAGGTGCTGCCCGACCTGCGGCGCGACGCCGCCGGCACCGGGCTGAGCACGACGCTCGACCTGTCCTCCCAGAACCACCCGGACACGGCGCCGGGTCGCGACCACCGACCGGCCGACGGCCGCCTGCGTGCCGACACCGGCCTGGAGGCACGGCGCACGTCCGCCGCGCAGCCCGCGTCCGCCGCCCCCAACTCCACCATCCGCACCGCGGGACTCGACGTCCTCGCCTGACCGGCTCACGAACAGGAACCAGACCATGCCCATCGACGGCATCACCGGCAGCGTGGACCAGGCTGCCCAGGCCGCGGCCCTCGCCGCGAGCTCGACCGCGAAGAAGTCCCAGACGATGGACTCCGAGGTGTTCATGAAGCTGCTCGTCACGCAGCTGCAGAACCAGGACCCGTCGTCGCCGATGGACACCAACCAGATGATCAGCCAGCAGACGCAGCTCGCGATGATGGAGCAGATCACCAACCAGACCACGACGGGGAACGAGAACTTCTCGCTCCAGATGCGCATCGCCGCCGCGAACCTCGTCGGCAAGCAGGTCAGCTACACCGACGCCGCGACCGGCACCGCCGTCACCGGGACCGCCTCGGCCGTGTCCTACGCGAACAGCGTGCCCACCGTCACCGTGAACGGGAAGGAGGTCGCTCTCGACGTGATCTCCGGCATCACCACCACCGCACCGGCTTCCTGACCGTTCTTCTTCCGCTTCCCTCCTTCCTCCTGCTCTTCCTGCCTCTCCGAAAGGACGCACCATGCTCCGCTCGCTCTACTCCGGGATCTCCGGCCTCCGCTCGCACCAGCAGATGCTCGACGTCACCGGCAACAACATCGCCAACGTCAACACCGTCGGCTTCAAGTCGTCGACCACCGTCTTCCAGGACACCCTGTCGCAGATGACCCAGGGTGCTGGCGGACCGCAGTCCGGTATCGGCGGGACGAACCCCGCGCAGATCGGCCTCGGCGTCCAGGTCGCCGGTGTGTCGACGAACTTCGCGCAGGGCTCGGCCCAGGCCACCGGCAAGGCCACCGACCTGATGATCTCGGGCGACGGGTTCTTCGTCACGCGCCTCGGCAACGACACCGTGTACAGCCGTGCCGGTGCCTTCGACTTCGATGCGAACGGCCGTCTGGTCACCGCCGACGGCAAGATCGTGCAGGGGTACTCGGCGACGAACGGCGTCGTCAACGACGGCGGCCAGCTGACCGACATCCGTCTGCCCCTCGACGCCGCGGCACCCGCCACGTCGACCACCTCGGCCACCGTCAGCGGCAACCTGCCGTCGGACACCGCCGTGGGCGAGACGCTCAACCGTGACGCCACCGTGTACGACCAGTACGGCACGAAGCACACCATGTCGCTCGCCTACACCCGCACGACCACCGGGTGGAACGTCTCGGCGTCGAACGGGCAGGGGACCTCCGCCACCGGCACGATCACCTTCAAGACCGACGGCTCGATCGCCTCCGGTTCCACCCTGGCAGTCGGTGGGATCACCGTCGACATGACCCAGCTGTCCGGCTTCGCGTCGCTCAACACCGCGTCGATCTCGTCGCAGAACGGCCACGAGGCCGGCTCCCTGCAGGGCTACTCGATCTCGAAGGACGGCACCGTCACCGGGTCGTTCTCGAACGGCGCCTCGCTGGCCCTCGGACGGATCGCCCTGGCGACCTTCGCGAACCCGGCCGGCCTCGAGAAGACCGGTGCCTCGGGCTACCGGGCGACCGCGAACTCGGGCCAGGCCTCGGTCGGCACCCCCGGATCGGCGGGCGTCGGATCGCTCGCGTCCGGCACGCTCGAGATGTCGAACGTCGACCTGTCGCAGGAGTTCACGAACCTGATCGTGGCGCAGCGCGGGTTCCAGGCGAACGCGCGCATCATCACGACCTCGGACGAGGTGCTGCAGGAGCTGACGAACCTGAAGCGGTAGGCGCGCTTCGCTGCGCGCTTCGCGGCGTGCTTCGCGGCGCGCTTCGTGAGCAGGAATGGTCGGGTGCCTCCGGGCGACCCGACCATTCCTGCTCACGATCGTCCGTCGCGGCGTACCGTCGCGCGCATGAGCTCGCACACCACCAGCACCGCATCGGTCACCGCCAAGACCCTGCTCCGCATCGCACTCGGCGCCGTCCTCGTCTCGCACGGCTCCCAGAAGCTCTTCGGCGCCTTCGGCGGCGGAGGCATCGAGGGCACCGCGCAGGGCATGCACGCGATGGGGTTCCGCCCCGCCAAACGGAACGCCGTCCTGGCCGGGATCGGCGAGGCCGGCTCCGGCGCCGCACTGGCACTCGGACTCGCCACCCCGATCGCCGGTGCGGGCGCCGCGACGACGATGGGCGTCGCGTCGAGCGTGCACACCCCGAACGGCTTCTTCAACGCCGACGGCGGGTTCGAGTTCCCGGCGTTCCTCGGCTTCTCGGCGGCGATGTTCGCGCTCGGCGGCCCCGGCCCGGTGTCGCTGGACCACGCCACGCGGCACGTGTTCGACCGCCCGTGGTTGCGGGCGATCGCCCTCGCCGCCGTCCCGGTCGCGATCGCGGTCCAGGTCGCGCAGCGTCGGAAGGCGCTCGCGTCCGACGCGGCGGCGTCCGAAGACGCGTAGACCGCGAGACGGGAGGCCCGGTGCCAGCTGACACCGGGCCTCCCGTCCGGCGGTGGTCACGCCGTCACCCCGCGGTGTCGCTGGGCACGTCGGTGAGGTCACGCGGGGCTGATGCCGCCCAACCGTGCCTCTTCCGCGTCGTAGCCGGCGCGGACCTGGCGCAGCACCAGGTCGTCGATCTCGTCCGAGTCGCGGAGCCGCAGCAGGGTCGCGGCCTTGTGCTGCACCAGGGCGAGTTCGAGCGCGACGGCGGCGTCGTGCCGCTGCAGTGCCGGGTGCTCGTCGTCGTCCTCTTCGCGTGCCTGGATGACGTCGAGGTGCGCCTCGTAGTCCTTGCGGACGCGGTCGACGGTCGCCCGGTCGGCGCCCGTGGACCGTGCGAGCCGGGGGAGTGCGTCGAGCGCCTCCTCGATCGCGGTCCGCTCCGCGAAGCGGCGCTCCTCGCCGACCGACTCGTCCTCGGGCAGCGCTGCCCGCCGCAGGACCGCCGGCAGCACGAGGGCCTGCCCGACGATCGTGACGACGACGACGCCCGCCGTCACGAAGACGATGAGGTCGCGGTCCGGGAAGTCCGCGCCGGACTCGAGCATGCGCGGCACGGCGACGGCCATCGCGAGCGACACCGCACCGCGGAAGCCCGCGAAGCCGCTGACGAGCCGGTCGCGGTGCCCCTCGCGCGGTGCGCCGCCGGTGCGTCGCGTGACGAGCCAGACGGTGCCGCCCGCGGCGTTGAGGAAGGCGAACCGCACGACGACGAGCACCACCGCGACGGCGAGCACGATCCCGGCGGCGCGGAGCAGCTCGGGTGGCGTGAGGGCCCGTGCCGCGACCATCGCCTCGATGCCGACCAGGACGAACAACGCGCCGTTGAGCAGGAACGTCAGGAACGACCAGAACGCCCGGACCTGCTGGCGGGTCTCGGCCCGGTCGAGTTTCGGACCGACCTGGCTCACGACGATGCCGGCCGCCACGACGGCGAGCACGCCGGACGCGCCGATGGCCTCGGCCGCGAGGAACGCGCCGAAGGGCACGAGCAACGTGACGAGGTTCTCGAGCACCACGGTGTCGACCCGGCGCAGGACGAGCGTCCCGACCCACGCGGCGGCGAGGCCCGCGGCGACGCCGCCCACGTAGGACAGGACGAGCATCCCCGAGACGCCCCAGAAGGTGAGCTCCTGCGTCCCCACCGTGACGGCGACCGCGATGCCGTAGACGACGAGGGTCGTGCCGTCGTTCACCAGGCTCTCGGCCCGCAGGACGGTGACGTTGCGGCGGGGCAGCATCTTCGTGAGCACGCCGACCGCGGTCGCGTCGGTCGGGGCGACCGCGGCGCCGAGCACCCATGCTGGTCCCCAGGGCAGGCCGAGCAGGTGGAGCAGCACCGCGACCGCTCCGGCCGTGACCACCACGAGCAGCGTGCCCATCAGGACGATGCCGCGCAGGTTCTTCCGGATCTCGCGCAGCGACGTGGTCAGGCTCTCCCAGTACAGGAGTGCCGGCAGGAACAGCAGCAGGACGGCATCGGCGGGCAGCTCGACGTCGGCGAACTGCGGCACGAACGCCAACGCGGCGCCGAACACGAGCAGCAGCACCGGCGGGGCCACCCGGATCCGGTCCGCGATCCCCGCCGTCAGCGCGATGGCCAGGCCGAGGACGACCACCAGTTCAGGACCCAGCACGTGCACTCCGATCGTCGTCCGACCCGCAAGTCAACGCCGATCCCCGGTGGATCCTTCCAGGCGCGTGATCAGACGGGGTGCGGGCGCCGGGACATCCGACGCCACCAGGCTCGCCACGGCAGGGAGCTCGCGAGCGCCGAGCCGATCACCACGCTGCCGAACCACCCGACGACGACACCCGGGATCGGCACGAGCAGGCTCGCCCACAGCAGCACCGCGAGCACGCCGAGCACGTACGCCGCCCCGGCCTTCAGGTAGCGCAACCGCTTCAGCCCGGCGGCCTCGTCCAACCGCGAGGTCAACCGCGCCAGGAACACCGCGCCGACGCCGATCGCCGCCACGGCGACCGCGGCCTGTTCGAGCGCTCCGAGCCCGTCGGCGCCGAGCGTGCCCGACCCCGACAGGCTGTACACGCCGTCCAGGATCTCGAACAGCATGAACACGACGAGTCCCCGCTCGAACACCACTGTCGACGCGTAGGCGTGGATCCGCCAGGCACCCCGCCCGACCCCGATCGACGCCGTGTCCGACCCGACCCCGTCGAGCGCCCAGGCGGCGACGCGCTTCGACCCGAGGTACGCCGCGATGCCCGCCGCGCCGCCGAGCACGACCGGCAGCAGGGCTCCCGGCGACCACGCGCGGTCGAGGCCGACGAGGACGGCCGTCACGGCGACCCCCGTCGCAGCGGTGACCAGCGACCAGACGCGGGGCCGCGCGACGGCGGCGAGCCGGGCCTCCAGGCGGCCCAGCCAGGACCTGCGCGACGCACGGTCCGTGTTGAACAGGTACTCGGCGAACACGAGCCAGATGAAGGCGGCGCCGAAGGCGGCGAGGGCGGGGCGCACCTCGGCGAGGTGCGCCGAGAACGAACCGGGGGCGAAGACGGCCTCCTGCACGGAGCTCGCGGGGTCGGTCGCGTCGCCGACCGCGACCGCCGCCGGCGGGAGGAGCAGCCGCATCGCGAGGACGCCCGCGACGATCCCGAGCGACAGGAACAGCCGTCGGGCGGGGGAGTGCAGTCGTCCGGCGATACCGGCCATCGGCACCGACGAGTCGGCGGCCATCGCGATCTCGAGGAGCGCGAGCGCGACGAACGCGAGGGCGGCGGCAGGGCCGAGGACGAACCAGGCCGCGGCAGCGGCCGCGACCGTGGTGAACAGGGGGACGGTCAAGAGCGATCTCGTGGCCATCACCCCATCCAGCACCGGTCGCCTGGGTGGGTGGTGGAGCGCTCCTGCGCATCAGCCTGGAGGCTCGGGTCGATCCGCGCAGAACGGGTGACGGCCCGTCCCCACTTGCGGGGACGGGCCGTCAGGTCTCGCGGGGAGGCGGTCGCCTCAGTCGTGGAACGTCTCGATGGACGCGCCGAGCGAGTTCAGGCGCTCCTGCAGCTGCTCGTAGCCGCGGGCGATGATGCCCACGTTGCGCAGGACGCTCTCGCCCTTCGCCGCGAGCATCGCCAGCAGGATGACCACCGCGGGGCGGAGGGCCGGCGGGCAGCTGATCTCGGCGCCGGAGAAGTGCGTCGGACCGGTGACGTCGAGGCGGTGCGGATCGCGGAGGGTGACGCTCGCGCCGAGGCGGGTCAGGTCGAGCAGGTGGATGGCCCGGCCCTCGTACACCCAGTCGTGCACGAGCGTTGTGCCTTCGGCCATCGCGGCGATGACCACGAAGAACGGCAGGTTGTCGATGTTCAGCCCGGGGAACGGCATCGCGTGGATCTTGTCGATCGGTGCGTGCAGTTCGGACGGGTGCACGGTGATGTCGACCAGTCGGGTGCGGCCGTTCGCAGCCGGGTACTCGTCGGTGACGTCGAAGCGCAGGCCCATCTCGGCCAGGGTCGCGAGTTCGATCTCGAGGAACTCGATCGGCGCACGCGTGACGGTCAGCGTCGAGTCGGTGACGATGCCCGCGGTCAGCAGGCTCATCGCCTCGACCGGGTCCTCGCTCGGCCAGTAGTCCACGACCTCGTCGATGCGGCTCTTGCCGGTGATGCGGAGCGTCGTCGTGCCGATGCCCTCGATCTGCACCCCGAGCAGCTCGAGGAAGAAGCAGAGGTCCTGCACCATGTAGTTGGGGCTGGCGTTGCGGATGACGGTCTCGCCGTCGCGGGCTGCCGCGGCGAGGATCGCGTTCTCGGTCACCGTGTCGCCGCGCTCGGTGAGGACGACCGACTTGGTGGGGACGTCCTGGTTCGCGACGCCGACCTCGTACCAGCCGGAGGTCGCCTCGACGTCGACGCCGAACGGACGCAGGGCGATGAGGTGCGGCTCGACCGTGCGGGTGCCGAGGTCGCAGCCGCCGGCGTACGGCAGCCGGAAGGACTCGTACCGGCCACTGAGCGGGCCGAGGAACATCAGCACGCTGCGGGTGCGGCGGGCGGCGTCGGCGTCGATCGCGTCGAGGCGCAGGTCGGACGGGGCGACGATCTCGAGGGTCTCGCCGTCTTCCGACCAGGTGACGCTCGCGCCGAGGCTGCGGAGCACGTCGATGATGCGGTCGACCTCGACGATCCGGGCGACCTTGTGCAGCCGGGTGACGCCGCGGTTGAGCAGCGAGGCGCAGAGGAGTGCGACGGCCGCGTTCTTGCTCGAGTTCACGGCGATGGAGCCGCTGAGCTTCCGGCCGCCCTGCACGCGCAGGTGGGCACGCTGCGGGGCGCCGCCGATCGAGACGATCTGCTGGTCGAGGGCGTCGCTGATGCGCGTGAGCATCTCGAGGGACAGGTTCTGCCCACCCTGTTCGATGCGGTTGATCGCGCTCTGGCTGGTGCCGACGCGTTCGGCGAGCTGCGCCTGGGTCATGCTGCGGCCCTTGCGGGCGCCCCGGATGAGGGCGCCGACCTCGCGGAGTGGTGCTGCGGTCGCCGGAGATGCCGGCGAGACGACGGTGGTGGTGTCGGTCATGGCGCCAACGTAACACGCTCATGAGATAAAACGACTGAAGAACGACACCCGTCGCCCGTATCGAGGTCTCGAATACATCACAGCTGAGAATTCGGGGGACGAGATGGTCAGTCGTGTCGTCGCCAGACCCCGGAGTTCCCGGGCCGCGACCACGCCGCCCACGTGCCGGTCCCGAGTTCGTGGTCGGTGAGCCAGTAGGCCGAGTCCGGCGTCCAGCCGGCGACGACGCTCGCACGGTCGTCATCGACCGTCACCGCGTCTCCCGAGGTGCGCAACCACCCCGAGACGGTGAGGTGGACGACGTCGTACTCGGCGGCCACCCCGGACCAGTCGGGCAGCACCCACGCGCCCTGGCGTCCCGTCGCCAGCTGCCAGTCGTTCCGTCGCGTGGTCGTGGTCACGTCGAGCGGCCAACGACGGCACAGCGCGGCCCAGTCTCCGGGAGCGTCGACCGTGAACACGCGGGCAGCGGGGTCGAACGGTGCGGGCCGGGCACGAGCGCGCTCCTGGCCCGAGGAGTCCTCCACCGCCCACAGTGCCAGGGGACCAGCGGACGGGAAGGGTGCCCGGGTCGTCTGCACCAGCGGCCACGGCGGCGTGGTCCACCAGACACCGCTCGCGACGCCGGGGCTGCCCGCGGCGACCTCGTCGCGCAGCTCCTGCGCCCAGTCGCGGAGCGCCTGGGCGGTGCTCGGGTGGTGCGGCTGCTCGTCCTCGTCGAACACGACGGTCCACGCTCCGCCCTGCGGCTCGGCGAGCTGTCGGACGACCGGACTGTCCACCGCCCAGCGCGCGATCCGGGTCAGCGCCGGCCGCAACACGGCACGGCTGAGGAGCGCATCGGTCGCATCCGCCGGCTGCCACCAGAGCGCGCTCTCGGCAGTGGACTCGAGTGCCACCACGACGTCGTCCTCGCCGGGGACCGGCAGGGGCACGGCGGTGAGCGCGCTCGCCACGGAGGTGATCTCCGGCGCGGGCTCCTCGAGGACGTCGCCGCCGACGCCGAACAGCACGTGGCCGTCGCCGCGTTCCGCGCCCAGGTGGTGGACCGCCCAGAACAGCAGGCCGCCGAGGTGTTCCGCGGCCGGGGAGTCGGGCTGCTGGACCCCGCGGACGAGTTCGAGGCAGAACCGGCGGCCCCGCGGGTGGTCGAGCAGGTCCGCCGCGGTGATCACCGTCCCAGGCTAGCGACGCCTGCTAACGGCGGGACCCCACCCGCCGATAGACCTCCGTGCAGGCCCACGGACGGGCAGCATCCCGCCCCACGGACGGCGGCGGGACGATCGAGAACCAGGACGGGCCATGATCGTCGTCACACGACTCAACGGCAGCGCATTCGCTGTCAACCCCGACCTCGTGGAGCGCATCCACGAGACGCCGGACACGACGCTCATCATGGTCGACGGGGCGAAGTACATCGTCCGCGAGTCCATGGCCGACGTCATCGACCTGATCGCCGCGTACCGCGCCCGCATCGTCGGGATGGCGTACGGCACCGACCTGCCGACCAGGAACGCCACCGGCCCGCAGCCGACGCTCACCGCGGTCGCACCCCTCCGCACGCAGGACGGGGGCCGCTGACGTGGACATCGCGACGATCATCGGGATCCTGCTCGCCTTCGGCGCCCTGTTCGGCATGGTCGAGATGGAGCACGTCGAGCTCGCCGGACTGTTCCTGCCCGCGCCGATGCTGCTCGTGTTCGGTGCGACCATCGGGTGCGGCATCGCGAGCACGACGCTGAAGGACGCCATCGCGAGCTTCAAGGCCGTGCCGAAGGCGTTCACGGGCAAGGTCACCCCGCCGCAGTCGGTCATCGACGACGTGGTGGGCCTGGCCGAGACTGCTCGGTCGAACGGTCTGCTCGCGCTCGAGCAGGAGGCCGACAAGCACGACGACCCGTTCATGAAGAAGGCGCTGCAGAACATCGCGGACGGCACCGACGGCGACGAGCTGCGGATCCTGCTCGAGGACGAGATCGAGTCGAACGCGGCGCCGACCCGGAGCGCGAGTGCGTTCTTCATGGGCCTCGGCGGCTTCGCCCCGACGGTCGGCATCATCGGCACCGTGGTGTCCCTGACCCACGTGCTCGCGAACCTCGGCAAGCCCGACGAGCTCGGCCCGCTCATCGCGAGTGCGTTCGTCGCGACGCTGTGGGGCCTGCTGACGGCGAACTTCATGTGGCTGCCGATCGGCGGCAAGCTCCGGAAGCTCGCGCAGCTCGAGTCGGACCGGCAGACGCTCCTGATGGAAGGGCTGCTCGCGGTCCAGGCCGGCAGCCAGCCGCGCCTGCTCGGTGAGCGCCTCAAGGCCATGGTGCCGCCGGCCGCGCGGACCGACACCGCCGGCAAGAACAAGGGCAAGAACGGCAAGGGCGCCGCCACCGACGACGCCGACGACCAGCAGCTGGCGGCCTGACGATGAGCGCCAACCCCCGGGGCCGCGGCCGCGGTCGTGCGAAGAAGGGCCACGACGAGGCCGAGCACCCCGACGAGCGCTGGATGGCGTCCTACATGGACATGATCACGGTGCTGATGTGCATGTTCCTGGTGCTGTTCGCCATGTCGACGGTCGACCAGGAGAAGTACATCGCCCTGAAGAACTCGCTCGCGACCGGCTTCGGCGAGGTGAAGTCGCAGAAGGTGGACACCGCCAGCGGCACGGTGGTGACGAAGGACCAGGTCGAGGACGGATCCGGGTACTCCACCGACAAGTCGCAGGCCGACCACTCGACGGCGTCGTCCGGCACGGAGGACACCAACGTCGACCCGGCGTCGACCGTCGTGCCGGTGACCGCGACGAAGCAGGACCTCGCCGACGCCCAGGAGGAGCTCGACGACCTCACCGCGATCGAGACCGCGATCCAGCGGAACCTCGCGAAGGCCGGCCAGACCGCGAACGTGCAGTTCACCGTCGACGCCCGTGGCCTGATCGTCCGGCTCGTCGGCAGTGAGACCTACTTCGGCACGAACAGCGCGGACCTGTCCGACCAGGCGAAGTCGATCATGGACGCGATCGCTCCGGTCCTGAAGACGAGCCACCACGACGTCAGCGTCGAGGGGCACGCCGACCAGCGGAACTCGACGGCGCCGTACGCCACGAACTGGGAACTCAGTGCGGCCCGGGCGACGGGGGTCCTCCGCGACCTGGTCGAGCGCGGCGGGATGCCGGGCGACCGCGTGCAGAGCGTCGGCTTCGGGTCGAGCCGACCGCTCGCGAAGGGCGGGACGGACCAGGACCTCGCCCTGAACCGACGGGTCGACATCGTGGTGCTGTCGAACGCCGACCAGGACGTCAGCGCACTGATGCCGGCGCTCGCGAAGGCGCAGGACGGAGCACGCCAGGGCTGACACACGATCGACGGCACGACCGGACCCCGCCTCCCCAGTACGGGGTACAGCACTGACGGGTGCCGCACAGGCGACCGATAGACGCACCCGTGACCGAGACCCTGCCCGCGCCCGAGGTGTACGACTTCGCGCGCCCGTCGACGCTCGCCCGCGAGCACGCCAGGGTCCTCGAGCTCGCGTTCGAGACGTTCGCGCGCCAGTGGGGCACGCAGCTCACCGCGAAGGTCCGCGCCGTCAGCCAGGTCACCTGCGAGCAGGTGCAGATGGTGACGTACGACGAGTACGCCGCCTCGCTGCCCGCGCTCACCGGCATGGTGCTGCTGCCGATCGCCGACGTCGTCCCGAAGGGCGTCCTGCAGGTCCCGCTCGACGCCGCCCTGACCTGGGTCTCGCACGCCCTCGGCGCCTCGAAGCCCCTGCCGACCCCGGAGCGCACCTTCACGCCCATCGAGCAGGCCCTCGTGCGCAAGATCGTCGAGGACGCCCTCGACGACCTCCGGTACTCGTTCGGCGGGTTGCTCGCGCACGACGTCACGGCCGGCGGCTTCCAGTTCAACTCGCAGTTCGCCCAGGCCGCCCAGAAGGGCGACCTGATGATCGTCGCGGCGTTCTCGATCCGCGTCGGCGACCGCGTCGCCCCCGGCACCCTCGCCCTGCCGGCCGAGGCCGTGCTCCCGCAGCTCGGCGAGACCGCCGCCACCGTGTCGCCCGCCGACGCCCAGGCCCTGCTCGACGCGCAGCTCGCGGGCGTGCCCGTCGGGGTCAGCCTGCGGTTCGCCCCGGCGACGGTCCTGCCGACGCAGGTGCTCCGGCTCGCCGTCGGCGACGTCCTGCCGCTGCCGCACCCGCAGCACCGTCCCCTCACCATCGCGGTCGACGGGGAACCCGTCGGCACCGCCGCGGTCGGCGCGAACGGCTCGCGCCTCGCCGGCATCGTCGTCACCACCACCTCGGCCGCCGCCGGCACGTCGTCCGCAACCAGCACGGAGCTCGCATGAACGCCACGACCACCCTCCAGACCACCGCGGCCGAGTCGCTCGCGGCGCAGCTCCCGACGGCCGTCCCGCTGGGTGCGCAGCTGCTGCCGGGAGGCGCGACCCCCGTCGCGCTCGAAGCGGCGACCGACGCCGTGGTCGCCTCGTTCGTCGGCGGCCTGTCGGCCGATCTGGCCCTCGTGCTCACCGACCTCGAGGCCGTGATCGCGGCCGGCGGCACCGACCACGGGATCGTCGCCGTCACCGACGTGCTGCGCCCGTCGCTCGAGGCCGCCGCGTCCGTGCTCGGCGTCGGGGTCCTCGGCGAGGCGAGCCGCGAGTCGGCCGCCGCGCTGCTGGCCGACCCCGACACGGTGGTGTTCGAGCTGACCGCCGGTGGTGTGCCGAGCGGCTGGTTCGGCATCCGCGTGCGCGAGCACGGCACGGTCTCGGCCGCCGCACCGGTCGGTGTGCCCGCCGGCAACCTCGGCCGCATCAACAACGTCGAGATGACCCTGACCGTCGAGATCGGGCGCACCCGCATGTCGGTCCGCGACGTGCTCGGCATGGAACCCGGAGCGGTCGTGGAACTCGACCGCAGCGCCGGTGCCCCCGCCGACGTCCTGCTGAACGGCCGCCTGATCGCGCACGGCGAGGTCGTCGTCGTCGACCAGGACTACGCCGTCCGGATCACCCGCATCCTCGACGTCGCCGAATCCCTCTGAGCCTGCGCGTGGACACCCTCCTCGTCACCCTCCGCGTCGCGCTGTCGCTCGGCGTCGTGCTCGCCCTCATGTGGGTGCTGCACCGCGCCAGCAAGAAGCGCTTCGCGGGCAGGACCTCCGGGCGCCGTGCGGCGACCGTCGAGGTCGTCGGCCGCCAGGGCCTGGGCGGCAAGGCGAGCGTCGTCGTGGTCGACGTCGAGGGGGAGCGCCTCGTGCTCGGGGTCTCCGAGCAGGGCGTCAGCCTGTTGACGAGTGGCCAGGCGCCCGCTCCCGAACTCACCATCGTGACCGGACCCGTGCAGCTGCCCGTGCGTCCCGCCCCGTCGGCCGACGCGTTCGGTCAGGAACTGGCGCTGCAGGCGGACGCCCCCACGGGCCTCCCGGAGGCCCTGCCGATGCGCCCGCGCAACCGGCGTCCGCAGCGCACCACGCTGCCGACCGCGCAGCAGCTGCAGGGGTCGATCCTGTCGGTCGACACGTGGCGGCAGGCTGCCGCGGCGCTCCGGAACCGGCGGGTCGGGTGACCGCCGCAGGGTCGCACCGGCTGGCGCTGTCCGGACGCGTCGTCGCACTCGTCCTGCTCGGGCTCGCCGTCGTCGCCGGCTTCCTCATGCTCACCGCGACCGGTGCCCACGCCGCCGGGGTCGTGGAGCCGACCGCTCCCGCCACCCCGACCGCTCCCGCGGACGGCGACTTCAGCGTCAGCGTGAACGGTCCGGACGGCACCCCGTCGTCGGCGGTCGTGACGCTCATCGGCATCACGCTGCTCAGCGTCGCCCCGGCGCTCATGCTCATGATGACGTCGTTCACGAAGATCTTCGTGGTCCTGGCGATGACCCGGAACGCGCTCGGACTGCAGTCGATCCCGCCGAACCAGGTGATCGCGGGCCTGGCGCTGTTCCTGTCGCTGTTCGTGATGGCGCCGGTGCTCGGGCACATCAACGACGACGCGCTGCAGCCCTACCTCGCCGGCCACCTGGGCTTCGACCAGGCCGTCGAGATCGGCACGAAGCCGCTGCGCACGTTCATGCTGCACCAGACGCGCGACGAGGACGTCGCCCTGATCACCCGCGCCGCCGGCCTCGACAACCCGAAGTCGATGGCGGACGTGCCGATGACGACGGTCATCCCGGCGTTCATCATCTCGGAGCTCCGCAGCGCCTTCATCATCGGGTTCGTCATCTTCATCCCGTTCCTGGTGATCGACCTCGTCGTCTCGGCGGCGCTCATGTCGATGGGCATGATGATGCTCCCGCCGGTCATGATCTCGCTGCCCTTCAAGATCCTGCTCTTCGTCCTGGTCGACGGCTGGGGCCTCATCATCACGTCGCTCATCGAGAGCTACCACGTTGTCTAGGGGTCGCGCATGAACCAGCAGGCGGTCATCGACCTGGTCCTCCAGGCACTCCTCGTGTCGGCGAAGCTCGCGGCGCCGGTGCTCATCACGTCGCTCGTCGTCGGCTTCGCGATCTCGCTGTTCCAGTCCGTGACCCAGATCCAGGAGGTCACGCTCTCGTTCGTGCCGAAGGCCGTCGCGGTCGCGATCGCCCTGGTGATCTGCGGCAACTGGATGATCTCGGAGATGGTGGCGTTCACCCACGTCGCCTTCGACATGATCCCGAAGCTGCTCGGGAGCGGTTGATGGAGCTCAGCGTCGACGCCGACCGTCTGGAGGCGACCATGCTCGCGGGCGTCCGGCTCGTCGCGTTCTTCGTCATCGCGCCGCCGTTCTCGTACCGGGCGTTCCCCGGCACCGTGAAGGTGATCCTCGGGCTCGGCCTGGCGATCGGGGTCGCCCCGCGCGTCGCCGTCGGGTACGAATCACTCGCCACCGGGCCGTTCCTGCTCGCGCTGCTCGCCCAGCTCGTCGTCGGGTTGTCGCTCGGCTTCCTCGTGTTCCTGGTGTTCGCCGCGGTGCAGTCCGCCGGTGCGCTCATCGACCTGTTCGGCGGGTTCACACTGGCACAGGCGTTCGACCCGCAGTCGCAGGTCAACGGGGCCCAGTTCACCCGGCTGTTCCAGATGGCGGCGCTCGCGCTCCTGTTCACCTCGGGCGGGTACCAGCTCATCGTCGGTGGGCTCGTGCGGTCCTTCGACGCCGTGCCGCTGACCGGGGCGTTCGCCGTCGACGGTCTGGCGCACGCCCTCGTGGCGGCGATGTCGCAGATGTTCCTCGCGACGCTGCAGATCGCCGGGCCCCTGGTGGTCGTGCTGTTCCTGGCGGACGTCGGCCTCGGTCTGCTCACCCGCGTCGCGCCGGCCCTCAACGCGTTCCAGATGGGGTTCCCGATCAAGATCGGGCTGACCGTCCTGTTCGCCGGTGCGCTCTTCATGGCGCTGCCCTCGGTGGTGTCGTCGTTGACCGGCGACGCCGTCGAGGCGATCACGGGACGGGGGTGAGGCGCCGTGTCCGACAGTGGTGAGAAGTCCGAGAAGGCCACCCAGAAGCGCATGCAGGAGGTCCACCGGAAGGGCCAGCTCGGCCGGTCCCAGGACCTCGGTGCGTGGATCGGCATCGCCGTCGTCGCGCTCATGGTGCCGTCGATGATCGGCAACGCGGCAGCCGCAGGCACCGCGCAGCTCGTCGCCGTGCAGTCCGTCATCGCGAACCCGACCATCGGCACCATGAACCACGTGTTCGGCGAGGCGATGGCGAGCGTCGGCGCGACCCTCGGTCCGATGCTCGCGGTGGTCCTCGTCGCGGTCACCGCGGCCGCCGTCGCGCAGGGCGGGGTGCACATCCGGAAGCTCGCACCGGAGGCGTCGCACTTCGACCCCATCGCGGGCCTGAAGCGCGTGTTCGGCGTCCAGGCGCTCTGGAACGGGGCGAAGGCCCTGCTGAAGACCGCCGTCGTCGGGCTCGTGCTCTGGTTCGCCGTGCAGGGCCTGATGCCCGTGCTCATGACGAGCGGCTCGCTGCCGTTGTCCGCCGTGCTCGAGGCGGCAGCGGACGGCGCCGGCACCCTGCTCCGCGCCGCGATCGCCGCCGGGCTCGTCCTCGCGGCGATCGACGTGCTCGTCGTCATCCGCCGCAACCGCAAGCGCACCATGATGACCAAGCGCGAGGTCAAGGACGAGCACAAGAAGAGCGACGGTGACCCGCTCGTCAAGGGCCAGCGCCGCTCCCGTCAGCTCGCGATGAGCCGCAACCGGATGATCGCGTCCGTGGGCACCGCGGACGTCGTCATGACGAACCCGACCCACTACGCCGTCGCGCTCAGGTACGAGCCGGGCAAGGCGGCACCGCGGGTGGTCGCGAAGGGCGCTGGCCCGGTCGCCGACGTCATCCGCGCCCGGGCCGAGGAGGAACGCGTGCCGATCGTCCGCGACGTCCCGCTCACCCGTGCGCTGCACGCCGCGTGCGAGCTCGGGCACGAGATCCCCGTCGACCTGTACACGCCGGTGGCCCGGGTGCTTTCGTTCGTGATGGCGCTCAAGGCCCGCGGTGCAGCGGCCGGCACCCACGCACCACCGCGGCCGACCACGCCCGACGAGGTCGCGAGCGTCATCGACCCGGCGACGCTCACCGGCGACCTCCGCCCCCGCAGGCTCCGCACACCGCGCACCGCAGCGAACCAGACCGAAGGACTCCCCGCATGAACCGCAAGGACCTGCCGAAGCTCGTCGTCCCGGTGTTCATCGTCGGCATCATCCTGCTGCTGATCCTGCCGGTGCCGTCGTTCCTGCTCGACTTCCTGATCATCTGCAACATCCTGCTGGCGCTGGTGATCCTGCTCACGACGCTGTTCGTGAAGAAGCCGCTCGACTTCTCGGTGTTCCCGTCGCTCCTGCTCGTCGCGACGCTGTTCCGCCTGGGCCTGAACGTCGCGTCCACCCGCCTCGTGCTCGGCGAGGGCTTCGCCGGCGACGTCATCCAGGCGTTCGGCCACGTCGCCGTGTCCGGGTCGATCATCATCGGCGCGGTGATCTTCCTGATCCTCATCGTCATCCAGTTCGTCGTCGTCACGAAGGGCGCCGAGCGCGTCGCCGAGGTCGGGGCACGGTTCACCCTCGACGCCATGCCCGGCAAGCAGATGGCGATCGACGCCGACCTGAACGCCGGGCTCATCACCGACCAGCAGGCGAAGGACCGCCGGGCCGCGGTCTCCGCCGAGGCCGACTTCTACGGCGCGATGGACGGCGCCTCGAAGTTCGTCAAGGGCGACGCGATCGCCGGCATCCTCATCATCATCATCAACCTGGTCGGCGGCATCGCGATCGGCATGCTGCAGAACGGGCTCTCCGCCACCGACGCCCTGTCGAAGTACGGCATCCTGACCATCGGCGACGGCCTCGTCACGCAGATCCCGGCGCTGCTCATGGCGGTGTCCACCGGCATGATCGTCACCCGCTCCGGCGCGGAGTCCGAGATGGGCGCCTCGGCCGCGACGCAGCTGTCGCAGTCACGCAACGCGCTGATGATCGCCGGTGTCGCCGCCATCGCGATGGGGTTCATCCCCGGCATGCCGATCCTGCCGTTCCTGCTCGTCGGCGCGACGCTGCTCTTCACGGCCTGGCGGATCGGCCGGAACGCCGCGAACGCCGAGTCGGCCGCCGCCGAGCAGCAGGCCCTCGAGGCCGCAGCGCCCACCGGCGACACCCCCGAGGACCTCATCGAGCAGATGCGCGTGCACGCCCTCGAGATCCTCCTCGCGCCGGACCTGGTCGACATGGTGTCCGGCGCCTCCGACGACCTGCTCGGCCGCGTCCGTGCGCTCCGCCGGAAGATCGCCGTCGACATGGGCATCGTCGTGCCACCGGTCCGCACCCGCGACAGCATCGACCTGCCACCGTCCACCTACGCCATCCGGATCGCCGGCGTCGAGGCCGGCCGCGGCACCGCCCCGGCCCGCAGCGTGCTCGCGCTCGGCGACCACCTGGACGGACTGCCGGGCGCCTCGACGGTCGAGCCGGTGTTCGGTCTGACCGGCAAGTGGGTGCCCGCCGAACTCCGGCACGCCGCCGAGATGACCGGCGCCACCGTGATCGACCGCGTGTCCGTCCTCGTGACGCACCTGCAGGCCGTCATCGGCGACAACGCCGCCCGCCTGCTCACCCGCGAGGACGTCAAGGTCCTGACCGAGGGCGTCAAGCAGGTCAACCCCGCCGCGGTCGAGGAACTCGTGCCGGGCATGCTCTCGATGGCCGAACTCCAGCGCGTGCTGCAGGGCCTGCTCGCCGAGCGGGTGCCGATCAACGACCTCGGCCGGATCTGCGAGGCCCTCACCCTGCGGGCCAAGGCGTCCACCGACCCCGAGGGGCTCGTCGAGGCCGCACGCGCCGCGCTCGGTCCCGCCCTCGCCGCGCGCTACACCGACCAGGGCACGCTCCGCGTCATCATGATCGACCCGCTGCTCGAGCAGTCGATGCTCGAGGGCCTGCGCCCGTCCGAGCAGGGCAGCCAGATCGTCCTCGACGCCCACCGCATCGAGCAGGTGCTCGGGTCCGTCCGCGACGCCGTGCGCAGCGTCGAGGACCAGGGCCTGTCCGCCGTCCTGGTCTGCGCGCCGCAGCTCCGACCGGCCGTGCACCGCATGGTCGCCGCGCAGTCGAACGGGCTCCCGGTGCTGTCGTACCAGGAGGCCACCGCCGCGGGTTCCACCATCGAGACCGTGGGAGTGGTCCGTGCCGCCGACCCGATTGCAGCGTAGCGGCGCCACGCTCGACGAGGTCCGCGACGCCGTCCGGACCGAGTTCGGCGCGGGCGCACGGATCGTCGCCGCCGAGCGGGTCACCACGCCGGGCATCGGCGGGCTGTTCCGCAAGGCGCACGTCGAGGCCACCGTCGAGGTGCCGGAGCCAGGGGAGACCCCGACCGCACGCGTGGTCATCGCCGACTCGCCCGTCCAGCGGATCGGGATCGCGGCGCTGCTCGCCGACGCCGAGGAGGCCGAGGCCCGCATCGCGGGTGGTGACGGCACCGCGACCACGCGCGCCGACGCGTTCGCGTCGGTGCTCGACGGCTTCGTGGCGGACGGCATCACGGGGAGCGCCCCGCGCCCGACGCGCGTCCTGCCGGAGCCGGACGGGCCTGCGGACGTCGACCCGCGCCTCCAGGCCGTCACCGACACCCTGCCAGGAGGCCCGGCCACCGTCCCCGACGCCGCGCCCGCCGTGCGCGTGGCCCGGCCCACGGCCCCTGCCGCGCGATCTGCTGTTCCGGCAGTGCGGTCCGCTGTTCCGGCAGTGCGGTCCGCCGACGGCGACCTGGTGCTGCTGGTCGGTCGGCCGAACGACGTCGACGCCGCCGCTGGCCTGTTCGCCGTCCGGCACGCACTGCGGCCGACCGACGCCGCCGACCGGCGGTCCGCGATCCTCGCCCGCGCCGACGGCGTGCGCGACGGCCACGCCGTGCTCGCCCTGGCGGCCTGGGACGACCGCGCCACGGGCGACCGGATCGAGGCGGACCAGGTCTGGGTCGTGGTCGACGTCGGCCGGAAGCCGGAGGACTCGGCGGCCATGGTCTCCGCGGTGGCCGCACGGCTGCCGGTGGCCGGTGTCGTCGCGATTGGTGCCGGAGAGACCGCCACGCCGGAGTCCGTCGACCTGCTGGGGGTCCCCGTCCTGTCGCTAGGCTGAGCGGGTGCTGGTACTCACGCGGAAGGTCGGCGAGCGGATCCTCGTCGGTGACGACATCGTCATCACGGTCCTCGACGCCCGGGGGGACGGCGTGCGGATCGGCATCGACGCACCACGCGGGGTGAAGATCCAGCGCGAAGAGGTCGTGCGCGCGGTCGCCGAGGCGAACGCCGAGGCCGCTGCGGCTGCCGGGGCGTCCGGTGCCTCCGGAGACGACGCCGAGGCGCGGTTGCGCGCGGCCCTCGGCGACCGCGGCGGGGCCGACCGGGCGTAGTCCGGGCTGTCGCAGGGGCTGCGCGTCCGCGCGCGGTCATTGTCGCCCCATCGTTGGCGAGCGCGCCCCGTTGCGGGCGTCGCGCCCCGACTCTTCGGGGCGCGACGACGTTGCCGGGGCGCGGACCGGACGGAACGACGGGCGGCTACGCGCGGGGCTTCTTCTCCTGCTCGGGGAGCCGTCCGGCTGCCGCCTCGGCGGCGAACCACGCACGGGCCTCGTCCTGGCGCGCCTGCTCCTCGCCGAGCGCGATCGGCGCCCGCACGTGTCCGGGTTCGTAGCCGAAGGTCTCGAGGAGCTGCGGGACCACCGGACGGAGCCGAGCGACGAGCCGGTCGATCGACGCCGAGACCGCACGGGCACGCTGTGCGCTCAGGCGGCCGTGCACCAGGTGCCAGTCGAGGTGCTGCTCGAGCAGTCCGAGCGCG